>JAITLL010000011.1 GCA_031277915.1 Acinetobacter sp.
TCATGTTGAACTTCAGCTGGCTTAGCGCTGAGAGTTTTCATTAAACCACTACCTATTATAGTTGGTTTGGACTATGGAATCTGTCCAAACAAAAGGAGCGAGCATTCTAAACGAGTTTGCTCAAAGCCACAAGAAAAATCCATTTTAAGCTAGATAATTTAATCCATAAACTGATGAATGTCAGATATGTTAAAATAAAACTAATCTTTGTTATGTGTCTGGAGTGATTGTGCTGCCTTTATATGTCACTTCCGGTGAGCCGGCTGGTATTGGTCCAGATATTTGTTTGAGCTTGGCTAAGCGTGTTGATGAACGACCTATTGTTGTTTTAGCTGACCGAAATTTATTGGAACAACGTGCCCAAAAACTTGGGCTGGATATTCAATTTATAGAATATACTGGACAGGCTGAATCATCATCTCTAAATGAACTTTATATAGAGCATGTGCCATTAGCGTCTGCGGTGGTTGATGGTCAATTAAATCCAGCTAACTCAGCTTATGTATTAGAACAACTACGTCGTTCAGCTGAGTACGCAATGTCTGGTAAAAGTGTTGGGGTTTCCACTGCGCCCGTGCAAAAATCGGTTATTAATGATGCTGGTATTTTATTTAGTGGCCATACTGAATATTATCAGGAGTTTGCAGGTGTTGAGCGTGTTGTCATGATGCTTGCAACTAAGACCTTGCGGGTTGCCTTAGCGACTACCCATTTACCTTTAAGAGATGTCTCTGATGCAATTACCAAAGAACGATTACATCAGGTTATTGATATCTTACTTCATGACTTAAAAACTAAGTTTAAAATTACAGATCCACGGGTCTTGGTATGTGGTTTAAATCCTCATGCTGGTGAAGATGGTTACTTAGGTCGTGAAGAGATTGATACCATTAATCCAGTGCTCGAGAGTTATCGATCTCAAGGTGTTAAATTAAGTCTAAGTTTGCCAGCAGATACTTTATTTACTCCTGAACATCTTAAAAATGCTGACGCCGTACTTGCCATGTACCATGATCAAGGCCTACCTGTGCTAAAATCACAGGGTTTTGGTGAAGCAATTAATATCACATTGGGCTTACCATTTATTCGAACTTCAGTCGATCATGGTACTGCTTTGTCTTTAGCTGGGACAGGCTTGGCAAAAAGCTCAAGTTTAAATGTCGCTGTCGATTTGGCTTTATCTTTGGCAGCGAGTTAAATTTTTCATGTTGGAAATGTTCTATGTATCAAATTAATGCCCTAAACCCGAAAGATGAAGGGCATAAAGCTCGTAAACGTTTTGGTCAAAACTTCTTACATGATCAACGAGTCATTGCCAAAATTGTACGCTCTGTAAATCCGCGTCCAGGCGATAATGTTGTTGAAATTGGTCCGGGCTTAGCTGCTTTAACCTCTCCTTTGATTGGAGAGTGTGATGCTTTAACAGTAGTCGAGTTAGATCGTGACTTAGCAGCAGGTTTACCAGAGCGTGTACCGCATCCAGAACGTTTAACGATCGTAGAAGCTGATGCATTAAAATATGACTTTAGCCAACTTATAAAAGATGGTCGCCCATTACGTGTAGTGGGTAATTTGCCTTATAACATTTCTACACCGTTACTTTTTCATCTCTTGGAATTTGGTAGCCAAGTGAAAGACATGCACTTCATGTTGCAAAAAGAAGTAGTGGATCGTATTACTGCTGAACCAAATACAAAAGAATATGGGCGTTTATCGGTAATGATTCAGTATTATTGCCAACCTACATTTTTATTTGAAGTACCGGCTGGTGCATTTAACCCACCACCGAAAGTAACAAGTGCGGTATTCCGTTTGGTTCCTTACGAACAAAAACCAATTGTCGCGAAAGATGAGAAAGCACTCGCTCGTTTGGTTGCACACGTATTTACCCAACGCCGTAAAACCCTAAGAAACAGCCTTAAAGGTATGTTGGCAGATGATGGTTTCGAGAAAGCAGGCGTCGACCCAATGGCTCGTCCAGAAACTTTAAGTCTTGCTGCATTTGTAGCTTTGGCAGATCAAATGGTGGCATAAATGACCAAGCGTTATAATTATGTGATTGGAGACGTGCAAGGTTGTTTTGAAGCACTTAAGGCACTACTGAAAGAAATACGCTTTGACCCTGATCAAGATTTTATTTGGTTTGCTGGTGATTTAGTTGCTCGTGGAGAAAACTCTGTAGGTGCTTTACGTTTTATTAAAAAGCTAGCTGATCGTGGTGCAGCCGCAACAGTATTAGGTAATCATGATTTAACCCTCATTGCTTGTGCTCGTGGTCTTAAAGAGATTAAAGAAAAAGATCGCACGCAGGATGTTATTGATGCTGTGGATGGTGATGAACTCATCGACTGGTTACGTAAGCAGCCATTATGTTTATTTCCAAATGAACAAAGCGTGCTGACTCATGCAGGTATACCTTGTATTTGGGATGCTCACAAAACTGCTGCGTTAGCAAAAGAAGTTGAAGCTGTATTGGCACATGATGACTTGTCTGTATTAGATGCGTTTTTAGCAGAAATGTATGGTTCAAAACCAGACCTTTGGTCAGATGATTTGACAGGTAATGACCGTTTACGCTGTATTACGAATTACTTAACACGTATGCGCTTAACCAATGCAGAAGGAACTTTAGAATTTAGTTTTAAAGATACTTTAGATGCACCAATGCCAGAAGGTTATTTACCTTGGTTTGAATTCCCAAGTAAAGCTGCACAAACACATCAAATGTTTTTTGGACATTGGGCTGCTCTAGAAGGTAGAACTATTAGTGAACATATCCAAAATATTGATGGTGGCTGTGTATGGGGGAAGAATTTGATTGCTTATCGACTTGAAGATCAGCAAGCTTTTTCAGTAGTAAACCCAGTCATGTAATAAAAAAAGCCGCATAAGCGGCTTTTTTTTATTTTTAAATTTATTCTAAACGAATCCAGATTTGATTACGTCCCAAAGCTGATACTCCAAGGTAACCGCGCATGTGTAGACGTTTACCATTTGCACTAAGTTTGGCTTTTAAACCATAAAGTTTACCTGTGTTCGGATCGAGAATTTTTCCCCCAGTATAGGTCGTACTATCAACTTGTTTTAAACCAGTCGCGATATCTAAACCTAAAATAGGCTTATTGGTATAAGGCGCTGGGCAATTATCACAAATTTCTTTTGGTGTATAACCTGGACGTGGTGTAATTTTTACAATTTTTCCTGAGTAAGTACCATTTGCCTCTTTTCGTATTTCTACATGAGCCTTCGGGGTACCTGTTTTATCATCAATTGTTTGCCAAAGACCGGTAATATCAGCTGCAAAAGTAGCCGTGTTTATTCCCAATAAGAGCAAAGCCCCAACAAAAAATTTCCCCATAATCAAAAAATCCTTTTAGATTTGAAAAAACTATATTATTTCTAATTGTTAATTGGTTCAATGTTTATTTAAGCCACTTTTTACTCAAGGAATGATGCCAAACGATAACATGAAAGTCGGTAGCCATATTGCTGTAAAGACACCGTTTAATGCCATACCAAAAGCAGCATAACGACCTGCTACAGGCCCGCGTTGCCAAGCTTGAGCAGTGCCAATTGCGTGAGCCGCTAAACCTAAGGCTAACCCTGATGCTCGTTCATCATGAATATGTTTAAGCAAAAATGGTGAAAATGCTGCACCAATAACACCAGATAAAATCACAATCAGAGTAACTAATGTTTCTGGTGCATGTAGTAAAGTTGCGATATTTAAGGCAATAGGCGTCGTTACAGCACGTGTAGCAAAAGCTAAGATCGTGGGTTCAGACATATGTAATAAATAAGCGAGTCCCATAGGTAAAGCAACTGCACTAATACTTGCAAAGCACAAGATTCCAACGACTGATTTAAGAGGGAGGTCGTCGTAACGCATCGCAGCCAAAGGTATAGCTAAAGCGACTGTGACATATCCTAATAAATGGTTAAATAAATCATTTACATAAAGGCGATATTCCTCATAAGGAACTTTCAAGATTGAAAGTAGACCAATAACGATAAACATGCCAAATACCAAAAGAGGGACTTGAGGAAAGCGGCGATTTAAAGGTTTTGCACAAAGATAGCCAACGAGAGTGATCAAAAATCCATATAAAATCATAAACATTTTATTCTCCTTATAACCAATGTTTAGCCATTTTTGCATAGACCCACAAGGGTATAAGGGTGCTCACCACCAATACGAAAAGGAATAATGGTATTTCTTTACCCATATGCACCAGCATAATTAATGAGCCTGCACAAATGGGTAAAAAAGCAAAACCACTTTCTTTCATGATCTTATTGTTGGTATCGACTAATCTTAACGGGATTTTTTTAAATTTACGCCAAATGAGCAATATGATGAGTAAACTGATTAAACCCACCAAATTCCCCAATTCTGGATGACCAAAAGCACGCATGACGACGACGGAACCTTCACGAAAACCGATAATAAGTAGAAAAGTTCCTACCCATGCTGTCCAGTCTATACTTTTGATCTTATCCATATTTTTTATCTCTAAAAGTTTACTTATCAAGTTTTAACTGATCTAGTCCTTGATTTCAAACTCTTCTAGTGGTCGTTTAAACTGACTCGCGCGTTCACCTAATATCTCGCTTATAGGTAGTTTGGCTTGGCGAATTAACTGCTCAAGCTTGTGAGGTGCAATCCGTATATCGATATGTAAGAGTCCTTCATCGTCATAGTGTTCAGACTCGATAACATTTAAAGCGTAAAGCTGGGTACGCAATTTGCCATAAGCCGGTTGAAGAACTAATGAGAACTGTTGAATTTGCCCCATTAAGCATTCTTGTACTGCTTGGCGTAGTAAATCTAAACCTAATCCGGAATGTGCTGATACATATACACGGTCAGGAACGTGAGGCTGTGAATACACAATTTTGGCTTCTTCACCACTTAGATCAATTTTGTTGTAAACACGTAGAACAGGTGCATCTGCGCCAATTTCTTTTAATACGCCTTCAACAGCTTCAATTTGATCAAGCATGTCATGACTACTACTATCGATTACATGTAATAGTAATGTGGCTTCAAGTGTTTCTTCTAGAGTTGCTTTAAACGACTCGACCAAATCATGTTGCAGGTTTCGAACGAATCCTACGGTATCTGCTAGAACAACAGTACCAATTCCATCCCATTCTAAACGACGTAAGGTTGGGTCAAGTGTTGCAAACAGCTGGTCAGCTGCATAAACATCACTTTTGGCTAAAATATTAAATAAAGTAGATTTGCCGGCATTGGTGTAACCTACTAAGGATACGGTTGGAATCGAAGCTTTTTGCCTTGCTGCTCGTCCTTGTATACGGGTTTGATGAACTTTCTCTAATTTATCTTTTAATTGAGTAATACGAACACGAATGAGACGACGGTCTGTTTCCAGTTGTGTTTCACCAGGACCACGTAAGCCAATACCACCTTTTTGTTGTTCAAAGTCAGCAGACCAACCGCGGATCAAACGAGTTGATAAATGTTTAAGCTGGGCAAGTTCGACTTGTAATTTACCTTCATGTGTACGGGCACGAAGCGCGAAAATATCTAGAATTAAACCTGTACGGTCAATGACTCGACATTTTAATATTCTTTCCAAATTACGTTCTTGGGCCGGTGATAAAGCATGATCAAAAATAACTAGACTTGCTTCTAGGCTTTCAACTTGTTCTGCAATTTCTTCGACTTTCCCTGAACCAATAAAAAATTTGGGATTAGGCTTATTACGCTGCACTTTAATATGTTCAAGAATATCTGCACCAGCAGACTGTGCAAGTAGAGCAAACTCTTCGGCATCCAGATCATCTAGTAGTTGTACAGAAACACTCACCAATATTGTGCGTTCACCGCCTTGATGCCGATCAACATATTCCACGTGGCTATAAATCCTGAAAAGGGTAAAACTTTATTCTAGATGAAACTTAAGCAAAAGGGGAAAGGGTTTACTCTTATCATTTAGATTAACTATGGTGCAATTTATTTTTATTTCCTTCTATCACACAGCGATGCAAGTTTATTCCGAAACGTATAGAATGACTTGAGATGGGTATAACAATGATTGATCGTTAGTGAAATTTTATGGCTCAAACGCAAAGTATATTAAATTCAACATTAAAGAAATTCTCTAAAATAGGTCTGTATGGGAAGAAAGTTACTTCAGCGACTGCGGCAATCAGTGAAGGTTTTTATTTAGTTTATCGTCATGGACTTTATAAAGATCCAAATAATCCTATTAATACACGATACGTCCAATATTTTTGCCGCCGTTTATGTAAAGTTTTTAACCTTGATGTTCAAGTACATGGCACAATTCCTAGAGAACCTGCCTTATGGGTAAGTAACCATATTTCTTGGCTTGATATCGCCGTTTTAGGTTCAGGTGCACGAGTTTTCTTTTTAGCTAAAGCCGAGATAGAAAGTTGGCCTATTCTTGGTAACTTGGCGAAAGGTGGTGGTACTTTATTTATTAAACGTGGGTCAGGTGACTCTATTAAAATTCGAGAGCAAATTACCGAATTTTTAAAACAAAATATTCCGGTTCTATTCTTCCCTGAAGCGACAACAACAGATGGTCATTCTGTTAAGAAAGTACATGGCCGTTTACTTGGAGCTGCTATTGAAGCAGGGCGTCCTGTACAGGTATGTTTAATCTGTTATGTAAACCGTTATGGCGAATTAGATACTGTTGCTCCATTTATTGGTGAGATGTCATTTGCTGAGCATATTCAACATGTGCTAGAAATGCCGAAAGTAACTGCCCATTTATTAACATTGCCTCCTATCTTGGTAGAAGGACATGATGTAAAAAGTCTGACTCAAGAAGTCCAAGAGAAAATGGTAGAAGGTTTGGCTCAATTACATCAAAAAGTACTTAAGCCAAAAAGTTAATTACATAAACCCTTCGAGAGGCAGCCATGAAAGAAACTTCATGCCTGCTTTTTGCCACCATTTCATTTCTGGTTCTTTTTTATAAATTATAGGACCATTTGAAGTTTCTTGTTGCCAATAAATATTATTGTTTGGGTCGAGCTTTAATTTATAGGCATATTTATTTAAGTTTTCATCCATTGTATGGTGAATGGTTTTAGCCAAAGATGGACTATCTAAAATTACACCAATTTCAGTATTTAAATAGGCTGAACGTGGGTCAAAATTGAATGATCCAATAAAAACCTGTTCATCTAAAGCCATGAGTTTGGTATGTAAACTTGAGCGGCTTAAACCTTTCATGTTTACTTTTGCTTTAGTTGCTAACTCATCCGTATTCTTATTTAAATTACGTTTATCTGGGGTCGGTAAAAACTCATAAAGTTGTACGCCATTTTTCAAAAGTTCTTTTCGATATCTATCATAAAAAGCATGAACAACAGCAACGTCATTGGCTTTAAATGAATTTGTTAAAACTCGAACTTCCACACCTTCTTTGGCAAGCGTACTTAAAATTTTAGCACCTTGCTTTTCAGGAATAAAATAAGCAGAAATCAAATCAACATTACTTTCTGGCTTTTCCAAATGATTAATTAATTGGAAATTTAAATGATCTTCTTTTTTTGCTTTTGATCTAATTTTATCGGGCGAGTCTTTCACGACCTCTGCTTTAACCCAGTCAAATTGGATATTATGGTTTAGCCATTTATCAAAGGCATGCGATCTAGAGGTTAAGTCAAGGAAGTTTTGAACAGTTGCTTGTTGGTAATGAGCATCGAGTTGTTGTTTTAAACTCTCATAGCGTAACTGGTGTTGTTGAGCACTGACGATACTCTGAACTGAATATGCATATTCATGATTCCAGTAGTCATCAAAAGAATTTACGATGTCATCAACAGCAGCGCCAACTAACATGACATCGACATCAGAAAATTGATAACTATCACTAACGTTATAATACTGATTTGTCATATTACGCCCGCCAATAAGTGCAACCTGATTGTCAGCAATGAAACTCTTATTGTGCATGCGACGATTGATACGCTTTAAGTCTAAAATCATATCCATCGCACGATATTGGCGAAAACGGTAAGGGTTGAATAATTTAACTTCAATATTTTTATGCTGAGAAAGAGCAAGTAAAACCCCTTCCATTTGTTTAGCATTATTGTCATCAATCAATAACCGAACTTTCACGCCACGATCAGCAGCACGAATAATGGCATGCAAGGCCAATGCGCCAATTTTGTCATTATCCCAAATGTAATACTGTAAATCTAAAGTCTTTTCAGCTTTATCAATCAGCCTTAAACGGGCTGCAAGCGCCTCCAATGGGTCATTTAAAACGTGATAACCTGTTAACCCTGGATTCTGCTCACGTAAAGGCGTAATAATTTTTGCAAGCGAAGTCTGAGAGGTATCAATATCTCGTGCGTACTGAACGGGTTCAACACTATGTTTCGGCAGTGTACTACAACCTGTCAAAGTCACAGCAAAACTTGAACATACGACTATAGAAGCTTTAATCAAAAAGCCTTTAGCCTGTTGATGAGTTTGAAGCTGTTTGGAATGAAAGGATTGTGCCATAATCAATACATACGATAAGGTGAGCTAGAGTATAATTCGTGCATATTGAAAGATAAA
>JAITLL010000063.1 GCA_031277915.1 Acinetobacter sp.
TAGTCGCAAACGACGAAACTTACGCTCTAGCTGCCTAAGGGCAGTTTGTCCGCTTCCTAGAATACTTGTGGTTTAGGAACCCGACCGTAGCGCACGCACACAAGTCCGTATAGAGTCAAGCCTCGGGGCTTTATACCAAACTTAGAGGATCGCAACTTGTACCCTGTTCGTCGGGTCACTTGGTGTTAAAACAATAGACGATATCTAAGCATGTAGTATTCTCGAGCGTAATGCTGGCGGACGCGGGTTCAACTCCCGCCATCTCCACCAAATACTTAAATTTATATAACTCAGTATGACGTTATATAAGACTAAAAGCCTTAACTATCAGTAGTTAGGGCTTTTTTTATGCCTGTATATGCAATTATATGGGGTAACTTATAGTTTGTATGATTGTATAGTGTGATGTATAGTTTGAGTTCACTTGTTCTTACTATACAAGAATCAATATGAAAAGAACTGATCCTATTAAAAAGCCAATGAAAGATACAGTTCTTTCATCGCTAGAACCTGAAGCAGATACAGAGTATAGAATCAATGATGGTGATAATCTTTATTTTGTTGTTAGCCCTAAAGGTAATAAAAGATGGGATTTTAGATACAAGAAGCCATTAACTCAAAAGTGGAACTGGATGGGCTTAGGTGCTTATCCCGAAGTGAGTGGTAAGTTAGCTAGACAAAAAGCAGCAGCAGCTAGGGAATTGCTTGCTGATGGTATTGACCCGAAAGAGCATCGTGACCAAGAAAAACAAGCATTGTTAAACAGTGATCAATTCAGCTTTAAAAGTTTGGCGGTTGAGTATTGTAAAAACAAAAAGTGGACAGACGGTACAAGAACTCGAAATGAGGGAGCATTGAATAATCATGTTTATCCATTAATGGGCAGTCGTGATTATAGAAGGATCACTAAAAAAGAATGGTTAGACCTAATTAGAGACATACAAAAAAAGCTACACCCTAGAACAGGTAAGCCAATTGTAGAAATGGGCAATCGTATTAGAGGGTTGTGTAGAGACATTTATGATCTAGCAGAAGTAACAGGGCGAATTGAATTTAACCCATTATCAGGTCTTGAAAAGTTTATAGAGAAGCATAAACAGCAGAATATGGATTCTGTGAAGATTGATGAGTTGCCAAAATTGCTTGTTGATATTAGAGCATACCCAAGCCGTGTAACCTCGATAGGATTACAACTTTTAAGTATGGTAGCTTGTAGACCAACAGAGTTAAGAGAAGCTACATGGGATGAGTTTAATCTCGAGAAAGCCTTATGGACTATTCCATCCAAGCGAATGAAAAAAAGGATTGAGCATACAATACCATTGCCAACTCAAGCCCTTATTCTACTGAATGAATTGAAATCATATTCTGGTAACAGTGCCTATCTATTTAAGAGTCGTAGTGATTCAAACAGACCTGTATCTAATAATACATTTAACAAAGCCTTAAAGAGTATGGGCTATCAGGGTAAACAAACACCTCATGGTTTCAGACATATCTTTTCAACAGAATTAAGAGAGCAAGGTTTTGATCGTGATCATGTAGAAGCTGCTTTAGCTCATAAAGTTGGTGGTGTTGAGGGAGTTTATAACAAAGCGATTTATGTTGAGCCAAGAAAAGCAATGTTACAAAGATGGGCTGATTACTTGGATGGTTTGGTTGATGCAGAGATGAAAAGAGAAGTTGCTTAAGCTACAAGTTGTGGTGATATTTTAAAAAATAGCATTGAAATTATTTTACCCCTCTATTGTTGTGCTTAACCTATGAATAGATAAATTCTTAATTGTAATTAGTGTGTTACACGGAAGCTGAAGATGAGAAGTAAGATTAATTAACATGTAATGATTGTAGCTAAGTAATTGATTTTAAATTGTTACTAGAGTTACTTAGGGGGTATGTTTTATTACTTTATATCTTATGTAGGTAAGTGTTTGAAATCTTGTGAATTAGTTAATGTGTTAAAGCCAGTAGAGAAATATTCTTCATAAAACTGTTGACAAATATTTTTAACTTGTATACATTTATCCGCCTGTCTGATTTGGCAGACGTTTTTTTAATAAAAAACATAATTGATTATTTAAACCAACACTAATAATCGCAATACATCTAATTGAAATTTACTCAGCAATAAGTGCACTAAACTTACCGCATCTTCTTCTGTAGCTATATTCGTTATTACTATCATGTCCTAGATATTCTTTTAAAGAATAAATCTATGCGATAGCTATTGCCTTTTTAGTGTTGAGCACAGGGTTGGTTAAATACTAACTAGAAACTAAAAATACAAAGGAGGGCTATGGTAGGAAGTACAGAATATAAAGACTTCATAATACTTAATAAAGAGATGAATAAAGATAATTTAGATTCAATGATTAACGTTTTATCAAGGGCTAAAGATACAATGATAAATCCTAGGATGCTTCATTTTGTATCAGAAATTGTAGATATTGATGCATTTCCAAATAAATTTATTCAATCATTTAAAGAAAAATTTATTAGTGAAGTAAAGTTAAGAAATAAAGAACATAAAAAGGAATGGGTGCCGACTGATAAAGTTAAATATTATCAGAGAAGGAAAATTCCTAAAATCGAGTTATTTTATAGTATTGAATCAAAAATCATCAAAGTTAGTGAATATGAAAAGTATTTGCATGAAGAGGGGAATAGTGAGCGTATATATCATCATATCCATATCATGATAATAGTGGATATTGGTCATAATGATTATGGACGTAATGAGATAAAAATTTGTGTTAATAAAGCAATCTCAAGAATCTCTGGTTTAGAGGAGGTTGTATATGAAGATTGTGTATGTACCAAAAATTATCGAGTAGTCTCACTAGGATTTCTAAAGTTACGAGATAGTAATAGCAAGGTCAAAGTTGAGACTGAGTTTATTGACTATTATTGGCATGATCTAAAAAACGAATTTGAGGATGCAATAATTAGGGCATCTTATTTGTGTAAAACAGAACAGAAGCTTTTACTACCTGAACGATTTCAAAAGGGTAATAGCTTTAATATCACTAGAGGAAAAAGGAGTTAAAACATGAGTTTTTAATTAATTGAAAATAAAGTCTTGGAAATGACATCCAAACTTTAATTCTAAGCATGATTTAAGCATGTTATAGAGCGATTTTGAATGAAGCTATAGTTACCTACCAGACAGGTAAGAACTATGGCTATTTTTATGGGTAAAATAAACAAATGAGGTAAAAATGGAATTAGATTTAAATGAGAAATATCGTGTGATAACTGATGAGTACAACTTTATTTTACAAGAGAAAAGAATTATTGGGAGTAAAAAACCAGCTACAAGATCACCTGATGCTTGTAATGTAGGTAAAGTCAAATATACAAACCTTGGGTATTACTCAAACTTATCAAGTTTGGTGCATGGTTTGATAACTCGCGAAATTAGAATTTCGGAAGTAGATGAGATTAGCAAGATTGAGGAGTTAATTAATACTTGTACTAAAGAGATTGTAGATAAAATTAGCTTGCATGGTATTAAAAAAGAAGTTGCTAACTATGAACAATAGTTTTTTAAGAACATTAACACAAAATTTATTAACTAAAAATTAAGGAGGAAAATATACAAAATGAATCAAGTAGAAATCAATGGAGGACAGTTAAGCAGTGTATTAGATCGTAAGCTACGTATAACAATAAATGAAGTTTGTGAAATTTTATCGATAAAAAGAGATAAGTTGGGGAAATTAATGAAAAATGATCCTACTTTTCCTATTGGAATAAAAGAAGGTACAACAAGGCAGGCTTCTGTATATTTTGATGTTGCTGAAATTAGGCATTGGTGGGCAAAAAAGGTAATGAATGCCAGAGAGTATAGTATTGATTCTAACTCTATGACATTGGATGAAAAGACTTGTTGTTAATGGATATAAGTTAAAATAGGTTAATATCAGTTTTTTTAGGAACGGCTTTATAGGTGCCAGAATTATTTGACCATCTTAATGCGGAAAATCCACTTCTGATACGATGTCCTATCCATCTGGTATCAATTATATTATGAGATGATTTAGGTGGGTTTACTAATAGTAGAGAACCCATAAAATTTAACCATTCTTTATGAGTGAGTAACTTTGAAGAATAACCATGAAATGAGTTGCCACTAGAATAAAAAACCATATTGGATAATATTTTATAATCAATGAAATTTTTTAATCTATAATAAACATCAATATTAAGATTATCGATAGAAAAATCTATCATTGGAATGTGAAATGTTTTTCCATGTTTTGTTTTTATAATTGAATGAAAAGCTAGTTCTTGGTCATATTCAAGAGAGTAAATCATATTATTAACAAAATTTAAGTCAAAACTATAACCTGACACTTGAGTAATAATTCTCTCATCTGATAAAGAGTCTGGTAAATAGATATATTTAGATAGTGAGTAAATTGACTCACTATCTAAAAAACTTTCTAAGAAGAAAAATGGATGATCAGTATTTATCATTGAATCCTTATACCTTCTAATAGTTGATACATTTCTAAAGCAAAGTCATCAGTCATGCCAGAAATATAATCAACAATTAAGTGTGCTCTATATTGAATTTCATTGATTTTATCATGTTCTACACAATGTAAGTATTTTCTAACATGTGTTCTCGGCAAGCGTCTAAACAAACGTAGCTCAAAGTTAAGGTTCAAGTCTTTGGGTTCTTTGCCTTCAGAGTTTTCACCTTTAATTAGGCAATTAAATTCATCATAAGATAAATCCATTAATACTTTAAAGTGTTCTAAGAGCCCATGAATAATATTTCGTCCAGCTAGTTCAATTTTTTCTGCTGACTCATGAGAATATATATTTGTTTTAGCAAATAAAAATACTTTCTTAAGAATTTTTGCAATATCCGTTTCTTTTTCAATTAATTTTATATTTTCTTCTCCTTTTAATATTCCATCCATTTTATTACAGAAATTTCTTGCAGCTTCTTTTACTGCCGCATTAATAATAGAAGTCTTAAACTTAAGGAAGTTTATATTACTCTTATCTTCCTCATCATTTTCCTCATCCTCACTTATAATGAATTTTTCAATATTAAATATTTTTTTTATATCGATAGGTGTTTTTTCAGAAGCAAGTTTTTCAAAAAATTTAGCAAAAACTGAAAGAATTTTCTTTTCGGTTACGATTTGTTTTTCAATGGCATCTTCTAAATCGCTCATAGAGTATGCGATTGAATCGGCAGTATCCATTATTTTCATCAATGGAAACTCTTTACCTTTTTCCCACTTAATATGCTCGCAAGCTTTCTCATAACTTGAATAACAAAGTTTAAAGAGACCAATTTTACCATCTTTCTCGGAATCTATTGTATAGGGATATTTTACAGTAGAAAGTAGTAAAGAACAGGTTAAGTTTAGGCCATGGGCTTCATTGCCACTTAATAATCTGATTAATCTAAAACCTTGAGGGTTACCATCAAATTCACAAAGATCAGCATTATTAAAATTTTTAATTTCAGTGTCTTTAAACCACTGTTGAATTGCTGCTTCACCTAGATGACCAAATGGAGGATTACCAATATCATGTAATAAACAGGCAGTTTCTACAGTATTAACAAAAGCTGTTGTTTTTTCAAAATCTAATTCTTTAACACCATACTCTTTCTGAAGTATTGAGAAGATCTCTTGAGCAATATAACGACCAATATGTGATACTTCAATAGAATGGGTTAATCTACTACGTACAGAAGCATTTGCTTCTAAAGGAAAAACCTGAGCTTTTTGTTGTAATCGTCTAAAAGCTGGGGAGTTAATTACTCTGCCTTTATCACTTTCAGTGGCTTCTAATAGGGTTTCTTGTCCTTTGCTTGAATCACGTAAACGTATTGGTTGAATGTATGATAATAATTGGTTCAGTTGTGATGGAGTTACTTGTTTCATAAAGTATTTTAGTATAAAAATGTTTTTTAAATTTTACCATATATAAAATTTGTTTAGCATAAATTACTAACCAAAAGTTAAATAAATATTATTAAATTAAAAAATAAAAGCCTCGTTAGAGGCTTAAGTAATTTTATAGTATACGAAGTTTTGAACGTAAACGATTTGCGATTTTATCAGAATCTAGTTTTTCTGAGACTAGATTAAATGTCCAGTCATCAATTTCATCTGGAAGTATTTGTAATTCTTTAGCTAAATCATATCGATTCATGCCTTCAGACTTTAATAAACTAAAAATTTTGCTTAATAGTAAGGATTTCTCATAGTCAGACGGTTCAGGTTCATTCTGTTTACCTCGAACAGAAAGTTGTCTATTTATTTCCCTATAACTCCACTCTGTCATTAGATTAAGGTCATTTAATCTATAGGCAAGTGCTGCGGCTGAGACGTTATAGTATTTTTTCAACTTTATAATGGAAGACATGTCTGGCATAGAGGGAGCTAAAGCATAAATACTTTCTCTAGGCATTAAAAATGAAGAAGCAAACATATTAGCTTCTTTTTCAATATTATTTTCATTTGAAGATTCATCAGCAAATGTTGGACCATGTCTATGCATGACTAGATGTGCTAATTCATGTGCAGCATCAAATCGACACCTTTCAGCCGTTTTACTAATGTTTAAAAAAATAATAGGCCTTTTCCCATTCCATAGACAACAAGCATCAACATCACGAATATTTAAAGCAAAAGTAAAAACTAAGATACCCTTTGCTTCAAGCAAACCAATCAAATGCTCAATAGGTTCATTACCTAAACCCCATTGAGCTCTTACATATTCAGCACAACTTTCAGGCGTCATTGGACTACCAGACATAATTTCCTGAGCATCTGGAATATCTGGAACAGGTAAGTCAAAGTTTTGCTCAATCCACTCAGCAAGAAGTTGAATTAATCTAGCATGAGCTAAGGCCATTCTTTTTTTAGCAGAAGTTAATCTTGATAGTGAGCGGAAGCTAACAGCTGCTGTTGGAATAGCATCTAGATCATCACCATAAAAAAATATCTCGGGAAAATTCAATTCCGTGCACATTTTTTTAATCATTAATGGATCTGGATTAGTTGTGCCATTTTCATAGTTTTTTAAATGGCGCTCAGAAATATTTAATTTATCTGCTAATTGCCGTTTAGTCAGACCTCTCGTATTTCTGGCAATATCCAGACGAGTAGCATTAAACATTTTACTTACGTTTCCTAGCAACACTAATTTCAGGTTGTGATGAGTTGTTTCTCTTAGCTTCCAGCAGTTTATCGAGATTTGGTGTTTTTCCACTTAATGGAATTTCACCAATGAAAATACGTTCATGATAACTTGCAATGTGCTTGCAATCAGCTGTCATAGCATTTGGTCTAGATAATTCAAGATACAGTTTTTCTTCGTCTCGGTAGTGGAGGAGAGTCCAATAGGATTGATTAGGTAATTCTTCAAATAATGGTAGCACTATTGAATCTTTGTGCTGTTTAACCATGTCTTCAATAAATTTTGTACCTTTAGCATTTTTGTTAGTGGGTAGATTCGGTGGCTGATCGATACATACCCCTTGTGTTGCTGACATTATTACAATACAGGTTCCTAAATCAGGAGCGATAGTTGCTTCTCTATTGTGAATACTACTTTTGCTCCATCCATAAGCTTTAAGTTGATCTCTTAATGATTTAACAAAATTATGATAAAGATACACGCCATATGCATTGTTTGCATTATTTCTCGTTATCTGAGATGCATGAGTTACAGCGGACGTAGCGACAGATTTTAATAACTCAATAGATAGACCTTCACCAATTGCTTGTAAACGTTCATTAGCTGGTTCGTAGTCTGGATAAGTAATAATTTTCTGAACTTTTTGCACAGGAATGTATCCCTTGAAAAATGCTGGATTTCCGATAATTCTACACAAAATGAGGAAATTGACAATCAGAATGTGTGCAGTTTTGATTGTATTTGTAATTTTTTCATAAATTCGTTCATTAGAGGATATTGATCTTTGTTTATATATATGAATTTTATATATTTTTAAGTTAAAGCTCTCTTCAGTAGTTACTTTTAAGAGCTTTATTAATTTTATTCTAAATATAATCTCCATTTACCCCCTTCATCATTTATATAGTATTTGTATTTGTAATTATTGCAATTTACTCGAATTTTCTTTTCATCTCTAGTTTGTGCCATTGAGCTGACACTGTCACATTTGTAGTCGTTAAGTCTTATAAATGCAATTACAACTTTGACTTGATCTTGATTGAGCTGATCATCAATTAGTGCATCTTTTTCAATTAACTGTGCATTTTCACTCTTCTCTTCCTTTGTTCGCTTTTTATTATTTTGAATATCTTCATTGATATTCGAAGTAGAAGTCTTTGTTTTTTCATTTGAATTATTATTAGTACTATACGATTCAGAAGTGGTGTTATCTTCGAAACTACTATTAAAGGAAAAGACTGAGATAATAAATATTAAAAGAAAAATCCAAAACAAATTAAAAAAGTTAAAGCTCTTTTCAGTTTTTGAGCTTCCAGTAGTAAAGTTTTTATTATCATGATCTAGGTTTGGCAGAGGTGGAGGTGTAACAGTTGGGGGCCAATTTGAGGATTTAAGTTTAAAGCTTTCCTCTATAGGAAAACCACAGTGAGGACAAGTTTTTGCTTGATTACTTATTTCTCGTTTGCACTCTGGGCATAATATTAAAGCCATAATTTTCCCCCGTAATAGTTTAGGTATAGCTATGTTTATGAAAGTGTTCATTACCTATCTAACTGTATTGATCATTTGGAAAAACTAGTAGATAGCCTAAGAAGTAAACATAAAGGATAGTATTTTAATATACTTGTACCTATTTTGGGTAAATTTAATTTGTACCATAAAAAGGTACAATGACAAATAGTATCCATACCAATGAGATGAGTGCTTTGTGTGATTGGCTTAAAGAGCAACGTATTACACAAAAATTAACTATGCGGGAATTATCAGAACGCCTAGGTAAGCCTCATTCATATGTACAAAAAGTTGAGCAAGGCGAACGGCGTTTAGATGTCGTAGAATATATTTGGTACTGTACAGCTCTAAAGATTGATCCTCATGCTGGTGTGCAACTTGTCTTGGCAATAGTAAAAGATCAATAAATTTATCCTTTTAAGAGATTTTGTCTTGTATCGCATGGTATATCATTAGTTTTATATTTAATTTATTCTAAAAATTAATGGTTTAAATTTTATTTCGTCAGTGGGTTGATGGAATTGAACAGGACTTTAATAAGAATATTTATGTATAGTCTGGTGTATAGTTGTTAAATTATAACTAATTATAATTGTTTTAAATCAATTGTTTATATATGTTGGTAAGTAGACGCCATCCCACCAAAATTCGTGAAAAACCCTGAAACGAAAGTTTCGGGGTTTTTTCTTTTTAAGATTCAAATTATTAAATCATCTATGCGATGAGCAACAGCGTGGATCGGCTCAATTGATCTAGCTTTCTTTTCTAAATCATCTATGCGATGACGAACAAGACATCAATTTTCTTAAGGCCTGTAATTTTTTTCTAAATCATCTATGCGATGACGAACGAATTTTTTAGGGCTTCCAAACGGTCATTGTATTTCTAAATCATCTATGCGATGACGAACGTGGGTCCTTTGGATCAGTCGGCGGATTTGTTTTTCTAAATCATCTATGCGATGACGAACAAGTGTAAATAACAGATTTGCTGGCTTTTGGGTTTCTAAATCATCTATGCGATGACGAACTGGGTAGCAGCTTAGGTTCGAATAGAAACTCTTTTCTAAATCATCTATGCGATGACGAACTTGGGCGTAGAAACGGCGTTAAAACATTTAATTTTCTAAATCATCTATGCGATGACGAACGACCTTTACCGTCTGTAATTTTTGTGCCTGCTTTTCTAAATCATCTATGCGATGACGAACGAGCCAAGCAACTGAGCGGCTTGCATTTGGGTTTTCTAAATCATCTATGCGATGACGAACTTTTAGCTTATGCTGGCGCTTAAACCAAAGTTTTTCTAAATCATCTATGCGATGACGAACAATCAGCATCAAATTGCTGAGGATTTTGTATATTTCTAAATCATCTATGCGATGACGAACAACAAGAGTTGCAGTAAATGTCGTATAAGATGTTTCTAAATCATCTATGCGATGACGAACATGAGGAACTTGATTTCGGTAATCAGAAAGCATTTCTAAATCATCTATGCGATGACGAACGTTCCAGTACTCCCGCAGCACTATGTTGCATGTTTCTAAATCATCTATGCGATGACGAACTTCCAAAAGAAAGCTTGGTTGCAAACCTAGATTTTCTAAATCATCTATGCGATGACGAACGTCTGGCTCATGACTGAAATCTACCTTCACACTTTCTAAATCATCTATGCGATGACGAACCAAATTACTTCTCTTTGTCACTGGTGCACTATTTTCTAAATCATCTATGCGATGACGAACGTCTAGCCTTATCAGCTAAAGTCATATTTGAATTTCTAAATCATCTATGCGATGACGAACCCGTTGATGGTATTTATGGTTCAGCTACGTTATTTCTAAATCATCTATGCGATGACGAACTTGATCTTTACAAGCTCAAAGCGGTCAATATATTTCTAAATCATCTATGCGATGACGAACGTAAAGATGCATATAAAGCTGCGCTGCCAACATTTCTAAATCATCTATGCGATGACGAACGGTTTAGATCTTCTAATTCACGACAATCATTATTTCTAAATCATCTATGCGATGACGAACGGATCGGTTTCACCTTCCCAAGAGAAACCTGCATTTCTAAATCATCTATGCGATGACGAACCTTTTTGTTTAATTAAAACCGTGACCCGACACTTTCTAAATCATCTATGCGATGACGAACTCAACAAGGCCATGATGCGTTGTCTGGTTAAATTTCTAAATCATCTATGCGATGACGAACTGTGATCCATTCGATATTCCTGATCATTGGATTTTCTAAATCATCTATGCGATGACGAACGTTACCGCCCACCTGTTTTAAAAACCGAAAGTTTTCTAAATCATCTATGCGATGACGAACATAACCCCACTCCACCATCGTCATTTCAATATTTTCTAAATCATCTATGCGATGACGAACTTGGGTGTTTGGGTTTAGATATCTCGCTACTTTTTCTAAATCATCTATGCGATGACGAACGTCTTGACGTTTTGACAAACGTTGACCTGTTCTTTCTAAATCATCTATGCGATGACGAACATTATGGGAAAGTCTCTCCACATTTCTGGACTTTTCTAAATCATCTATGCGATGACGAACTCGTTACCCGCATTATTACCCGTTTTTTTCGATTTCTAAATCATCTATGCGATGACGAACCGCAGCAGCTTTACCGAGAACTATATGAATTATTTCTAAATCATCTATGCGATGACGAACGGATGTGTTTAAGCGCCAAGATGTTCAAGATCTTTCTAAATCATCTATGCGATGACGAACTTGGGAATGTTGCGAAATGAGCGCCCTTGTAATTTCTAAATCATCTATGCGATGACGAACTGAAAATCAGGGAAAATATGACTCAGCTAAAATTTCTAAATCATCTATGCGATGACGAACGATGTGATTGTTAAATCTTTGCTTAAAGCTGGTTTCTAAATCATCTATGCGATGACGAACCTGTGACTTTGACTATCAAGCCCAATGGTCGTTTTCTAAATCATCTATGCGATGACGAACCATTAAGCCATGAGGATACTGGCATTATTACTTTTCTAAATCATCTATGCGATGACGAACTACCTGTGTTGCTAGAGGAACTATGTGCTCAATTTCTAAATCATCTATGCGATGACGAACAATTTTATTTCTCTGTTGCTAATTCAATGGCTTTTCTAAATCATCTATGCGATGACGAACGTATGTCTCAAAGAAAAACTTCACTGGATTATTTTCTAAATCATCTATGCGATGACGAACCCGAAGTTTAAAAACCGTGGTGATGTAATTAGTTTCTAAATCATCTATGCGATGACGAACTGATTGATATTTTGTACCATTTGCTTGAGGTTTTTCTAAATCATCTATGCGATGACGAACGTCTTTCTTAAATAATCGCACAACACCTTGAGTTTCTAAATCATCTATGCGATGACGAACTTTGAAGCCTTCAATGATGCTTATAACGCAATTTTCTAAATCATCTATGCGATGACGAACGTTCCCGTTTAAGCTGAGCCATTAATTCTTGATTTCTAAATCATCTATGCGATGACGAACATCTGCTGTGTACCAACTGGTGGCAACTGGTCTTTCTAAATCATCTATGCGATGACGAACATGAAATGTGGCGTTATGCCATGAACCTTTAATTTCTAAATCATCTATGCGATGACGAACACCCGTACAGCTCAGGTCATCATGGACACAATTTTCTAAATCATCTATGCGATGACGAACGCCAATTAAATGATTTGTGTATTTGTGATTTTTTTCTAAATCATCTATGCGATGACGAACTTAACACTGTCGAATGTTCAACGTTTCGGGTTTTTCTAAATCATCTATGCGATGACGAACTAGAGTTAAGTTAAAACAAAACTCTTAAAATCAATTATATAAGTTTTTAATGAGTGAAAATACTTCGTTATGATGTACTTGGGTTAAATGCATGATTTTATTTGATTTTACTACATATGTCAGTAATGAAACTAAACATGTAATCTAAAATATCTTGGTCTTGGCATGTTTCAATAAGCTGCATTCGGAATTCTTTTTGATTTAATCCTTTTGCTGCACATGTAAAAGCGATTGGCATCACAAAAGCATCTTTAACCAGATCGGCTAGGTCAAAGACTAGGCCTCCGCGACGTGTTTTACCATGCAAAATAGGGAGGGCAAAGCTAATTCCCATTCCATTTAAAGCAACTGCTGCATAGCCATAGGCAATATAGTTTCCATGATCGAGGTAGCTGTTGGCTATATCAGCAATAGTGTCATGAGAGTTTTTTCCTTCATCACGAATAAACTCAACTCCAAAGCCTTTAGCAAGTTGCTTGTATAATGTTTTGGCCCAACGTCCTTCGGCTGCAAGTAATTCTTGTTGACTTTCGGAGCGATCAATATCTTGTTTGAACGTATTTAAAGCATTTTCATCAATATAAATACCAGATTGAATCAAAACAAAATTCTTTTTCCATGATTGTGATACGAGGGCAATACGTTCAAGTAATAATATTTTTGCCATGAGTAAGCGTGCGTCATCTTCTAACCATGCTCTCATCCAAATTTGCATATATTCAGTAGGGCGGTATTCACTTTGGGGCGCTAAAAATGTTAAGTCTAATGATGAAAATAAAGGGGAACCGCCAGAACCGCAAAACCCAACCATGACATTAGATTCCGCTAAGCGTCTGGCAGCCGCATCTGTTAATGAGCTGCCTTTGCCAAGTAGTAAAAAGGCGGTGTTTTTCTCTGGAATATTATAAAAATATTCCACAGGTTGTGAGTTCTCCGTCAAGTAAACAATTCGATCATCTTTTAAAACGACACGAACTCTTTCGAGATAAAATACGCAGGCACGCTTTGAAAGCATAAGTGGGCGGCTGCGTTCTTGACGGAGTTGACTCATATTATATTTCCTTAAAAGACGGGTAGGGCAAAAGGACTTTCCTTACGGGCAAGCCCATAGCTATCTGGCAGTCCGTATCCCGCGTTTTCGCTGTCCTGCACATCAATAATGACTGTAAAACCATGACCTGTACTGCTGACCACCTGAAAGAAGGGCATTCCTTTGGCAGTTTTTAAGCGTCTATCTCTTAAAGGTTCATTTTGATGAGAAAGCTTTGTGCGTTCGGCTTTCTGAGTTGGAATACGAAACTTTCGATAACTTTTCCAACCAGAAATTTTGGCAGCAGGAACAGGGATTGCGACACCCAAAACGGTATAATCGCGAATTTTCCAGTGTCCTTTAATTGCCTCGATTAGCTCATCTAACTCATCCTGTTTTTCTGCAAAAATTCGCAAAATATCAAAGTTAGGTTTAGCTGAACGACCATGTTTTTTTTCAAACTGTTCCTGCTTCGCTTTCAATTTATCGGATATCTCCAACGCAAGAGCATAATGCGCAGGCAATTTCCGAAATGCACCATGAATGACGGTGTAAATTTGATTACGAATATGACCAAGTTTTAAATCCGTATCATCAGATGATTCAATAACACGGATATCCAGATAGTAATTGGCATCCATCATTATTCACCCTCGGAGTACACGCCACCACGAATTAAACATGCAATCAGGAACATGCCTTTATCGCTATTTACATCTAGTTCATCAATTTCTTTTAAAATATCGAATGCAGAAACTTTGTCTTTACCTACGCGATAGAAAATCTGACCTTCTAAGTTTGCACCGTTAGGCTCTACTGCAATTGGTTTTTCATCGTTTTCTTTAAATAGTGGATACCAAGTATCAATTGTTCTTAGTGCATTTCCGATTTTTTGGTCACGTAATGCGGCTTGACCTAGATATTGGTTGTCATTTGCTTTGTGGTCTGGCTTTTTCGGTGTTAATTGATATAGAGATCGAGAGAAACCTTTTGGTTTATCTTCTAAGTAATTCTGAGATGGGAAAACTTCTACACCACCCATTCCAAAGTCAACAATCGCTTCAATATGCAATGCTGCACTTGTGGATTCGCCAGTAATTCCTTTTAACAAAATGTCTGCTAGTTTTTGTTCTTGTTCAGACGGTTGATCAAAACTCTTAAGGTTATAAGAAAGAGCATCAAAGCTAAATGTTTCAGGGTAGTCTTGAGCAGTCACTTGAATGGTAATACTTTCAGCGACAATACGGTTACGCCATAACCAGCGGCCATTCACGATATTACGTACATAACGACGCACAACTTCTTTAAGTCCATCGCTTTCTTTGGCGCGATTTACAAAATTTAAGAAAGCTTGGCGGAAATTATATTCTTCGGTTTTATCGGCACCAGCTTTAGAAGCACTTGCAAATAGTACATAGCTCAAGTCAATAAAACGGAAATCCCATTTCACCAAAAGTTTCGCTTTAGGTTGTAATTTTGCAGATTCAGTAAGCTGGATATTAGTGACTTCACGAGCTAGTGAATTACCTGTTGCAGCCCCTTTTTCTTTGTTACCTGCTACGTTTTGAGTTCCTCGAATACCGTGATACATCACATGTAAAGGTTCTTGTTTGCCATCTTCAAATAAATTAAAAAAAGCCCCATCACTCACCACTGTACCACGTTGTAAAGAAAGGCTACCTGGTAATTTCTTAAAAATTGTCATGTGAAAAATTCCTTATGTTTAAAAGTGAGTTATGCATTAATGTAATTTTGTTTTAAAAGAAAAATGTCGTCTTGCGGCCAGTGGTAGGTCCACAATAATTTTTGCAAGTTATGCCAAGTGTCATCCTCAGCCTCAGTATTTCTCCTTAGAATCTCACCTAAAGAAAAATACTGAACAATGCCGGTAAGCGGTTCTGCATAGGCATGTGCTGTCGTTTCCTGATTTTGTGCTTGGCGAATACCAGCTCGTTGGTCTGTGGGTGGCTCAAGTAGGGCATAACCCAAATTAGTTGCCGATATCCAACTTAAATTTTGGTCATTAAAGAACGTTCTAAGCGCATCTGCTTTTAATGCCAATAGTTGGGTAAATGCTTGAACACGATTAATTTGTTTACGTTGCTGATATTCAATAAGCAAATCTTGTCGATCTAAAATGGCAAATCCAGTTTTGATTTTCTTTAAGGCAGTTTCTAATTCATTTTCAGCATGTGTCGTAATTTCTAAAAACTCGATAATTTGTCCGCCAGCAAAACGGCTACGTTTCAGTATATTTGTTAGTTTTTCTGGACTAATGCGAGAGCTAGAAAATTTGATAACAAGGCTAAACTCTAAATGACAAGATGCGGTTGGTTGTAAAGACAATATTGGACGTTTGGCTGATTTTTTACCAATATAATCTTGCATATTTATATATGTTGCAGCTCTGCGTTGAGCAGGTGTAAAGCGCCCATAGGCTTGCCCACCTAAACGTTGTTGGTCATGATGAATATAAATAATGCCTTCTTCTTTAGTACCTAATTGTCTTGCCAAATGATGTGCAAACATATTGGCTGCAAACAAAGGTACTCCACCTAATAAAACGCCATTGGTTTGCATATTTGCATTTTGTACTCGCATACGAGGAATAACGACATAACGACTCATCGAACAATCTCCCGTAAGCGGCGGGCGATATAACCTTCTGAATTGCTATCTAGGCTAATCGTTACAGTTTCATTATTTATTTCTATATCAAAAGTTTCATTGGTGATTTTTCTAGCAAGATAATCAGAGAACTTTATTCTCCAGTTATCATCTCTTAGTTCTGGATCAATCAAACCTTGTAAAACAAACGAAAGGCTCGGATGAACCCAGAATGAAGGGCGTTCAATTTCTTCCATACTTGGTAGAATTGATTCAGCCTCTTCTAAAATATTTTTTTGGAAAGTCGCTTGTCTTAATACATCTTTAGCAAGGATATTCAGGAAAATAATTTCCTGATCTCGTACATCCCGATTAGTAGAAGGAGCGAAAATCTCGAGGTCATGCCAATTTTGAATAGTATTCGTTGCAGTAATAACAAGTTGGCGATTTAAAATTTCTGACCACTCTTTAATTGCTTCTTTTGCCCGTTTAGTTCCATTAAGCAGTTTTATTTTGCGGGATAGACGTATCGTAAATCCGTTATAGAAAATCGCTAATGCTTGGCGTACTTTTTCACTTGCTTGAGGAGCATCAACTGTAATAGGGCGTTGCATTGAACGAACGAGGCTTCCCACATTTTGTGGATTGGCTCCGCCTATGCCAAAAACAGCAGTTTGAATGCGGTTAAACTCACTGTCTTTTTCTTTGCGTAATTCATTTACAGCATCAACTTCTTGGTTCACCAGATAATTTACACCAGCAGCAGTAAGTGGACTTACTGAAACGTATTTACCATTTTTTGGAATTAAAAGCTGGCGCATACGTATATCAATGTTTTCTGTACCTGCTTGATACGGCTCATTAAAAATAGATGAAATGGATGGCTTGAGCTGTTCCACTTGTTGTTGAAACTCAGCATCTTCTAAATTGATCTCATTATCAATCATGGCAGCTTTTACGACTTTAAAAGTACTCGCATTTTTTGCATCGCCTTGATAATCAGTAGGAATAAGGAAGTCTTCATTTAATAAAGTTCGAGCACTAAGATAGGGTAAATCAAGTGCTTGTTGCTTACTTAAACGAATTCCACCTTTTTCAATATTGGAATTAATCGTCTTTAAACTAAAGTGTACCGATTCTTCTAAAGCGTTTATAAAAATATCAGTTTGTGGTTCAGGCATTATCTTCCCCGTTTTTGTTATCTAGCCAATTTTTAACACATTATTTGAAAAATTAAAGTGTTGAAGCAGAGATATGCGACAAATTAAGTCGTAAAGACAATTGGATAAAAATATTATATGCTTCATAAATTTAGCCTAAGACGATTAGGTTATATTCTTAGAAAATTAGAAAAATTAATATAATTCAATAGATTACATTGTTGTTCTATTTTGAAGGTTTTTGATTCATTAAAACTTTATATTATTGTTTTTTTTAAGAGTTTTGTTTTTACTTAGCTCTAGTTGTTCATCGTATAGATGATTTAGAAATTAAGGGCACAGCAGGCGGCGAGGCGATGCAGGTTGTTCATCGTATAGATGATTTAGAAACTCAAAACGTACTTCAAATGTACCTTCTTGGGGTTGTTCATCGTATAGATGATTTAGAAATTTAGCCGCAAGAGGAACCATTAACCAAGAAGGTTGTTCATCGTATAGATGATTTAGAAAAGATTGAGGACATTTAGTCGGAGGATCAGGAAGTTGTTCATCGTATAGATGATTTAGAAATGCAGATCATGTAAGAGGGGAAGGAATACGAGGTTGTTCATCGTATAGATGATTTAGAAAATTGATAGCCAAATAGCGCCACAACGCTTAATGTTATTCATCGTATAGATGATTTAGAAAAGAAATTGCAAGTGCAGCCATGCTGACAAATGGTTATTCATCGCATAGATGGTTTAGAAATCCACCTTGCAATTCGGCGAAATGTGGTTTTTGTTGTTCAT
Organism: Acinetobacter sp.; assembly: GCA_031277915.1. GTDB lineage: Bacteria > Pseudomonadota > Gammaproteobacteria > Pseudomonadales > Moraxellaceae > Acinetobacter. The sequence goes on from JAITLL010000063.1 coordinate 18,125, forward strand.
CGCCTAGATGATTTAGAAACAATATTTCGGAGTTCCACAACGCCGCAGACGATTATTCATCGCCTAGATGATTTAAAAGAGTTTCTTTCAAAATTTAAGACGACGTATTTTGTCGTTAAAAGGCTGTATTAAGCTGATAAAAACTTTCTCTTTTTAAAACAAAATATTATATTTTTATTATATTCGAAATTTAACAATAAACTATGCATGTCATTCTTATCTCTGCTTGTGAAAAAAGAGCTTTAAAGAAAACTCGAGCGATCTTGGATAGCTATGCTATTCGTACAGGACATTCATCTTGGCAAGCACCAATGACAATGGAAGGTTTAAAAGAAATTCGTAGCGCATTAAAAAAAGTAGCCACCCGACAAAGTGCTGTAGCCGCTTACATTAATTTTGGTGTGCGAAGAATGAAGCTTGCATGGGTTGTGGGAGCAAAACATAAATTTGCACACGATGGTGCATACCCAGTGGCTTCAACTAAAAAACAGCAAAAGTTATTGATGCTAGATGAATGGGGCAAAGTAAGTAGCTTGTTGGCAGGTGCAGCAGGAGACATGCATGATATTGGTAAAGCTTCACAACATTTTCAGAACAAATTAAGTCCAGAAATGGCGGGACAAAAAATTAAAGATGACATTCGACATGAATGGCTGTCTTTAAAACTATTACAACAACTCAGAAAAAATGGATGGGACTGGCAGCTTGCTTGGAAGAATTTAGAAAAAGGTTTAGATAAATTTACTTTAGGTGATCGGCAAGAAATAGAACAGGGAATCCAAAATGAATTAGAAGCAGTCGATTATTTGGTTGTTACGCATCATGGATTATTAGGGGTGGAAGAAGCTTTAAAAAATGATCCACTCGCATTACCTCACTATGAAAATCATGTTCGTACATTGGTTCCAAGTCATGAGCAACTTACCTGTGCAGGTGAGTTACCAGACTCTATTTTTAAAAGTCATCAAAAACGTATGCAGCGTTTAACTGCATTAATACTAAAGCAAAAAACAGATCAGCTTTTGTATTGGAAAGCTTTAGCTCTGCATTCACGAGCAGCGCTCATTCATGCCGATCATATTGTCTCGGCACAACAATATTCTTTGCAAAAACCTGAAAATGTATCGTTATTTGCAAATACCAAGCTTAAAACTATAGACCAAGACAAGAAAGCCAAATTACAAGATCAACCACTAGAATGGCATTTACACCAAGTCGGAGATCGGGCTTCACGCATTGCAGTTCAAATGATGACTGATTTGAGTTTATCTGGTCTATCTGAGCAAACAGTTGAATATATTTGCCAGCCAACAACTCACCCACGTTTCCAATGGCAAAATATCGCAGCAAATTCATTGCAAAAAAATATACAGAAGCACCCTGAAACGCCGGCACTGGTATTTAATATTGCAGGGACAGGAAGTGGTAAAACCCGCATGAATTTGCGCGCTGCGTGTACTTTACGACCAGATGACCCAAGAATAGCGATTGCACTTAATTTGCGTTCTTTAACTTTACAGACTGGGCATGCACTTAAAACGTCGATGAATCTATCGGAAGATGAAATTGCAGTGATTATTGGGGATACTGTTACTCAGACTTTATTCGATCAAAGTAAAGAGAAAATGGAGTTTGTTGATGAAGATGAAAATCATCCAGAGCCTATTTTTGATGCTTGGGGTGAGGACTGTGATTTACCTGAATGGTTACATCCATTATTTACGGTTGAAAGAAATGGGCGCAAAGTTTTAGATCAAAAGGAAACTACAATCCTCGCTTCGCCATTATTAGTTTCAACCATTGATTATCTGATTGCAGCGGGTGAGCCTCATAGACAAGGACATCACGTTAAAGCATTACTTAGAATGATGAGTAGTGACTTGATTTTAGATGAAGTTGATGGCTATGAACCTAAAGCATTGATTGCTGTGTTGCGTTTAGTTCAGTTAGCTGCAATGTATGGTCGAAATGTTATTTGTTCGTCGGCAACCTTATCACTTACAGTTGCCAAAACAATTCATCGGGCTTTTGAGTCGGGTATACAGATGCGGGCGGCTCTCTATGGAAATGAGAAAAAATCAATCATTGCGATTATTGATAATGAGCTTAAACCGCAGGTCTGGTTAGAACGATCAAATCAAAAATCAGAATTTAATACAATCTACCAAAAGCATTTAGATAATTTACAAGTTCACTTGCTCTCTAAGCCTACTCATCGTCTGGCTCAACTGCTTTCATTACCTGAAACTACGGTTTTATCGTGGAAACAGTCAGTACTAGAAGCAGTTAAGCAACTTCATCAAGAGCATGCATGGAATTTTAAAAAGACTGAAAAGAAAATTTCTTTGGGGCTTATACGGGTTGCTAATATTAAACATGCAATTCGACTTGCCCATTTTTTATCAGATCATTTACCCGAGGCAAAAGTAGCTTGTTATCATGCGAATGACTGGCTTATCTCAAGATTTTATAAAGAGCAACGTTTAGATCAGCTTTTAACACGTCATAAAGACGGTAAAAAAAGAAAAACTGGTAATGAGCAGATCGAGCAAGATGATGAAATTATTGACCTCATTCAAAAATCTAATTCTCTAAATATTCCATTTATTGTGATTGCAACACCAGTGGAAGAAGTCGGGCGAGATCATGATTTTGATTGGGCTATTATTGATGCATCAAGTGTACAGTCAATTGTACAAACGGCTGGCCGAGTCAACCGTCATCGATTAGAAAAAGTACAGCAACCCAATATTATGATTCCACAGTGGAATTATCGTTATTGTGAACGACGTGATATTGAAAAACTTAAGCAACAAAGTAAACAGCGCAGACCTGTATTTGTATACCCTGGTTATGAAGGATATGGTTTATCTGTAACTTCAACTTATTCATCTCAAGATTTAAAAGAGCTTTTGCCGTGGGATCATCAATCTCAATTAGTCATTAATGCTCGATTGCGTTTTGATCAAGTAAATTGTTTATTTGCAAAACATGATGATCAACAAATAGGAAATTTTTGCCAAAATTATTTTAATGATCAAGGAGAGCAGTTATTTTCTCGGTCAGATGTAGACGCAAGTATCATGACAGAGAATATTTATAATTTAACGCCTTTACGTGAACGTAACTATCAAGAAACCTATATGTTTGAGTGGGCTGAGAGCTTGATTGTGAAAAAGCAAGTTTATGGTTTTGATGAAAAAGCGACTAAAACTTTAAAATATCCAAAATATGGTTTGGTATGGGATCAAGTGAAGTTCGAAGAAATTCCTGCTAAACCACAAGCATGGTTAGCACTAACGCCACAACAAATGAAAGATTACTGTTATGAGTACCAAATTGCCAATGAGCAAGGCTGCCGTATATCTTTAACACGTTATAATGGAGATCAAATACCTACTTGGTCTTATGATTATGGCTTTGGGGTTATGCAAAAATGAAAAAAATTAGTGTCGTAAATTAGACCTATACCATAACAGACATTGATTTTAATATCTCTCTGAGATCTATTAATTCTTTATGATCTAACTGATTAAATTTATTTTAATTATTTATTTTTAATAATTCTTTTTATTTAAACTTTTTCTTAATAAATGTCTCATTAGATATGGAATATTTCATCCGTAAAGCATGGTTTTCTGACTAACTTGTTATTTATTAGATTGTTTTTAAAATTATATAAAGTATTTATTGAATTCTATGTTGATAGTGCTGAATATTATTTTAAATTTTAATTAAACCTATTAAAACAACAGTTTATTTGAAAATAAAACATAATAATATATATTAATAATGTAACATTATATTTTTTCTCTTGAAAGTATAAAATTTAAACGATATAAAAGCTATGCAGATATATTTATATGTGTGCATATATTAATTTATAAAGGAAGTATCATCATGAAAAATCGTAAAAAAAATGCTGAATACCTAGGTACTTTACTAGGTTAATTTAGTAACCGAAGCAAAAATATCAATTTTATAAAGGAAGTATCATCATGAAAAATCGCAAGAAAAATGCTGAATACCTAGGCACTTTACTAGGTTAATTTAGTAACCGAAGCAAAATATCAATTTTATAAAGGAAGTATCATCATGAAAAATCGTAAGAAAAATGCTGAATACCTAGGTACTTTACTAGGTTAATTTAGTAACTGAAGCAAAATATCACTTTTATAAAGGAAGCACGATCATGAAAAATCGCAAAAAAAATGCTGAATACCTAGGTACATTATTAGGTTAATTGAGTATCCTCGACAAAAATAGTATGTCTATATTAATAGACATACTATTTTTAAAAAATTAATAAAGAATAATAATTTAAAGGAATATAGCTATGGAAGTTATTAGCATTCGTCCAAATCTTATTAAAACTTTTAATAACCCAAATAATGATTATTTTTGTATAGTAACGAATGAGTCTTTGGAAGATAAAATTAAAATTACTGATGATTCTAACTATATTGAAAGTAAGATTATTTTATATAAACCTAATGATAAGTTTGAAAACTTACTGGAAAGTGTAATACCTGAAAATTCTCATGTATTAGTTATTTCTCCTGATGTTTTTTTTCAATCACCCGATCAGAAACATATTGGAAGCAAAAGAAAATTGATTGCTATGGCATGCAATTCAACTCCAACGGATATAAATGCCATAAAGCATTTTATGGAAATAATTGAAAATACTGATCCAGATAGCCAACAGGAATTTGCTGATAGATTCTTTAATATTGGTGAAGATTCAGATTTTTTAAGCTTTGTAGACCCAGTGAATAATACATTAGCAACATTTAATCATTTAGATGAAAGTTATCTATGGAGTGAGCAGGCTGGTCATTTAGGATATGGAGAGCAACAATTAGCTCCAGCAGGGGAAATTAGTGTTTTACCTTTGAGAATTCAAGAGTTTGATGAAACTTTACGTTTAGATTTTAACGGCACAATCGCATTACATGGAGTTCCGATTTTACATAATGGAACTGTAAGCTTCTTGCGAGAAGATCAAAAAAGAATATTTGATCAACTGATAGAGATTAAACATAACCCTATTATTGCCACTGTTGAAAATGGCGTTATCACTGCTCTTAGTGATCCAACGGGTAAATGTCCAAATGCTCTAAATATGTTAAATAGTATGTTTACTGTAGATTCCAGATATAGAATTCTTTGGGAAATTGGGTTTGGTGTAAATACACACAATAAAATACTCGATGGAAACCAAGCTATGAATGAAACCTTTGGTAATACTGATGGTGCTATACATTTTGGTTTGGGTTTAACGCCATACACACAATATCATTTAGATATAATTTGCCCAAATACCGTGGTTAAAAACAATAAGAATGAATATTTGATTGGAAAAGAAGGGAAAAAGATATTACGAAATAAATCAATTGGATGCCCTTGTATAGAATGATAACTAATACATCATTGCTAAGCAGAAGTATACCTGTTTGCTTAGCATTAACACCTATCGGTTTATTATTTGGTATTCTCGCTGGTCAACAGAATCTTCATCATTATGAGGTTCTATTATTAAGTATTCTCGGATTTTCAGGTAGTGGGCAGTTTGCACTCTTAAGTTTTTATCAGAATAACTTTATAGATATTGGATATTTAACAGCATTTTTACTTATATTAAGTATGAATGTTAGATATATTCCAATGACATTAATAAGTACTCCAAAAGATATTAAACTAAGTTCAAAAATTTTTTATTGCCATATACTTTCTGATGAATCTTTTGCTACTGAGAGATACACAGATACATATCATGATCATCTCAAAATCCGATTATATATTTTCTTTACATGGGTGATATCTACTTTAGCTGGTCAGATATTATCGTCATATATACCTGATTATATATTAAGTTATTTAAATGTATCATTTCCTATTTCTGCAATTTTGTTTACTTTAAGTTTTATTAATATAAAAATTAAAACTACGAAAAATAATATTAAGGTCATATTTGTTCTATTTTTAGTGACTGTTTTATCCTTCTTTATTTTTGGAGAAAGATTTTTTTGGATACCAGCAATTCTAACTAATTATATTATTTTTAGGAAATTTAAATGAATACAAAACTATTAATTGGTGTTGTAATATTATTTTCTATAAGTGTTATTGTCAGAATAGCACCTGCATTTGTAAAAAATAGACTGAATAGTGAAACATTAGACAATATTGAGCAAGTTTTACCAATATGTGTTTTTATACCTATGTCTGTCTATTTTTTTATAACTGAAATACAGAAAAACTTTTTACCAGCTATTCTTTCATTCATATTTATATTTATCTTGTTGCAGATTAAAAGTAATAATCTTGTGACAATTGTTGGTTCGATACTGTTATTTATTTTTATTAAGAATTTTACAAACTTGAATTAATCATTCTCTTAAAACTGCTTCAATATTGTTACCATCCATATCAATGAGAAAAGAGGCATAATAATTACTACTATAGTTCAAGCGATAGCCTGGTTTTCCATTATCTTTGGCTCCAATTTCTAAACCTATTTTATGAAAAGCAATGACCTCATCTTTTGATTTAGCTGAAAAAGCAAGATGTACTTTACTATGGATACTGTCTTCTGAACTACTCGCTATCCAGAAATAAACTCTATTATTCATTCCAAAGCCATACGCAATTATATTTTCATTATCATCTTTTCTTTTTTTTAAACATTTGTATCCTATACTCTCTAAGAGATAAGTATAAAAATTATAAGCTAAATCTAAATTAGTTACTTTTAATTCAATGTGATCTATCATAATTATATCTATTAATTATTAAATAATATTTAATCTAACATGAAATTCATACAATATGAATATATTACTGTAGAACGGACTCAGAAGGTCGATAAATAAGTCTACATCTTAGTCATGATCAGTTAGCTTTGCCTAAGGTCTCCTTGCTTTAGGAAAAATTAATTTTTCATATACTTAGAATGCAATGCCATTACAACTTCTCTTACTTTATCTTTGAGTGGATTACATCCCAACAAAAATTCTCAATAAAAAAGCCACTTATGATAAGTGGCTTTTTTATTGACTCATCATTTACGGCAATCGTCAGGTCCTAACTCATCTTTGGTATAAGTAGAATTTATTTTTTTTAACCAGACTTGCTCTTTTGAGTTAAGCCAAGCATAAATATCTTTATAGTTATTTTGTTCTTCAGGCGAGATTACATCTTTAGTTTCACGTGCGAATTTCGCCATCCAGCAGATTTGATTTAACTTACGAGTATTCAAACTTTCTTCAATAACATAACTATTTCCAGCTCCTTCCTCAAAAGCTTTTAATACATCTGCATTTGTTAATGTTGCATAAACTAAAGATTTAGTGACATCACTATTTTTTTCTTGAAGAGCATATCTATACACTCTGTAATTTGTAGTTATTACATTGACTGCGCCACGGCCTGCATTAACTAAAGCTTCTCTATCGCTATTTACTTGGGTATTTGCACAACCATTCATGAAAAGCATAAACAGAGGGGCACAGATAAATTTAATATAAGTTCTGTTTGCCGACATTATTTGGATCTCTATTGTGTTCTCTGTTTTATATAGCGAGAGGCCCTGAAAAATTTAGGGCCATTTTATGGAATAATTATTTACGACAATCATTTTCACCGAGTTCATCTTTGCTATAAGACGCATTCAGCTTTTTTAGCCAAACAGATTGTTTAGCATCCACCCAAGCATAAACTCTTTGATAATCAGCTTGAGATTGAGGGGATAAGTCATTTTTATAATGCTGAAGAAATTTAGTTGTCCAACATAATTGATTTAGTTTTGCTAAAGATAGATCTTCTTCAATGACAAAATTATTTCCCACTTCTTTTTCAAGCTCTTTTAAAACTCCCATTTTCTTTAAAGTGGTATAAAGTAAAGCAGTTGTCACCTTATTCTTCTCGTTAGCAATTGCATTCTTATAGACTGGTTGGTCCATAATCAGCATATCTACTGCTCCACGTGTTGAATTAATAACAGCTTCTCTATGGTTATTAACTTGCGTATTGGCACATCCGCTAATAGCTAGATAAAATATAGAGATTAGGGTTATTTTTAACGGGCTAATAGAGCCCTTTTTCACGAACATTAATAGGATCTCCTGAATATTCTCTAGATTGTTTCATTATTTGAATCATCTTAGGATTAAAGTCTTGGTTAAAGACTTTTTTAAACATTTCACGATTAATGAATAATGGTCCGTCATTCATTCTTAATTGTGCCAAATCAGTACTAGCTCGTGCTGCATTTAACTTTGCAAAAGTATCTTTTAGGTCTTCAATTTTTGAGTAAATTTCTTTACCTTGATCAAATTTGCTTAAGTTACGAAGTTCAAGCAGCTCATCGACAGCAAATGCACTTAGAAATCGAACTTTAAACGCCGTTTGCTGAAATTCACCAACAATCCGAGCACCTTCTTTCATTGCATGTTTGAGTACATAATTATGAAACTTTATGTACATTCGAGTATGAAAAGCAGGATCAGACATATTACTTTCAGGAAGTTTATTAACATCCCATTCCATGCCAAAACGCACTGCCATTAATAACTCAATGGTGTTTCCTACCTCAGCCCATTGGTTGATGTTCATCATAAAGTTATAGGGCCTAGCCATATAATAATTTCGGATTTTAATATGGTCATTGCAAAGAGGCTCTGTTATTTCACAAACTTTCTCTTCATGAGGGTAAGCATCCCAAGCAGGTGATGAGCCCGGTATATTACGACTGTATGGATTTCCTAAATTATTATCTGACATTCTTAATTCCACTCAGCCATAGGCTTAGATAAATCAAAAGTTGTTAAATCGATTTCTTTGGCTTCTGTACCTGTTTTAATTAACTTGGTATAACCGCTTTTATCTGTAAACCCTTCGATTTCAGTGCCGTCAGGACCTTTTAATTTAAAATATTGTTGTGCAAGTGGTTTACTAGTCTCTTGATCTTTAAGCTGAAACTTAAGCCCATGTTCATCAGTTTGAGGTACAAAACTATCTTGAGCTTTACTCGCTGGTGAACTTTGTGCAGAACCGCCACCATTATCTTGAACTACTAAGTTTTGTTGAGGTAGTAATTTACATCCACAAGAAAGCGAATCGTTAACACGGGCAGCAGCTTTACCAAAGATTTGCATATACGGGTCGCCAGAAACAATCGTTGCGACAATTTTATGGGTGGGGCAAGTAGCTTTGTCACCGACACAGGCAACGGGAATACCGTCAACTAGGAACATGCTGTTCCCTGAAATTACTTGACCACCGCCAGTAGTGGGGCAGCCTATTGTTATATATGGTGTTGCCAAATTTATTTATTCCTTCTTATCTTCAGAAAGTGCCAAAATCATACCAAAGAGGGGGTAGACAGTACTGTATATTTTTATTGTTCAGTTAAGAACTATTCCCTCCAAGGCCCCCGTGCCACAACAGAACTTTAATTTTTTGCGCTGATTTAAAGTAATTTACCGTTGCGACACAGAGATAAGGGAGCTAAGCCAAACGCTTAGCCCATGTCTTCTTTATCGCACCGCCGCATCACACTAAAAAAAGTAGGGGCAAAGTCCTGTGGGAGAGCAGGACTTTGCAAACTGATATGTTCTAGACGTTGCATGAGCTGAGGCGAATAGGCTTCTTCAAGCCGTTGGTAAATACAGTCGCAACTGGCTTGAGTGTGCCCACCAGACAGGCAAATTTCTTCAAAATCCTGCTGAGTGTGAATGTCGCAACCAGAAACACCGTAATCGCCTATTAAAAGGCTTAAAGCCAAAATAGGTTTATAAAGTTTCATATTATTCTCATGATAATTTTAACTATGTTATTAATAAAAAATAAGCCGCTTATATTTAAAGCATTAAAATCATTTTTTTGGATGTAATTAATCCACCTATAAAATAAGGAAAAGAAAATGATTAAAATTTTAAAATAAAAATAATTTATAAATTTAAAAAATTAGATAATAGAAAACCTAAATTTTAAATAAATCAAAGTTTATAGGGGAGAGGGGATAAGTTTATATAGTGGCATGGTCAACTCCTTAAAATTTATGGAGTCCTACCACCAGATCACCGTCAATTGATTTAGGTGGTAGAACGGAAGAGGGTTGACAGACTGGGCATACAAGCCAGCACGCGCAAGCGCGTCCCCCTCCCGTCCTACCTCAACGGTAAGGGGGAGTGCGGGTTGCGCACAAGTCTCATACTCAGGAGAGAATGTACCTGATACGCTGTATACTCGGTCTGTCAAAACCGACTGGCAATGTAGGCCAGCGAGACCATAATAATCATAAGTTTTTAACAGGTCAATTCAATTTAAATAAAATATTATAAAAATTTTAATTATAGTTTTATATTTTAATTAAACTCAAAAATTAATCTATTAAAATAGATAAATGAGCAAAGATAATAAAGTTAAACTAAACCATTATATAAAATTTAAAATGTATGAAAGTTATTCATAAATATACAGTGCTGTTCTTAGTCTTTATGAGGCTTATCATTTATTTTTTCTATAAAAATGAGTATTCTATTTCGAAATTAAAGAACTTGAAGATATGAAAAAATTACTTTTATGTGGGGCTGTTGCGGTTTGTACTACATTACATGCTGAAAATTTAACTTCAGTGAATGATATCTATAAATTAAGTGATCCAAGTGATGCCGCTTATAGTCGTATTAACCAGAGTTCTAATAAATCTGTTAGAGAACTTGGACAAAATACGGCAGGCCCAAGTGAGGAAGCTGTGTTTCAACTGCGGCACAAGAAGCGTGAGATCGAAAGAAAAGATGCATTGTGTAAAGCTGCTTTCGAGATGGCTGATAATATTATGAATGAGCGTCAAGCTGGGGTGAGTAAAGCAATCCAGCTACAGTCAAATTTGCAGACTGCTTATAGATCTCCTGAGTACACAAAATATCAGGTGTATTTAATAAATAAAGCCTACGATGAGCCTGTTTATACAAAAAAAGTAGCAACATATTATGTGAGTAAGGAATTTGCCTATAAATCATTTTTTGAATGCAAAAAAAGTGTATATAGCTTAATTCCATAAGCTGAAAGGCGGTTTTTAAAAGCTAAGCGTTGAGCTTAGCTTGAACTTAAAACGTATAACGGTAATGAATAAATACGCGGTGCAGGTCCCAATTTTTAGGCGTCATGCCAATTATTTTATCTAAAATAAAAATTAAAAAACTTGTCTATTTGCTTTAATGAACTCGTAAATTTAGGACCGACACTTTTGCATCGTACGCTGCATAGTCTTTACAAAATCACGCGGTACTTCTGGGCTTTGTAGACTTAAACTTCCAAGTTTATGCATAAATTTAGGCGAGTATTGGCGCTCTAAACGGTGGTAAATACACAGACAAGTTGCGCGGCTATGCCCGGCTGCGATGCATTTTAAGTAAAAGTCACGTTGTGCAGGATGCTTGTAGCCAGCAGAGGCAATCGATACAAATAATAATCCACCCAAAAAAACTGAAAAATTATAAAAAGACATATCCCTTCTCTTTGTTTTTTCTTTATCAACTACTTAGCACAATAGTATTTGTGCGAAATATTGGCAAAACTCACGCCTTCATCATAGTTAGAACAGTTTTAGAGGTCAAATTGATTTGAAGATGAAAAACATTTTGCGGTTTAAAAAGAGACAAATCACATTGTTGCTGTTTTGAAGACAGTGTTGCGACATTAAACACCCTATGTTTTTACATGCTTTTTTGTTTTTATAAATGCTTTAGCTTTGATTTGTTTTTAAATTTTTAAAACATCTTTGTAATGACTTTAAAATAACAGGATGCAGCTTATGCCAGAGACCTCAATTCATCAAGAGACACAAAGTACGTGGGCAGTATGTCGAGATCCTGTTTTACTCACCATGGTGGGTGGGGCAATTGATACCATTGGCTATATTGCGCTATTTGGTTTTTTTACAGCGCATGTCACAGGTAACTTGGTGTTGGCAGGAGCAGCCTTAGTAAAGGGCGGTACAGGGGTCTGGATTAAACTTGCTGCTATTCCATTGTTTATTTTGACGGTGATGATTACCAAACTGTTAATTGACCGTAGTCAGGTCAAACACAAAACGTTGTCTTATTTATTTTTATTTGAAGCTATTTTTCTATGTGCATTTATGGTTTCAGGACTTTACTTCGAGCCATTTAAAAATGCCGATGCGATTACAGTTGCGCTCACAGGTGGACTTGGTTTAATTGCCTTGGCTATTCGTAATACTTCAAGTAAAACCCTCATTAAAAATATTAGCCCAAGTACCATGATGACCGGTAACACCACACAGCTTGGGATTGATATTGCCAACTTGCTTAAAAACAATAATGCTGCCAATCGGGCAAGCTTGCTTAAAAGTGCCAGTATCGTAATTGGCTTTGTGATAGGTGCTTTGATGGGAGCTGTACTTTATGTCTATTTTGACTTTTGGAGTGTAGCGCCGTTTATTTTGCCTATTTTTTATTTTTCATATTTAGCATCCAAGCAAAAATTTAATCAAGCTTAGTCAAAATGCGTGAACTAAAAGCCTGAAAAACAATTCAGGCTTTTGTCTATAAATTGAGAGAAATGGAAGTAAGGCGAAAATTGTTCGTCGAATGCTTTACAGGCATAATGACGAGTGGGGAAATACATTCGCGAAAGGAATGCATAATGACAAAGTCTGGCCATTATTTCATGCTCACAATAATGGGACTGCTTAGCGGTTGTCAGGTTATTCATTTAAAAGAAAGTAACTTAAGCAGCGCCTTAAAAAGTAAAAATGAAAGCATTCTGACCGACGGCACTTTAAGCCATCAAACTCAAAACTTGCTGTACTTGGTCAAAAAAAATGAAAAAACCTGCCTGCAAAATTTTGATGATTGTTTAAAGCAGGTTCAAAGCCTGTCTGAAAATAGCAACCGTGAAGAGCGTTATGCCGCACTTAGTGAAATTTACTTGGCAAAAGCTTTAGATGTCGGGCATAGCAGTCAGTGTAATAGCAGTAAAAGTAATAGTTGTGTTGAGCAAGAGCTGGCTTTATATGATAAAAGCTTGCGCTATAGCTATGTCTATTTGTTCGACTCTGAAGAATCACCTTTCGATCGGGTATTTGACCATCGTCAAAATCAGGTGCGTATTTTTTATAACGTAGCTTTGTCGAAGCTCATGACCACGTATTTTAATCATTTAAATACGAATCATTTTCCGCCTTTGCTCAAAGCAGATGGACATGAGTACCATGTCAATTTTGACCATGCGGTAGATGTACAAAATATTGAAGTCGATACTTTCCGCTCCAGCTATAACATGAACTTTTCAGGGTTTAATACTGTCAACCGTAAGGATGGTTTAGGCGCAGAATTTATTGTGGGGCGTAAAGAGCATGATGCAAATCATGGCTTTATTTTAAACCCCGATGCTTTTTATGCTCACCAGACGAATCCAAATATTCATTTGCCTCGGTTTTTTCCAGTCACTGCTATTGCTTACCCAAAACAAAAAGCAACAGCAGATCAGGTGATTGCTGGAGCAGATTTAGAAATTGCCATGTTCGACCCATATCGACAAGACCGTGTAAAAGTTGAAGGTGTGGACTATCCACTCACCGCAAACTATTCGGCACCTTATGGGCTTTGGCTGTCAAAATATAATTTAGGTGCAGCGGGCTATTGGTCTTTAGTGAATAAAGAATCTAATTTGATCATGCCGCATTTATATATGTTGGAACCTTTTAACCCCAATAAAAAAATCATTGTATTTATTCATGGTTTGGCCAGTAGTCCAGAGGCTTGGGTGAGCTTAACCAATGACATTATGGGCGATGCTGAATTAAGGCAAAACTATCAAGTTTGGCAGGTGTTTTATTCAACCAATATGCCGATTTTTGAAAGTCGTTTTCAGATTTATTCTTTGCTGAATCAGGCTTTTCAAAACATTGCCAAAGACAGTTATGCTGCACATGATGCGGTGTTAGTCGGGCATAGTATGGGTGGAGTGATTAGCCGCCTATTGGTAAGCGATGCCGATGTTTCAGAGCTAGCCATGCAAAAAATGAATGAAGCACAGTTAAACCGTTTAAAAGAAAATCCAATAATTCGAGAGCGGTTTCAGTTCAAAACTTTGCCCTATTTTAAGCGGGTTGTTTTTGTTTCGGCACCGCATCATGGTACTGACTACGCCGACCGCTGGTTTACTCAAATTGCCCGCCGTGTTATCCGTTTACCAGCCGATTTCTTTATTGCGGTCGAAATGAGAGATGAGAAAAATACAAAGCTCAGAAAAGGTTTAATTGAAAACGGAGCGAGTAATTTAAGTCGTTCCTCTAACTTTATGCAGCTTACGCAAGCCATTCAGCCTTCGTCCAACGTGGTCTATCATTCGATTATGGGCAATATTGATGGCACGACTGATAAGTTAAAAAGCAGCGATGGAATTGTACCGTATCAAAGTTCACATTTAGGTGGTGAACAGTCGGAACTGATGATTAAGGGCGGGCATTCAATTCAAACTACCCCAGAAGCGATTTTAGAATTACGCCGTATTTTACGGTTGCATTTAAAGCAGTCACAGCCTTTAAAGTAGAAATTTTATTTCAAAAAAAACCACTGCTGAACTGGGTCAACAGTGGTTGAAATGATTAATTAAGCTGGTTTTGCTTAAGCGATTTTTTATGCTCAAAGTAGCTGATTGAAAAAATAACCAAGCCGACCAAATACAACACTACAGACAAGAGTAATAAATCTAACCCTGCGGCATAGAGCAACCAAAGCGCATAAATTGAAGCAACACTAGCAATAGCAATATGTGGTGTGCGTTTATGGCGAATCGATTCTTTAAGATAAAAAGCCGACACCAGAAAATAAGGCAGCAAAATCATGACCGATGAAATCAATAAAAGCTGGGTGTAGTTTTTATTGAAAAAATACACAGCAATGAGAGAACCTTGTACGACAATGGTGGTTAGCCAAAGTGATGAAATGGGTACATTGTTTTGATTATTCTTTAAAAATAATTTAGGGAATGCGCCATTTTTTGCAGCCAAAAATGGAATTTCAGTTGCAAATAACGTCCAGCTTAAATAAGACGAAGAAACTGAAATAATAAGCCCGATGGTAATAACGATTGTGCCTGGTAAACCGATCAGTTGCTGCAAAATGGTTGCCATTGATGGGTTATGCATGCCCGCAAGCGCTTCACGACTCACCACGCCATAAGCCAATACGGTCACCATCACGTAAAAACTTAACGCCAGTAACACACCTAAAATGGTTGCTTTACCAATGTCATAGCGGTTTTTTGCACGCGATGATAAAACCACAGCACCCTCAATACCCGTAAATACCCAAAGGGTAATCAGCATCAGGTCTTTCACTTGCTGCCAAAGTGGCACTTTTAAAGAGAAGTCATTTAAGTTGAGCTTGAATAAATCAAACTTAAAGGCAATGAAAGTAAAGAAGATAAAAACCACCATTGGAATGATTTTGGCAATGGTGGCCAATAAATTTACAACAGCCGCTTCTTTAATGCCTCGGCTCACTAACCAGTGCACCAGCCATACAAAAATGCTTGAGCCAATCAGAGAGTAGAGTGTATTACCTTCACCAAAAATAATATGGTCTTTGCTGTCGGTAAACATACCAACGCCTGAAAAGGCAATGACCACATAACCGACAATACCAATGGTGGTACACAACCAATAACCCCACGCCGAGCAAAAACCGATCAGGTCTCCAAAACCTTCACGTGCATAGTTATAAATACCACCGTCTAAATCTGGTCGTTGACGCGTTAAATGTAATAGCGTGAGCGCCAAGAAAATAATGCCGACCCCAGTAATGAGCCATGCAACAAGAAGGGCAGAGCCGTTGGCAACCTGAGCCATATTTTGCGGTAGGCTAAATACACCTGACCCCACCATAGAGCTAAATACCAGCGCTGTAAGAGACAATAGTCCAATTTTGGCAGCAGACATGGCATTTATTCTTTAAAAAATTGAGAAAGTTCAGCAATGTGTTCTGGGCCAATACCGCAGCAACCGCCAACCAGACTTGCACCTGTTTTTTGCCATTGTTGAGCAAAACCAAGATAAGCTGGCGCATCTAAGTCTTTACGAATTTCATCCAGACCATCGTTGGCGGTAGCGCTTTCATCTTGCGGTGGGAACGCGTTGGCATAAGCACCAATTTGTATAGACTCTGGAATAAGCTTTTTAATTTCATTAATCGCCTGCAAAATCACTTCAGGCTGGCAGCAGTTAAACAATACGGCTTTGGCATTTGATTTGTTTATAAACTCAGCGACTTGTTGCATGTTTTCGCCTGAACGAAGGAGTGCTTGTTCATGTTTGATTTCGTCTTGTAGCGTGAACGATACCCAATAGTCTTTGCCATCTTGTGGTAACAAGGCATGCACTGTTTCAACTTCTTTTAAGCAAGACTGAGTTTCAGCGAGCCAGAAATCAACTTCTGGTGCCAATGTGTTAATGATGGGCTCAGCAAGGTTTTTAGCTTGTTCAGGTTGGAACAAGTCGGCGCGGTAAGAACCAAATAACGGTGGTAAACAGCCTGCAATTTTGACATTTTTGCCGCTTTCTTTAACCGCATTTTTTGCTTGTTCAATCGCAACTTTAATTAAACGGACGCCGTCAGTTTCAAAGCGTTCTTGACCAATGTGAAATGGTACAACAGCGTAGTTGTTAGTCGTAATGACTTCTGCACCCGCGTTAATAAAGTCGAGATGTACTTCTTTTACGGTTTCAGGGGCTTCAATCAGTGCAAGCGCAGACCATTCTGGTTGACGAAATGGAGCGCCACGACGGGCCAATTCACGACCTAAACCGCCATCTAAAATTTTCATAAATTACAACGTAAAGGGAGAAAAATAATTCAGCTAATCTAGCGTGTAGATGAGGTGTGTTCAATCGCGAATATGCTCGATATATTTCTAAATAAATTAGATTGTTATGAATATTTTTTCTTAAAAGAAATTCTGTAGATGATGTTCAGTTTTACTGATGAACTTCATGTGAAAACGAACGTGTATTAATTGGAAAATATAGAATGAAAAATGCCTTTATAACGCACCATATTGCTGCCAGCTTTGACCTGTGTCTTGGGTTTTATAATAGGCTTGCAGTTGTTTAAGCTGTGCAAAGTGTATACCTGACCAAATGAATAGACTGATCAATATTAAAATCTTAAATAAATTACGAAGTTTATTTAGGTGGACAAAAGCCAGCAGAACAAAAAACAGTGCAGGTAAAAATATCAAGAATTGAATAGGGGAGAAAAATAAATGTGCAGTACTCAAATATAACGCGGCTGCACTGATGAGCACATTTAAAACAGAACAGATTTTTTGGTACTTGCCGAGCTTAAACACATAAGCCGTTATGGTCAGTAACACCGCTGAGCTGACATAAATTGCCGTACCACCAATCATCCACATATAAAACCCGCTTACCAAAAGATAGGTCAGTAGCAAAACAAGCACGAGCTTAAAACAAAATGACAAGAGGCGAGGTGATGATTTTAAAGGCGTCATAGCTAGTCTAAATATCTCAACTGTGGTCTAAAAAAACAAAAGGATGAATCGAAATTCATCCTTTTGATATTTTACTTATACATCATCAAACTTAGTTTGCTTTTGCAACAGGAGCAGCAGCAGTTTCATCGTTTGCAGCTTTAAACGGAGATGTATAGTTCAAGCCAAGTGTAGAACTTGTGTACTGACGAACTTTGTCGAGTAACGCAGGGTCTTTACTTAAGTCTTGCTTATAAGAAACCACAATTTCATGAAGCTTCTGGTTCCACTTACCTTCAGTTTGCTGTGGGAATGCTTTTTCAAGCAAGTTCAGCATGATGTATGGAGAAGTCGAAGCACCCGGAGACGCACCTAACAATGCAGTTACAGCGCCGTCTTTAGAAGCAAAGATTTCTGTACCGAATTGAAGCGTTGCAGGTTTACCTGGTTCTTTCTTGATGATCTGAACACGTTGACCACCTTGGCTTAAACGCCAGTCTTCAGCTTTCGCATCTGGGTAGTATTTACGAAGTTCATTTAGACGGTCTTGGTCTGACATCATTACTTGGCTTACCAAGTATTTCACAAGATCAAGGTTTTCCAAGCCAACAGTCGTCATTGGTAAAACGTTGTTTTTGTTGGTAGATGCAAGTAAGTCAAGCTGAGAACCGTTTTTCAGGAACTTGTTTGAATAGGTTGCAAATGGGCCAAACAATACATATTTTTTACCGTCGATATAACGTGTATCAATATGTGGTACAGACATTGGCGGCGCGCCAAGTTCAGCACGGCCATATACTTTTGCGGTATGTTGAGAAGTAATTGCTGGGTTATCAGTAATTAAGAACTCACCACCTACAGGGAAGCCAGCATATTGTTTTGCTTCTGGTAAACCAGTAAGTTGCAATAATTTAACCGCTGCACCACCTGCACCGATAAACACAAAACGTGTTTTAACGTGATCTGTTTTACCAGTTTTCAAATCTTTGAAAGTTACAGTCCAAGTTTTGTCATCATTTTGGCTGATGCCAGAAACTTCAGTTGAAGTCTGTAATTTGAAATTTGGATTTTGGTTTAAGTGTTTCACTAACTGGTTCGTGATTGAACCGTAGTTTACGTCTGAACCAACTTCCATACGAGTCGCTGCAACTTTTTGAGTTGGGTCACGATCGTTCATAACTAAAGGTGCCCATTGCTTAATCACGGCTGGGTCTTCAGTAAATTTCATACCTTTGAACAACGGGCTTTGAATCATGGCAGCATAACGTTTTTCTAAGAACTGAACGTTATCGCCCCAAACGAAAGCAATGTGTGGAACAGGGTTAATGAATGATTTTGGTTCAGCTAAAACGCCTTGTTTTACCTGATATGACCAGAACTGTTTTGCCACTTCAAATTGAGAAGCAACTTTTTCAGCTTTGACAATTTCCATCTTACCGTTTTTTTCTTCGGTATAGTTCATTTCCATAAAGCCAGAGTGGCCTGTTCCGGCATTGTTAAAGCCGTTTGAACTTTCTTGAGCAACTTGGTCAAGACGTTCATACATACGAATTTGCCAGTTTGGTTCAAGCTCTGTGAAATAAGTACCAAGAGTAGCACTCATGATGCCGCCGCCAACAAGAACAGCATCAACAACAGGCTCATCTTTTGCAGTTTGTACTTGTTTTGACGCAATCGGTCTGAACAAGAAAACGATACCTGCAATTAAAATAAGAATGATTAATACCAGAAGGTATTTCAAAAACTTTTTCATGTAAGGGGGACCTTAAAATAAGTTATTTGAGTCACTTAAGGTGTGAGGAAACCTAGACAGCGTATCCAGACAAAATGGATATAAATGCGAAAGTAAAATTCTCCAAAACAGAGAACTTTAAAAAAAGAAAAATTACTTGGGATTATCGCAAACACTGTATATTTTAGACTAATTTTGCATTGACAAGACAATTTTTATAATAAATGGGTTCTATCAAAATCATAAATATGCTTTATATTTGATCAAATTAAGCTTTTATAAGATAATTTTTTATGTATTGTTATTATTTAAATATTTGAAATTTAAATAGTAATTTTATTGTGGTTGAATTTTGATCATTTAAGGGGTTTTTGCTTATAAAAATAAGATAATTTTTATTTTATGCCATATTTATGTAAATGTTCAGCTTGTAGTCGCTTATTTTTTATCATACATAGTTCTTATTAATATTGACCTTTACATATGAAATAAAGGGCATATTTCTGTATAAAAAATATGCCCTTAACGGTTTTATGATGCTACATAGAACGGTGCAGTTGAACGTGGTAACGCTTCACGTCCACGAATTTGATCTGCAATTTTCTCGGCAATCATAATGGTGGTTGCATTTAAGTTACCGGTAATAATCAGCGGCATAATTGAGGCATCGACTACGCGTAAACCCTGCATACCATGTACGCGACCTTGACCATCTACAACAGCCATTTCATCCTCACCCATCTTACAGCTACAAGATGGATGGTAAGCTGTTTCTGCATGGTTACGAACAAAGTCGTCAAGCTCTGCATCGGATTGCAAATGTTTGCCCGGACTAATTTCTTCACCACGGTATGGGTCAAGTGCAGGTTGCTGCATAATTTCACGCGTGATACGAATTGCATCACGGAATTCACGCCAGTCTTGTTCAGTAGACATGTAGTTAAACAAGATACTTGGATGTTCAAACGGATCTTTTGATTTAAGTCTAATACGACCACGTGAAGGGGAACGCATTGAACCTACGTGTGCTTGGAAGCCGTGTTCTTTTACGGCATTACTACCGTTGTAGTTAATGGCAACTGGCAAGAAATGGTACTGAATATTTGGCCATGTGAACTCATCTGAACTACGAATAAATCCACCCGCTTCAAACTGGTTACTTGCACCAATACCTGTGCCGTTAAACAGCCACTCGGCACCAATCGCAGGTTGGTTATACCATTTCAAGGCAGGGTATAACGAAACAGGTTGCTTACATTTATATTGCAAGTACATTTCTAAGTGGTCTTGCAAGTTTTCACCTACACCTGGCAAATCATGAACGACATCAATGTCCATTGATTTTAAGAAATTGCTTTCGCCAACACCCGAGCGCTGTAAAATTTGTGGAGAAGCAATTGCACCGGCACATAACAAGACTTCGCGTTTTGCCAAGGCACGTTGTAAGTTGTTTTGGTCAGCACCAATAATGTATTCCACACCAATTGCTTGTTTTTGGTTAAACAAGATTTTATTGGTTGTCGCATGGGTCAAAATGGTCAGGTTTGGACGACCTTTTGCCATATCCAAATAACCACGTGCAGTGCTTGAACGACGACCTTTAGGGGTAACCGTGCGATCCATTGGACCAAAGCCTTCTTGTTGGTAACCATTTAAGTCGTCTGTACGTGGGTAACCTGCTTGTACGCCTGCTTCAACCATGGCATGGAACAACACATTGTTGCCATTTTTAGGGGTAGCAACGGAAACAGGGCCACTGTCACCATGGTAGTCATTTCCACCAATGTCACGAGTTTCAGCTTTTTTGTAATAAGGTAAACAATCGGCATAAGTCCAGTTTTCTAGACCTTTATGAGTTGCCCATTGTTCTAAGTCCATCGCGTTACCGCGGATATAGCACATACCATTAATTAATGATGAGCCACCTAAACCTTTACCACGACCACATTCCATACGGCGGTTATTCATGTGTGGCTCTGGGTCGGTTAAATAAGCCCAGTTATAGCGACGGCCTTGAAGAGGGTAGGCCAAAGCTGCCGGCATTTGTGTACGGAAATCCAAACGATAATCCGGGCCACCCGCTTCTAATAATAAAACGGAGGTATCTTTGTCTTCGGTAAGACGTGCAGCGAGTACATTTCCGGCAGATCCTGCGCCAATAATAATGTAATCATATTCTTTAATATTCATAACTATCCTTTTTTTACTAACAGTTTGCCTGAGCAATCTATAAAGACTGCTCGGCATATGTGATTTAGATTGAAGTGTTTAGAGCGATTGAGACATTAAAAAATGCTTTGATAATCGCCGAGTTCAACTTGAATAGATTTGATACGGGTATAGTGCCCAAGTGTAGTGAGACCATTTTCACGGCCTACGCCAGATTGTTTGTAGCCACCTACTGGCATCTCGGCAGGCGATTCGCCCCACGTGTTAATCCAGCAAATACCTGCTTCAATTTGGTGAATAATGCGGTGAGCGCGGCTAATGTCTTGAGTGACCACACCGGCAGCTAAACCAAAGGTCGTGTCGTTGGCACGTTGCACCACTTCTTCTTCAGTCTCATAGCTTAAGATGCTCATGACTGGTCCAAAAATTTCTTCTTGAACAATCGCCATTTGGTCAGTGCAGTCGCTAAATACGGTTGGGAGCACATAAGCGCCTTTTGCAAGTTCGCCTTCGGTCGCACGGCCGCCACCAATTAATAATTTAGCGCCTTGTTGTTTGCCTGACTCAATGAAAGACAACACTTTTTCCATGTGAGGGAAGCTGGTGAGTGGGCCGAAGTTTGTGTCTTCAGCCATTGGGTCACCCATGCGAATACGTTTTACACGCTCTACAACGGCTTTTTCAAAATCGGCTAAAAGTGATTTTGGAACAAATACGCGAGTACCGTTGGTACATACCTGACCTGAGCTAAAGAAGTTCGCCATAACTGCAATATCTGCTGCGCGGTTAAGGTCAGCATCTTCACAAATAATCAGTGGTGACTTACCACCCAGCTCCATAGTCACTTCTTTAAGTGTAGAGCCAGCAGCACTTGCCATCACTTTTTTGCCGGTTTCTACACCACCCGTAAATGAGATTTTTTCAATTACAGGATGTTCAGTGAGCCATTGACCAATTTCACGGCCAGCACCTTGTACAACGTTAAATACGCCGTCTGGTAAACCAGCTTCTGTATAGATTTCTGCAAGTTTAAATGCAGTAAGTGGTGTGGTTTCACTTGGTTTGAAAATCATAGCGTTGCCGGCTGCAAGAGCAGGGGCAGATTTCCATAGAGCAATTTGAATTGGATAGTTCCAGGCCCCAATACCTGCAACCACGCCTAAAGGTTCACGGCGTGTATAAAAGAAACTTGATTCGCGAAGTGGAACTTGTTCGCCCTGAATGGCCGTTGCAAGTCCTGCGTAGTATTCGAGTACATCTGCACCAGTCACAATATCGACTGTAGATGTTTCGCTATAGGCTTTACCGGTATCTAAGGTTTCAAGACGGGCAAGCTCATCATTACGTTCACGAAGAATATCGACAGCGCGGCGTAAAATACGTGAACGCTCCATAGCGGTCATAGCTGCCCAGATTTTTTGTCCTTGTTGGGCACTTTTTACAGCAGCTTCAATATCTTGCTCAGATGCTTGTTCAAGAGTCGCGATAATTTCGCCGTTGGCAGGGTTAATACTATTAAATGTTTTACCACTGGTTGCTTTAACGTAGCGTCCATGAATATACAACTGATGAACTTGTGCATCACTCATTTTGTCTCTCCTGCAAAGGCTTGTTCGCAAATTGCAATTGCGTTTTTACATAATCGTAAGCAATGGAACGGGCAAGGTTGCTGTCAAATTCGTTATGACGGCTTAAACTGCCTCGTAGCCATAATCCATCAATCAATGCTGCCAAACCTCGAGCGGCAACACTGGCCTGTTTCTCTTCCATTAACTTGAGAAAATAAAACTTCAAGTTGGAGTACAGGCGTTGATCATTAATCTTTTGCAAGCGGCTTAAGTCCGGTACGTGCATACTTGCAGACCAAAAGTCTAACCAGACCCGCATTGCTTTTTCATTGACCTGACTAATGTCAAAGTTAGAGTCAATAATTGCCTTAAGCTGGCTTTCCGGATGCGAATCTGCTTCTGCTCTGTACTGTTCGGTTTTCCGACGCAGAACATTCAGCATTTCTTGCATACAGGTATTTATTAATCCCTGTTTGTCGCCAAAATAATGGCTGACGATACCGGTCGACAGCTCGGCTTTTTTTGCAATTTGTGCAATGGTGGTATTGGATAACCCCACTTCATAAATTACGTCGAGTGCGGCGTTCATAATTTCTTCACGGCGCACATGCTCTGGTTTAACTCTGCGTTTAGTCATGTTTATCCATATTTAGCCCTTTTTAGAGGGGCTTTAAATTCAACATTTTGCTTTGCAGAGCATCATAGCATTTTTTTATGATACTTTTTATTGATTGAACGTTCAATCAATAAAAAGTATCATATGTAAAAATCAATGAATTTTTGAATCTTATTTCGGAGTGGAAGAGATAGAATCAGAAGTTCTTAAGGATAGGATGATGCGCATAAGTCCAGTACTTATCACGTTATTTTTGAAAAAATACACCGATTGCAAGGAGCAATAAGATGGTGTTGAAAGGTAATGGATATTCTTCAAACCATATTCGGTTAAATCGTTTCGTATTTTGGAGTTCAGCAGTCAGTATCGGCATTTTTGGCCTCTTATTTGTACTGTTTCCAGAAAAAAGTCAGTTTTGGCTGACCTATGTACAAGAGCAGGTAAATCACTTTTTCGGGTGGTATTACATGCTGGTGATTGTGGTGTGTTTAGGCTTTGTGGCTTGGCTTGCCTTCTCAAAAGTTGGGCAAATTCCGTTAGGTAAAGATGACGACAAACCCGAGTTTGGCTATTTGGCCTGGACATCAATGCTGTTTTCGGCAGGGATTGGTATTGCGCTCCTGTACTATGGTGTTGCAGAGCCTGTTGACCATTTTCTAAGACCGCCAGAAGGTGAGGCCGGCACCATTCAAGCCGCGCGAAATGCCATGACCAATAGTTTTTTGCATTGGGGTATTCATGGCTGGGTACTTTATGCTTTGCTTGGCGTGACTTTAGGTTACTTTGCCTTTAGAAAAGATTTACCTCTCGCATTGCGCTCGGCACTTTATCCAATTTTCGGAGAACGAGTTCATGGCTTGGTGGGTGATTTTGTCGATGGCTTTGGTATTTTAGCGACAGTGATTTCGCTTGTGACTAACTTGGGTATTGGTGCTTTAGTATTAGTTTCAGGTATTTGCTATTTAATACCTGAAATACCACATAGCTCTGCAACCTTAATTACAGCTGTTCTCGTCATGATGAGTGTTGCGACCATCACAACAGTGGTTGGTATTGAAAAAGGTTTGGCATGGTTATCGCGCATTAATTTGCGTTTGCTCTATGCCTTGCTTTTATTTGTATTTTTAACAGGGCCAACTAACCACTTGTTAAATGGTCTTGTTCAAAATGTGGGTGACTATCTCAACCATTTTATTGGTAAAAGTTTTGATATGTATTTGTACAATCAAAAAGCCAGTGGATGGTTGGGTTCATGGACCGTATTTTATTGGGCATGGTGGATTGCCTGGGCACCTTTTGTAGGTATGTTTATTGCCCGAATTTCCAAAGGTCGAACCATTCGAGAAGTGGTTTTAGGTGTCTGTCTCATTCCATTAGGGTTTACCTTGGCTTGGATTTCGATTTTTGGAAACACTGCAATTTACTTTATTCTCAATCAAAAACATAAAGTTTTAGGTGATATGGTTTTAAGTGATCCAGCGTTGTCATTATTTAAATTACTCGAATATCTCCCATTTAATCCATACATTGCGGGGATTGTTGTTGTAATTTGTTTCGTTTTATTTTTGACCCCTGTTGGCTCTGGTACACTAATGATCGCCAATTTGTCCTCGAAAGGGGGCACCAGTGATAGTGATTCACCGATCTGGTTACGCATCTTTTGGTCTGTGGTCATCACCATTGTCAGTATCGGTTTACTCTTAGCCGGTAGTTTCAACTCCATGCAAAGTGCAGTGGTGTTATGTGGTTTACCATTTTCAGTCATTATTTTGTTTTATATGTTTGGTTTAGCCAAAGCCTTAAAGCAAGATGAGTTTGACCCGAATGTTGCGAAAAAGCAGTTAGCTATTTCAAAAGACATTTCTATTCCATCGAATTGTGACCAGAATAAAGTGACTGAGGTTTTATAACCTCAACCGATCACATCTATATATTATTTTTTGCGTTTAAAGTCGTCTTTTCATTGTTTTAAATAAGAGTGAAAAGACGAAATTAAATATTTTGTTTTTATTTTATTCCTTGAGGATTGTATGGCAACAGATAATCCAAGAGCAGTTGATGATTTAACATTATCTAAATCTAAAAAAGACCCGCTCAACCGTGTGGTTTTTTATTTTTCAGCTGTACTTATTTTAATTTTTTCTCTCGTTACTTTTTTCTTTAACGATTTTGCAAATAGAGTCATGAACACCGTACTCCAGTGGGTAACGTCAACTTTCGGCTGGTACTACTTACTGGCCGCAACGTTGTATATGGTGTTTGTCATTTTCATTGCCTGTTCCAGATACGGTGAAATTAAACTTGGTCCAAAACACTCAAAGCCTGAGTTTAGTCTACTGAGTTGGTCTGCCATGCTGTTTTCGGCAGGTATTGGTATCGATTTAATGTTCTTCTCGGTCGCCGAACCATTATCTCATTATATGCAACCACCTGTTGGAGTAGGCCAGACCTATGAAGCTGCACGGCAAAGTATGGTGTGGACCCTATTTCACTATGGTTTGACCGGATGGTGTATGTATGCCTTGATTGGTATGGCACTTGGCTATTTCAGTTATCGCTATAACTTACCGCTCACCATTCGTTCAGCACTTTATCCAATTTTTGGGCACAGGATTAATGGGGTAATCGGTCATAGTGTTGATACTGCCGCCGTGATTGGAACAATTTTTGGTATTGCGACCACTTGCGGGATTGGCGTAGTACAGCTGAATTATGGTTTACATGTTTTATTAGGACTGCCAGAGAATATCTGGATGCAGTTTGCCCTCATTGCCACTGCGGTCGGTATTAGTATTATTTCGGTGACTTCTGGCGTCAATAAAGGTCTTCGGATTTTATCTGAAATCAATATTTATGTATCGATTGGGCTTTTGCTGTTTATTTTATTCTTGGGAAATACCGAGTTTTTACTCAATGCGTTGGTACAAAATATTGGCGACTATTTAACTCGATTCCCGACCTTAGCCCTTCAAAGTTTTGCTTTTGAGCAACCTAAAAAGTGGATGAGCAGTTGGACTTTGTTCTTCTGGGCATGGTGGATTGCTTGGTCTCCATTTGTAGGGTTATTTTTGGCTCGAATTTCAAGAGGGCGTACCATTCGTGAGTTCGTCTGCGGGACTTTAATTATTCCTCTCTTATTTACCTTAACGTGGTTATCTATTTTTGGTAATAGTGCATTACATAGCGTTATTTTTGAAGGCAACCAAACTTTGGCTGCAACGGTATTATCCAATCCTGCACATGGTTTTTATGACCTTTTAGCGCAGTACCCGGGTTTTACCTTTATTGCTTCAATTGCAACAGTTACAGGTCTTTTATTCTATGTGACTTCTGCTGACTCGGGTGCTTTGGTTTTAGGTAACTTCACCACTAAGCTTACTCATATTGATAATGATGCGCCGCGTTGGTTAAGTGTGTTTTGGGCAATTGCCATTGGTTTGCTCACGCTAGCCATGCTTATGACCAACGGGATTACCGCTTTGCAAAATGCAACCATCATTATGGGATTGCCGTTTAGTTTTGTGATGTTCCTAGTCATGGCGGGTCTTTATAAGTCACTCAGACTTGAGGACTACAGGCACGCAAGCCGGAGTATGAACGCAGCACCTGTAGTGGGGAACGTCGACATTCTTAACTGGAAAAAGCGTTTAACCCGTGTAATGCATCATCCCGGAACGTCTGAAACTAAACGTATGTTAGATGATGTTTGTTATCCGGCAGTTCAAGCTGTTGCAGATGAACTGATGAAGCAAGGTATGAATGTTGATGTGCAGCAAACTCCACTTGAAGATGAAGAAGCACTTTATCACCTCGATATCACCATTCATTTGGAAGAAGAGCAAAACTTCGTTTATCAAATCTGGCCAGTTCGTTATAGCGCGCCTAACTTTAGTCAACGTGTAAAACGAGGCAAACAGTTCTATTACCGTTTGGAAACTTATCTTTATGAAGGCTCTCAAGACAATGATCTTGTAGGTTACAGTAAAGAACAGGTTATTAATGACATCTTAGATAAATATGAAAGACATATGACTTTCTTACATATTAATCGTATTAGCCCAGGGAACCGTCCATTGTTCCCAGATCCGCAAGTTTAAGGGGAGTATGCATGGTTTCACCATATCTGCATTCTTTTGCTTTATTTTTCTCTTTGCTCAATCCATTTTTGATGAGCATTTATATGATTGGCTTAATTCGCCATTCAGACGCCAAGGTGTTTAACAAGGCACTTATACAGGGTAGTTTGATTGCTTTTGTCGTGTTCATGCTATTTGCATGGGGCGGCGAAACAATTTTTAGTAAATACCTGAATGTTCGCTTTGAAGCTTTCCAAATTTTTGGAGGGCTTATCTTTTTGGTGATTGGCTATCGTTATGTGTTTCAGGGTGCCGATACCATTGGTGAAATGCGCGGCGCACCAGAACATTTGGCTGGCACTATTGCTATGCCTTTTATGATTGGACCGGGCACTATCAGTGCTGCGGTGGTCACAGGAATAGGTATGTCAATTGTAGAGGCAGCCTTAGTCATTGCCTTCACTCTTTTTCTAACCTGTAGTATTTTGATTTTGATGAAATTTTCACATGATCATTTGCGCTATAAACATGCAAAATATATCGATCGCTATTTCGATATCGTCGGGCGTTTATCTGCTTTATTAATTGGTACGATTGCGATTGATATGATTATTAATGGCGTGACAGGGGTAATTAATAAAGTATAGCAAGACGTTCATAAAATCCTGCTATGTCATTTAAAACTGAAAAAATGGCATAGCATTTTTTTACTCTTTTTGCTGCTTATCTCTCCCTTTATTTAAGAAAAACTAAAAAATGATTAAAAATAAACGATTAAAAAACGCGATTTTAAAAAAATAATGAGCAATATTAAAAAATACGATGCTATGTAGTGGATTTAAACATGTTTTTTTTATGAATAATCAACCATAATATTTACTGAGCTTGTTTGAGACAGAGTTGAGTCATGCCTACATTAGATGAAATGACAACAGTAACTGACGATCAGTCAGAATTATCCATGTCAGTTTTAATGACACCCGACATGGCAAATTTTTCAGGTAATGTTCATGGTGGAACAATTCTAAAATTTTTAGACCAAGTAGCATATGCTTGTGCAAGCCGTTATTCGGGTAGTTATGTTGTGACCTTATCTGTAGATAAAGTTAATTTTAAAGAACCGATTTATGTAGGTGAGCTTGTTACATTTTTAGCAAGTGTTAACCATGTAGGACGTACTTCAATGGAAGTGGGTATCCGAGTGGAAGCCCAAAATATTCAAAAACGTAGCATTCGTCATACCAATAGCTGTTATTTCACTATGGTTGCTGTAGATGAAAAGGGTAAGCCGTGTGAAGTACCACAATTAAATCTGAATACTGAGTGGAAACGCTGCCGATTTGAAGCAGCAGAACATCGTAAAGTTTTGCGTTTACAAGAAAATCATAATCCTTCTTGTAGTATGTATAAGAAAACTTCTTAAAAAAAAAAGATCGAACCGCAGCATGGTTCGATCTTTTTTTGTTTTTTTACCTGAAATTAACGTCCTGTTTCATTCCAGTAAAATTATCTCTGAGCTTGGAGGAGAGTACAGAGATAATTAATGAGTTGCAGGAGCAACTTCAGAAGCAGAACCTACCGCTTCAGATGCAGCATTTGCAGTGTTTGCTTGTTCTTGAGTTGAAACTACAACTTTATCTTCAGGAGCATGAACTTTATCATGTTTAGAAGCAGCAAAAGTTGAAGCAGCAGTTAAAGCGAGAGTAGTAGCGAGTAAAGTTTTAGCTAATTTCATTTTATGGCATCCTTAAATCTATTGATAAATAAATTAAACTTAATAGTCCATACATCAAATATGTATTTGAGAACGATTAAGCTAGGAGACATGCTAAGCCGCACTGAGCATTACATCAATTAACTTAACAATCTATTACGGCTATCTTAACAATATGAAATATATGACCCGTTTATGTGCGTCTAATGTAAAATTAAAGTGCTAATTACGGTCTAAAAATGTGAAAGAATATTTCCTGTTGGGTAAAAAAAACTCAAGTTAGTTACAGAAACAAAACACTCTGGCATGAATTATGAATGTCCATAAATAGAATATTCCGTTTAATTGTTTATTATTTAAAGTTAATTTAGATACTTAATGAGATTTATGTCTCATTTTTAGTGTTTGAACTGAATAATTGAAAAGTATATCTTCAAAATGAAAAAATATTTTCATGATATATAAACAGTGATATACCTTAAAACAGATTTTAAAACCTTGTTGATTTGAGCCGCTTGTGAAATTAATTGCCCAAAAAACTGTTCCTACCCATATTATTTCAGGATTTTTAGGGGCTGGGAAAACGACCTTGTTGCAGCATTTATTAAGCCAGAAACCTAAAGATGAAGTATGGGCTGTATTAATGAATGAGTTTGGGCAAATTGGGGTAGACCAGAAACTCTTACCGCAAGAACAAGGTTATGCCGTAAAAGAATTATTAGGTGGCTGTTTATGTTGTAGTAGCCAACTTCCTATGCATATTGCTTTAGCCCGGTTGTTAAATGAACAAAAGCCAGACCGACTATTTATTGAACCGACTGGGCTTGGGCATCCTTCGCAATTATTTGATCAGTTAACTGAACCTCATTGGCAAAATAGCTTGGCTATACGTGCATTGGTGACGGTTGTCGATGGTAGTCGTTTGCATGACACCAATTGGGTTAAACAAAACCTTTATGAGAACCAGTTAAAAGCTGCCCAGATTGTGGTGGTGTCTCATGCTGACATGATGACTTTTGAAGATGATCCAGCGCTTGATGAGCTTCAAAAAGAATATCAGCCTTATGGGCAGCAGTGGTTGAAGAGCGAACATGGCCAACTTGAGCTTGAGCAAATAGATGTAGCTGCTCGTCTAACTGAACGATCTATACAACCTTTGCTTAAGATTCAAAAGCAAATGACTGAAGCCGAGGCTGCAAAAGAAATTCATCAATTGCCTTATCATTATGTTGAGTCTGCGCAGGGTTACATTGTTGCAGGTTGGAAATTACCTAAACGTTGGAAATTCGAATTTTATGCTTTGCTCGATTTACTCTGTGCACAGCAAGATTGGCTACGTATTAAAGGTATTTTCAATACCGATCAGGGCTGGAAAACATTTAACTTTAATCCTGAGCAGTTTAATTACAAGTCGGGCGAAGAAAGTATTGATAACCGCATAGAAATCATTGGTCAACATAATCATGACTGGTTCGCATTTGAAACAGACTTATTAGCTTGCAGAATTGATGAATAGAGAACATTGAAAAATAGCTCAATGTTCTCAAAGGGAGACATTTAGTTTTTTATATTAAGTATCTGTTTTGCTTGTTGATGATCGATGTCTTTTTCCCAATGTGCAATGACTACGGTAGCAACGCAGTTACCAATGAGGTTTGTACAAGCACGGATGATTCCAATAAACCAATCTACAGACAGTAAAAGTACTAAGCCAATTGCAGGTAAGCTTGGAATAACTGAAAGTGTAGCCGCAAGAATGACTAAAGCTGACCCAGGAATACCATGTGCACCTTTAGAGGTAATCAGTGAAACTAGCAAAATAGCTAACAAGTCATGCATGGAAAGATCGATATTGCAGGCCTGTGCAATAAAGATCACACCTAAAGTTAAGTAAATTGAAAAGCCATCTAAGTTAAAAGAATAACCGGTTGGAATAACCAGACCCACAGTTGAATCTTTAATTCCCAAGTTTTTGAGCTTTTTCATCACTTGCGGAAGAACTGAGTCTGAAGATGCAGTACCTAAAACAATGGCAAGTTCATCTTTTAAATAGCCCACAAATTTGAAAATATTGAGACCCGTAAGTTTTAGAATTGAACCTAGAACAATTACAACGAATACAATGCAGGTCGTGTAAAACAGTAAAACTAAATAACCAAGTTGTAAGAGCGAGTCTAAACCAAATTTAGCAGTGGTATAGGCAACTGAGCCAAACACGCCGAGAGGTGCCAAACAGATAATCAGCCCCATAATTTTAAAGAAGACTTCAGAGAATGCTTCAAGTGCCTGACGTACCAATTCTGCTAAATGTTTAGGAATTAAAAGTAAAGAGATGCCAAATAAAATCGCGATGAGTAAAACTTGTAAAATATCACCGTTAGCAAAAGCAGCAGTGAATGTTTTCGGAATAATGTTGAGTAGAAACTCCGAACCTGTATGCATGCCATGAGCGCGTTCAGTATAGGTACTTAAATCTTTAGCATCTAAATGGGTAATATCAATATTCATACCGATGCCTGGTTTAAAGACATAAGCAACAATAATTCCCAAAATTAAAGCAATACTGGTGACTACTTCAAAATAGAGAATCGTTTTTGCACCGACTTTGCCCATTTTTTTAATGTCGTTTGCACCATAGATTCCGAGCACCACAACACAAAAAACAATCGGAGCAATTAACATTTTAATGAGAGAGATAAAACCGTCGCCGAGAGGTTTTAAAGCGAGCGAGAAATCATGAAAACTAAGCCCTACTGCAATTCCAAGAAGTAAAGCGCAGAGAACTTGTAGAAATAGACTACGTTTAAGTTTTTGCCACATAAGTCATTAAATAGAGAGAAAGGGATACAAACCCTTTCAAGCAAAAAGCCCGCCAACTTTGAAAGTACTTTGATGTTTTGGAATAAGATGCAAATTTAGAGTGAAAGAAGTTTTGTATTACTGAGTTTTTTCTATAATTTTTTAATTAAAATCGAGTATTCTTAGCGCCAAATTTTTGGACATATCAACTATGGCGCTTAAAGCAACAATTTATAAAGCAGATTTGAATATTGCCAATATGGATGACCATATTTATGGTGATTATCAACTGACGCTTGCCTTACATCCTTCAGAAACTCTAGAACGATTAATGGTTCGTGTCATGGCATTTGCACGTTTTGCCAGTGATAGCCTTGAGTTTACCAAAGATCTTTTTGAGACCGATGAGCCAGCACTCTGGCAAAAAGATTTAACAGGCCAGTTAGAAAACTGGATTGAAGTGGGTTTACCTTCTGAAGATAAAGTAAAAAAAGCCAGTGCCCGTTGTAAAAATGTGGCAATCGTTGCCTATGGTTCACAGGTCGAAGACTGGTGGAAGAAAAATAGTAAAATTAAAACATTGAGTAATGTTCAGGTCTGGCAAATCGCTTCTAAAAGTACTGCAGAGCTAGAGCAACTTTGTGAGCGCACTATGCAGTTGCAGTTAAATGTTATGGACTCAGAATGGACCGTACTTGGTGAAAATGGCCAAGCGAATGTCGTGTGGACTCAATTACAGTAAAATTGAAAAGCGCAACAAAACTTACAAGTTCACTTGCTAGACTAAAGATTGAGTCTGAACTGTGAAATTAAATGAAACGGAAATGTTATGATCACTGAATTAGAAATTATCGATTTAAAAGTAGGCGAAGGTAAAGAAGCGGTTAAAGGTGCTCTAATTACGACTCACTATACGGGGTGGTTAGAAGACGGTACTCAATTTGATTCTTCGATTGATCGCGGAAATTATTTTGAATGTGTGATTGGTACTGGTCGTGTCATTAAAGGGTGGGACCAAGGCATTATGGGTATGAAAGTTGGCGGAAAACGTAAACTTATTGTTCCTGCACATTTAGCGTATGGCGAACGTAAAATGGGTAAGATTATTCCGGCAAACTCAAATTTGATTTTTGAAATTGAATTATTTGATGTGAAAACCCGTGATGAATGAAATCAAAATTTTTAGATTTTGATTTTATATATGAGCTTTAAATATATATACATTAGTTATTTATATTTTAGCTTAATGAATATTTAAGATTATTTTCAGTTTATTTGATTATAAAGGTGAACTGAAAAACTGTTCTTTTGAGGCAGTCTGAACCTAAGAGCTAAACGAGTATAAGTTTTGGTCCTTAGGTTTAAATTTCACATAAATAATCTATATTGCTATTGAGACGCTATTTCATGATTACCCGCTTTGCATCTCCTTTGTTGAATCTAACGCTTGGCTTAGCTTTAGCAGGCTTGTCAGGTATGGCATTAGCTAAGCCTCCTAAAATAGATGCTTCAGAACTTACTGTGATTGGCTATCATGAAATTACCGATACTAAGAATGCCTTAATTCCTCAATATGCAGTGACCACGAAACAATTTAGTGAGCATATTGATTGGCTGCAAAAAAATGGCTTCCATTTTATTACGGTAGACCAATTAATTCGTGCTCATCAGGGGAAGGTTTCATTACCGAGCAAGCCAGTTTTATTAACGGTAGATGATGGCTACCAGACTTTTTATCAAAATGCTTATCCGGTCATTAAAGCTAAAAAAATTCCGGTGGTACTTGCAGTTGTTGGTTCTTGGTTAGAACCAAAAGAAAATCAGAAAGTAGATTTTTCTGGTGAAGAAATTCCACGTGATAAAATCTTAAGCTGGCCTGAACTTAAAGAGATGCAAGATAGCGGTTTTGTTGAAATTGCAAGTCATAGCTATCATTTACACCGTGGTATTACAGGGAACCCGCAAGGCAACTCTGAACCTGCAGCAACCACACGTTTTTATGATGTAAAAACCAAAACGTATGAAAACGACAAGGAATACCAAGCTCGTATTTATAATGATCTGAAAAAGAATAATCAGTTACTCAAACAACATGGTATACGTTCGCCACGTATTATGGTGTGGCCATATGGTCGCTATAATATGCAAACGATTCAGATTGCTAAAAAGCTCGGTATGCCAGTGACCATCACGCTTGATGATGGGGCAGATCATGCAAAACAGTCTCTACAAAATATGAGTCGTATTTTAGTAGAGGGTGGAATGAGTACCAATGATTTGGCTCAAGAGATTAAGAACCGTGAATTAAATTTAACGGATAATAATCGTCCGCAAAAAATCATGCATGTTGATCTCGACTATATTTATGATCCAGACCCGCAACAACAAGAGCGTAATTTAGGTAATTTACTCGACCGAATTAATGCGATGGGTGTAAATACAGTTTATTTGCAAGCTTTCGCAGATGCAGATGCTAATGGTTCTGCCGATATGGTATACTTCCCAAATCGACATATGCCTATGCGTGCTGATTTATTCAACCGTGTTGCATGGCAAATTCAAACGCGTACTCCTGTAAGTCGTATTTATGCGTGGATGCCATTATTGGCATGGGAGTTACCAAAGACTGATCCTATATCTAAAGATCTAGTTGTGACTCAACAGGATAAAACGAGTGGGCATCTCAATATGGGATACATTCGCTTAAGTCCTTTTTCATCTGAAGCACGTCAAACCATCCGTGAAATATATGAAGATTTAGCGAAGTCATCATCTTTCAATGGAATTTTATTCCATGATGATGTGACTCTGTCTGATTATGAAGATGCAAGCCCTGATGCTTTAAAAGCGTATGCAGAACAAGGTTTACCAACAGACTTGGCAAAAATTCGTGGAAATGACGGAGATTTGCAAAAGTGGACTGCATATAAAACAAAATATTTAGATGATTTTGCAATGCAGCTTGTTGATGAGGTACGTCAATATGAACCGTTCCTGTTAACAGCACGTAATTTATATGCACAAGTGGCTTTAAAACCATATGCGGAAAATTGGTACTCTCAGTCACTTGAAGAGTCATTAAACCGTTATGATTTTACTGCCATTATGGCGATGCCTTATATGGAGAAAGTAGATAACGCAGATCAATTTTATAAAGATATGATTGATCGCGTTAAAAAATATCCAAATGGCATTAAGAAAACAGTTTTTGAGCTACAAGCAACAAATTGGCGTAACAACGAAAAGGTACCTTCAACTGAAATGGCTGCAACAATTCATTCTCTTTACCAACAAGGTGCAATGCATATTGCATACTATCCTGATGACCCAATTAAAGATCATCCGGATGTTAACGTGATGCATAAAGCATTTGCAGAAAAGCCATCTCGTCTTGTGCCATAGACGAGGCTGAAACATGACAATCTTTGCTGTAATATGGTCGCAAGCTTTAAAATTTGTTTTTTATTATCCATTGTTTATGTCATATCTATGGATGATTGGTGCGATCATATTCTATTGGAAGGAACGTAAGGCTCCCCCTTATGATCAACCAGCTCCATTAGAAAGTTATCCAAAAGTTGCTGTACTCATTCCTTGCTTTAACGAAGGTGATAATGCTGAGGAAACGATTAGCCATGCTTTAAAACTGGATTATCCTAATTTTGAAGTCATCGCGATTAATGATGGTAGCTCGGATAATACGGGTGAAGTGCTGGATCGTTTAGCTGAACAATATGAAAAATTACGTGTTGTTCATCTTGCACAAAACCAAGGGAAAGCGATGGGCCTACAGGCGGGTAGCCTAATGACCGATGCCGAGTTTTTAATTGGTATTGATGGCGATGCTTTACTTGACCCGCATGCAGCAAAATGGATGATTCGTCATTTTATTCAAAATCCAACAGTTGCAGCCGTGACTGGAAACCCCCGTATTCGTACACGTTCAACTTTATTAGGACGTATTCAAGTCGGTGAATTTTCTTCGATTGTGGGAATGATTAAACGTGCACAACGTACATTTGGTCGCTTATTTACCGTATCTGGTGTAATTACAGCTTTTCGTAAGAGCGCAGTTCACCAAGTCGATTATTGGTCACCGAATATGTTGACCGAAGATATCGACATTACTTGGAAGTTACAACGTGCAGGTTGGGACATTCGTTTTGAACCGAATGCTTTAGTCTGGATTTTGATGCCTGAAACCCTAAACGGATTGTGGAAACAGCGTTTACGTTGGGCAATGGGTGGGGCACAGGTATTAATTAAAAATATTGATGTGTTCACCAAACCAAAATTGAATTTTTTATGGCCTCTCATGTTTGAGCTTTGCTTAACTTTAGTATGGTCATATTTAATGCTGGCAATGGCCTTGTTGTGGTTGGCACATTTTATTTTACCAGTGCCGGCATTAGCCGTTGTGAGTTCCCCATTTTTACCGTATGGTAGCGGTATTTTATTGGGGGCAACCTGTCTAATTCAGTTTGCTTTAAGCAAATGGATGGATAGTCGTTATGAACCGCATCTAGGAAAAAATTATTTCTGGATGATCTGGTATCCATTGGTCTTTTGGCTAATCACCATTTCGGCAACCATTGTGGCATTTCCAAAAGTCTTACGACGTGGAGATGAGAAACGAGCACGTTGGGTAAGCCCGGATCGGGGCATTCGTTAGATGAAATGCAAGAGTCATGAGATTTTAAAGATCGTGCTGTATTGATGTCTGGGGAAAACCGCAGCACTTCGTTAGGTAAAAGAGAAATGAAGACAAATTCGTTGATTATTGATTTACGTCGTCAATTACCGTGGCACAAGCGCTATGTTTCTACAACAAGCACAGCCATGATGTGGGGCGGTTGGTTGTTGTTGTGGCGTCCGTTTGTATTTATCTGGTTATTGGCGGAGCTGCAAAAAACTCATTTGGCACATCGTTTATTTAGTGCCTTTGGTGTGGGAATTGAGCATGGCTTTACAGCACTCGTTGCTTGTGCAATTGGTTTGTTGCTATGGAGTCATATTTTGCCTGAACGCCGTGTGGGTGGTGATGAACTTGACATGAAGCAGACAGATGATTATGCACGCTACTTTGATCTACCTGAGCAAGAAATTGAACAGGGACGTAGCCAAAAAATTACGATAGTTCACCACGATGAATTAGGTAAAATTGTTAGAGTTGAATAAATCTAATGAATAAAAGAAAGCCCACATCATGTGGGCTTTCTTTTTGCATATTCATTCTTATATAGTGATCAGAGTAGGTTTTATTTACCTTTAAAATGAGGTACACGCTTTTGTAGCATGGCAAAGACACCTTCTTGAACGTCTTCTGTTGTGAGTAAAGGCTGTAGATGATTTTGCAATTGATTAAAAGCAGCTTCATAGCCTTCATTAATGGCTTCACGTGCAGAGGCAAGGGTGGCTTTTACAGCAAGTGGTGCAGCTTGAGCGATATGTTCCGCAAGTTCTATTGCACGGTTAAGCTCCGTGCCTTCTGGGCATATTTCTGTAATCAGGTTCATATCAAAAGCTGCTTTTGCATCAAAAGGGTCACCTGTAAGCAAGTAGCGCATAGCTTTGGCCCAACCCGCAGCTTGAGTAAAGCGTGCGGTCGCGCCGCCAAAAGGTAAGATGCCACGTTGGACTTCCATTTGAGCAAATTGAGTATTCTCACTTGCTAAAGCAATATCTGCATTAAGAAATAGTTCAATACCAGCCGTATAGCAATAACCTTGTACAGCCACAATTAATGGTTTACTCAGTTTTCGGCCAACTGTACCCCACGGATTAATTTCTTCGTCATTAAAATCGAACACACCTGTAGCAAGCTTAGGTTGTAGTTCAACCAAATCTAACCCCGCCGTAAAATGGTCGCCGTGAGCAAAAATAATCGCACAGCGCAGGTCATTATTATTTTCATATTCGGTGAGTGCAAGTGATAAATCTTTAATAAGGTGGCTATCAAAGGCATTACGTTTTACTGCTCGATCTAGACCAATTAAAAAGATGTGACCGCGAGTTTCACGGCTGACTTTTCCTTCTTGATTTGACATATTCTCATACTCTTTATTTGTCTTTTATTATCTTTTAAACAATCATTTTAAAATGATCAAATATAATTTGTTGATGACTTGGTAATTAAAATAAAAGGATGTTGTCAGCATTAGTCAAAAGTGCAACCTAACATCATTGTTATGTCAGGTTGTATAAGCTTATACAGAGCGTCGTGAATACATCAATAGACCTAAACATAGCATGCTTAAACCTAAAATAAGATGTGAACTAAGTTGTTCATGGTTAAACCATATTCCCCAAAAGGTAGCTAAAACAGGGGTGATAATGGTAATAAGTAGTACCGTCGTTGGCTGTAGTACTTTAATGAGTTGATAATAAAAAATCATGGCAAGTACAGAAGAAAAGACAGCACTGTAGAAAATTGCTAGTGAAATTTTCAGACTTGGAAGTTCAGTTGGAATATATGACCAAAAGAAAGGCAATAAGCATATATAACCTATCCATGAGACAAGCGTAGCACCTGTCATTTGTATAATGGGGTGAATATGTGCTCCGACAGACTTTACAGCAAAAGTTGACAATACATAAAACAGCATAGCGATTAGCTCTAGCATAATACCGATGCGATTGAGCTGAAAACCTGATGAAGATAGTCCTAGTGTAAAACTCATCCCGACAAGAGCAATACCGAGACCAAGCCACTGCCACGCTGAAAATCGTTCACGTCCTAATACAAAAGAACTGATGAGCCCTGATATTAATGGAGAGGTGCCGTAAATAATTGAAATCATGGCAGAGGGGACTTTATCTGCACCCATGTAGCAAAAAGCCATAGAACCAAATAAACCAATAGCTCCTGCACAATAACTTAAAACTGCTTTTTGACTAAAGATAAGCTTTAAACGAAAAAATCTTAGACATAGTAAGGCAATCGGAATAGCGATGCTAAACCGAATAAATAATCCCCATACCCAGTGAATTTCTTGTACTGTCCAGACGGCTGCGAGTGGTGTGAGCGACCAAATCATAATGACAGCAATAAATTGGCCGGCTGTAGCGAGTCGAGTTGGTGATGAGGATAATGCTACAGCCGGCTCAATCTGCGGGCTGGATGTACTCTGTTGTTCAAATAAAGGCTTCATCTAAAGCTCCATAAAGTGATGTTTTGTATGATAAGGGGACATAAAAAAAGCCGCGTTTTTATGGCGGCTTCTTAAGAAAAATCAGAGAAAATATTAAGTAAGTAACTTCTTGATTTTTTTATTCAAAGCGCCAAAATAAGGACGTCGGCAATTGACCACACAGAGCATAATCTCTGGGGCGTAGAATTGACGAGCTAGACAATAATGGGCTTTAGATAAAAACATGATAAATATATTAAAAATATAGATAATATTTTTATAACATATAAATAGAAAAGTACAAATTAGATTCAAGCATGCAATATAGATTTTTTGAATACCTTAAATTAGTTGTTTGCTTAGCGACATATTTTTCTCATAATACCTCGTCAAATTGAACTCAGTAAGAAGCTATTCTTATGTCACCTTTAGAAATTTTTGCAGTCTTGATTAGCTTAATCGGAGTCGGATTAACTGTTATTCGGAACATGTGGTGTTGGCTGTTTAATTTCTTTGCTTTTGTTTTATATGCCTATTTGTTTTACGAATTTAAACTTTATGGTGAAACGATTTTGCAATTATTCTTTATGGCAGTAAATTTTTACGGTTTTTATTACTGGTTCAAAGGAAAGCAGCAAGATCATGATATTCGTATAGATCCGATAGCGCCTAAAGTTGCAGTTTTTCAAATGATCATTGCCGCGGTAGGTGGCTTGCTTTTTGGTTTGATACTTAAAAACTTTACCGATGCAGCGGTGCCGATGCTCGACTCACAGCTTGCAGCATTTAGCTT
This sequence comes from Acinetobacter sp., assembly GCA_031277915.1. GTDB lineage: Bacteria > Pseudomonadota > Gammaproteobacteria > Pseudomonadales > Moraxellaceae > Acinetobacter. The sequence goes on from JAITLL010000063.1 coordinate 58,248, forward strand.
GCTTGCAACTTATTGGACCAGTCGAAAGCATATTGCGACCTGGATACTTTGGGTGTTCGTGGACATTATTTATGTGGGCATGTTTATTTATAAAGATCTATTTTTAACTTCAGCTTTATATGCAGCCTTTGTGTTAATGGCAGCTTATGGTTGGTATCAATGGGAAAAGGTTAAAAGAAAGCAGATTGATCATATAGACCTGAAAAAAACTATTTAATGTATGAGAAAATATTAAAACAATAATCCTGTTTGGAAATTACTTGATGGCCCATACTTTAAAAAAACTTTTACTTTGTTTATTTCTTTGTTCTGGTTATGCAAATGCTCAGGTTAATGCTATTCCTTTAAACCAGCTCAGTAAATTACCTGATTCGTGTCAGAAAGATGAACCTGCTGAAAATAATAAATTAGTTATACAAGCCTCACAGGTAAAAATACAAAGCTATTCTTGCTTTAAGCCCGATACAGATGAGCTGCTAGGCTATAATGTATTTGCTATTCATTTAGATAAAAATAAAACCTATTATTTTAAATCGCAAACACGGGATATATCCTCAATAGCTGGTCAGAACATACATAAAATTGATTCTGAAACCTTTGCCCTAGACAGCTATCAAGAGCGTGGCGGAAATTTCATTATTTTTTGGATAGCGAATTGGTCAAATATTTATACACAAGATATTAGTTATTATACGGATGATGAAGTCTCTATAGATAGTGTTATTAAAGACAACCAGATTTATTTACAGAAGAAAAAATATTTGAATAAAACTAAAAAAGTTGGATCTCCCTTAATCATTATGAAAGACAAACAAAAAGGTTTGATCATAAATAAGAGTAAGGCACAAAACTTTTAAATCATTAATTTCTGGATTTTTATGAAAAATTTAACTCATATATTTTTATTTTGTATTGGTTTTTTAGTAGCAACTACCTCTTATGCCCAAGTAGATATTAAGCCTTTGTGGCATGGTAAGGTATTAAACAATTTTGAAATTCCTTTAAATAACCTGAAAAAGCCAAAACAGGTTATTAAAGGTGACGCTGATGAATGCAATGGTGGTTATTTCCCTGATCAGTGGATATATGACGATGGAGTGATATTCTCTACGGGTTCTTTAAATAAAGTATATGTGAGCCAGCAAAATGGTCTAAAGTATGGTTCTCGATTGTTTAATCATTTAACTACCGAGAATGAGTTTAAAAAATTTTTTGGTGAACAGATCTATATGATTAAAAAACATGTTTATTCTTTACAACCTTGGGAAGGTGGTAATGATAGTCTAGACTTTTATTTCCGTAATAGAAAACTACATTACTATACGCACTCTATTGATGACTGCTAACGATTAAACGTTAAGAATAACCATGATCCTGAATTTAGTCATATACAAACAGCAACAGTTTGATACGATGGCCAAAAAAATTATAGCTGAACCCGAAAAGTATATAGATTTTAATTCAGTGTCAGATTTTTATAACGCTGCATGGCTCAAGGATTTTCCACAAGGCACTCAGGTTTCTGCGACTGGTTTAGATGATGGAGCCGAAGAGTTTTATGCAGTGGTACAGTATAAACAGCAGTACTTAAAGTTTGATATTAAAGAAAATTATTCAACACTGTGTTTTCAGGATATGAATGGTGAAATTTTTAAGCGTAATTTTTAATTAATGAAATAAAAGCATAAAAAAAGCGACTTAACGTCGCTTTTTTTTAATAGATAAATTTTGAAATTTTATCTGCTGTTTCAATAACGAGGCTTGCGATATCTTCTTTAAAGGTCTTTTCATCGTAAGTGGTAATTGGACAACTGACCGAAAGGACTGCCACCATTTTTCCATTAGATTGTTTGAAAATAGGGGCGGCACAAGCAGCCATATCATGATTGTAATGACCCCAGCTCACCATCGACTTTTGGGTTTTTACATAACTCAATTTTTGTAAGAGCGCTTTCAAACTGGTTGGGGTAAGTTCTGAGTAACTGTCCCAGTCATTGAAATTACGATAGCGTTGTCGTACTTCAGCTTCTGGTAAATCTGACAATAACATTTGACCAATGACCGTGGCATGAGCAGGCCAGCGAGTACCTAAACTAATATTGCTGGTAAAGGTTCCCATAGATTGAACGTTATTTACAAAAACAATGTGAGTACCTTCTAAAACTGTCAGGTGTACTGCGAGTTTGGTTTGGTCACGTAGTTCTTTCATTAGTGGTGTAGATAAATCCAGTAATGAAAGTTTAGATAAACTGTTAAAACCAAGCTCCATGACTTTAGAATCGAGAGTATAAGTTTTTTGAGATGCTTTTCTTAAGTAACCGCAAGCTTCGAGTGTATAGATAAGACGAAATGCACTAGAACGGTTCACTTCCAAAATTTCGGCAATTTCTGTAATCGTCATTTCTTGTGCTTGTTGATTAAATGCTTGCAAGATGGCTAAACCACGCACAAGCCCTGGTACTAAATACCGATCATCATTTTTTGTTGTTTCTGACTCTTGCGAATCTTCTTCAATCTCTAGGCTCATTCGTGTTGTTTTCCTATAAATAAAACAGGGTTCGAATTGGGGCATTATGCTTTATTTTAGAACTATTGTAATTATAAAGATGACATAAAACAATTTTTATATTTAAAACAATGTTTCCATTCTGAAACGTAACAAATTATTTAAAATTTATTAATAAGATGATTTATATAATTATTTTTACTTTGACAAAAATTAACCAAGAGTATTATTCTTTGCTTATGTTTTGAAAATGAAATTAAGTTTTGTATATAAAACAAAACAAGGACGCAAGATATGAGTTGGATCTCAGTTTGTCAGCAAGGTGACGTTAGCGAAGATGAGCCGAAAGCCGTCGAAGTTGAAGGAAAGAAAATTGGCGTATTTTTTGTCGATGAAAATTACTTTGCTATCGAAAATGTTTGCCCTCATGCGTATGCCTTATTAACCGAAGGATTTATCGAAGATAAAACTGTTGAATGTCCATTGCACGAAGCAATTTTTGACATTCAGACAGGTGAGCTAAAAAGTGGACCCGGGTGTAGAAACCTATGTACGTACCCAGTTCGTGTTGAAGGACAGGATATTCAAATTCAACTCTAGTCCTCACATGTACAAGGAAGCAGAACAATGAAGACATTTAATGAAAAGTTGGCAAGCTGGATTCATGCAAAGCCGGCAACCGAAGCAGGTATCAACAATATTCAAATTCCTGGTCAATCTGAATTGTTGGTTTGGCAGACACGTTATAAAGAACCAACTCTCTACGAGCAAGATTTTGTAAAGCACTTGATACAAGCATTTTCTGCGGGCGCAACAGAGTTAGATGACGTTGTTTCTGAACTTAATCAACAGGGTTTCCGCTGTGAATCTGGTGATGAATGGACTTCTGCAAGCTTTACAGAAGAAATGCAACGTTTAGGTTATTGATTCAGGGAAGAATAAAATGAACGCAATCGTATCAACTTCACAAAGTGCTGAAGAATATTTAGAACTTGGTTTACGTGACCAATGGCATCCAGTTTTGGCAAGTTGGGAAGTCGCTGCTAATCCGGTCGGAATTACCCGTTTAGGCGAAAATATTGTGGTTTGGCGTGATGCCGAAGGTCAGGTTCATGCACTTGAAGACCGCTGTCCACACCGCGGTGCTCGTCTTTCACTTGGTTGGAACTTGGGCGACCGAGTTGCTTGCTGGTATCACGGTGTTGAAGTTCGTGCTGATGGCGTAGTTGCTGATGTGCCAGCTGTTCATGAATGTCCAATGACTGGAACTAAATGTTTAAAGAACTATCCGGTAATTGAGCAACATGGCGCAATCTTTATTTGGTTTGGTATTGATGCAAACGAACAGCCAAAACCGCTTGAGTTTCCAGAGCAACTTGCAAGCGAAGAGTGGAGCGCATTCCTTTGCCAAGCAGATTGGAAAGTAAACCATCAATACGCCATTGATAACGTGATGGACCCAATGCATGGGACCTATTTACACTGTACTTCACATTCTATGGCAGATGGTGAACGTACCGCAGAGATGAAGCACCGTACCACCGATAATGGCTTTGTTTTTGAAAAAGAAGGCCAAACTGGGGTGAACTTCGACTGGGTCGAATACGGTTCAACAGGTGCAAGTTGGTTACGTCTCTCAATTCCATACCGCAAACAATTTGGCCCAGGTGGCGAATTCTGGATTGTGGGTTATGCAACTCCAATTGACGCTAACAATACTCGCGTATTTTTCTGGCGCTGCCGTAAGGTGAGTGGCTGGCAACGTAATGTATGGCGCTTCTTATATCGCAATCATTTAGAGCAGTTGCATTGGGATGTATTGGAACAAGACCGAATTATTTTAGAAAACCTTGCACCAAATGCGCGTGAAAAAGAGTTCCTCTATCAACACGATGTTGGTCTTGCTCGTTTACGCCGTTTAATGAAAAAAGAAGCTGAGAAGCAATTAAAGAAAATTGCTGCGCTAAATGCATCAAACCGTATCGAGATGCAGGAAGAAGCTCATGGCTAATGTAGCGTTGCTGCAAGGCAAAAAAGTTTTAGTGACTGGTGCTGCACGTGGTTTAGGCCGAGATTTCGCTCAAGCCATTGCTGAGGCAGGTGCTGAAGTTGTGATGGCAGATATTTTATCTGACTTGGTACAGCAAGAAGCACAAGCGTTACAGAAACAAGGGCTAAACGTTCATGCTGTTACCGTTGACCTTGCCAATGCAGACTCTATTGAAAATGCGGTTGTAAAAAGCGTGGAAGTATTACAAGGACTAGATGGCCTTGTGAACTGTGCTGCACTGGCAACCAATGTTGGTGGAAAAAATATGATTGATTACGATCCTGAACTTTGGGATCGGGTCATGAATATTAATGTGAAAGGCACATGGCTGATCAGTAAGGCATGTGTTCCCCATTTAAAGCAATCGGCTGCCGGCAAAATTATTAATGTTGCTTCCGATACAGCACTTTGGGGCGCACCAAACCTGATGGCTTATGTGGCGAGTAAAGGTGCAATTGTTGCCATGACACGTTCTATGGCAAGAGAGTTGGGGCAGTCCAATATCTGTGTCAATACATTGTCACCGGGGCTTACTCTGGTTGAAGCAACTGAATATGTGCCACAGGAACGTCACGATTTATATGTCAACGGAAGAGCGATTCAACGCCAACAACTTCCACAAGATTTAAATGGAACAGCATTGTATCTACTGTCGGATTTGTCCTCTTTTGTGACAGGTCAAAATATTCCGGTCAATGGCGGTTTTGTCTTTAACTAAGGAGTAGTCAA
>JAITLL010000083.1 GCA_031277915.1 Acinetobacter sp.
AATGTGGCAGCAAAAATTACAGCAACTTGTTGGCTAGCAGATTGCCAACTGGTAATAAACCCACGGTTATGTGGTTCAGCAATTTCAGATAAATAAACGGAGACACCACCTAACTCAACACCAGCTGAGAAACCTTGGGCTAGACGACCAACAAATATTAAGACAGTGGCTGCAAAGCCGATGGTGGCATATCCAGGTGTTAGTGCAATTAACAAGGAACCAACTGCCATAATGCTTAAGGTGACCATTAATCCTTTACGGCGACCAATTCGATCGACATATGGACCTAAGACTAGTGCGCCAATTGGTCGCATCAAAAAGCTGACAGCAAATACCAAAAAAGTTTTCATTAGCGCGGCATAGCTGCTATCAGAATGGAAAAAAGTTTCACCTATCGCTTTTGCATACAGCCCAAAAAGAAAAAAGTCATATTGTTCTAAGAAGTTGCCACTGGTTACATTAAAAATGGCGCGTAATCGGGATGTTGATTGTCCATATTCCACAATGAATCTCCGTATTTCATTTGGCATTGTTGTCTGAATAATAGACTTTTAAACTTCAGCAAAACTTAAAAAATAAGTGATGATTAAAGTTTTTAATATATATTTTGTTTTATTATGTAAGATTTAAAAGCAAAAATAAGGCACAGTCGTGTGCCTTAAAAAAATTATGATAGGACTGTATTAACGTTCAAGTACTGTTGAGTTAGCCCCTTTTTGTTGAATACGTTTAGCAAGGTTGTAGCTATCATTTAGGTGAGTTTGGGCTATTTTTTTCATCATAAAATAGCCTAAACTTGCTGCAACAATTTGTCCGCCAAGCGGTATAAATTTGGTCACTTGTTTAGTGACAATTTTTCCGAAGAAACCATTAAAGGTTTTTTTAACGGTTGTACGCGCGACGACAAAGCCCGAAAATTGAAAGCCGCGTTTACGCAATTCATCCCAATGAATGGTTTTTGTTTTTGGATCATAGACACTGACATGTTCAGGTGCTAAACCAAAACGGGAATTGATGTCAGGGATAAGCTGCGACAAAATTCCCAAATCTACGACCACGTCAAAAAAAGGAATAGGTACAATTGCTGCACCAGCAGAGACGTAGGCTCTTTTCTGAATGAGCTCGTGGCACTCATTGCGAATTTGTTCCAGATTTAGGCTAGGATCAATATGGTCAGGAATTTTATCAATTTTCATAATGTTTACCTGTAGTGTGTTCCTTGAGGGTGTCCTTCAAATAGATGCAAGTGACACCTAAAGTTAGATTATGCTGTATTTAAACCAACGTGACATAGTCAGATTCAGTTGTATAGTAATGAATGTTTATGATTTTGTGCAAAAATTATGCGAGCGGGATGTGAAATAAATGGGCATTCATGTTATTCAAAGTCAACGTATTGATGTGTTGTTACAGGGTGTACTCGCATCTACGTCCCAACCTTCTACGCATCCTTTACAGGTTTTGAAAGCCCAGCATTTTATTGTGCCAAGCCCTGCGGTCGAGCAGTGGCTGATACAAAAACTTGCAGAACAACAAGGAATGAGTGCCAATTACCAGTTTCATCAACGGGTTCGTGGTTTTCAGTGGTATGCCTATCAACAAGTCCTTAGCTCGCATAAAGAACAGGTTCGTAGGGCCAATATTCCACGTTTGATTTTTAAATGGCGTGTCCATCAGGCATTACAAGAGTTTATTCAGCCTGATGAAATGAGTATAGATGATTCACATCCTTTACATTCTATTGTTCAGCGTATTTACGACAGCGCAGATCGGCTTGAACAAGGTATTGAGAAGCAGCTAAAAAAACAAAAAATGTTGTATTGGGTTGCCGAGCAGGTTGCCGACTTATTTAGTAACTACATGGTCTATCGCGGGCAGTGTGAGCGTGGTTGTGAAAATACCTGTACTTGTCCAAATAACTGGTTAGCAGCATGGGGGCAAGGGCGAGCGCTAGATATCGAAAAGTATATTGCACAGAAAGATAAAGAAATTTCTGCTTTTACTTTGCAGCAAACACAAGAATTAGAGCATTGGCAGCGCTGGTTATGGCAACAGCATTTTCATGATGATTTTATGCAAATGCAGCAAATTGATGAGTTGTTTTGGCAGGAATTAGACCATCCTGAGCGCCAGAAGAAAGCACTGTCGCGTTTGCCTCAGCAAATTGTCATTTTTACTTTACTGGATTTACCACCAAGTCAGCTTCAGTTTTTGCGCCGTTTAGGGCAATACATTGATGTTTTGATTTTGCACTATAACCCTTCACAGGAATATTGGGCCGATAGTGTCGATCCCCTGTGGAAACAGCGTTATGACTTGGGGGTGAAAGAGCGTTTTATTGCAAAAAAACCTCAAGCAACCGATGCTGAAATTGCCGATTTCTTTAATAAATTTACGCTTAACTTTAATGCTGAAGCACGTGAGTCTAGACATCCACTTTTAACCAGATTGGGGAAACAAGCCCGCGACCATTTCTCATTACTCTCGAATTTATCTACAGGTGAAGAAGGGAAATGGGTCGATGCTTTTGTCGATGATTTTCCTGAAAGTTTACTTGGCAAAGTTCAGTCAGATATTTTGCATTTGGTGGAACCACAACCTAAACAATATGAGCTTACATCGAACGATGACTCTATTCAGATTCATGTTTGCCATTCAACATTGCGCCAACTTGAAGTGTTGAAAGAGCAATTGATTGGTTGGTTGGCTACTTCGCATGAGCAGCCGCGTCGTCCAAATGATATTTTGGTTTTAGTTCCTAATTTGGCAGAAGTAGAACCTTTAATACGAAGTGTTTTTCCAGCCACTGCGACTGAGCAAGGTGTGCATTTACCTGTAAAAATAGCAGGGATTGCTTCACTCGATGCACTCAATGCATGGCGTGCCGTGATTGGGCGTATTCACCTTATGCAAGGTCGGTTTAACTTTGATGACTTCGCTGACTGGCTTGGGTTACATGCGACGCAGCAGCGCTATGCACTTGAATATGCTCAAGTAGAACGGGTTTTGTCATTACTGGCCGATGCTGGGTTTAAACGTGGTTTTGATGCAGAGCATCTGAAACGTAGCTTATGTGACGGTGATGAAGATTATCGCTATAGTTTTAAATTTGCTTTAGAGCGGTTAGCGCTCGGCATTGCAATTCCCGAACATGCTACATTTAATCAGGTACTCAGTTATGCTAAGGTTCAACCAGGTGATTTTGAGCTCATTGGTACGCTTATTCAGATGTATCAAGATTTAAATGAACGCCGTGACTGGCTCATTATGCATGAGCAGAGAAAAGTCCATACGGTGGAATACTGGCTGCAAATGCTCATGCAAGATATTGTCGAATTTGAGCAGGCCGGTGTTGCTGTTTTAAAAATTGCTCGGGAAATTGTGGAAAAACAAGAGCGTATGTTAACGCTTGCAAGTTACTATGCCGGAGCAGAAATAGGCACCTTGCGTAAAATTACCTTGCCTTTGCCTTATATCCTAGATGAGATTCAGCGAACTTTAGAAAACCAGACAGCACAAGCTGAACCGACTGGACAGATTACCTTTGCTCAGATTGGACAAATTCGTCCCTTACCTTATCGCTTGATAGTAATGTTGAACCTTGATGCAGGGCAGTTTCCAAACCGTGACACCCACGTACCATTTGATTTGATGGATGCCTTACGTCAACAATTAGGGGACCGTTCCCGTCTTGAGGATGACCAAGGCGCTTTCTTAGATGCCTTACTTTTAGCTCAAGAAAATCTATTGCTGTTTTATAACGGTTTTGATGTCAATGACGGTGAGGTGAGAGACCCTTCAAGTATTCTTCAAGAGTTCCGTGAGCATCTTGCTTTTATTGTAAAACCAGAGCCAGATGCACCTGAACGTGAAGTCATCGAAGGCATTGAAATTCCATCTCAATTAAAACAGCTCTATCACTTACATTATTTACAGCCATTTGATCCTAAAGGCTTTATGGCCGAAAACAACTATATTCGCTATCAAGATCACTGGTTTAATGTGGCGATGCAAATTCAGCAAGCATCTGGTGTTCTTAAGCCGTGGGCAAATACATCTTATCCTTTGGAAATACCCGAAATGTTGGTTTTAGACAGCCATCAGTGGATACAGGATGTGACTTTTCCTGCACGCCTCTATTTAAAAACTTTAGGTGTCGAAAACTTGGGAAGTGTTGGGGAGCTAGATCAGAATGAACCGTTATTATTAGATGGTTTGGGCCGCTATACCATTCGACATTTTTTACAACAAAACGAACAGCAGGCACAGCCAGAAGCTCTACTTGATCAGTTGCCTGTAGGCAAAGTTCAATACAGCGCATGGCAGCAGGGCATTTTCGAACAGGAGTGTTTGCTTGAGCGTCTTCATCACTATGCGCCAGCCGTGACACAAACCACGCAGCGTGTGTGGCGAATTGCCAAACAGTTACATATGAATATTACAGTGCCTAAATCTGAAACTCAGGATTGGGTGAGTATGGAAGCATCAAGTGCTCGGGCCAAAAGACGTGCAAAAGTCTGGTTAGAGTATCTGCTTTGGTTGGCTTATTTAAATGAAGGAAGTGCGGGCACTGAAAAACGCCGTATTGTGGTTTTTAGTGATCAAACCGTGATTTGTAAAGGCATTAGTTCGGAGCAAGCTCGGCAGTATTTACAACCATGGTTTAAAATCTGGCGTTATGCCCAGCAGCAGCCACTCGTGCTACCAGCAGCTTTAATGTTAAAGCCTCTTGAAAAATCCAAAGTGTATCAGTGGGAAACAGCAAACTCGACAGAAAAAGTAAAACTGGACGAGAAGAGCTATGCCGAGCTGTTAAAATACTGGAATGAAACTGGGTCATTTACCTCTATCGATATGACACAAAATGAAGCGTGTAAATTGCATAAGGACTGGCATTTTATTTTGCAAGAACAGGATGCACAGGCTCTACTTCAACACGCTTGTGATGAGTTTGCCTATGATCTGTATCACCCAGTTTTTCAATTTCAATATTCGGAGTAAGGCATGAACTCAAGAGTACAGGTGTCTTATCAACCTATTACTGATATTGAATTTAGTGGATTACACTTAATTGAAGCTTCAGCAGGTACAGGAAAAACCTATACGCTGTCGAGTTTGATGGTCCGGATCTTTCTTGAGAAATATTTACCGCGCCAAGTCATAGCGACCACGTTTACCCGTGCTGCTGCGGCTGAGTTAAAAAGCCGAATTCGTGCGCGTTTGGTCGAAACCTATCGCTACTTAGATGCCAAACGGAGCTTGACTGAAAAAGAGATTCTTTTGCAGGCCGAGCAAGAATCTGACTTGTTACTCCAACATGTTCTAAAACACTTTGCGACACGTATTGCCTATACCTGCGAGCGTTTAAAGCTGGTTATTGATCAGTTAGATGAGTTGTTTGTTGGGACACTCGATAGCTTTAGCCAAAAACTGTTACGTGAGTTCGCTTTTGAGAGTGGCAAAATTGAACGCGCTCAAATTACCGATGATGCTAAAACCTATAGCCGCCAACTAATCCATGATGTATTACGTGAATGGATACAGTCTCAGCCTCAGACCGTGATTGATGCGTTGTATCTGGCAGGTGAGTTAAAGAGTGTCGATAGTTTTGTCAAACTGGTCGAAGACTCACTGAATTTTAGTTCGGCTCATTTTAAACTTCCCGAAAAGCCTACCATTCAATTTGAGCAACTTGCTCAGCTCAAACAGTTGGCGACAGAAATTGATATCAGCCTTTTAGAACCATATTACTTGCTTGATGGCGAGCACTATAAATATGTAAATGGCACAGTATTTCGTAATGGGGCGTTTAATAAATTATTTAGCGAGTGCTTACCACAGCTTTTACAAGTTCTCACCCAAAGCGACAGTATTTTAGTTTTTGATGGATCTTTGGCAGCACAACGGGAACTCGTTTTTAAGTTTTTAGGTCAGCTTGCCGATCAGAAAGTTTTCAAGAAATGTCCTGCCGAAATTTCGGATGGATTCTATCAGCATCCCTGTATTCAACAGATTCAACAGCTATTTGGTGTGCTAAAAAATTACGCTGAACAGTTCGACCAGCTCCATATTTATTTAAAAGCTTATTTATGTGTTGAGGTTAAAAAACGCTTACCGCAGGTTTTACAAAATAAGGGCGAAACGACTTTTTCTCAGCAAATTCGCACTTTGTCAGAAGCGCTAAAAGGCGAGCAGGGGCAACGTTTTGCGGTATTTGTTCAGGCTCGATATCCCTTAATTTTGGTCGATGAATTTCAAGATACTAACCAAGATCAAGACGATATGCTCGCCAGCATTTGGCGCCATCCAGAGCGCTACCAAAAAGGTTGCATGATTATGGTGGGTGACCGTAAACAGGCAATTTACGGTTTCCGTGGTGGCGATATGTTGACCTTCTTAAATGCCTATAAAGACATTCAGGCAAAGCATGGCCGCGAATATAAATTAATACACAACCACCGTTCAGTTGCCGATTTAGTTGAAGTGGTTGATGCATTATTTCAAAGGCAGATCGACTTCGGTGAGCAGGTTCAATATGACCCAATTCGGGCAGGGGCTCGGCCTCATCCAGTTTTAGTCGACCAAAACCAGCCTAACCCGCATCCTTTGCGTTGGCTTATGCTCAAAGACAAGGAAACGGAAGCACAGCAAGTTGCGTGGAAAATCCGTGAATTGCTCAACCAGTCACATGTTGGGCAGTTATATCTTCAAAAAGATACTCAGACCCAAGCTTTAAATGAAGATGATATTGCGGTCTTGTCACGTAATCATGATGGTCTTGATAAAGTTCAGTTTGAGTTAGAGCGCTTAGGAATACGAGTTAACCGGCCATCAAAACGAAGTGTTTTTGATTGCACAATTGCTCAAGATGTTGGGGCTTTACTCACTGCGATTCTTCATCCTTATGATGAGGCAAAAGTGAAACGAGCTTTGATTAGCCGATTGTTTGTTATGGATTTGAAACAGTTACTGCAAATTGAGCAAACAGCAGAAGGTTTAAGCCAGTTTATGACAGGTTTTGATGCTATTCGTGAGCTTTGGTCAGCTCAGGGCTTCTTGGTGGCATGGCAACAATGTTTAAACCAATTTGGCATTTGGAAAAATCTGGTTGCTGCTCAGAGTAAAGACAATGAGCGTGTTGTGGTGAACTTGCGTCATTTGACTGAAATTTTGAGTCAACATAGCGAAAAATATCAAGGTGCACAAAATCTTTATCATTGGTATCTCAAGCAACTACAGTCACCGCTTGACCGAGAGTGGGAGTTAGAGCGGAAATTGTCGAGTGAAGCTGGCGTGCAGCTCATGACCATTCACCAGTCGAAAGGACTTGAGTTTAAAATTGTCTTTTTGCTCAGTGCAGATAAACCATTTCGGGAAAATAACAAGACACTTAACTTCTCGACGCAAGATATAACTGTTCCAGAATCGGCGCAAACACTCACACAGCGAGTCGTTGCGATTGCCGATAAGACATATTTAAATGAAACTGAGCTCAAGCAGCATGAAGAGCGCGCCTTAGCTGAACAAAACCGCCTTTGGTACGTGGCTTTAACCCGTGCGAGTCATCGTGTTTATGCACTCATGCAAGATGCAGATGGCAAATCTGTTTCAGGCTTAGCATTTTGGAAAAATAGAGCTGAACCTTTCCAGCACCGTTGTTGTGGCGATGAAATGATTTTGGAGCAACCACCAGCTGCAATGCATTTAAATCAAAATATCAATGTTATTGACATACAGGCACAACATTTTCCTGATCAACGCTTTTATTCGAGAGGCAAAACCAGTTTTAGTTATTTGGCACAGCACCTAAGACATAAAGTAGGTACAGACTTACTCGCGAACCAGAGCAATGAAAGTGTTTTAGCCGAAGATGAACTCGATCAAGTTATTTCTGTTGAAACGACCACTGTACAACCGCTAAGTTGGATCAAAAGCAATTTTCCTAGAGGAACACTTGCAGGTAATTTCTTACATGAAATTTTTGAACATATTGATTTTCAATGCTCAGATGAATGGGTAAGTGAAATACGCCGCCGTTTTAAAAATGACTACAGTAGTTTGTGGCAAAATCTATTTACTAAGTATCAAGAAAATTTTCCGGAAGAACAAGAAGCTGAATATGTGCTTTATCAATCTGTAGCCCAATGGTTACAAGAGATTTTGAACACACCGTTATATCAAGGTTTTTGCTTAAAGCAGTTACAGCCAGAGCACTATTTATCAGAATGTCCTTTTTATTTGGCACTGTCAGATCGAGTGTTAGCGATGAAACGTATTCAGCAGCTTTTCGCTGAATATGGAATGGAAATGCCAGAGTTATTAGAGGCTCGTTCTGCACGGTACTTAAATGGTTCGATAGACTTAGTTTATTTTGATGGGCAGCGTTATCACATTGCTGACTATAAAAGTAATTACTTAGGTGAAAACCTTGCCGATTATAGTGTGAAAAGCATTGCCCAAAGTATGTCTCTAGCAAGCTATTGGCTACAAGCGGGCTTGTATTTGGTTGCGCTACATCGTTACTTAAAAGTCAAAATGCAGAATTATGATATTGAGCAACACTTAGGTGGGGCGACTTATCTTTATTTGCGTGGTATGAATGGTGAAGCTGAGCAGGGTTATTATTATTGGCAACCAAGTACAGAATTTGTTCTACGACTTGATGCTATTTTAGGGTACTTTGCTGAGGATAAAATTGCATAAAAAATGCTGATAAATGATCTAATTTTAGAATTAACAAATACTTGGGGTGTGGATAAGCCTGTCTATAACCATGTGGACAAGCGTGTGGAAAACTAGGTGGATAAGTGTGTGGATAATCTAAATAGCCCTGAACAAAGCGATTTAAGCTGGTTAACGACTTGGAGTACCTTTCTAAATCAAGCCCCGTTTACTGCACAGAGACAAGCTCCAAAGGCAGCTTGTTTTTTGCAGCAGCTGATTGAAGCGAGCTTGCAAGGTGACAGTTGTATTGCGATTAGCCCAGAAGAAATAGAAACACTTGGTCAACTGGTGATATCTGCTGAACAAGCGATATCTCAGGTTGCACCTTGTGTCCACGACGGGCAGGGGTTGGCATTATACCGATATTGGAACCTAGAGCAATGCCTAGCTGAGCAAATTCGCCGATTAAAGCAACAACCAATTCAACCAGTTTCGTGTGAAGAGCATTTAGACTTACTCACAGACCCTCATCAACAAGCTGCTTTACAAATGGTGACTCGGCAGAGCTTAAGTATTATTACGGGTGGGCCGGGTACGGGTAAAACTTACACGCTGGCTCGTATTATTGCGGTGCTTAGCCAAGCAATTCCCCATATTCGTGTGGCGATGGCTGCTCCGACAGGTAAAGCTGCACAGCGTATGCAAGAAGCTTTACAAAATTCGTTTAATGACCCCAAGCTTCTTGAATCGGGGTTGATGAGTGACGAGCTAAGAAACCAAAGTACCCAAACAATTCATCGCTTATTAGGTATGGGGCATAGTCAAACCCCACGGTTTCATCAAAAACAGCCTTTGCCTTATGATGTGATTGTAGTGGACGAAGCGTCTATGCTGGATTTAAATCTGGCAACGTTATTATTTGAAGCAGTACCTGAGTCTTGCCGAATTATTTTATTAGGCGATGCCAACCAGCTTGCTTCTGTAGATGTTGGAGCTGTACTTGCAGATTTACAGCAAATTGATGCTTTGTCTGAAAACCGTGTTCACCTTCAGACCAGCCGTCGTTTTGCGGAGGGTGCTTTAATTGGTCAGGTGGCACGATTTATTCAAATGCAAACCAGTCAAATCAACCATGATCAGGTTTTACAACAATTTGAAATTGATATTGTTCAGGTTTCAGAGTTACGTTCAATACCTTTAGAAGCTGATATGCCTGATGTGGTTCAGCTTGAATATTTACCTGAAGGCCTATCCTTAGAGCTAGAACCTTACTATCAAAAATTGATGGTGGGTTTTCAAGGCTATGTGCACAGTCTAAAAGCTTATTTACAAGATGATCGCTCAATTGAGCATATTGAAAATATAGTTAAATCATTCGATGACTATCGTATTTTAACTGCTGTACGTCATGGACCATTTGGCTTACAGCAACTTAATCAATATGCCGAACGTTGGTTACAACAACAGCTAGGTATCGTGACCTTAGGAGGATGGTATGTTGGCCGTCCAGTTATGATGACTTATAACGATTACCAACTTGGCATCTCAAATGGTGACATTGGTTTATGCTTTGAACACCGTACTCAGCCTCAACAGTTTGAAGTGTATTTTCCTAGTTTGAATAAGTGGATTGCTGCAAATCGGCTACCTAAAAGTATTCAAAGTGCATTTGTCTTAACCATTCACAAATCGCAAGGTTCTGAATTTACACATACTGCTGTTGTGCTTGATCAGGCAGCAAAGAATTTGTTAAGCCAAGAGTTAATTTATACTGCGATTACGCGGGCAAAAAAAGTAGTGAGTCTTTTGGTTCATCAAGATGCGTTATTACAATCTTTTATAGTTCGCACCACGAGAAGAACTGGTTTAGTTGAAAAAGTTAATTGCTTAGTTCGTTAAGTCAAACTTAATATTTTTGCTCGTGTAAGAAAAAGCTTACATGGATTCGAGATATTTGCTGCTAGAGAACGGCCCCTGTTTTTGAGATTATAAACGCACAACGAGCTTGGCAAGGAATGTCGGGCAAAATCGCACAATAATAACAACTTAAGTCGAGAGACTGCGAACTTACAATGACGTAGGTGAATAAAGAGGAAACTTACAGCCGCTAAGCCTTGTAGTTTTGGGAGAGACTACAGGGCTTTTTTATATTTAAGCCTTTAATCATGTCAAAAATTCTAAAGAAATCGTTGCTGGTTTCACGTTATTTCTTGTTGTTATTATCAATAATTTAACTCATCGATATTAATATATTTATTTACAATATGAGTTTGGAATAAGCATTTTTCGCATGAATTATTAAGTTAAATGTTATACAGAGTCGTATATTATTTAGTTATTACAGATAAATGCCAAATATTAGACAGACCTGTACGTTTTTGCTTACATGATGATAAGAAAAATACTACTTTTCTTCATGATTAGATATGACAAAATACATCACATAAGGAAATAGAAATAAAAACAACGGAAGTGAATAAAACAAGAAGAAAGATGTGAAAGCATCTCACATATAACAAGAAAAACAGAGAAAAACACGATAAACAAGAACTACAGCGCCAAAAACCCAAGCAGAAATGCTTGGGTTTTTTATTTATTTCGATTGATTATTTCTATCTATACTAAATCTGTTTCATGTGAGTCACTACCAAAGAGTGAGCGGCGCTGATCTCTAGGAATTCGCGGACATTGGCTAGAAATTTGATAGAGCAAGTTTGCCAAGGCAGGAAGGTGAGTGCCTACTACAGATTTTCCAGTTGTTAGTAATGAAACACTAATATCGCGCTCTGGGTCAGCCCAACATAAAATATTGGAAAAGCCAAGATGACCAAAAGCTTGTCCAGTCATTGGGCCAAATAAACCTACTGGGTTACTGCCGAGCATTGGACCTAATGCATAACGCATAGGTATTAATAAGGTTCGGTCAATATTAACTCCTGTGGTGGGTAGAGTTGCTCTAAAAATTGTTTTCTCACTTAAAATTTGTTTGCCTTGGTAGCTTCCCCCACTTAAAAGCATTTCAAAGAAGCGTCCAGCTTGTTCGGCACTGGTATAAATGTTGCCGGCAGGGCAGATGGTATCCATAAAGCGGTTGTCATTAGTCACATCTACAGCGAGTTGTAAACCGCCGCCTAATACATGGTTCAGATAATGATCTGTTCCTAAACGAGGATGTAAGCCCGTTGCACAATTGAGTGCGACTTTTGCACGGTATTCTGGTTTCAAACCATAGTTAAAATAGGGCATGCCCATCGGTTTTTCGATGGTCTCATGTAAAAACTGACGAAGGTCTTGCCCGGTTACCCGCTCAATGATTTCACCCAAAATATAACCAGCGGTGACTGCATGATAGGCAAGATGATTACCTGCTGGAGAAACAGGTCTTGCAGCATATAAGCGTTTTAAAATTTGATTTTTATCAAAAAGTAATTCTGGTGTGACTTCTCCATCAATATAAGGAATACCACCACGATGTGCTAACAAATGAAAGATCGTTGCACGGCGTTTACCGTTTACACCATATTCTGGAATGTAATAACTGACAGGGTCGAGTAAATTGATTTCGCCTTGCTCATCTAAAAGATGGATTAACATGGCAGTTATCATTTTTGAGGCTGAAAATAAGCAAACAGGGGTGTCAGGTGTTGCAATTAATGCATCTTTTTCTAGACCTACCGGAGAGTTGCCTTGAGCATAGCCAATGCTTCGGTTTAATAAAATTTTCCCCTGCCTACGTAAACAAAACGTAATGAGCGGATAGTTCCCGGTTTTATAGAGCGACTCAATACTTTTCCAGATTTTTTGAACCTGATGTTCATTCATTCCGCCCAGTTCGACAGGTATTTCATCTTTGTGATGAATGACCGATCCAAGATCGTCTGGTACTGGACAGGTGTTGGTCGAAAATATTTTCACACGTCCCTCGCGTTTCTTTCTTTTTATTGAAGGCCAAGTGTGCAGGGTTGGGACGCTTATGTCAGTGTCTAAAATGACAGCTAACTGAAAACAATTTTGCAATCCATATATAGATACCTTAAAATAGGCAACTTGCTGTAGTGATGCACGGCAGTCAGTTGCGCTCAACTGATTCATATCATTTATTTTTTTAAGCATCTCGGAGAAATCGAATGGCTTTAACTAATGCAGACCGCGCAGAGATCATTGCTAAATTTGCTCGCGCTGAAAACGACACTGGTTCACCAGAAGTACAAGTAGCTTTATTGACTGCTCAAATCAATGATTTGCAAGGTCACTTTAAAGCTCACAAACACGACCACCATAGCCGTCGCGGTTTGATCCGTATGGTTAACCAACGTCGTAAATTACTTGACTACTTAAATGGTAAAGACCACGAGCGTTACACTGCTTTGATCGGTGCTTTAGGTCTACGTCGTTAATTCGATTTTGCTTTGTTTTCGGTTTATCGCATGTTGCTATGCTTTGTTTCTGAAAAGAAAGTTTCGCCTAATCAACCGTTAGGCGATTTATAGAAGGGGCGCTTGTGCGCTCCTTCTTTGCGTTTAATATTATTTAAAATTTTTGGTCTAGTGTGATGGCTTCTAAGCTTTGTCATTTGTCTACCAATTGGTGTAGTCTGAATGCCAAACCTTAGGGGTCTCACTAGAATAAAATTAGGAAAATACAATACATGTCAATGTTTAACATCGTTCGTAAAGAATTCCAATTCGGTCAACATCAAGTCGTTTTAGAAACGGGTCGCGTTGCTCGTCAAGCGAATACAGTTTTAATCACAATGGGCGGTGTAACTGTTTTAGTTGCAGTTGTTGCTCAACCTAAAGCAAAAGCGGGTCAAGATTTTTTCCCGTTAACAGTTAACTATCAAGAAAAACAATATGCAGCGGGTCGTATCCCTGGTGGTTACGGTAAGCGTGAAGGTCGTGCTTCTGAAGCTGAAACTTTAATTTCACGTCTTATTGACCGTCCAATTCGTCCATTGTTCCCAGAAGGTTACTTCAACGAAATTCAAGTAACAGCAACTGTTGTTTCTTCTGACAAAACTATGGATGCTGACATCGCAGCAATGCTTGGTACATCAGCAGCATTGTCTATTGCTGGTACTCCTTTCCGTGGTCCAATTGGTGGCGCACGTGTTGGTTTAATTAACGGTGAATACGTTTTAAACCCGAATTTTGAGCAACTTGCTCAATCTGACCTTGACCTTGTGGTTGCTGGTACAGAGTCTGCTGTATTAATGGTTGAGTCTGAAGCGAAAGAACTTTCAGAAGACCAAATGCTTGGTGCTGTGCTTTTCGGCCATGACGAAATGCAAATCGCGATTCAAGCAATTAAAGAATTTGCTGCGGCTGCTGGTGCAGTTGAATCAACTTGGGTTGCTCCAACTAAAAATGAAGCACTTCTTGAGCAATTAAAAGCAGCTTTCGAAGCTAAAATTTCTGAAGCATATACAATTGCGGTTAAACAAGACCGTTATGCAGCACTTGATGCGCTTTATGCAGAAGCTGTAGCTCAGTTCGTTCCTGAAAATGACGAAACTGGTATTGCTGACGAAGTAAACGAATTATTTGAAGATCTTAAATACCGTACAGTACGTGACAACATTTTGTCAGGTAAACCACGTATTGATGGCCGTGATACTAAAACTGTTCGTGGTATCGACGTTCAAGTTGGTGTATTAGACCGTGCTCACGGTTCTGCGTTATTTACACGTGGTGAAACTCAAGCGTTGGTAACAACAACTTTGGGTAATACTCGTGACGCACTCATGGTTGATACGCTTTCTGGTACTAAAACTGACAACTTCATGTTGCACTATAACTTCCCTGCATACTCTGTAGGTGAAACAGGCCGTGAATCTGGTCCTAAGCGTCGTGAAATTGGTCACGGTCGTTTAGCACGTCGTGGTGTTCAAGCAGTTCTTCCTGCTGCTGACCGCTTCCCGTACGTGATCCGTATTGTATCTGATATTACTGAATCTAACGGTTCATCTTCAATGGCTTCTGTATGTGGTGCATCATTATCACTTATGGATGCAGGTGTTCCACTTAAAGCGCCAGTTGCAGGTATCGCAATGGGCTTAGTGAAAGAAGGCGAGCGTTTTGCTGTACTTTCTGACATCTTGGGTGACGAAGACCACCTTGGTGACATGGACTTTAAAGTAGCAGGTTCTGCAAACGGTATTACTGCACTTCAAATGGACATCAAGATCGAAGGTATTACTGAAGAAATTATGGAAGTTGCGTTAAACCAAGCATTTGCTGGTCGTATGCACATCCTTAATGAAATGAACAAAGTAATTTCACGCGCTCGTCCTGAAATTTCAATGCATGCTCCAACATTTGAAGTAATTACAATTAATCCGGACAAGATCCGTGACGTAATTGGTAAAGGTGGTGCAACTATCCGTCAAATTACTGAAGAAACTAAAGCTGCAATCGATATTGAAGATAACGGTACAGTTCGCGTATTTGGTGAAACTAAAGCTGCTGCTAAAGCTGCAATTGCAAAAATCCAAGCAATTACTGCTGAAGTTGAACCAGGTAAAATCTATGACGGTAAAGTTATCCGTATCGTAGAATTTGGTGCGTTCGTAAACATTATGCCAGGTACTGATGGTCTTCTTCATATTTCGCAAATCTCGAATGAGCGTATTGCGAATGTAACTGATGTTCTTAAAGAAGGTCAGGAAGTGAAAGTACAAGTTGCTGATGTTGACAACCGTGGTCGTATCAAATTGACTATGAAAGATATTGAGCAAGCATAATTGCTTAACTCACTAATAAAAAAGTCCGCTTGATGCGGGCTTTTTTTATGGCATGATGCAAGTAACACACAAATAGATCGACGTGGTATGCAGGTTTATTATTTTTATCGTCATCAAAACGATGGCTATGTTTTTTTGAGCCGAGAGAAGCACACTGAACATATTCTAGAGTTTTTCTGGATTGATAGTGTGAGGTCTGATGTTGTTAACCATAATGAAGAGTGGCAACATAACATCCAGCAGCTTGCAGATGTAACAATTAATGAATTTCATATGCGAGATATTGCCAATATTGAGCATCCTTGCGCTTTTGATACACTTGAAGAATATGACCTGCTTATTTTCAAAAAGCTGGTTACGCCTGATGATGAAATTAAAAATGGAGAAACGCACGAGAGTGTATTTGGCTTGGCAACCACACCGATCAGTTTTATTTTTACGCCTAAAGTTCTCATTAGCGTACGGGAGCAGGGCAATAAGTCGATTGAAAACTATATTCAGCGTCTTGAAAATATTTTATGTAGAACTCTAGAAGAACAAAACAAAACCCGTAAGCTGCCTAATTCACCTGTAGATTTGTGTTTACGCCTACTGAATAGCATGGTGGATGGCTATCTTGATATTCGTTCACCTTTAACCCGAAGAGTTGAGCATTGGCAACAACAACTATTACAAGGTAATCGCCGTTTTAAACAATGGCATCAACTCTTTCATGAAAATATGGCCTTTCAACAGGTCGAAAATTTATGTGAAGAACAAATTGAAACCCTACAAGAGTTTCGGGATGAAATTGTAGAAAATTATCATCATGTTATTGGAGAGCGTAATCATAGCTCTCAAGATCTTTTATTGGTTCGTCTGAATGATTTAATGAGTCATGTTGAACGTATTCAGAAACATACTTTACGTTTGCGAAGCGCCATTCAATCAGCAATTGATTTGCATTTTTCAGCGATTGCGAATCAGACCAATGAGAATATGCGCATTCTTGCCATCATTACTGCTATATTTGCACCTCTGACTCTTTTAACCGGTATCTATGGAATGAACTTTGAGTTTATTCCTGGGCTTAAATCACCGGTCGGTTTCTGGATTATGCTTGGTGCTATGCTGCTGAGTACTGTTTTTTTACTGTACTATTTTTATCGTCAGCATTTGGTGGGGCGGGGTGAAAAAAGTGTTATTGACTTATTGGCCCAGCAGCATCGTCAAGATCGGATGAATTTGTTCTGGTTTTTGGAATATGAACCGATTAAGCAGACATTGAAGGAAGTGGAGAAGATTACTCGGTTGAAATAAATTTTATTTCTGCACGACGGGGTCTTCCCGTTAATAGGTCAAATAATTATAGCTAATTCGTTACTTTGGTTTCGCCCAAAGTAACCAAAGGCATTTGTCATCCTTAGAACCTGTTCACTATCAGCATCTAACTAATTTGATTGCAAAAACAATACTGTTTAGATAATGGTTAGGCTAAGGATGACTTTTAGCTCAAGCTATACCTCGGAAAATATGATTCCAAAAAAACTTAATGAAAATGCTTCAACTGTTTTCTAAGTTGTTGTACTTCATCAATCAAATCTAACATCACGGCAACTGCTGCTAAACTTGCGTCAAAGTCACGTTGCAAACGATAAGCTTTACGAGCGCGAACAACATCTTCACCCATAAACTGATGTTTTTCAGGTGTACTTTCAATCACTAAAATATCGTACTCAATAAGCTCTAGAATCCAGTCCGGACTTTGACCACAGGCTTGGGCAAATTGTTGTAAGTCAAATGTAGATTGTTCATCAACGACTTCAGCACTAAAGGTGTGGCCGTCACATACAATTTCTCGATAATGGATGGTTGTCATGATCTTGCTCCCTAATGAGAT
>JAITLL010000012.1 GCA_031277915.1 Acinetobacter sp.
GCACTTGTATCTTACGTCATGGCGGGTGATCCACAGCCACAAGTAACGGTACCGTTACTTCATAAAATGGTTGAGGCAGGAGTAGACGTCATTGAGCTTGGTTTACCATTTTCAGATCCGATGGCTGATGGTCCGGTAATTGCACTTGCTGCTGAACGCGCACTTGCAGCAGGGACTAACACCTTGGATGCACTTAACATGGTAAAAGAATTTCGTGAACGGGATCAGGAGACACCTGTCGTTTTGATGGGATATCTCAATCCTGTTGAAGTAATTGGTTATGAAAAATTTGTTTCTTATGCGAAACAATGTGGTGTAGATGGCTTATTACTTGTGGATTTACCACCAGAAGAGTCAAAAGAATTTGGTGCAATCTTAAAACAGCATGATATGGACCAAATTTTCTTACTTGCACCAACTTCAACTGACCAACGTATTCAACACGTAGCGAATCAGGCAAGTGGGTTTATCTACTATGTTTCACTTAAGGGCGTAACAGGTGCAGCGACTTTAGATACTTCTGAAGCTGCTGCGCGTATTGAGAAAATTAAAAGTGTAACGAACGTTCCTGTTGGCGTTGGTTTTGGTATCAGTGATGCTGCTTCAGCGAAAGCGATGGGTAGCGTTGCCGATGCTGTGATTGTAGGTAGTGCTTTCGTTAAATCTTTTGCAACGTTGACAGCTGAAGAAGCTGTTGAACAGACGGTGAATAAAGTCAAGGAGCTTCGAGCAGCGCTCGATGAGTTAGTATGAATCAAGAAGTGAAATCAGGGAAAGTTCTTAGCCCTTCGACACCATGGACACAGCGTCCAGTTCCAGGTATTGAAGTTGCAGATGAGCAACAGACTCTCAAAGCAACATTTACCGAGCCGACTATTGAGTGCCCTGAATGTCATGCTTTAGTGACACGTACTGCAATATCTTTCAATGCGTATGTATGTCCACAGTGTGATGAACACTTAAAAATGAAAGCTCGCGATCGCTTAAACTGGTTCTTCGACAATGTTGTTACAGAGTTAGGCCAAGAGTTTAGCGCGAAAGATCCACTAAAGTTTGTTGATAGCAAACCGTATCCAGAGCGTATGCGTGAAGCGCAAACAAAAACTGGTGAAACGGAAGCGCTAATTGCTATGCAAGGTAACTTAAATGGCGTAGACATGATTGCATGTGCTTTTGAGTTTGACTTTATGGGTGGCTCAATGGGTACTGTAGTTGGTGACCGTTTCGTTCAGGCTGCCGAGCTTGCGATTGAAAAACGCCAACCATTAATCTGCTTTGCAGCTTCTGGTGGTGCGCGTATGCAAGAAGGTATGTTGTCGCTTATGCAAATGGCGCGTACTTCTGCTGCAATTCAAAAATTAAAAGATGCGGGTTTACCTTACATCGTAGTGTTAACACATCCAGTGTATGGCGGTGTAACAGCTTCTTTAGCAATGTTAGGTGATATTCATATTGCTGAACCTAAAGCGATGATTGGTTTCGCAGGTAAACGTGTAATTGAACAAACTGTACGTGAAACATTGGAAGAACCATTCCAACGTGCTGAATATTTGCTTGATCATGGTGTAATCGATCAGATTGTTCATCGTCATGCTTTACGTGATACTGTATCTCGACTTGTATCGAAATTGATGAACTTACCTTGAAACAACAAGCTCCACTTTCAACAGACTCTTTAGATACATGGCTCAATTATTGGAGCCATGTTCACATTACAGGGATCGATCTTGGTCTGGAACGTGTTATTCCCGTAGCAGAAAAATTAGGCGTGACGAAACCCGCAGCTAAAGTTTTTACTGTTGCTGGAACAAACGGGAAAGGTTCAACTACAACAACACTTGCGTCTATATTAAATGCGCAAGGGTATAAAGTTGGGTTGTACCAATCACCGCATATCTATCGTTTTAACGAGCGAGTCAAGTTGGGTGGAGTTGAAGTTGATGATCAAAGCCTGATTGATGCTTTTGTGCAAGTTGATCAGGCTCGTCGTGATTGCGATTTAAGCTTATCGTTTTTTGAAGCAACCACTCTGGCTGCTTTTGTCATTTTTAAGCAGCAACAATGTGATGTGTGGGTACTTGAAGTAGGGTTGGGTGGACGTCTTGATGTCGTCAATGTCATTGACCCTGATATCGCCGTAATCACAAATATTGGTCTAGATCATATAGACTGGTTAGGTGATACTATCGAGAAAATTGCTTTTGAAAAAGCAGGGATTATTCGTCCTCATATTCCTGTAATTTTTGCTGGTGAGCAATCTTTACCTCAAGCCATTCAAGATAAAGCAAATAGCTCAGAAGCAACGTTGTACGTAATTAATAAAGACTATTTTTATAAAATTGCCGATGATGGACAATACTGGTATTTTGCAAGTGAAGGAACCACTTTAAAATTACCACTAGGGTCACTTGCAATTGAAAATATTGCATGTGCGGTTGCAGCTGTATTAAATAGCGGACTTGAAATATCGCAACGCGCGCTAGAGCAGGGCATTGAAAATGCACGTTTGGCAGGGCGTTTTGAAATATGCCAATTCAATGGAAAAACCATAATATTTGATGCCGGGCATAATCCTCATGGTGTTGAATTTTTGTTAAAGCAATTGCGAAATTTCTTAGAATACAATAAACAGTACACAGAAGTTGTTGCAGTATTTTCGATGCTGGCAGATAAAGATATAAAATCAGTAGTGGATTTATTGAAAACTACTGTTTTACATTGGAAAATTGCTGAGTTGAATGTACCGCGTGCTGCTCCGATTCAGCAATTGAATGATGCCTTACAAGGCCAGACAGTACAACAATTTGGCAATATCAAAGAGGCTTTTAAATCAGCGCTTGAGCAAACAAATAACAATCAGCTGATTTTGGCCTGTGGTTCGTTTCATACTTTAGAAGCGATTTGGGAGTATTTGGAAGAATGTCAATGAATAACAAACAACGCTGGATGGGTGGCGTTGTTTTATTAGGTGGTGGTGTTTTATTGGCAGCATTACTTCTAAAAGGAAATGAAGAAATAAAACATGTGGGTGCTCAACCCCAAACTTCAACATCACCGAAACTACACGCCAAACCGAAACAATCAGCTCAAGAAGGGCAGATGGTACAGCTACAGCCACTTGCAGTGGATGTTGAAACAGAAAAACGTCTTCTTGAAGAGCAGCGCCGCTCTCGTGAAAAAGCTGTAGCAGAACAAGAAGCTCGTGCTGCCCAATTCTTGGCAATGCAACAACAGGCCGAAGCGGATGCTGCTCGTAAAGCTGCTGCTGAATATGCAGCCATTAATGCTCGCCGAGCTGCAGCACAAGAAAGCTCAGATAATATTCCTCCTGAAGTTGCTGGGGAGGGTAAGGCCAAGGCTCAGCAAAATGATACAAAAAAGACAGTAGATACAGCTAAAGCAGATGCTGATAAAAAAGTGGCAGAAGTAAAGAAGCAAGCTGAAGCCGACAAAAAAGCGGCTGAGGCAAAGCGCCAAGCAGAAGCTGATAAAAAGGCGGCTGAGGCAAAACGTCAGGCTGAGGCAGATAAAAAAGCAGAAGCTAAACGTCAGGCTGAGGCGGATAAAAAAGCAGAAGCTAAACATCAAGCTGAGGCAGAAAAGAAAGCTGAAGCTAAGAAACATGCAGAAGCAGAAAAGAAAGCAGAAGCTAAGCATAAAGCTGAGACTGAGAAAAAAGCCGAAGCTGAGAAAGCGCGTGATTTGCTTGAAAATGGCGATAAAAAATGGATGGTACAAGTTGCATTGGCTGCTAATCAGGCAAATGCTGACTCTGTTGTCTCTAAGCTACGTGCTAAAGGCTATAAGGTTACGACAAGCCCAACCAGTAAAGGTATTCGTATTATGGTTGGACCATCGAAAGACCGTGATACTGCAGATGCAGCTCGTAAGAAAATTACCTCTGACTCCAGCTTAAATATGAAGTCAGCTTGGGTAATCGATTGGGTACCACTAGATCAGCGTTAGCCTGATTAAGGTATTCACTCAAAATGTTAAGATGGATTCGACAATTGCTGTTGAATCCATTTTACATTTTCAGGGGTAAATAAATGGTCAATATTTTTCCAAATAATATGATAACCATATCCACCTTCCTTCATTTCTTTAACTGCATCATCAATTGTCCAATGTTCAAAAATAATTCGATACATGGCAACACTGGCACCAGTCCGGTCTGAACCATGATAACAATGTAATAAAACACGTTGGTTATTTTGCTTGGCAATTTTAATTTGTTGCATGACTTCTAACAGGTCTTGTCGGTTAATCGCCCATGTATTAATAGGTATATGAACAAGATTGAAATTTTCATTTTTAAAAACCAAGCTATCTGAATCCTTGGCTCTTAGATTAATAATCGTTCCAATTTGACGATGCTTTAATTCGGGAATCATTGCGATATCAGGTTGCTCACTACGAAAAACATCATTGCTTACTTGATAAAAATTCTGAGCTTGAGAAACTAAAATTCCCCAATCTTTAGGTCTCTGCGCTTGTGAAATACTTTCATGTTGCATACAACCTTGTAGGCTTAAACATAGAACAAGTGCAATGAGTGAAATTTTTTTCATGTTTGGTACCGTCTAAGGTCATAGGGATCATGGGCACAAATTATTTCAATATTTGGTTCATGTTGAGCCAAATATTGTAGCTTTTTAAGGTTAATAAGACGCTTGTTATTATCCTCTGCAAATGTTTTTTCTATAAGCTTAAGAGATCTTAATTTATTTGTAGAGTTTAACTCTAGATGTGAGTAATAAGCATCTCCGCAAAACAATAACCACTGATTTTGCTGTTTAATAGCAATACCACAATGGCCTGCTGAATGACCTAATAGCGGAATCATTAATATTTCATCTTGGAACAGTGGGAAACCTTTTACTTTTTCAAGGTTGAACCATTTTTCACCTTGCTGATATTCAATAAAGTTCCAGTAGCGATGATGATTATATTGATTGGTTCTATAACGAAGCTTTCCTTTAAAGTTTGGTAGTTGTGCAGCGTTATATTCAGCAGCTAGTACGTGTACTGTGGCATGGGGGAAATCTGAAATGCCACCTGCATGGTCAAAGTCGAGGTGAGTCACAAAGATGTGCTGTACATCTTTAGGATGAAATCCAAGTTTTTGAATTTGCTGGATAGCACTGAATTCAAGATTCGATTCAATTTTCCCCAAACGTTTAACTAAAGAGCCAAGGCGCTGCTGCATATGTAAATAGTCTTGTAAACCAAAGCCTGTATCAATAAGCACAAGTCCTCGATCAGTTTCTACCAAAAGACAATGACATACAATTTCGGCTTTCAAGCCTTTTTGTCCAAATAAAGGTGCGCAGACAGGACACATACTGCCGCATTTTAAATGATGAATTTTATAAATCATGATTTTTGTTTTTTGAACAAACTCCTTAGGAGTTATAACTGATCTCGGCAGTAAAAACCATGTGTATTCAATACTGAAAAAAAAGCCATCTACGGAGATGGCTTTGGAGAGGAAAAATAAATGCCTAGGAGCTACGGTTCTTTTGTTATGAAATTTTCAAATAGTCGCCTAAGCGGTTTGCTTGTCTTATAGGGAATTTTTCAGGTGTTTTCCTACGCGCTTTGCTGGTCTTGTAGCCAACTTTTCAAATGTTTGCCTACGCACTGCGTTTGTCTTGCAAGTAATAAAGCCTTTAGTCGGCTTTATTGCTTTCAGGTTGTGGCGTGAGGCGTAAATATGGTTTCACCGCAGTGTAACCTTTCGGGAAGCGTTGTTTAATTTCTTCTTCATCTTTAAGTGATGGCACAATCACAACATCTTCACCTTGCTTCCAGTTTGCTGGCGTAGCCACTTTATGCTTATCGGTTAATTGGAGGGAGTCAACCACGCGTAAGACTTCGTTAAAGTTACGGCCAGTCGATGCTGGGTAGGTAATGATTAAACGAACTTTTTTGTTCGGATCAATAATGACTAAAGAACGAACCGTAAGTGTTTCACTGGCATTTGGATGAATAAAACCATAGAGTTCAGATACTTTACGGTCCTTGTCAGCAATAATTGGAAAATTAACCGTAGTATTTTGAGTTTCGTTAATGTCGTTAATCCAGCCTTTATGCGACTCCACGTCATCTACAGATAGGGCAATCGCTTTTACACTACGTTTTTCAAATTCGTTTTTTAATTTTGCTGTATAACCTAACTCTGTTGTACATACAGGCGTATAGTCAGCGGGATGTGAAAATAAAATGCCCCAACTATCGCCTAAAAAATCATAAAAATTAATCGTGCCTTCGCTTGATTCTTGCTGAAAATCAGGGGCAGTGTCTCCTAATCGTAATGTCATGATCTTTCCTCAGTTGCTTAAAATTTGTTATGTGTTGAAATGAATATGACGCAATTTATTTATTATTAAAATTATTGTTTTTTTATTTTATTATGAATTTTTTGTATAAGTGTAAATATATATGACTAAAACTCACTAATTTAAGAACTGAATCAATGTAACTTTAAGATAAATTTGCTAAATTAGATTTCTCGGAAGTTGTGTTCAATAGATGAGCGTTAATATTGAGTTTTTAGGTGCCGGACATATTCAACGGCCTTAGAGAAAGGTTGAAACCGTTTATCTAACTATCAGATTTTTTTTATGGGTTTTGTGCAAAACCCTTGTACTTCAAATTTCTGGCACCATAATAAACGACTGAGAAAAAATTTATTCATTTGACCAAGCAAGATTTAGAGAGTTTATCCATGTTGGCAAGTCTGATCGGAGGTATCTTCGGTACAAAAAATGAGCGCGAACTCAAACGCATGCGCAAAATTGTTGAGCAAATCAATGCGCTCGAGCCGACGATATCAGCTTTAAGCGATGCAGACTTATCTGCAAAAACTCCAGAATTCAAACAACGTTATAACAATGGCGAAAGTTTAGATAAGTTACTCCCTGAAGCGTTTGCAGTTTGTCGTGAGGCAGCAAAACGCGTAATGGGCATGCGTCATTATGATGTGCAATTGATTGGTGGTATTACTCTACACGAAGGCAAAATTGCCGAAATGCGTACCGGTGAAGGTAAAACCCTTATGGGTACTTTGGCGTGTTACTTAAACGCATTAAGTGGCCAAGGTGTTCATGTGATTACTGTGAACGATTACTTGGCACAACGTGACGCTGAGTTAAACCGTCCATTATTTGAATTTTTAGGTTTAAGCATTGGTACAATTTATTCAATGCAAGAACCGTCAGAGAAAGCAACTGCTTATCTTGCTGATATTACTTATGGTACCAATAACGAATTTGGTTTTGACTACTTACGTGACAACATGGTGTTTTCTTTAGCAGAAAAGAAACAACGTGGTTTGCACTATGCCATTATCGATGAAGTTGACTCAATCTTGATTGATGAGGCGCGTACGCCATTAATTATTTCTGGTCAAAGTGAAGATTCTTCACACCTCTATACTGCAATTAATACAATTCCACCAAAATTACACCCGCAAAAAGAAGAAAAAGTTGCCGATGGTGGACATTTCTGGATTGATGAAAAGCAGCGTTCAGTTGAAATGACCGAAATTGGTTATGAAACTGTAGAACAAGAACTCATTCAAATGGGCCTGTTGGCAGAAGGCGAAAGCTTATATTCAGCAACAAACTTAAACCTTGTTCACCATGTATCTGCTGCTATTCGTGCGCACTTCTTATTCCAACGTGATGTTCACTATATTATTCACGAAGGTGAAGTGGTTATTGTTGATGAACATACGGGTCGTACAATGCCAGGTCGTCGTTGGTCAGAAGGTCTGCATCAAGCTGTTGAAGCAAAAGAAGGCTTAGAAATTCAGCCTGAAAACCAGACTTTAGCAACGACTACATTCCAGAACTATTTCCGTCTTTATAAAAAGCTTTCAGGTATGACAGGTACTGCTGATACTGAAGCTGCGGAAATGAAAGAGATTTACGGTCTTGATGTTGTGATTATTCCAACACATCGCCCAATGGTTCGTAATGACCAAAACGATTTAATCTATTTAAACCGTAATGGTAAATATAATGCGATTATTCAAGAGATTATGAATATTCGTGAGCAGGGTGTCGCACCAATTCTAATTGGTACAGCAACTATTGAAGCCAGTGAAATTCTATCTTCTAAATTGATGCAAGCTGGTATTCATCATGAAGTTTTGAACGCAAAACAGCATGAGCGTGAAGCTGACATTATTGCTCAAGCGGGTAGCCCAAATGCAGTAACAATTGCAACAAACATGGCTGGTCGTGGTACAGATATTATCTTGGGTGGTAACTGGAAAGCGAAACTTACCAAAATTGAGAACCCAACAACGGAAGATGAAGCTCATCTGAAAGCACAGTGGGAACAGGACCACGAAGATGTATTGCAAGCTGGTGGTTTGCATATTATTGGTTCTGAACGCCATGAATCGCGCCGTATTGACAACCAGTTGCGTGGTCGTGCGGGCCGTCAAGGTGACCCTGGTGTTTCTCGCTTCTATTTATCTCTTGAAGATGATTTGATGCGTATTTTTGCAGGTGACCGTGTTGTCGCTATGATGCGTGCAATGGGTCTACAAGAAAACGAAGCGATTGAACATAAAATGGTGAGTCGTTCTATCGAAAATGCGCAACGTAAAGTTGAGGCACGTAACTTCGATATTCGTAAAAACTTACTTAAATATGACGATGTGAATAATGAACAACGTAAAATCATTTATTCACAACGTGATGAAGTGTTAGCTGAAAATACGTTACAAGAATATGTTGAAGAAATGCATCATGAAGTGATGCAAGCTATGATTGCTAACTTCATTCCACCTGAGTCAATTCACGACCAATGGGATGTAGAAGGCTTGGAAAATGCTTTACGTATTGATTTGGGTATTGAGTTACCCGTTCAGGAATGGTTAGAACAAGACCGTCGTCTTGATGAAGAGGGGCTGGTTAAGCGTATTAGCGATGAAGTGCTGACACGTTATCGTCAACGTCGTGCGCAAATGGGTGATGACTCGGCAGCAATGCTTGAGCGTCATTTTGTTTTAAACTCTCTTGACCGCCATTGGAAAGATCATTTAGCTGCAATGGATTATTTGCGTCAAGGTATCCACTTACGTGGTTATGCGCAAAAGAACCCTGAACAGGAATACAAAAAAGAAGCATTTAACCTGTTTGTGAACATGTTGGGCGTAATTAAAACTGATGTTGTAACTGATTTGTCTCGTGTACATATCCCAACAGCAGACGAGCTTGCAGAAATGGAAGCTCAACAGCAACAACAAGCAGAATCAATGAAGCTTTCTTTTGAACATGATGATGTTGATGGCTTAACAGGTGAAGTAACTGCTTCTCAAGAAACATTTAATGAGTCAGATACTGATCAACAAATGTTCCCTGTACCTGAAAGTCGTAATGCGCCATGTCCATGTGGTTCTGGTTTAAAATATAAGCAGTGTCACGGTAAAATTTAATTTGCCGTTATAAAAAAGCAGAACGCTCGTTCTGCTTTTTTTTATGATTGTAGTAAGCGTGTGAATAATGTTTGCAGTTTTAAGCATTAAATGCTATTTACTTCTCATCCAGAGTGTATGTTGGAAAGACAATGAAAAAAGTATTACAACCTTTATTTTTAACTGTTCTTGCTGTGCCAAGTTTTGTTTTCGCAGCAGAAGCAGCTACCGCCCCTCAAACAACAACGGTTGACAAAGTGCTTGCGGCAAAAGGCCCAACTTCAGCGCAGGCTGTGGTGAAGCAAGAAAATACAACGGTTATTAGCCCTCGTACAGGTATTCGTTATACATTGGGTAACACCGGTAGTCGCCCAATCATTTTACAAACTGCTGCGATTGCTCCAGCAAACTCTGCAAACATTAATCGTATTGTGGCAACTAACCCAGCTTTGTCTGCGAAAAGCCAAGAAAAAGCAAAAATTGCTTTAATTGGTGAAGCAGCAGTTGCGGGTGCAGCAGCTGTAGCAGCAAATAATGTAACTGCTCCAGCAGCGACAAACGGTGTTGCGCCAGCAAACCCTGCATCAATGAATTAATTTTCATATATAAAAAAAGCCGGTCAATTTTGAACCGGCTTTTTTTATATTGAGGTGTTTGAAAATAATTAAATCTGATTATTCACATCTTCATTTTTTGTTTCACGTATGAGTAAAAATGCGATTAATGATAAAAGTGATGCTGCTGTTAGATAATAGCCTACTGCATATAAACCATAAGTTTCAGCAAGTTTAGTCGCAATAAGTGGGGCAAAAGATGCACCAAAAATACCAGCTAAGTTAAACGTTAATGCTGAACCTGTGTAACGAACTGAAGTTGGGAAAAGTTCAGAAAGAACAGTACCAATCGGACCGTAGGTTAAACCCATAATCGCTAAGCCAGTACATAAGAAAAGAAATACGATGAAAGTATTTCCAGACTCTAACATGCTAGAGAAAAATAATCCGAAGATTGCAGCAGCGATACATACACCAACAGAAGTGGTTTTACGGCCAAATTTTTCTGCAAAAATAGCAGATAAAGGAATAAATGCAGCAAAGCAAAGCGTCGCAAAAAGTTGAAGTTCTAAAAACTCACCACGTGAATAACCTAGTTTAGTTGTTCCCCAGTTAAGCGCAAATACTGTAGTTAAATAGAACACAACGAAGGTACAGATTGCTGCAATTGTACCGAGTACAAGTTTACCTGTATGTTTCGTTATAACTTCTTTAAATGGAATATTAACTTCTTTTTGCTTATCTAAAACCTTTTGGAAAGCAGGGGTTTCGTGAAGTTTTAACCGGATATATAGACCCACAATAACTAAAATCGCACTTGCGATAAAAGGAATACGCCAGCCCCATTGCATAAAGGCTTGCTCAGGAATTGCTGCACTTAATATCAAAAATGAACCAGTTGCTAAAATAAAACCAATAGGTGCACCAAGCTGTGGAAACATGCCATACCATGCACGTTTACCTTCCGGTGCATTTTCCGTTGCAAGTAGTACAGCGCCACTCCATTCACCTCCTAGACCTAAGCCTTGTCCTAGGCGGCAAGCAGCTAGCAGTAATGGTGCTACAATCCCAATTTGAGCGTAAGTGGGTAATAAGCCAATACATACCGTTGATATACCCATGGTCAATAAAGCTGCCACTAGTGTTGCTTTACGGCCAATACGATCCCCTAAATGGCCAAATAAAGCTGCACCGATAGGACGAGCAATAAAGGCAATCGCAAAGGTTGCCAGAGACTGTAAGACTGCGGCACTGCCACTACTGGCAGGGAAAAATAAGTGCGGAAAGATAATTACTGCAGCAGTGGCATAGATATAAAAGTCGAAAAACTCAATGGTTGTACCAACTAAGCTTGCAAACAGAACCCGTGTTTTTGAATTAGTGGCTACTACAGGAGCAGCTGTCGGAGAGGTTGACTCCATATAAGTCCTTATATCAGTTAAAATTTATTTTTAGTTTACTATTCTCTTTAAAGGCATATTTTTCTTAAAGAATAGTGTGAAAGAACATCATCCATGACTCTTTCAGGATCACTGAATATGAGTGAAAAATGGATTAAACAACGTACCAATAGATTGCAAGGAAGTGTGCTCCTGCACCTAAAAGCACAAAAATATGCCAGATTGCATGGGTATATCTTACCTTTTTTAACGCGTAAAACAATGCTCCAACAGTGTAAGCTAAACCTCCAGTAATCAATAACATCAAAGCATCTTTACTTAAATAGGTACGCATATCATCCATTACAAAAACGGCAAGCCACCCCATCAGAACATAGGCAAGTAATGAAATTTTTTGAAAACGGTGAATGAAAACTAACTTGAAAAGTGTACCAATTGCAGCAATGGTCCAAAGTGCAATAAGTAATATATGGGCTTTGGGTGTAGGTATAGCGATGCTTAAAAACGGGGTATACGTTCCAGCAATTAAATAATAAATAGCAGTGTGATCGAGTTTTTTATACCAGTAACGTAAGTTTTGGGTCTGTGCAAAATGATAAAGAGTCGAGCTGGTAAAAACGAGAATTAAGCTAAAAGCGTATACCCACAAACCGACCCACTGAGCAGTTGAAAGATAAGATCCTTTTATAATTAAAAGGATAGAGGCAACTACGGCCATAATAATGC
Source organism: Acinetobacter sp. (assembly GCA_031277915.1). GTDB lineage: Bacteria > Pseudomonadota > Gammaproteobacteria > Pseudomonadales > Moraxellaceae > Acinetobacter. The sequence continues at coordinate 12,114 of JAITLL010000012.1, forward strand.
CAGCAGCATGGCTGTAGGCATTAAAAAGTTCTTCTTTGGGATCGTAAGTTTCCAACACCGATTTACTCATAAGTTTATTTTTTTGATTAAAAATACAAATGTATAGAAATACAAAACAGTCGTAAAGTTATTTTATTTTTAATCCTATACCCTTTAAACTTTCAGTTTATATGAGTCACCATTCTTTAGGTATATCTGTGTCGGTTTTCTCCTTTGAGCAAGAACAGCAATTCTTTCATGAAATCAAACAAATGCTTGATGAGCAGGCTTTTGAGCGTTTGATTTTGAGCCAATATAAAGGAGAGTTGGCACAACTAGAAAAAATCACTTTCCGTATTGTTGAGCTAAATGGACAAAAACAGCTTTCAGCTTTATATCATTATACTACTCAAGATGTGACCAAAAACTATACCTTTGAAGAGGGTTTGGAGCAGATCGCAACGCTTATTACTCAATGTAAACAAGCAAATTTATTTTCAACTCTTCAAGAAATTCAGCTTAAAAAAAATAAGAAAAAAGCCATGCTTAATATTGGAAAAAAACAAACTGTAAATACAGCTCCAACTGTGCAAGCACATGACCGTGAAAAACAGCGTTATGTACAACAGAGTAGTGCATTTTTAAAAGAGCTCGGCATTACTGATGAGAAAGCTCAAATCATTCCAAGTATGGCTCGTAAATGGAAACAGATTAATAAATTTATCGAAATTTTTGCGAGTGCGTATGAGCAGATCGACGCAGAGCAAAAAGAATTACGCATTGTCGATTTTGGTTCAGGGAAAGGTTATTTAACTTTTGCTTTGTATGATTATTTACAAGAACAACAAAAGATTCCACTGATTACTGGTGTAGAGCTGCGCCGTAACTTGGTTGAGTTTTGCCAGAATGTTGCAGAAAAAGTAGATTTTAACCATTTAGATTTTTTTGAAGGCGATGTTCGTAGTTATCAGCCGGAAAAGCTGGACGTCATGATTGCTTTACATGCGTGTGATATTGCGACTGACTTTGCTATTCATACCGGAATTCGTTTAAATGCTTCAATGATTATGTGCGCGCCGTGTTGTCACAAAGAGTTACGTCCACAACTACATAGCCCAGAAGTTTTACAGCCAATGCTACAGTTTGGTATTCATGCTGGGCAACAAGCCGAGATGCTGACCGACACTTTACGTGCGTTACTTTTAAAAGCATATGGTTATGAAACTAAAGTTTTTGAGTTTGTATCGCTTGAACATACCAGTAAAAACAAAATGATTTTGGCGACGAAACGCAAAAATGTTTCACAACCTGATGCCAAGATTATGGCTCAAATCCAAGCATTGAAAGAAATGTACGGGATTAAAAAACAGACCTTGGAATTGTTGTTACAAGATCAGTTGCCAATCGAAAATATTGGCTGCAAATGCTAGGAAGGTAAGTGGATGTATAAAGTTATAGCGGATGATTGGGAGCAGCTTGAGAAAGATTCGAAATACATCCGTGAACAAGTCTTTATTCAAGAGCAAGGCATTACACCTGAAGATGAATGGGATGATTTTGACGCAACTGCTGTGCACTTTATGGTGTATAACAAAGAGAAGCCTATCGCTACAGCACGTTTGTTGCCACAGCATAGTGTAGGACGTGTTGCTGTATTAGTGTCTTATCGAAAGCAGGGTATAGGTAAAATTTTAATGCAGCATATTATTGAGTATGCGCGTAGTCATAAACTGCCTTATTTAAAGCTTTCAGCGCAAACGTATGTGACAGCTTTTTATGAAGCTTTAGGCTTTAAAGTGCAAGGCGAGGTTTATCAAGACTGTGGCATTCCACATATTGATATGGTTTTAGAATTAAATTGAGACTTCTTTTTAGAAATCTCAACTTTTAATTACTTCATTGCATTCCAGTTTTCTATGGCTTGTAAGCCTGTCTCTATACCAACTTCATAGCTGTAGCGAAGCTTTTTCGGATTGGTAGTTAAACGGCCAGCCATATTTTTAAGAGGCGGTGGGCACACCTCTAAAATTTGTTGGTCTGGGTTTTGACCACGGACAAAATCTACTGAAGCGTTATAACGAGCACAGCGGCTACGCAAACTATTTGCAAAACCATAATGATGTTTAAAAGCATATTTTGCGAGGAATTGATCCCCTCGGCTACTGCCCTTAAAGTAATTTTTCGGGCGAGTGCGCAAAACCAACAGTTTTTTGACATCACTTTGCTGTGCTGTCCAGCGAACAGGTAGGGCATCTGCAACGCCACCATCAAAGTATGGTTCACCCATAATATCGACGGGATGGCGCGTTAAAACCGGAATTGAGCTAGAAGCACGCAGTGCATTTAACAGATTATCTTTACCAGCACGAAGATATTCGGCATGACCAGTTTTTGCATGCGTCAACACCATATAAAAATCAGGGTTATTCGCAAAAAGACGTTGTTGGTCAAGAGGGTGCTCTTGCTCACCAATTTCCCACATCCATTTTAAATCAAGTAAATCACCCCCTTTTAAGAAGCGCTTGTAATCGATAAATTCAGGACGGAGTGAATGGTCAACATAGAATGTTAACGTTCGACCTTGTTGACCTGCTAAGTAGTTAGCCACATTGGTTGAACCAGAAGATACACCAACGTATAAGTCAAAAGGGTTGAACTGCTGTTGTAGAAAAGCATCAAGTACACCACTGGTAAAGGCACCACGCATGCCTCCACCTTCTACAACTAGTGCATTGCGGGAAAAGTCTGTCATTTGAAAAATATCTGATTACTGATGTGAATGCTGGTGTTCTTGCATGTCCATTCCAGGCATATTGTCATGTTGACTTTGCGGATCTGTCGATTTTTCAGCTTTTTGCTGCATTTCGTGTTGTTGAGCTTTACGCTGTGCGCCTGGCATATAGTCAGGTTCATTACTCATTGCTAAATAGAAAAAGCCAAGGAAAATCGCACTTAAAACACCAACGATCAGAACAAATTTCCAGCCTAGACTTGCTGACTCAGAAGAATTTTTATCGGACATAATGATTTCTCGAATGTGCTGTAGAAGCACAAAAATGAAGTCTATTTATAGCATATTTAGGTAGTCGGCTGAAATCTTAAAAGTTATAAAGAAAAACCCATACAAATAAAATGTATTTATATGGGTACGGTTTATGCAGTTTTTAAATACTCAGTAGGTCTAATTTATTGAATATTTTGTTTCTGCTCAGCTTTGGTTCTTAGCAAATTTGGAGGTGTGAAACGTTCACCATATTTTGTAGCCAATTCTTCAGCGCGTTTTTGTGCTTTATCAGTACCGTACTGATTTAGGAATTGAATTGCTCCTCCAGTCCAAGGAGCATAGCCAATTCCAAAAATAGAACCGACATTGGCATCAATTACAGACTCTAATACGCCTTCTTCATAACAACGTAAGGTATCTAAAGCTTGCACAAACAAAATACGGTCAATCATATCTTGTTCAGAAATGTCGTGATCTTTTTGCCAGCGGTTTAAGCCTTCCCAAAGGTGCTTTTTACCATTTTCTGGATATTCATAGAAACCTGCACCAGCAGCTTTACCTTTACGGTTTAGCTCATGAATCATGGTGTGAACCACTTCATCTACAGAGGTTTTAGGTAACTCTTTGCCTTCAGCTTGCAGAGCTTTTCGTGCCTCACTAGCAACATGTTCGGTTAATGTCAAAGACACTTCATCTTGAATGGCGAGTGGCCCAACAGGCATGCCTGCTTTAAGGGCTGCCATTTCAATACGCGCCGGATGAACACCTTCAGCAAGCAAACGCATACCTTCTTGAATGAACGTACCAAACACACGACTGGTAAAGAAACCACGGCTATCATTGACAACAATCGGTGTTTTTCCAATTTGTTGTACGAAGTCGTAGGCTTTAGCAAGTGTCTCTGTGGAGGTATTTTTACCTTTAATAATCTCGACCAACTGCATTTTGTCGACAGGGCTAAAGAAATGCAGACCGATAAAAGCGTTATCATCCTTACTTGCTTGAGCTAAACCTGTAATTGGCAGGGTTGATGTATTTGAAGCCATTACACCATTAGGCGCTAAGTATTGCTCGGCTTCTTGAGTGACTTTAGCTTTGAGCTCTTGGTTTTCAAATACCGCTTCAATAATTAAATCACAGCCTTGAAGATCTGCTGCTGACGCTGTAGCCGTAATCAGAGATAAAACCTGATCACGTTTTTCTGCGGTCATACGGCCTTGTGAAACACGTTTATCAAGAAGCTTTTGTGAATAAGCTTTGCCTTTCTGGGCATTTTCAACAGAGACATCTTTAAGTACAACTGGAATGCCTTTAATTGCGGTTGAATAGGCAATACCGGCACCCATCATGCCCGCACCCAAGACACCAACTTTAGTGGCTTGCCATTTCGCAACGTCGGCAGGGCGGCTCGCACCAGACTTAATTGCATTCAGACCATGCCAGAAAGTGCCGATCATATTTTTAGAAATTTGACCTGTTGTAAGCTGAGTAAAGTAGCGAGACTCAATACGCAGTGCAGTATTGACATCGACTTGAGCACCTTCAACTGCGGCAGCCATAATCGCTTCAGGGGCAGGGTAACAACCTTTGGTTTTGTCTCTTAACATGGCTGGGGCAATTGCAAGAACTTGTGCAACTGCTGGAGTTTTTGGATCACCACCCGGAATTTTATAACCCTTTACATCAAAAGGCTGCTGAGATTTTGGATTTGCTTTGATCCAAGCAATTGCTTTATCTAAAAGCTCTTGTTCATTTTCGGCAGTATCGTGAATTAAACCTAAAGATTTTGCTTTATCAACACCGAACTGTTTGCCTTCCATTAAGAAAGGAAATGCATTTTGAAGCCCAAGAAGACGTACCATACGTACAATACCACCGCCACCTGGTAATAAGCCTAAAGTGACTTCTGGTAGGCCAAATTTGCTTTTCGGGTCATTAATTGCAATACGGTAATGGCAACTTAAAGCGATTTCCCAACCACCACCAAGTGCTGTGCCATTTAATGCAGCAACCACTGGAATTCCTAGCGTTTCAATTGTACGTAAATGACCTTTTAGTTTTTCAACCATATTGAAAAATTCAGTCGCGTGTTCAGGCTGAACTTGAATTAGCTCATCTAAATCACCGCCTGCAAAGAAAGTTTTTTTAGCTGAGCGGAAAATAACGCCTGAAAGTTCTGTTTCTACTTTAAGTTTCTGAGTTGCTTCATCGAGCGAGTCACGAAACTCTGCATTCATAGTGTTTGCAGATTGACCAGTTGAATCAAGTGTTAAAATGACAATATTGTCGGCATTTTTTTCGTATTGAATTGCACTCATCTTTATATATCCCTAATTTTTATACGCGTTCAATAATGGTGGCAATACCCATACCACCGCCGACACAGAGTGTCGCTAAACCTCGCTTTTTATCTTGTCGTTCAAGCTCATCAAGTAGTGTGCCCAAAATCATGGCACCTGTTGCGCCTAACGGATGTCCTAAAGCAATTGCACCACCATTTACATTGACTTTTTCAGCAGGGATATTGAGCTCATTCATAAAACGCATAACAACTGCCGCGAATGCTTCATTGACTTCGAATAGGTCAATATCATCAATCGTGAGGCCTGCTTTTTCTAAAGCTTTACGTGCGGCAGGTGCAGGGCCTGTCAGCATAATGGTTGGGTCGGTACCAACTAGGGCAGTCGCCAAAACTTTAGCGCGTGGTTTTAAATTTTGTTCTTTTACAGCCTTTTCTGAAGCTAGTAAAACGATAGCCGCTCCATCGACAATACCTGATGAGTTACCTGCATGGTGAACATGATTTATTTTTTGTGCTTCCGGATATTTTTGTAAAGCAACTGCATCAAAACCCATTTGTCCCATCATTTCAAAACTTGGATTGAGCTTTGCTAGACCTTCGAGCGTGGTATGGCCTTTAATAAATTCATCTTTTTCTAAAATCACCACACCTGAATGATCTTTCACTGGCACAACTGAGCGATCGAAATAACCATTTGCTTGAGCTGCCGCGGCTTTTTGTTGGGACTTCACCGCAAAGTTATCGACATCTTCACGGCTATAGTCGTCTAAGGTTGCAATGAGGTCGGCCCCAATGCCTTGCGGAACAAATGATGACTTAAGGTTTGTTTCAGGGTCTAGCGCCCACGGCCCTCCATCAGAACCCATTGGAATGCGCGACATTGATTCAACGCCACCAGCAACAACCAAATCTTCCCAACCCGAACGAACTTTCATTGCTGCCATGTTGACTGCTTCTAAACCTGAAGCGCAAAAGCGATTGATTTGTACACCTGCAACATCATCATTCCAACCAGCTGCAATGGCTGCAGTTTTGGCAATGTCTCCACCTTGATCGCCAATTGGCGTTACGCAGCCCAAAACAATGTCATCTACTTTAGATGTATCAAGCTGATGGCGTTGCTGTAATTCGTTTAAAAGACTGGTGAGTAATGTAATTGGTTTTACTTCGTAGAGAGAGCCGTCTTTTTTTCCTTTTCCGCGTGGGGTGCGAATGGCATCAATAATATAAGCCTCGCTCATAACAGTTCCTTTTTTATTGCTTAAAATTTATTTGTGTTTTGAGTGTACTGGTTTTAAGAACGAGTGCAATGACGATAAGCGCACCAGTCAGGTGATGATTTTTGCCAATAGAGATACAAAAAAGCCCAAGTTGAACTTGGGCTAAATGTGAAACTAAAGAGATTTAAGAATTAGTGGTAACCGTGTAGCTGGCGATATAAACCAGGAGTTACACCCGTCCACTTTTTAAATGCACGGTGGAATGTACTGGTTTCACTAAAGCCAACCTGTTGAGCAACATCTTCAAGTGTTAACTCAGGGTTGAGTAACAAGTGAATCGCAGCATCTCGACGTAAAGCATCTTTTACGCCTTGGTAGCTTTTACCTTCAGCAGCCAAGCGGCGGCGTAAGGTTTGAGGTGACAAATAGAGCATGGATGCCACATCATTAAGCGTTGGCATTTCTTCACCAATTTGACTCTTGAGTACGTCACGAATACGAGAAGTTAGCGAGTTGGTGTTTTTGAATTTTACTAAAAGCTGAGCAGGAGCTGCTTTTAGGAACTCTTCTAGCGTTTTTTCATCTTGGCGGATTGGTAAGTCAAGATAATCAGCTGCAAAAGTTATTTCGGTACGAGGTGCATCAAATTGCATGACTGGTGCAAAGAATAATGCATCATATTCATCTGCATGGGCAGGACGTGGATAGCTAAAATGAACACGTTCTAACGGTAAACGACGTTCAATGAGCCAAGATGCCAAACCATGCCAAATCATGAGCATACTTTCAGTAATGAAATGATCTGGATCTAAAGTTTTTGGAATAAGAGGAACCAAACGCGCTTCGTGTTTGTCACGCTCTAGTGTTACCGACCATTCATCACCAAATAACTTGTAAAATTGAGATGAAAGTTCGAGAGCTTGGCCCAAAGTTTTTGCATGAATAATCAACTGACACATAATGGCAAAAGTGCCCAAACGACGTGGTTGTACATCAAAACCGACGTGTTCGTCTTGGGTAACCATCCATAGCATTTTTATAAAACGGGTATATTGTTCTGGTGAGATTCGAGCTTTAGGTTGACGTAATAGTTCCGCTTCGATACCCACATGTGAAAGTAACGTCTCGACATCCATGCCAAGGCGTTTTACGCCTGTCAAAGCCGCATTCACGAAGTGGATGCTAATCGTATCGCGACTCATATTGAATCCTTCAGTCTCTTTGATGTTCACTTTAAATTGACCTAAATGACCGTTTAAAAAAATAAATTGGCGATTTACAACAGTGTAAAAGCACTTTTTACATGTTAAATTGCCGAAATGATCAAGGTAAATGGCTGAACATGACATTGTTTTAGAATATTTGCTTAATTAATATAAAAGAAAATTCGAATAATAGTGGTTAAAAATACGATGACGACAGCATTAAATGGACTTAAAGTTCTAGATTTCTCGACGCTTTTACCAGGGCCCTTCGCCACAATGTACTTAGCCGATATGGGCGCAGAAGTTATCCATATCGAATCTCCGTCACGTCCAGATCTTATTCGGATTATGCCGCCGTACGCAAATGGTCAAGCAACAGCACATAGTTATCTAAATCGAAATAAACAGTCGATTATTCTCGACTTAAAAGATGCAGCTAGTATTGACTTCATTAAAGCCAAGATTTCTGAGTTTGATATTGTGATAGAACAGTTTCGACCAGATGTCATGCGCCGTTTAGGACTGGACTATGCAACGCTTGCAGAGATTAACCCGCGTTTAGTTTATTGCTCAATCACAGGTTATGGACAAACTGGAAACTACAAAGATCGAGCTGGGCATGACATTAATTATTTAGCTTTAGCGGGTATTGCTGGGTATAGCGGGAGACAAGATGGGGGTCCACCACCGCTTGGTATTCAGGTTGCCGATATTGCAGGCGGATCATTACATGCAGTTATTGCGATTTTGGCTGCGGTCGTCGAACGCGGCCGTAGTGGAATGGGGCAATATATTGATATTTCCATGACTGATTGTGTTGCTAGTTTAAATAGTATGGCAGCATCGGCAACACTTGCAGGTCAAGTTGAGCAAGCGCCAGAGCAGGGTATGCTCAACGGTGGCATTTTCTATGACTATTATATGACTCAAGATAGTCGTTATGTATCAATTGGCAGTCTTGAACCGCAATTTATGGCAGGCTTGTCTGCTGCATTAGATTTACCTGTGTTGTTGCAAAAAGGCGCGTCATTAGATATTCAAGATCGACAGGAAGTTAAGCAAGCTATTCAAGAGAAAATTCAAACCAAAACGTTTAAAGAATGGCATGAAATTTTTGCAAATCTCGATGTTTGTGTTGAACCCGTATTGAGTTTGAGTGAGGCTTTAAACTCGCCATTAGCACAACAACGTGGATGGATTGTGAATGTTCCTTTGCAAAATAATACGGTAGATACAGAGCCGCAGATTGCATGCCCAATTAAGTTTTCACGCTCACAAATGCGATATTCCTTTGTAGGTCAAAAGCTTGGAGAAGGAAAGTGGTAATGTCTTGGGGCTGTTTCTTATACAGTATGTATTAAGATTATTATCTGATTAATCAATTGATTAACATTTTGAATAATTTCTTTACATAAAATTAGCGTAACCTTTATAAACAAAGACATAAAAGGTATGTAAACATGAAAACACATAAATCCTTGATGGTTTCCTGTTTATCCGTTTTATCAATTACTCTTTTTGTTCAGCATGCACAAGCTGCAGCTGCATTTGACCCAAATGGTTCTTGGATGTTGGGTGATTGGAACGGGCAACGCACAGCGTTACAAGCACAAGGTTATGATTTTTCTTTTGGATATACCGGTGAATATGCCGGTATTTTAGATTCAAAGAATACTTCTTCGCATGGCAGTGCTTATACAGGGCAACTCGCTTTAGGTTCGCATTTGGACCTAGATAAAATTTTAGGGTGGCAAGATACAGAAGCCCAAATCACATTAACTTATCGTGATGGGCAATCGCTTTCTGAACATTCTCCAGCTTTAGCTGGACACATTAGTTCTGTACAAGAAGTGTGGGGTCGTGAGCAAACTTGGCGTTTAACAGACTTGTGGATTAAGAAAAAATTCCTTGATCAGAAGTTAGACGTTAAAGTTGGTCGTTTTGGTGAAGGTGAAGACTTTAATAGTTTTGACTGTGACTTCCAGAACTTAGCGCTTTGTGGTTCACAAGTGGGTAACTGGGTTGGCGACCAATGGTATAACTGGCCAGTGAGCCAATGGGCTATGCGTGTTAAATATAATGTGCAACCCGATTTATATACGCAAGTCGGTGTATATGAATATAACCCAGAAAACTTAGACCGAGGCAAAGGTTTCAACCTAAGTACAGATGGTTCTCACGGTGCGATTATTCCGGCAGAAGTGGTTTGGTCACCTAAGCTAGGTGCGCAAAGTATGGCGGGTGAATACCGTTTAGGTTATTACTACAGCACTGCTGATGCACAGGAAATTACCAATCCAACCAAAACATCTCACAAGCAAGGTGTTTGGGTAATTGCAAAACAAAAATTATTCCAGCCAGCTGATCAAACTGACCGTGGTTTAACAGGTTTTGTGAACCTGACTTTCCATGACTCAGATACCAACAAAGTCGACAACATGCAAAATGTAGGCTTGGTCTATAAAGGTTTGCTCAATCAACGTCCTCAAGATGAGTTGGCACTTGGTGTTGCTCGTATTCATATCAATGATGATTGGAGCGATATTCAAACCAAAGAATATGACACTGAATACAATACCGAACTTTATTACGGTATTCATGCCACTAACTGGCTAACTATTCGTCCAAATGTGCAATATGTTCGTCATGTTGGCGCATTAAAAAATGGTGATAACACTTGGGTCGGCGGTATTAAATTCTCCACCGTATTCTAAGTAATTATTCCGAAAAACGGATTGTCGAGGGCTAAATCATTAATTGAAGTATCCAGACCTTCCGTTTTTTTCTTTATGCCTGAATTTTGTTTTAGATGTATTGGTGATGCCATTTCTCTATAAGGTTTTTGGCGCATCTTTCCGATAAAAATGATGATTAATAAGAGGTGGTTTATGAATCAACCTTCTTCAAGATCAGGTTTAACGACTTTTACCGTAATCATTCTTGGGTTATTGGCGTTATTCCTGCTAATTGGAGGTATTTGGCTCGCTACACTAGGCGGTTCAATTTACTACATTGTAGCTGGAGTTTTACTCCTTATTGTTACATGGCAACTCTATAAGCGTGCTTCTACTGCTTTGTGGGTTTATGCTGCATTAATGCTAGGTACCATTATCTGGAGTGTCTGGGAGGTTGGAACAGACTTTTGGGCACTTGCACCACGTTTAGATATTTTAGGTATTCTTGGTTTATGGTTATTGGTTCCGGCTGTGACTCGTGGAATCAACAACCTTGGATCAAGTAAAGTTGCCTTATCTTCAACTTTAGCAATTGCTATCGTATTGATGGTTTATTCTATCTTTAACGATCCGCAAGAAATTAATGGTGAGATCAAAACACCTCAACCAGAAACTGCTCAAGCTGTTCCAGGTGTAGCAGAGAGTGACTGGCCAGCTTATGGTCGTACTCAAGCGGGTGAACGTTATTCTCCATTGAAACAGATTAATGACCAAAACGTCAAAGATTTGAAAGTGGCTTGGACACTACGTACTGGTGATTTCAAAACAGATAATGATTCGGGTGAAACAACCAATCAGGTTACGCCAATTAAAATTGGCAATAACATGTTTATCTGTACAGCTCACCAACAGTTAATTGCGATTGATCCGGCTACTGGTAAAGAAAAATGGCGTTTCGATCCTAAGTTGAAAACGGATAAAACGTTCCAGCATTTAACTTGCCGCGGTGTAATGTACTACGATGCAAACAATACAACTGAGTTTGCAACGAGTCTTCAAAGCAAGAAATCAACTTCAACTCAATGTCCACGTAAAGTCTTTGTTCCAGTCAATGATGGACGTTTAGTTGCTGTGAATGCTGACACTGGTAAAGCATGTACTGACTTTGGTGAAAATGGTGAAGTGAATTTACAAAAATTCATGCCTTATGCTTATCCGGGTGGTTATAACCCAACGTCTCCTGGTGTTGTGACAGGTTCAACTGTCGTAATTGCCGGTTCTGTAACAGATAACTATTCAAGTAAAGAGCCATCTGGTGTAATTCGTGGATACGATGTTAACACTGGTAAGCTTCTTTGGGCATTCGATACGGGTGCAGCAGATCCAAATGCAATGCCAGGTGAAGGTACGACATTTGTTCATAACTCTCCAAATGCTTGGGCACCTTTAGCATACGATGCCAAACTTGATATCGTTTATGTTCCAACAGGTGTAGGTACTCCGGATATCTGGGGTGGTGACCGTACTGAGTTGAAAGAACGTTATGCGAACTCGATGTTAGCGATTAATGCTTCAACTGGTAAATTGATATGGAACTTCCAAACAACTCATCACGATTTGTGGGATATGGACGTACCATCTCAACCATCTTTGGCAGACATTAAAGACAAAGCAGGTAAAACTGTTCCAGCAATCTATGTATTGACTAAAACAGGTAATGCCTTTGTTCTTGACCGTCGTAATGGTCAGCCAATTGTTCCTGTAACTGAAAAACCAGTTCCACAAACAGTTAAGCGTGGACCACAAACCAAAGGCGAGCATTATTCAAAAACTCAGCCATTCTCTGATTTGAACTTGGCACCACAAGATAAATTGACTGATAAAGATATGTGGGGTGCCACAATGCTTGATCAGCTCATGTGTCGTGTATCTTTCAAACGTCTAAATTACGATGGTATTTATACGCCACCATCAGAAAACGGTACTTTAGTTTTTCCTGGTAACTTAGGTGTGTTTGAATGGGGCGGTATGTCGGTTAACCCTGATCGTCAGGTTGCTGTCATGAATCCGATTGGATTGCCATTTGTAAGCCGCTTAATTCCTGAAGATCCAAACCGTGCAGAAACTGCAAAAGGTGCAGGAACTGAGCAGGGTATTCAGCCAATGTATGGCGTACCTTATGGTGTCGAAATCAGTGCATTCTTATCTCCACTTGGTTTACCTTGTAAACAACCAGCTTGGGGTTATGTGGCTGGTGTAGATTTGAAAACACATGAAGTGGTATGGAAAAAACGTATTGGTACTATCCGTGATAGCTTACCAAAACTGTTCCAATTACCAGCTGTGAAAATTGGTGTACCTGGTTTAGGTGGTTCAATCTCTACCGCAGGTAATGTCATGTTTGTTGGTGCAACTCAAGATAACTACATCCGTGCCTTTAACGTCACGAATGGTAATAAACTTTGGGAAGCGCGTTTACCAGCAGGTGGACAAGCAACACCAATGACTTATGAGATCAATGGTAAGCAATATGTTGTAATCATGGCTGGTGGTCATGGTTCATTTGGTACAAAAATGGGCGACTATTTAGTGGCTTATGCGTTACCAGATAACAAATAAATACTTGCTATAAAAAAAGCCTAGATTTATCTGGGCTTTTTTTATGTCGATTTATATAAGCTTATCAATAAAACCGTTATTAAATATGCAAAAAAAGCATTTTATTGATGAATAAAAGCTCGCTATGCTATCCGCCTTAATAATGAATCTACTAGCCATACGCCATGTATTTATATACCGATTTCGACCAGCAGCTGGTTAATGAACGAGTTGCTCAGTTCCGTGATCAGACTGAACGCTATTTAGCTGGCAAACTTTCTGAAGACGAATATCGTCCATTACGTTTGCAAAATGGTTTATATGTGCAACGCTATGCGCCTATGCTGCGTATTGCTGTGCCGTATGGCTTAATGAATTCTAAGCAATTACGTAAAGTTGCTGAAGTTTCAACTGCTTATGACCGTGGTTATGCACACGTATCTACACGTCAAAACATCCAGTTGAACTGGCCTGCACTTGAAGATGTGCCAGATATTTTGGCTGAACTTGCAACTGTACAAATGCATGCTATTCAAACGAGTGGTAACTGTATTCGTAACACAACGACTGACCAATATGCAGGTGTGGTTGCTGGTGAAATTGCAGATCCACGTCCAACATGTGAATTGATTCGTCAGTGGAGTACATTCCACCCAGAATTTGCATTCTTGCCACGTAAGTTCAAAATTGCTGTTTCTGCACTTGAAGAAAAAGATCGTGCGGCAACTGCATTCCACGATATTGGTGTTTACATCGTGCGTAATGAAGCGGGTGAAATCGGCTATAAAATTATGGCTGGTGGTGGTTTAGGCCGTACTCCAATCATTGGTAGCGTTATTCGTGAGTTTTTACCACGTGAAGATTTAATTGCTTACTTGGAAGCGGTTTTACGTGTTTATAACTTGCATGGCCGTCGTGATAACAAATATAAAGCACGTATCAAAATTCTAGTTAAAGCCTTAACGCCTGAAGTGTTTGCACAGAAAGTTGAAGCTGAATTTGAACATACACGTGAATCATTAAGAATTCAGCCAGAAATCTTGAAAAAACTGGATGAAGAATTCACGCCGTTTGATTATCAAGATTTGGCAGATGAAGACTTCACTGCTTTATTTGCTGAGCATCCAAAATTCAAGCAATGGTTCAATATCAACACGCACGCGCATAAAGTGAAGGGTTATCGTATTGTTACGATTTCTCTAAAACGTGCAGGTATTGCACCGGGTGATATGACCACCGAAGAAATGAATTTTATTGCAGACCTTGCTGATAAATACACTTTCGGTGAACTTCGCACGACTCACGAACAAAATATTGCTTTGGCAGATGTACCTCAAAAAGATTTGTTTGATGTATGGCAAGCGCTTGAACAGCAAAATATGGCACGTGCACATATTGGTTTTATTACCGATATCATCAGTTGCCCAGGTGGTGATTTCTGTTCACTTGCAAATGCGAAATCAATTCCAATTGCTGAAGCAATTACACGCCGTTTCGATGACTTAGACAAAGTTTATGACCTTGGTCATTTAGACTTAAATATTTCTGGTTGTATGAATGCTTGTGGTCACCACCACGTTGGTAATATCGGTATTTTAGGTGTAGATAAAAAAGGCGCCGAATTCTACCAAATTACATTAGGTGGTAATTCAGATCATGATGCATCAATCGGTGATATCTTGGGACCATCATTTGCAGCAGATGCTGTGCCTGACGTAATTGAAGAAGTATTAAATACTTATCTTGATTTGCGTACTGAAGGTGAGCGTTTTGTTGATACATATCGTCGCGTAGGAATTCAACCATTTAAGGAGCGTGCATATGCTTAATACAGCTCTACCAGTGCTTTATAAAGATGGCACGATTGCAGATAATACTTATCAAATCATTGTTGAAGATGGTGCTATCCCTCAAGGTGATGTGGTTGTAACAACAGCTCAACTAGATCAATTAGCTAGCATTCAAGGCAAAAAAGCTTTGTATGTGACTGTGAATGATTCACCAGAAAATCATACATTTCCATTAAATGAACTTGATGCAATTTTTATTGAGTTTGCAGGCTTTGGTGATGGGCGTGGATATTCATTTGCTGCGCTATTACGTCGCCAAGGTTTCCAAGGCGAACTACGTGCAACAGGTGATGTGTTTAAGGATGTCTTAAACTACTTAAAGCGTTCTGGTTTTGATAGTTTTGTCGTAAAAGAAGGCAAAGACGTACAAGAAGCTGCGGCAGGTTTGCAAGACTTTACTTATCCATACCAAGCATCGACGGCTGTACCGCAAGCAAGTTATCAAACTGGTGCTTAATAAATCCTGACATAAAAAATCCCGCAATTTGCGGGATTTTTTATATTGAAAATTATGTATCAAGTTGGCAGTTAACCATCCACTTTATACCAAATTGATCGGTAAACGCTCCGTATAATGCACCCCAGAACGTTTTTTCTAGAGGCATTTCAATTTGACCATTTACAGATAGAGCATCAAAAAGTTGTTTAGCTTTTTCTTGCTCATTTTTTTCAAGGTTAATCGCAATATAGTGATTATTGCCTTGGGTAAATACGCTGTTAGGTGCACAGAATTGATCATTTGTATCAGATGCCATCAGTACAGTGTGTTCATTAATGGGGAGAGAAACATGTAAGATCAGGTTTTTATTGGCTTCTGATAAAGTCACACCTTCTTGCGGTGGCATATCACCATAGCGACTCAGCATGGCGAACTCTCCGCCAAAGACCGATTTATAAAAGTTAAAGGCTTGTTCTGCCTGACCTTGGAAATTGAGATAGTGATTGAGTTGCATTGTTATTGTCCATTGTTGTTTTCGTTTAAAAGAATAAGTTAAAACTTAAAAGTGATTTTGTGGGTCATTTTTTGTAGTTTTTTCATAAAAAAATCCCACCGAAGTGGGATTATTAATATTCATTTTTAATTAAATAAGTTCAACTGCAACAGCTGTTGCTTCACCACCACCAATACAAAGGGCAGCAATACCTTTTTTACCACCCGTACGTTTTAGTGCATGAATCAGCGTGAGAATAATACGAGAACCCGTAGAACCTACTGGGTGACCTAGTGCACAAGCACCACCATTAATATTGACTTTTTCAGCATCAAGTTTGAAGTCATCAATTGGGCACATAGTGACCATCGCAAATGCTTCATTAATTTCCCAAAGGTCAACATCCTGAGCACTCCACCCCGCTTTTTTAAGCACTTTTTCGATCGCACCTACAGGAGCAATCGTAAATTCTGAAGGGTGTTGAGAGTTTGAAGCTGTTGCAATAATTTTAGCAAGTGGTTGTAAGCCGCGTTGGATAGCCACTTCACTAGATGTTAACACCAGTGCAGATGCACCATCAGAAATCGAACTTGCGTTAGCTGCGGTAATTGTACCGTCTTTTGCAAAGGCTGGTTTAAGTGAAGGAATTTTGTCGATCTTTGCATTTAGAGGTTGTTCATCTTGATCAACAACCACATCGCCTTTGCGACTAGGTACGGTAACGGAAATAATTTCATCCTTGAAATAGCCTTCAGTAATCGCAGTTTGAGCGCGTTTTAAAGAACGAATTGCAAAGTCATCCATTTGCTCACGTGTATAACCGCGTGTATTTGCCATATCTTGAGCAAAAGAGCCCATTAAACGACCTGTTTCAGCATCTTCTAAACCGTCAAAGAACATGTGATCTTTAATTTCACCATGACCCATACGATAGCCTGCACGTGCTTTAGGTAAAACATAAGGCGCGTTTGTCATCGACTCCATACCGCCAGCAACCACAATTTCGGCACTGCCTGCTTTAATCATATCGGCTGCTTGCATCACGGCTTTCATGCCTGAACCACATAGTTTATTAATTGTCACAGCACCTATTGAGTCAGGTAAACCAGCTTTACGCATTGCTTGACGAGCAGGACCTTGTTTTAAGCCGGCAGAAAGAACACAACCCATAATGACTTCTTCGACATCAGTAGGCTGTAAGCCTGCTCGTGTGATTGCTTCTTTAATTGTTACCGCACCTAATTCTGGAGCAGTTAGACCAGATAGTGAGCCTTGAAAACCACCCATAGCAGTACGAGCACCATTCACAATTACGATGTCAGTCATTGTTGTAATCTCCGATTGTTCTTTATCTCAAATTAAGAAAATTTTAAAACTTAAGCAGTATATTGCAAAATGGGGGCAAGATTGGGTTCTGCATTAGACTGTAGAGTTCTAACAATTTTTTAGTTCTTCTAAGCGTACATGCCCCATTTTGCTGAGAATTAATTTAAAATTTTTAAGCTGATTATAAGAACAGTATATAAAATTACCATTAGACTCGATTGGAAGACCTGAGTTTCCTTGAAAAACAATACTATTTTGTTTTTTTCCAAAACGTTGTAATTTCATAGAGCCATAATGATGGTTAAGATCGATAGAGGACAATAATTCTTCATTTACATCATGTTGTAGATTACGATTGTTATCGACAAAGCTGATTAAATTATTATTCCAGTTCGTATTACAGACCAATTGATCAGAACTTGGACAGATGACTATGTTCTTATGTCTAATAATTGCGTCATATTTGGCTTTTTGTATGTGAATTGTGAGTATGCGCGGAGTGTTTTTTAACTCTATGGATGCCATAATTTGATGGTATAAAGGAATGGCTATAATCGACATAATCATAAGAATTACGAGGGTTATAGAAAGCTCAATTATAGTAAAACCAGGAGATTTAAACATTAAAAAACCTTAATATATGTATAAGTAGAGTAATTTTATGTTTTCTGACAATGATTTATATTATTTTTTATAATAAGGAAACACAAAATTAAATAAGGGTTATCAGTTGACAATAATACTGGTAAAATCACCGCAAGCGAAACAACGAAGTTGTTCATATTTGCTAGTTGAGTAAAAAATTACCGAATTACAACGGAAATTGTAAGTAATTTTGTCAATAATTTACTTGATTAAAATTATCAAGCACTTGGAAAGTCTATCAAGTGTTTGTATGATTCAAATGTGAATAGCTTAAAAATAATACTGGGGTAAAAATACCTCAGGGGCCAATAAATTTAGGCTGAGCTTGAACAACAATTGTTATCTCTGGAGGATATCCATGAAATTGAGTCGTATTGCACTTGCTACTATGCTGGTTGCTGCACCATTAGCTGCTGCTAATGCTGGCGTAACTGTTACTCCATTATTGCTTGGTTACACTTGGCAAGACACCCAACACAATAACGGTGGACACGAAGGCAGTTTAACAGATAGCCCTGAGCTACAAAATGATTTATTCGTTGGTGCAGCTCTTGGTATTGAGTTAACACCATGGTTAGGTTTTGAAGCTGAATATAACCAAGTTAAAGGTGATGTAAAAGGCATTGCTAGTGCTCCAAATGCTGAATACAAACAAAAACAAATCAATGGTAACTTTTATGTTACTTCTGATTTAATTACTAAAAACTACGACAGCAAATTTAAGCCGTATGTATTATTAGGTGCTGGTCACTACAAATACGATATTCCTGATCTTGGGTATCATACTAGTGAAGAAGGTACTTTAGGTAACGCTGGTATCGGTGCATTCTATCGCATCAATGATGCTTTATCTCTTCGTACAGAAGCTCGTAGTACTTATAACTTTGACGAAAAATTCTGGAACTATACAGCTCTTGCTGGTTTAAACGTAGTTCTTGGTGGTCACTTGAAGCCTGCTGCTCCTGTAGTAGAAGTTGCTCCAGTTGAACCAACTCCAGTTGCTCCACAACCACAAGAGTTAACTGAAGACCTTAACATGGAACTTCGTGTGTTCTTTGATACTAACAAGTCAAACATCAAAGACCAATACAAGCCAGAAATCGCTAAAGTTGCTGAGAAGTTAACTGAATACCCTAACGCTACTGCACGTATCGAAGGTCACACAGATAACACTGGTCCACGTAAGTTGAACGAACGTTTATCTTTAGCTCGTGCTAACTCTGTTAAATCAGCTCTTGTAAACGAATACAATGTTGATGCTTCTCGTTTGTCTACTCAAGGTTTCGCTTGGGATCAACCGATTGCTGACAACAAAACTAAAGAAGGTCGTGCTATGAACCGTCGTGTATTCGCGACAATCACTGGTAGCCGTACTGTAGTAGTTCAACCTGGTCAACAAGCTCAATAATTTGAGTTTCTGAACAGTAAAAAAGCGACTCGTTAGAGTCGCTTTTTTTATTGCGATTTTTAAAATATTTTTTCATTTCTATATCTCCTCGATAATATTTATTCAGTTAATTGTTTATAGATAAGTTTTTACCAAACACCTTTTTTTAATTGCTGTTTAGTATCTTGTCTATCCCGACGATGCTGGGCACGAGGTTTTTCTGTCTCATGCATGCCACCCTTTTGAAGTAAAGGTGACAGAGCTACGTGGTTACGAACCTTAATTTTTGGCATTTCTTTAATTTTCATGTTTTAACCTTTAATACATAAAACTTGTTTAAGAGTATGAACTACTTCAATAAGATCTGATTGGTTCGCCATGACTTCATCAATATCCTTATAGGCACTGGGGATCTCATCGACAACACCGCTATCTTTACGACATTCAATACCTTGAGTTTGCTCAATTAAATCTTGTTGATTAAAAAGAATCTTTGCTTTGCTGCGGCTCATTTTTCGTCCAGCACCATGAGAACAAGAACAGAAAGACTCAGGATTTGCTTTGCCTTTTACAATATAGGAGCGTGCTCCCATGGAGCCAGGGATAATTCCTAACTCATCTAAGCCTGCTCTAATCGCTCCTTTTCGAGTAATCAAAAGATTTTCACCAAAATGGGTTTCTCGACTTACATAATTATGATGACAATTAATTGCTTCTTTTGTCATTTGAAACGAGGGGAGAATAGGTCGGATTGCTTCTAAGACTAATCGCATCATTTCTTTACGATTTTCAAAAGCATATTCTTGAGCCCACTCCACAGCTTCTACATAATCATTAAAACTGTTTGAGCCTTCAGCAAAATAACTTAGGTCCTTATCCGGTACATGCCCAAAGCGATGTTGTGCTTCTTTCTTGGCGAGTTCAATAAAATAAGTACCAATGACGTTACCCAGTCCTCGGCTACCTGAATGTAGCATTACCCAAACATATTGATTTTCATCAATACATAACTCTATAAAGTGATTACCGCCTCCTAATGTGCCTAATTGTTTTTGCCAAGTCGCATCAAACTGCCGAAGCATGCGAACTAGACCTGGATGTTTCTTTATAATTGGTTGTAAACGCTTTTCGAGCGGAATAATACTCGATGCTTTAGCTTTACCTGTTTATGCAAAGCAAAGCCGATAGGTACTTTACGTTCGATTGCATCACGTAATCGACTTAAGTTATCGGGAAGCTGTGAAGCTTTTAGGCTTAAACGAATTGCATTCATTCCACAGCCAATGTCTACACCGACTGCAGCTGGAATAATCGCATGTTTAGTCGGGATAACACTTCCTACAGTTGCGCCTTTTCCTACGTGAACATCTGGCATAACGGCAATATGTGAATATATAAATTGCAGCTGTGCCATTTTCTTCAATTGTTCGATACTTTCACTATCTATATCTTGAGTGAAAATTTTAACGGGGACACCATATTGTGCCTCTTCGTTTAATATTTTTTGTATGCCCATAATTTTTCTCTTATTTTTCTGTCCGAATAGGCATAAAAAAACCTAGCGAATGCTAGGTCTTAAATTCGAGCATTCGGACAAGTGAATTAAATTTGTACACTTGTCCGTGAGCTGACATCGTGCCAAATCGTTACTGTTTTTTACCTTGTAGTATTGACATGATGTCCTCCTTTATTTAAAAGTGCCGTTGAAAATCTGAACGGCATTTTACCTGTTTTTAACTAAAGATCAAGTTTTTGGTCTTTAGCTTACTTTAATTAACGACTTAGACTTACTGTTAATCTTGCTCTGGCTTTACATTCATTTTGTCATAACTAATTAATTTGGTTTTATATTTCCATTTATATCCGAGCCAAATCACTAAGAATAAAGGCAAACTAATATAAGTAGAAAGTAAGCCCATCCAGTCAATTTTCCCACCCAAAATAGCTTGATAATTTTGGCCTAAGATAATGATTGAACACAGAATGAATGCAAACCAAGGTGCAAATGGGAAAAACTTGGCACGATATGCTAAATCTTCAAGTTTGTAACCTTGAGCGATATAACCTTTACGGAAACGATAATGTGAAATTGCAATACCTAACCAGACAATGAAACCACACATCCCTGACATGTTGAGTAACCAGTTAAAGACTTGCTTTTCACCAATAAATGTCGTTAAGAAACAGAATGCAGCAATAAATGTCGTTGCATATAGCGCATTCATTGGAACACCACGATTGTCTAGTTTTGCAAACCATTTTGGTGCACGGCCTTGTTGAGCCATGTCAAATAACATACGGGTAGAGGAATACATGCCTGAGTTACCCGCCGATAAAATGGCAGTCAAAATAACCGCATTCATTAAGCTCGCAGCGAAAGCAAAGCCTACTTTCTCATAAAGTAAAGTAAAAGGAGAAAGAGCTACATTTTCTGTTGTCGCAGCTTGCAATAAATTTGGATCATCATAGGCAATGAGTGTACCGATAATGAAAATACACAAGATATAGAATAATAAAATTCGCCAGAAAATCTGTTTAATTGCAAGAGGAATTGTTTTCTTTGGATCTTTCGATTCACCCGCAGCAACACCAACCATCTCGGTTCCCTGAAATGAGAACCCTGCAATCATGGCAACTCCAATCATAGCCTGTAAACCACCCACAAAAGGCGCGTCTTTGTAGGTCCAGTTGCC
Organism: Acinetobacter sp.; assembly: GCA_031277915.1. Classification (GTDB taxonomy): domain Bacteria; phylum Pseudomonadota; class Gammaproteobacteria; order Pseudomonadales; family Moraxellaceae; genus Acinetobacter. The sequence goes on from JAITLL010000012.1 coordinate 33,930, forward strand.
AAAAGTGGCTACACCCGGTGTCAACATCAACTTAATTATCATGGCGATACCAATGATAATGAAGGCAATAATCGCAATAACCTTAACCATCGAGAACCAGAATTCACTTTCACCGAAACCTTTTACACTCATCGCGTTAATCATGAAAATGATAACGAGGAAAAGGGCACTCCAGTAAAATCCGGGAATATCTGGAAACCAGAATTTCATAATAAACTGTACAGCAACAAGTTCAAATGCAACCGTAATTGCCCAGTTGTACCAATAATTCCAGCCTAGAGCGAAACCAAAGCCATCTTCAACATAGCGACTGCCATAGGTAAAAAATGCGCCGGATGTTGGGGTATGAGTCGCAAGCTCACCTAAACTTGTCATTAAGAAGTAAATCATAATACCAATAAGAGAGTAAGCGAGTAGAGCCCCACCAGGGCCTGCGTTTGCAATGGTTGATCCAGAAGCAAGGAAGAGACCTGTACCAATGGAACCACCAATGGCGATCATATTCAGATGACGAGCCCCAAGCTTTCGCTGGAGTTTTTCAGGAGCATGTGTTTCGCTCATGGAGATTCCTTACATAGTTTGTTATGCACAGGCATATAACACCTTAAAGCCTTGAAGATCAGTTTTAATCTCACACTGACCAAAGTGCTTCTCAATTAAGATTGGATAGTTTAAAAAACGGTTTGCTACAATCCATAGCTCGCCTGATGCCTTTAAATGTTTTTTAGCGTTCTGGCAGAGTCCTTCACTTGCATCGTAGTTGGTATGAATACCTTGATGAAAGGGAGGGTTACTGACAATGGCATCAAGTTCTGTTGGGGCGTCTGCAATTCCTATAACAGGCTGCAATCTCAACTGGTCTGAACCTATTCCATTTCGACTAAAAGTCATTTCCGTTGACCGTAAAGCGAAAGCATCAATATCTAAGGCGTGAATAATATTACTTGAATTTATTTTTGCCAAATAGCAACTGATAATTCCTGCACCACACCCGAAGTCGGCAATTCTACCTGATTTCACCTGATTAAGATAAGGGAGTAAAACAGCAGTTCCCACATCTAGATGATTTTGACTAAAAACCCCAGGTAGGGCGCAAATGGTAAGTTCATGTTCATTTACTTGAACAGTATAGGTTTTTAACCAGCTTTCAAAGGGTTTGAGCTTTTCAGTTTTCTCAATTTTTAAATGCCATAGCTGACAATGTCGGGCGCTATCGAGTTTAAGTATTTTGCCAAAGCTTTGTAATTGTTTAGCTGCTCTTTCAACCCCACCTTTTTTTTCACCTACTAAAAAAACTGATTGGTCAGCTTTGAGATGGCTCATGACTAGATGCAAGATATAGTTTAAGAGTTCTTTGGATTTTGGGACGAAAATGACGGCTTGATCAAACTCTTGTAATGGAAACTCAACCGAGAAATGTGCTGTCGTGCCTGCATTCACAAAGCCTTGGTAATCTGCATAATTCCACGTCCAGACTGATGCATCAACCTTAGGAGGTAATTGACTGATTAAGGCATCATTGGGTGCATTAATCAACAAGAGTCTACCTTTTAGATAGTCTTGCTGTCTTAATACCACTTCACTTCTAGGATCCATGTACATCTCTCATGAAGAAGAATGCCCAGTGGAAACTGGGCAGTAATCAAAAATTAAAAATTGGTTATTGATGCGTTTCAGGCAGTACAACATTTAAGATTAATGCTGCAATACCACCTGTGGCTACGCCAGAACTAAATATATTTTTAAATAATTCTGGCAAGTGTTCCAAAATTTGAGGAACTTGAGCAACACCCAAACCTAGTGCAAGTGAAATCGCAATAATTAAAAGAGCGCGGCGGTCTAAGTGAATAGATGAAAGAATATTAATGCCTGAGGCAGCAACTGCACCGAACATCACCATAACTGCTCCGCCTAATACTGCCTGTGGTACAGCTTGTATTACACCAGCTACCACAGGGAATAGACCTAATATAATGAGTAAAGCTGCAATCCAGATGCCTACGTAACGACTTGCCACGCCAGTGAGTTGGATTACGCCATTATTTTGAGCGAATACAGAACTAGGGAACGTATTGAATAATCCAGCCAGTAAAGAGTTTGCACCATTTACTAACACACCACCTTTAATACGTTGCATCCACTGAGGACCATCTACAGGTTGGTTTGAAAGCTTACTTGTTGCTGTCACATCGCCAATTGCTTCTAATGAAGTAACCAGATAAATAAATGCCATTGGAATAAATAAACCCCATGAGAAGCTTAAACCAAAATGCATTGGGGTCGGAATTTGAATGACAGGTGCATCTTTTAGGCCAGAGAAGTCTAGATGTCCCATAAAACCAGCAAGAATGTAGCCAATGACCAATGCAATTAAAATAGCTGAGCTTTTAATCCACACCACTCGAATACGGTTTAAAACAATAATAATAGCTAGAACAGTACAAGACATTATAAGGTTATCGGAACTTGCAAAAGTATGATCTTGCATGGCTTGATAACCACCACCCATGCTGATGAGGCCTTCTTTAATAAGTGTTAAGCCAATCAGAAGTACAACAATACCTGTTACTAGGGGAGTAATCAGTCTTTTTACCCATGGTAGGATTTGTGACACACCCATTTCAATAAATGAACCAGCAATCACCACACCAAAAATAGCGGCCATAACCTGATTTACTGGTGTACCTGCAGCAACCATTGCACTACCAATACCAATAATTGGACCAATAAAATTAAAACTTGTACCTTGTACGATGAGCAGACCTGCACCCAAAGGACCAACTTTTTTACATTGTAAGAAAGTTGCGATTCCTGAAATAACCAAAGACATCGATAAAATCATGTTAGTTTCAGTACGGGAAACGCCTAAAGCTAAACAAATTAGAAGCCCAGGAGTAACAATTGGGACAATAATTGCAAGCAAATGTTGAAAAGCTGCCAGAAAAGCCACGAAGGGTTTTGGTCGGTCATCTAGTCCATAAACGAGGTCAAGATGCTCTTGTGGTGGTTGATTGGACATGGATGTGAATACGCCGCAATTTCGCAAATTGGCGCTATTCTAATCGAGATACCTATCTTTACAAAACGAAATACGGGCTATTGGGAAATTTTTTTGTCAATGTCAATAAACTGTCACTACTCAAGAGTAGTGTTTTTCTGTATAATTTGCCCTCAAGTTTCAGGCTTATCGAATTCTATGTCAGATATCAAAAATCTCCGCAATATTGCAATTATTGCCCACGTCGACCACGGTAAAACCACACTTGTCGATAAATTACTTCAACAATCAGGTGCTCTTGGTGATCGCGCAGGTGAGATTGAGCGTGTCATGGATTCGGGCGCTATTGAAAGTGAACGTGGTATTACCATTCTTGCAAAGAACACTGCAATTAAATGGACCGATGCTCGTACGAATACAGAATACCGTATTAATATCGTCGACACCCCGGGACATGCTGACTTCGGTGGTGAAGTTGAACGTGTAATGTCGATGGTTGACTGTGTATTGTTATTGGTTGACTCTCAAGAAGGTCCAATGCCACAAACTCGCTTTGTAACTCAAAAAGCGTTTGCTCGTGGTTTAAAACCAATCGTAATTATCAACAAAGTTGACAAGCCAAGCGCGCGTCCAGACTGGGTTATTGACCAAGTATTTGACTTGTTCGACAACCTTGGCGGTTCTGACGAACAGCTAGACTTCCCAGTTGTTTATGCATCTGGTTTACGTGGTGTTGCTGGTCCTTCTCCAGAAGAATTGGCTGACGACATGACGCCATTATTCCAAACAATCGTTGACATTGTTGAACCACCAGCAGTTGATGCTGATGGTCCATTCCAAATGCAGATCTCTTCACTTGACTATAACAGCTTCGTAGGTGTTATCGGTGTTGGTCGTATTCAACGTGGTTCAATTGGTTTAAATACACCTGTAACTGTCATTGATAAAGACGGTAAGACACGTAACGGCCGTATCTTAAAAATTATGGGTTACCACGGTCTAGAGCGTGTTGATGTTGATTCTGCTCAAGCAGGCGATATCGTATGTATTACAGGTATTGATGAACTTCATATTTCTGACACGATTTGTGATCCGAAAAATGTTGAAGCTTTACCACCATTGTCTGTAGATGAACCTACAGTAACAATGACTTTCCAAGTAAACAACTCGCCGTTTGCAGGTAAAGAAGGTAAATTCGTTACTTCACGTAACATCCGTGAACGTTTAGACCGCGAATTAATTCACAACGTAGCATTACGTGTAGAAGACACTGACAGTCCAGACCGTTTTAAAGTATCTGGTCGTGGTGAACTTCACCTTTCAGTTTTAATTGAAAACATGCGTCGCGAAGGTTTCGAAATGGGCGTATCTCGTCCACAAGTAATCTTGAAAGAAGTTGACGGTGAAAAACAAGAACCTTACGAAAACGTTACATTTGACGTTGAAGAACAGCACCAAGGTTCTGTAATGGAACAAATGGGTAGCCGTAAAGGTGAAATGACCAATATGGAAGTTGACGGTAAAGGCCGTATCCGTATTGAAGCAACTGTACCTTCACGTGGCTTAATTGGTTTCCGTTCAGAATTCTTGACTATGACTTCTGGTACAGGAATCATGACTTCAAGCTTCTCTCACTACGGTCCGATGAAACAAGGTACTGTTGCGAAGCGTCAAAACGGTGTGTTGATTTCTATGGTTCAAGGTACTTGCCTTGGCTATGCATTGTTCAGCTTGCAAGACCGTGGTCGTCTATTCGCTAAACCACAGTTAGAAGTTTACGAAGGTATGATCGTAGGGATTAACTCACGTTCAGACGATATGGTGGTTAACCCAACTAAAGCTAAACAGTTAACTAACGTACGTGCTTCTGGTACTGACGATGCGTTGACTCTTGTTCCTGCTGTTGAATACACGCTTGAACAAGCGCTTGAGTTCATTGAAGATGATGAATTAGTTGAAGTAACACCTAAGTCAATCCGTATCCGTAAGCGCTGGTTGACTGAAAACGAACGTAAGCGTAACAAATAAGTTATTCTTATTTTCGGATGATAAAAACCGCTGATTTCGATCAGCGGTTTTTTTTTATTGGATAAAATTGAAGTTGAAAGGTACGCATAAATTCATATTTTCCTTGTAAGCAAATATGTTATTGAAGTGTGAATAAACTTTCTTTTTTTGATAAAAATGTTAAATTATCAATATCATGGCGAGTACTATCTAAATGGATAAGAGGCCAATGAAAAAAGAAAAATATGACATGTTTTCGGCCCCGACATCTGGAGATGTTTAGATGAGTATTATTCAAGAATTTAAAGAATTTGCCATTAAAGGCAATATGATGGATTTAGCCATTGGTGTAATTATTGGTGGTGCTTTTGGCAAAATCGTAGACTCTTTAGTTAAAGACATTATCATGCCAATTATCAGTGTAATTACTGGTGGTGGTGTTGATTTCTCTCAAAAGTTTATTGTATTAGGTGCAAACCCTAATAATTTGCAATCTTTAGATACCTTACAAAAAGCGGGTGTTAACGTATTAACCTACGGTAACTTCCTGACCATTTTAATTAACTTTATCATTTTGGCTTGGGTTGTGTTCTTAATGGTGAAATTATTAAATAAACTTCGCCGCGATAAGAAGGAGCCAGAAGCTCCAGCTGCAACTCCAGAAGATATTCAATTATTACGTGAAATTCGTGATGAGTTGAAAAAGCAAGCTTAATCAGATTTGAAATAAAAAACGGTACCTAGAGTACCGTTTTTTATTAATGAATCTTTTTAATTGTAAACATGGCTCTATAGATTGATAAAATTATATAGTTAGCAAGTAATTTGACTGAGCATATAGTTAAAGAGGGAAAAATTAATGAATCAGCTATTTGTATACGGTACTTTATGTCCAAGTAAAGCTAATGCTCATATTTTAGAGCAAATTGGTGGCCGCTGGACAAAAGCTAGTGTAAGAGGCGTGATTCATATTTTAGATTGGGGGCCAGATAAAGGCCTAAAAGCATTAGAGTTAGATTCGCAAGCAGAGTGGGTAGAGGGCTATTTGTTTAGTACAGAAAAACTTGCTGAAAACTGGCAGATGCTTGATGAGTTTGAAGGTTTTCAATACCAGCGTGTCATCGTAGATGTGAAACTAGAGTCGGGTGAATATATTAAAGCCTGGACATATCAAATAAATGCACAGGCTCAAGCATCTAAAAACCATAATTAATATAATGCAATCAACGTAAGTTGCTCATTCGGAATTTAACTTCTAAAAGATGATAGCCAAACTGGCTTTTGATTGGGCCTTGTAACACACGTTCGGCAGCTGTAAAAACAATTTTGTCGATGACGGGTACAAGTTGTCCTTTTTTGATTTCGCCCAGTTCACCGCCACGTTTTGCCGAATTGCAGGTAGAGTACTGCTTGGCAAGCTTGGCAAAGTCTGCACCACTTTGTAGCTTCTTTTTTAGCTGTTCAGCTAAGTCTTTATCTTTGACTAAAATATGTCTGACAATTGCTGTTTGCATGTTGTCTTTCTCCAAAAAATTAAGGCTTTCTCAGCTTTTTAAGTGGTTGACACTGTGGGCAGAACACGCTGGCACGTTGACCAAGTTTTAAATTTTCTAACGCGGTTTCACAGTTAACGCACATTTCTCCAGCACGACCATAAGCAAGCAGTGTTTGCTGGAAATAACCATTTTCACCCATGGCATTGCTGTAATCACGCAAAGTTGAGCCACCTAAATCAATTGCCGACTTTAAAATTCGTTTAATCTCGACAACGAGTTTCTCAATCTGTTGCATGTTCAAATCACCAGCAGGCTGCGCTGGGTGAATGCCTATATTAAATAAACTCTCTGTTGCATAGATATTGCCTACACCGACGACTACATGATTATCCATGAGTGCAATTTTTATGCCGACAGATTTATTCTTAAGTTTAGAAGCTAAATACTCTGCATGAAAGTCAGCACTTAAAGGCTCAGGCCCCAAAGTATCTATGAGTTTGCTTTGAGACTCTGGATTAAGCCAAAGAATACAGCCAAAACGACGTGGATCATGATAGCGTAACTGTTGGTCTTCAAATTGAATAATCAGATGATCATGTTTTCTCAGTTCATCGTTTGGTTGGCATAGACGGAAGCTTCCTGACATTCCTAAATGCCAGAGCATTTGGTCTTGTTCAAACTTTGCCAAGATATATTTTGAACGTCGATTTAAGCCAATAAGGCGTTGTCCAATAAGTTTGTGAACATCATCAGGAATCGGCCAGCGTAAGCTAGAGTTACGGACTTCTACATTTTGAACTTTTTGATTCAAGAGGGGAAATAAACTCGTTTTGGTGGTTTCGACTTCGGGTAATTCAGGCATCGCCAACTCGCAGAATTAACAGATATACTGGGCTAATCAAGTATAACGTGTGGTATGTAATATTTCAGAGATTACTATGTCAAATATTTTACCATTAAGCTGGTTTCAACGAGAAACCTCAGAAGTGGCTTATGATTTAATTGGTTGTGTATTGTGTAAGCGACAGTATGATGGTCAAGTCATCCGTTGCACAATTACTGAAACAGAAGCTTATTTGGGCGTTCGGGATAAAGCTTGCCATAGTTACAATGATAAACGTACAGCTCGAACAGATGTAATGTATAGCTATGGTGGTACGATTTACGTCTATTTAATTTATGGCATGTATGAAATGCTTAATATTATTACTCAAACAGAAGGTGTGCCTGAGGGAGTGATGATTCGGTCGGTATTTTTAAGTAATGCTTCAACTAAAAAAGAATATAAGCTTTTGGCTGGACCGGGCAAATTGACACGTTATTTAGGCATTGACCGAAGTTTAAAAGGCCAAACTCTAGGTGAAGAATCTGGATTATGGATTGAAGCAGCCTCTATACAACCTGAAGTGGTCATGACTCCCCGTATTGGAATTGATTATGCTGAAGAGGCAAAAGACTGGCCTGAACGATATTGCTGGAAAGATCATCCATCGTTAAGCCGATAACTCAAATTTGAGAATTAATTTTTAGATAACGAAATAGTGTTCCAAATTTACAACTATGTGAGTCGAATTCAATATCCAGACAAGACACTGCTTTTTGTTATCATAACTACAATATAAATAAAGGAAATAAGCATGTCCTTATTACGCTTAGACCGACTTCATTGCTGTATTTTGATGAGTATGGGCTGCATTTCTAGCCCGCTCGTTTGGGCAGATGACTTAGATTCAGACGTTACCAAATTACCAACTTTACATGTGGAAGCAACGCATACGGATACCACTTATTTACAAACACCTGCTTCAGTTTTTCGAATAGATGCACCTCAAGTGGATATGTCTTCACAAGTTAATTTAACTGAAGTTGTGAAGGGTATACCGAGTTTACAAATTCGTAATCGTGAAAATTATGCGCAAGATTTACAGCTATCTATGCGTGGTTTTGGTGCACGTTCTACTTTTGGTGTTCGAGGCATTCGCCTGTATGTGGATGGTATTCCTGCAACAATGCCAGATGGGCAAGGTCAAACGTCGAATATCGATTTAAGTAGCCTTGACCATGTTGAAGTATTAACTGGGCCTTTTTCTTCACTTTATGGAAATTCATCAGGTGGGACAATTTTAACTTCTACTAAAGAAGGGCAAGGAAAAGACTCCATTGAGCTGAGCTATTCGGGCGGCAGCCACGATAAAAGCCGAGCGGGGGTAGTCCTACAAGGTGGGGCGAAGGGAACGAATGAACCAAGTTATGTTATTAGTTCATCTTACTTCGATACGGACGGTTACCGAGATCATAGTGGCGCAGATAAAATATTAAATAATGCCAAGCTCAGTTGGAACCTTGACGATGGAAGCAAAATCAACTGGGTGACTAACTATGTCAAAATTAATGCAGATGATCCGCAAGGCTTAACCCATACTCAATGGAATGCTAATCCCAAACAGGTTAATGATTCAAAAAATCTTTATAAGGTTCGAAAAAACATTGAGCAAACCCAGACAGGGGTGACATGGTCTAAGCCTATTAATGATAAAAATGAACTCTATGCCATGGCATATTTAGGCAATCGTCAAGTTACTCAATATCAATCTATTCCAAAAGGTGATGTAGCACTAAAAGATGGTAAGCCTATTTATACAGGTCAAGCAAATCCCAATCATGCAGGCGGTGTAATTGATTTTGAACGTAATTATTATGGTGCTGATTTCCGTTGGACAGGTAAAGAACTACTGCCAAATACTACTGTAAGCATCGGGGTTGCACTTGATGCAATGGATGAAGACCGTAAAGGTTATGAAAATTTTAACTTAGTCAATGGTCAACCTTCTTATGGCGTTAAAGGTAAATTACGTCGTGATGAAGACAATACTTTGTGGAATATCGACCCATATTTACAAGCTTCATGGCAGTTTTTACCTACATGGCGTTTAGATACAGGTGTGCGTTATAGTAATGTGCATTACAAGTCAAAAGATCATTTTACTTCAGGACCTGATCAGTATGGGACTGTTAACGGCGATGATAGTGGCAAAACGGATTACGATAAAGTTCTACCTTCTGCTGCTTTAAGTTGGCAAGTTTTACCTGAGCTCATGGCATATGTAAGTTATGCCAAAGGTTTTGAAACACCAACTTTTACTGAAATGGCTTATCAAACAGATACATCAAAGTCAGGTTTTAACTTTGATTTAAAACCATCAACTAGTGATACCTATGAAGCAGGCTTAAAATCGCAAAACCAATTAGGCGATTTTACTTTGGCAGTTTTTCAAACCAAAACGAAGAATGATATTGTTGCAGCGGGAAGTTCAAACGGACGAGCAACCTTTCGTAACGCGAATAAAACTTTGCGTGAAGGGGTAGAGTTTGCTTGGAATAAAAAGTTGTGGCGTGATTTAACAGCTACTGCAAGCTATGCCTATTTAGATGCGACTTTTGATGCTGATATTCCAGCTTTTGGAGGTGCTACGCAAATTCCATCAGGAAATGCGATTCCGGGTATTGCTAAAAACCAAGCTTATGCCTCTTTGGCTTGGCAACCATCGCACGGTCTATACGGTGGTATAGATGTACAGTATATGGATAAAGTATACGTGAATGATACCAACAGTGACGCAGCACCAAGCTACAGTGTAACCTCTGCAAACATTGGTTATGCATGGAATCTAGGCGATTGGAAAGTCAAAAGTTTTGCCCGTGTAGACAACCTGTTTGATAAAAATTATGCGGGTTCAGTGATTGTAAATGATGGTAATGACCGTTATTTCGAACCCGCTGATGGGCGTAACTGGAGTGCAGGTTTACGTGTAACTAAACAATTCTAGGAATTTAAAATGGCAAAATTATTTGAAACGGTTAATTTTGATTCACTACAATTGGTCAATAGAATTGTAATTGCCCCAATGTGTCAATATTCGGCAACAGATGAAGGTGAAATTACCTATTGGCATGAACAGCAATGGGCAAATTACGCGTTGTCTGGAGCTGGGTTATGTATTGTAGAAGCGACTGCTGTACAAGCGGAAGGTCGCATTAGTTATGCAGACCTGGGACTTTGGAATGATCAACAACGTGACCAGATCAAAATTTTATTGGGGAAAGTTAAAACACTTTCTCCTATGCCATTTGGAATTCAGTTAGCGCATGCTGGTCGTAAAGCATCTACTGAAAAGCCTTGGTTGGGCAAAGGCCAAATTGCAAAAGATCAGCCACATGGTTGGCAAACCGTCGCTCCAAGTACGAGTAACTTTTCTGTTCATGATGCAGCACCACATGCTTTGACCATTGCTGAGATTAAACAAGTTCAACAAGACTTTGCTGCTGCGGCAAAACGTGCAGTAGAAGCTGGCTTTGAACTAATTGAAGTACATGCTGCTCATGGGTATTTGCTACATCAATTCTTGTCACCAATTGCCAATCAAAGAACTGACGAATATGGAGGTTCTTTAGAAAACCGTATGCGTATGACGCTTGAGGTTCTTCAGGCAATTAAATTAGCCGTTCCAAACGGTTACCCAGTCGGGGTACGTTTATCTGCAACAGACTGGATGGATGGTAACGAACAGTGGGATATTGAATCTACGGTTGGTTTATCAAAAGCCTTAGAGCAGTTAGGAGCAGCCTATATTCATGTGTCTAGCGGTGGTTTACATGAACATCAAAATATTATTATTGGGACAGGCTACCAAGTTTCTTTTGCCAAACAGGTCAAAAAGCATGTGTCTATTCCTGTAATAGCTGTGGGGTTAATTACCGAGCCAGAACATGCTGAACAAATTTTAGAAACCCAGCAAGCTGATGCCATTGGGCTTGCCCGTGCTATGTTGTATGACCCACGCTGGCCATGGCATGCTGCCGCTACACTTGGAGCAAAAGTTAAAATTGCACCTCAATATTTGCGTTGTCAGCCACATGGATTAAAACAGCTTTTTGATTCTTTTTAGTTTGAATTGGCGGGCAAATTAGGATTTGCCCGTTTTTGTTTTGAAATGAGTGAGGGAACATTCTGTGGTTTTTCAGGTAATTTTACCAATCTTGATTTTATTATTGATGGGGTACTGTAGTGTCCTTATTAAAATGGTAACACCTGAACAGATTAAGGCCCTGAGTGTATTCGTTATTAAAATTGCTCTGCCTGCATTTTTAATTCAGTCTTTAGCCCATAAAAATTTACAAGAGATTTGGCACCCCGCTTATTTTATTGCTTATGGTGGTGGCTCTTTAATCTTATTTATCTTAGCTTTTATCATTTATCGAAAGTTTTTTAAAAATAGCCTAACGCATAGCGCCGTCATATCTATGGGGGCTTCTATGTCCAATACTGGCTTTATGGGCACAGCTATTCTGACCATGCTCATTGGTAGCCATGCTGCAATCTATATATCTTTAACATTAATTATCGAAAACTTATTAATTGTCGCTTTAATGCTGATTTTGGCTGAAGCTGGCATGCATGAGCAGCAGCAACTTTTACCGCTTCTTAAAAAAACCTTTTTCAACTTACTGAAAAACCCAGTCATTATTGCAATTTTGGTTGGAATGAGCTGTATTTTGCTCGGCATTCATCTACCTTCAAATTTGGGTCAGGCTTTGGAACTGTTAGGAAAGACAGCATCACCTTTAGCATTATTTGCCATTGGTGGTAGTTTAGTTGGAATTGGTATTACCGCAGTAAATTTACAAAGTATATTGTTGGCGATGTTGAAGGTTATTCTTATGCCATCCGTGATCTTTGCACTTTTTTTAGTGACTCCAAATGTGAGCCTGGAAATGCTCTATGCCGGAACATTAATTGCAGCGCTGCCTATGCCGATTGCATTTGGAATCTTTGGGCAAGCATATGGTCTAAATGAAAGAGCATTAACGCCTTTAATGATGAGTACCATTATTGGGTTTATTGGAGTTAGCGGGCTTATTGCACTGTGGTGGTAAAAGAAAAGCCCCATGCGGGGCTATTGTTTCTTTACTATTTTTTAGATGCAGGTTGTGCGGGAGCATTTGCAGCCTGTTTACTTTTTTCTGCAATAATCTTATCAACCGAAGCTAAAGACTCTTTAGCGTTAGGTACATTCTGATTGGCAAGTTCAGTAAAAATCTGTTTTGCTTGAGGTAAGTTTTGAGGAATGATATTGCCATTTGCCATCATGGTTGCTAAAGCCATAGAGGCAGGTGCATAACCTTTTTGGGCAATCGCTTGCAAAGCCTCAATACCTTGGCGTTTCATTAGCGGGTTTTTATTTTCAACCCCTTGGCTAATATCATAAAGTGCTTTGACGTGAATAGCAGGGTAGTTACCTTTTCGAATTAAAGGTGCTAGTTTTTGCAAAGCAATTTGATGAGACTGTGGCTTTTTCTGGGCAAATAAAATGGTCGCAATTTTTACAGTGGCATCGTCAGAACCTTGGTTAGAAGCTTTCTGTACATATTGACTAAATTTATTACTATCTTTTGCAACGCCTAATTCACCAGTTTCATAAATTTGTGCAAGTCTATAACTGGCTTGAGCATAACCTTTGTTTGAGGCATCTTCATAATATTTCAGAGCTTTGGCAGTATCTTTAGGGGTGCCTTGGCCTATCTGAGTCATATAGCCTAAGTTATAGATTGCTTGAGCATTTCCTGTTTGTGCAAGACGTTGCATTTCCTGAAAAGCTGCGGGGTAGTTTTTTGCTGCGTAGAGCTGCTCTGCCTGTTTAAATACATCGTTTTTAGCTACAGATGCAGTGCTATCTGCCGCAAAGATTGATGAACTTGAAATGGCGATTAGACTTGCGATGAGTAACTTTTTCATTTCTTTTTAACCTTTTACTTTCTAGCTACATCATTCCATCGATGTATTGAATCAATTCAACTTCTCATCATAAATATTGATGAATGAAAGTAAACAGCCGATTTGTATATAAAACGATGTCTATAGAGCAAATTGTGTAGAAAAATAATATGCCACTCTAGCTAAGAGAGTGGCATATAACGTTATTTTACAGACTCTAGCAATGCTTCAATCTGTTTTGCATCACTTGGCACGCCAGAAATTCTTTGGCCATCTTGCAAGAACAAGGTTGGTGTTCCATCTATATTTAGTTTTTGGCCTAAAGCTATATTTTTCTGAATTGGGTTTGTGCAACTTTTACTATTTGTTGGCAATTTACGGTTAAGCATGTAATTTGTCCAAGCTTCTGCTGGGTTCTTTGAACACCAGATTTGATTTGAAATTTTTTCGGCATTTGGATGCAAACTGGTAAGTGGATATAAGAATACATATACCGTCACGTTATCCACTCCAACCATATTTTGTTCTAGGCGCTGGCAGTATGGACAGTCAGGATCACTGAAAATATAAAGGGTACGTTCACCTTTACCTTTGACATATTTTATGGCCTGATTTAATGGCAGGCTTTTAACATCAATTTTACCTAATTCGGCAAGGCGTTCATCTGTCATATTTTTTTGTTGTTTGATATCAACTAAATTACCTACAAAAAAGTATTTAGCATCTTGATTGGTATAAACAATACGACCGCTTGTATACACTTCATAAATACCTTGCACAGGTGACTGATAAACACCTTTTACAGGTAAGTCTGGGTAATTTGTCTTCAGATTTTGTTCAAGTGTTTTCACATCAGCATGAGCAGAACCGAAAAAAGCTAAACTCAATATGAGTGTAGCAAGTTTAGTTTTCATATTTTTTCTCTTAGATTTCAACCTGGATTATGATGGCATAGAAAAATTAAAAAATTGATGCCCTAATTAAATGAATTTATTAGAATTTTGTATCTATGAAAAAGCCCGTAGAGTCTTCACGGGCTTTTTATTTGCTAAATATAATTATTGTGGTCTAGCAACATCACCACTTAAAGCTTCCGGCAAATCGAGAATTTGAAGACCGAGTTCTGCTAGAGCGGCTGGTTTTGCAACTACTAATGCGATGTATCCATCATTTGTTTGTGCGCTATTCACAACTTCTACATCATTGTGTAGTTGCGTTGCTATAGCAGGAGCTTCGCCTGTGCCTTGCACTAGGTGTAACCAATGTTTTGGTTTTGCTTTAAACCAAAGGCGTGCCACAATTTCCTGACCTAAGTAACAGCCTTTATCGTAATTGACGCCCTCACGTTGATGTAAACGTAATTCTTGTGGTTGGAACTCATGTTCAGTTGTTTGAGTAATCCAAGCTTGACCCGTCATGATGGCTTGCTTTTGCCATTCGGACACATCAGTTTCTGTAGAGCTGAACTCAGTATGACCATTTACAACTTTTGGAAATACAGAACCTTGTTCACTTAAGGTCATTTTTGAAAATGCACCATACTTTTTAATATGCTTAGCGAACTCTTCAGCTTGATCTTGAGTAACAACAATCTCAAAACTTTCAGCGTTCATCTTTTTCAGCCACAGTCCGAAGTGAATGCGACCTTTAAGATCACAAATGGCTGTATAACGTGTTTCATTTTCGGCTAAACGCTCAGTATCAACTGTAACCTGACCTTGTAAAAACTTTTGTGCATCTACACCGTTTAATGCATATGAGGAGAAAGCGAGCAGACTCATGATTAATCTCAAATTCAATAGGTTTCTTTATGATTACTGACTATTTTGCGCCATTTTTACTAAAAAATCAGCCTTAGTTTTCGTAATTTAGTTTTGTTTCAAATAAGCTAATTAGGTTAAAAAACACCAAAAATATACGTTAAAAGAATTTCTAAAGTTTAAGCTACTAAACATAATTTCTATAACGTAAATGGACTTAAAATAAGGAGAATATAATGGCAACAGGTACTGTAAAATTACATCGTGTATTTAAAGCACCCGCTGAACGTGTTTATCGTGCATTTCTCGACCCAGACGCTTTAGTTAAGTGGATGGCCCCTCATGGTTTTACTGCTAAAGTTCATAGTTTTGATTCAAATGTAGGTGGCTCATATAAAATGAGTTTTACCAACTTTTCGACAGGATCAACACATTCATTTGGGGGAACTTATGTTGAACTTATTCCAAATGAGTTAATTCGCTATAACGATCAATTTGATGATTCAAATTTACCGGGGACGATGAAAGTCACCATTACATTAAAAACTGTATTGGTCGGTACAGAAGTAAATATCACTCAAGAAGGAATACCTGAAGTTATACCTGTAGAAGCATGCTATTTAGGATGGCAAGAGTCTTTGTCTTTATTAACTCTATTGGTGGAAGCAGCGATTCCAGATCAGTAATTGCCTTTTTAAACTTGATTAACTTCATTGAAAGTGAGTAGAGAGTAAAACTACTCACTTTTTTCTTTTTAATAATGCTTAAAAGAAAACAAAATATTAAATGGTCTTATAAAGCTTAAACTATTAGACCATTTAGTGAGGAAAAGAGATGGAAATAGAGATTAAAAGAATTTATGAACATGTAAGTGCTGATGATGGAAAGCGAATTTTAGTGGATCGGCTATGGAGTCGAGGGATGAGTAAAGAAAATGCTCATTTAGATTTATGGCTAAAAGAAATAGCGCCTTCAACTGAACTTCGTAAATGGTTTCATGCAGAATCTGCAGAACATTGGGAAGAGTTTAAACAGCGTTATTTAGCAGAATTAGAAATGAATCCAGCAGTTAAAGAGTTACAAGCGATCGTGTCACAGCATAAAGTCACTCTTTTATATTCAACAAAAAATATAGAACATAACCATGCGATGATTTTAAAAGAATATTTGCTGGAAAAGAGTAAAGAATAGATGTATAAATTTTTTTTGGGTAAAAGTCTTTTATTTAAAACTTTAAAAAATGAGTCATATCTCGCATAATATGCTTTTTGAGATTTTTTTATGTCTTTGCCAAATTGCCCAAAATGCCAATCAGAGTATACTTACCAAGATGGCGACTTATTAATTTGTCCTGAATGCTCACATGAGTGGAAGGAAGGGGAAGCTTCAATTGCTGACGAACAAGAAATCATTAAAGATGCAAATGGTAATGTCTTGGCAGATGGTGATAGCGTTACAGTAATCAAAGATTTAAAAATTAAAGGTTCATCTTCAGTTGTAAAAGTGGGAACAAAAGTAAAAACGATTCGTTTAGTTCCAGATGCAAGTGATGGTCATAATATTGACTGTAAAATTGATGGTATTGGTCAGATGAAATTAAAATCTGAATTTGTAAAAAAAGCTTAATTTGTTAATTCTAATTACATTTTGGTAGGGGTGCTCATGTAGCCTCTACCATTTTAACTTTCAACATCCTTATAATTTTATTACGATAATGTATAAAAAGTAGTCTATCTAAATATAAATACCTCATTTATATTGTGATCAATAACAAATAACTTTCGTCCAGAATAATAACGAAAGTCATACCCGCATCAACAAAAAACGAGGTTCTTATGGCAGGATGGTACGAGATTTCACAAGCGAGTGATGGACAATATCGCTTTGTACTTAAGGCTGGTAATGGCGAAATTATTTTAAATAGTGAGCTATATAAAGCGAAAGCATCGGCAGTCAATGGTATTGAGTCAGTTCAAAAAAATAGTGGTGACGATGGGAGATATGATCGTTTAACTGCAAAAAATGATAAACCTTATTTCAACTTAAAAGCTGCAAATCATCAAATTATTGGTACAAGCCAGTTGTATGCCAGTGAAGCATCTCGTGATAAGGGGATTGAATCGGTGAAAACCAATGGATCTTCGACAACTATTAAAGATTTAACGGTTCAGGCGTAAAATTAAATGTAAAAAAAGCAGCTTCTAAAAGCTGCTTTTTTTATTTATGTATTTAATTAACGTACTAACTTAGCTAAAAGTTCTTCTTTGGTTAAATTATTTGCTTCAGCATCGCGGCGGCCTTTATATTCAAATGTACCAGCATCAAGACCTTTCTCACCAATCACGATACGGTGTGGAATACCCATTAACTCAAGGTCAGAGAATTTCACGCCTGGACGTTCGTTACGGTCATCAAGTAATACATCAAAACCTTGAGCTTGAAGTTCTGCATAAAGTGCTTCTGCTGCTTCAAGCGTGCGTGGTGATTTGTGTGCATTCATTGGAACAATTGCAATTTCAAAAGGTGCAATCGCTTGTGGCCAAATAATACCTTTATCATCGTAATTTTGTTCAATTGCAGCTGCAACAACACGTGTTACACCAATACCGTAACAGCCCATAGTCACTGTAAATGGTTTGCCATCTTCACCTAGAACTTTACAGCCTAAAGCTTCAGAGTACTTGGTACCAAGCTGGAAAATATGACCGACTTCAATACCACGTTTAATTTGTAGAGTACCTTTACCATCTGGAGATGGATCGCCTTCAACTACGTTACGTAAATCAAAGACTTCAGTCATTTGTGCATCACGTTCCCAGTTTACGCCTACCGCGTGTTTATCCACTTCATTTGCACCAGCAACGAAGTCAGAAAGAACAGATGCAGCGCGATCAACAATTACAGTTAAGCCTTTTTCGACTAAACCTTGTGGACCTGTAAAGCCAGCCGTTAAACCAAATGCTTGAAGTTGTTCTTCAGTTGCAAAAGTAAGAGGAGCAGCAACTAATGGATGCTTTTCGGCTTTAATTTCATTCAGTTCATGATCGCCACGTAAGAATAGTGCAACCACAGGAACATTGCCTTTTTCGTCAGCAATGCCTTGAACCAATAATGCTTTTACAGATTGTTTTGCATCTGCATTTAAGAATTGGCAAACATCATCAATCGTTT
The DNA here is from genome assembly GCA_031277915.1 of Acinetobacter sp. GTDB lineage: Bacteria > Pseudomonadota > Gammaproteobacteria > Pseudomonadales > Moraxellaceae > Acinetobacter. The sequence goes on from JAITLL010000012.1 coordinate 52,134, forward strand.
TTTGGTTTGGCGTTTCAACCAATTTAAATTCTTGTGCAGGTGCAGCACGTTCACCAACTAAAACAGCCTCAGCCATTTCAACGTTTGCGGCATAATCAGATTCAGTTGAAAATGCGATGTCATCTTCACCACTTGAAGCTAATACGTGGAATTCATGTGAAGCTGAACCACCAATTGAACCTGTGTCAGCCTGAACTGGGCGGAAGTCTAAACCTAAGCGAGTGAAAATACGGCTATAGGTGTCGTACATTACATCATAAGTTTCTTGTAGCGATGCTTGAGTTGCATGGAAAGAATAAGCATCTTTCATGATGAACTCACGTGAACGCATTACACCAAAACGTGGGCGAATTTCATCACGGAATTTGGTTTGAATTTGATAGAAATTTACAGGAAGCTGTTTATAACTTTTTAGCTCATTACGCGCTAAATCGGTAATCACTTCTTCATGGGTAGGACCAAGCACAAACGGGTTGTCGTGACGATCTTTGAAGCGTAATAGCTCAGGGCCGTATTGTTCATAACGACCTGATTCTTCCCACAAGCTTGCGGGTTGAGTCACGGGCATGAACACTTCCATCGCGCCTGAACGATTCATTTCTTCACGAACAATCGCATCTACTTTTTTAAGCACACGTGTTCCCATCGGCAGCCATGTATATAAACCAGATGCCAATTTACGAATCATCCCAGCACGTAACATAAGCTGATGTGAAATCACTTCAGCATCGTTTGGGGTTTCTCTCAACGTTGCAAATAAAAAGCGGCTTGCGCGCATGGAAAAGTCCTAAAAGTTAAGCGTAGTAAAAACGCAGATTATACGATAGTTGCTGCATTATGACATGAATCGTCTAGTTTGACGCAGCAGAAAGTTTTTCAAGTCATCTAGGTAAGTGAAAATGACGGGTACAACTACAAGTGTCAACAGGGTAGAGGTGATTACGCCACCAATAACAGCATGAGCCATAGGCGCACTTTGCTCTCCGCCTTCGCCCAAGCCTAGAGCTAATGGAACCATACCCATGACCATAGCGCTTGTGGTCATTAAGATGGGGCGTAAACGGGTTTTACCTGCTTGTAAAATAGCGTTATAACGAGTTTCCCCATGTTCCATCGCCTTTTTAATAAAGTCGATCAGTAAAATCGCGTTTTTGGTCACTAGCCCCATAAGCATAATAATGCCGATAATCGAAAATAGATTGAGGGTACTTTTAAACAAGAATAGGGCAAGGAAGACCCCAATTAAAGATAATGGTAAAGATGCCATAATCGCAGCGGGGTGAATAAAACTATTAAACTGAGAACCCAAAACAATATAAATAAATACAATGGAAAGAGTAATGGCAGTTAAAGCATAGCCAGCAGATTCGGCCATATCTGCATTGGCACCTTGGGTATTAAAAGTATAGCCAGCAGGCAATTTAAATGCATTTTGCATTTTATCAATATCTTTCCCGATATCACCACTTGGACGTCCCGACGTATTTGCTTTAATCAGTACTTCACGCTCAAGATCACGACGGTTAATTTGTGATGCACCTAATTTTTCTTCAGTCGTTGCGACAGCGCTCAAAGGAACTAAGATTGGTTGTCCATTTGCACTGGTTTTATTTGAGTTGAGATATAGGTTTTGCACATCTTGTGGAAGCATGCGCTTGTTTTCATTTAATCGAATATTAACGTCATACGTTTCGCCGTCACGATCTTCCCAAGTTGTGACATTGTCACCGGCAATTAATGGACGAATCGCATTGGCAACTTGGGAAACAGATAAGCCTAAGTCACTTGCCAGTACACGATTAATATGAACACCCAAAGTTGGCTTTGGTTCTTTTAATGAGCTTTCTAAATCGACCACGCCGTTAATTTTACCCATTTCAGCCATAAATCGATTTGAAATTTTTTGAAGCTCATTGAGGTCAGTTCCCTTAATAGAAATCATGATTGGCTTTTGACCACCAGAAACGGAATCTTGAGCAGCAGCAACGGAGGTCACATGAATACCTGCTACGGTTTGCAAACGGTCCCGAAACTCATTATTGAGTGTTGTCAGATCTGAACTGCGTTGTTGTTTCGGTTTTAATGTCACACCTAAACCCGCATGGTTTTTACCAGAGTCTATCGCGCTATTTACAACCCCGTAGGTAGAAACCACATCGGGGAATTGCCTAATAATTTGATTGACCTGATGTAACTTTGCTTGGGTATATTCTAACGATGCATCGACTGGAGTTTCGAACTGAATACGAATTTCGCCTTTATCTGGAACAGGTACAAATTCAGTTCCAATCAATTTAGACAAACCTAAGGCGGCGACGAGTGAAGCAATCGCAATAATAACGGTAATGAAACGGAAGCGGAGAGCAAGCTTTAACAGCTTTTCATAAATATGGGTAAGGCCATCTAATAATTTAGAAATGCGGTTAAAGAAACGTTGAAGTCGGCTCTCTTTTTTCTTTACAGAATCTTTCCAATGCGCTGAAAGCATGGGGTCGAGTGTAAAACTGATAAACATAGAAATGAGAACAGCTGTACTAACGGTTACACCAAATTGATAAAAGAAACGTCCAATTAAACCACCCATAAACGCTACAGGTAAGAACACGGCAACAATCGTAAGGGTGGTTGCAAGTACTGCTAATCCAATTTCTTTGGTGCCATCTAACGCTGCGGTGACATGGTCTTTACCAAGCTCTGTATGTCGAACAATGTTTTCTCGAACGACAATCGCATCATCAATTAACAGACCAATACTCAGTGACAAGGCTAACAGCGTCATCATGTTAATACTAAACCCAAAAGCCCAGATAAATGTTAATGTTCCAAGCAGGGTGATGGGTAACGTTAAACCTGTAATGACAGTAGAACGGAAAGAACCTAAAAAAAGTAAAACGATTAAAACTGCTAAGCCCGCTCCTTCAATAATGGTACGAACTACATCTTTAATTGACGCGCGTATGCCTTTGGAGCTGTCTGCAACAATTTTATAGTTTAGACCTACTGGCATTTGAGCTTTTAGTTTCTCGAGCGTTTGGTAAGTTTTATCGACAACTTGAATTACATTGGCATCGGAACTTTTTAAAATATCGACAGAGACTGCTGTTCTTCCATTATAAAATGCACTCGATTGAAGTTCGGCTTGAGTATCTTCAACAGTTGCAACTTGTTTTAGAAAAATGGGTGAGCCATTTTTATTGGCAATAACCAGATCTCCAAAACCAAAAGGATGAATGACCTTAGATTGAATTTGTACCACCAGTTCGGAGTTTTTTTGCTGTAAGGTTCCGGCAGGTACTTCAATATTTTCATTTTTTAGGGTGTTAATAACCTGATCAATGCCTATACCGTAGCTTTGTAATTGATCAGGATGAATCTTAATGCGAATCTGGCGTTTAGCATCACCTAATAAATTGACGTTACCTACACCAGAAACAGTTTTAAGCTGAGGCACAACCCGTTTATCTATATAGGAACTTAATTGAGCCAAATTCATGCTACTGGACTCAAACACTACTGACATAATCGGGCTAGATGAAGGATCGTAGCGTTGTACAATCGGCGTATCAATTTCATCACGAAATTGAGCCGTAATTGGAGCAATTTTGTCGCGGACATCTTGTGCTGCAATGGCTGAAGAGGTATCCAGATTAAACTCGGCCACAATCATGGAAAACCCTTCACTTGAGCGTGAGGTGATTTGTTTAATACCTGAAATTGTATTGATTTGGTCTTCGAGTTTTTTGGTAATGTCCGACTCAACAGCTTCAGGCGAAGCACCGGCATATTGTGTAGAGACGACTACAAATGGGAAATCTACATTCGGAAACTCTTCAACCGTCATGCGTTTCCAAGAGGCCAGCCCTAGTACCATTAAGCACAGCATCATCATAATGGTAAAAACGGGGTACTTCACACTGATTCGGGTAAACCACATAAGCTATTTGCTACCTTATTTGTTTTTTTCAGCTGTAAGCGTTACTTTTTTATTGATGTCAGAGTCGTCAAACTGGATACGGCTGATCTGATCTGTGCTTTGTAAGCCCTGAACTAAAGCAATATTTTCGTTGTAACGCTGCTCAACTACCCGAATTTTTACTTTCTGTATAGTTTGATTGCGTATAACCCATACGAAAGGATCTTGTTGCAAGTTTTGAACGCTATCTAAAGGAATGGTTTGTCCTTGATTGCTATCACTATGCAAAATGATACCGTTAATGAATGCACCAATACTTAATGAATCGATTATTTCTTTTGGACTTGCAAAGAATTCAATTTGTCGACTGTCTTGGTCTGCAACAGGGGAGATCCGAGTCAGTACGGCATGTAATTGTTTTGAATTGCCCTGAATCTGGTATTGAATAGAGCTACCTACTTTGAGTGCAGATTGCTGTTCAATAGGTAGTTTCGCCTGAATTTCTAATTGGTCAGGATTAACGATTTCAAATAGAGTTTGCCCAACCGATACAGTTTGCCCTGGTTCAACTTGTCGTTTAGTAATAACGCCGGAAATCGGACTAGTAATAATTCCATCCCGATCTGCTTTTTTAGCAATATCAACATTCGCTTGTTGAGCTCTAACACTTTCAAGTTGACCTTTATAATCTACCTGACTTTGCTCAAACTCTACACGGGCAATAAAGCCTTGATCGAGAAGTCGTTGTTTTCGATTCATTAAATTACGTGAAAGTTCTGCTTGTGACTGGGCAGAAGCTAGATTGGCTTCAGCTTGTGCTAAACGCGCAGTATTGTCCTGATTATTTAATCTGACTAATACTTGGCCCTTTTGTACCTTTTGGCCCACATTGGCAGTGACGGCAGACGCTGTTGCACTAACCTGAGCTTGAATTGAGCTTTGTTGCACAGCTCGAATAGTTCCCGTAAATGCGGTCTGAGCAGCAACAGAACCTTCTTTTACAGAAATTAAATCCTGAGGAATCAGTTCAATTTTTTTAGGTCCAGATGCTATTGTTTTTGGTGCTTCTTGCTGGCTACATGCAGATAAAATCAAACTCAGGCTAATCAAGCTTAATTTAAAAAAAGTAAAAGGGCTAAGATGCGTTGTGCGCATACAGCATCATCCTGTAATTCAAATTTTATTTTGCCCCTATTCTTGATAAAGCTGTGCGCTTATTCAAGCTTTTTTAAACGATCGATAATATTTTCATAATCATTATTGGTCCGATTATAAGTTTTTGACAGTATTTCAAGCGTTTGTTTCACTTTATTAATATTATTTAGATTGTTCTCAATCAAGGTTTTATGTCTTTCTGGAACTTTTTCACCTTTGCGAAAATATTCCATTTCTTGACGTTTAAATAAAATTTTGTCTTGTTGTAACTGAGTAAGTTGTTCTTGCTGATAATTTATTTGTTTTTTTATAGCCAGTAATGCTTGGTCTCTTTTCATAATCGCAGTTTTGCTATTGCTATATGCTTTTTTTAACTTGTTATCTTGTTCTCTATATTGCGCTGATAAAGCACGTTGAGAGGATTGATTTAAATCCCTCTCGGAATTGTAGGGGTGATTTCTTTTAATCACCTGCATATTTTGGTCGAGTGCTTCATATCCATAACGAATATGAGCTGGTGTTACAGATGTACTAATATTTGCAATGCCACGTTGATCATAATAGCGATACCAAACCGCTTTTGGCGTATTAGTTATAGCCAATGTAGGGGATGAGAAAACCAATGATCCGCAAGAAGCAATACCTAAAGATACAGACAAGCAGTTCCTATAAAAGGCATATTTCATCCGCTTATTCATAAAATTCCCCAAAAAAGAAAGGTAAGTCTCTTATTTTTAAATAATTAATCTTAAATATATTAGTTATTATTTAGTTAAATAAAAATATAATGTTTATAAAAAAAATGATAATTTTTTTGAAAGTGTGATGAGGTTAAAAGTTATTGTTTATAAATGAGAAAGTAGACAAAAAGCTTTCATTGAAAATGGAAGTGTAGATATGTTAAAAATGCGTATAAATCTGTAAAAACAAATTTAAGTTAAATTACATTTATATTTTATGTTATGGGGATGGAAGATTAAATGGAAGATGCATTCCAAAATCTGAAAGTAATGGTTATTGACGACTCAAAAACTATTCGCCGTACAGCAGAAACATTATTGCAACGTGAAGGTTGTGAGGTTATTACTGCCGTCGATGGATTTGAAGCTTTATCTAAAATAGCTGAAGCGAATCCGGATATTGTTTTTGTAGATATCATGATGCCTCGTTTAGACGGTTATCAAACTTGTGCTTTGATTAAAAACTCTCAAAATTATCAAAACATTCCCGTTATTATGCTCTCTAGTAAAGATGGTTTATTTGATCAGGCAAAAGGGCGTGTGGTAGGTTCAGATGAATACTTGACGAAACCATTTAGCAAAGATGAATTGCTAAATGCGATTCGTAATCATGTAAGTTCATAATAAGTAATTTGAGGGTAAAAGAAATGGCACGTATTCTTATCGTTGATGACTCACCAACAGAAACTTTTCGCTTTAAAGAAATACTCACTAAGCATGGCTATGATGTACTTGAAGCATCTAATGGTGCAGATGGAGTTACTTTGGCAAAAGCTGAGCAGCCTGATTTAGTCTTAATGGACGTTGTAATGCCAGGTGTAAACGGTTTTCAGGCGACTCGCCAGATTAGCCGTGGGGAAGACACTAAGCATATTCCGGTAGTTATTGTGAGTACGAAGGATCAGGCAACTGACCGAGTATGGGGTAAGCGTCAAGGTGCAATCGATTACTTAATCAAGCCAATCGAAGAAAAGCAATTGATTGATGTAATTAAACAATTTCTAAATTAACTCATCCATCCATAAAAGCATAAATAACGGGACGAATACGCCCGTTTTATAGGATCGAGTATGGCAGCGAATGGATTTATCGAGTTACTTCGTTTGTCTAAACGGGGTAATAAGAACTACGCTTCAGTTCAAAATGAAGCACAGCGATGGTCAGGAATTGCTTTTGAAATGAGAGGGCAATACTTCGTCGCACCACTTGGGGAAGTGTCAGAAGTTATCTATCCACCGAAATATACCCCGGTTCCAAATACCCAAAGTTGGGTAAAAGGCTTGGCAAACATTCGGGGAAGGTTACTTTCAGTGTCTGATTTGGCTCATTTTATTTCAGGGCAACGAAGTTCATTTTCGTCTACCCAAAAAGTGTTGTGTATTAGCCATAATGACCAGTATGTGGGATTGGTTGTGGATCAGGTTTTGGGGATTCAGCACTTTAATAAAAAAAGCTTTTTTTCTCAGAGTTCAGACTTAGAGGAAAATCTAAAAGAATATTGCCAAGGGTACTTTCACCAACACAATCAGCATTGGCATGTCTTTTTATTTAGTCGGTTATTGCAAAATCCACAATACATGAATGCATCGACAAAATTTATAAACTAATTTTTATGCTGTAAACAAACAGTGTATTTTTCTGGGGAGAAGCTGTATGGGCTTTAAACTTAAAAAGAAAAGTGGCAATCGCGGTGCTACCGAAAAATCGAGTGTCAATTTTATTGCAAAAATCCAGTCAAAAATTGAGCAATTTGCCAGTTTGTTTGGGGAAAGTGAAAAGTCCAAGCCTATCCTTTATGCAGCGCTGTTAAGTTTATTACTTGCTTTAATCTCACTGGCGTATCTATTTTATAATGTACCTCGTCATAACCAGTTAATTCGAAGTTTTGGTGAACTACGTCTGTTATCTCAAACGATTTCCAAACAAGCAACCGAAGCAACCGAGTCAGGTTCTCAAGAAGCAATTACAAAGCTATTGCAATCTAAAAAAGACTTTAATGAGAACTTACTTGAAATTGAAAATATTCATGGTAAGTCGACAGATGAATATCAAAAAGTTGAAACAATGTGGGGCGAAGTTTCGAAAAATATTGATTTGATTTCATCGAATCAAAAAGTTCTTAACCAGTTATATGACACCAACATCTCGATTAGTGAAACAGTTCCAGAGATTCAGGCAGAATATAACTTGATGGTTGACCAAATGGCACGTCAAGGTTTGCCAAGTAGTCAGGTAATTATTGCTAAAAACCAAGTATTCATTGCCGAGCGTATTTTACGTTCAATTAACTCGGTATTAAGCGGTACAGACGGAAATGTGTCAACGAGTGACTTTGGTGTAGATATTGATACCTTTGGTACTTATTTAAATGCTGAACTTAATGGAAATGCCGAATTAGGGGTTGACCGTATTGCAGATCCAGCTTTGCGTGAGTCTTTAGAAAGTATTAAATCTGAATATGACAAAGTTCTAAAATCTGCTGCAGCTACGGTATTAAAAAATGGTAGCCAGATTGTTAATGTCCGTCAGGCTTCTTCTCAGATTTTCTCTAAATCGGATCTCATGTTACAAAGTCTAGGACACCTATCTGATGCAGCAAGAAAGAACTGGCTCACTTTATTTTTAGGTGCTGTTCTTATTGCTTCGTTAGGTGGATTAATTTTCTCTGTATTTAAGTTAATCACATTACGTAGTGTAATGGATAAGCAACGTGTTGCTCGATTACAAGAAGAGTATGACCGTAACCAGAACGCGATTTTACGTTTACTCGATGAAATTGCAGATCTTGCAGATGGTGACTTACGTTCATACGCAACGGTATCTGAAGACTTTACTGGTGCGATTGCCGACTCGATTAACTTCGCAATTGACCAATTACGAGACTTGGTATCACGAATTCATGAAACTTCTCAGGAAGTTGCACGCTATACGCAAGATACCCAGAGTATTACTAACCAATTAGCAGAGGCATCAGAGCATCAGGCGCAAGAAATTGCAGGTGCATCAACTGCAATGAATGAAATGGCACAGTCAATTGACCAAGTATCTGCCAATGCATCTGAATCTGCCGAAGTAGCTGAGCGTTCAGTACAAATTGCATCAAATGGTGCACAAGTGGTAAACCGCTCAATTGAAGGTATGGATACCATTCGTGAACAGATTCAGGAAACCTCAAAACGTATTAAACGTCTGGGTGAGTCTTCACAAGAAATTGGTAACATCGTATCGCTCATTAACGACATTGCAGACCAAACGAACATTCTTGCTTTAAATGCAGCAATTCAAGCATCTATGGCAGGTGAAGCTGGCCGTGGTTTCGCCGTGGTTGCCGATGAAGTACAACGTCTTGCTGAACGTTCAGCATCTGCAACTAAGCAGATCGAAACATTGGTTAAAACAATTCAGACCGATACCAACGAAGCCGTTATTTCAATGGAACAAACCACTACCGAAGTTGTACGTGGTGCGAACTTGGCAAAAGATGCGGGTATTGCACTTGATGAAATTCAAAAAGTATCGGGTGACTTGGCAAACTTAATTGCTAGCATTTCTGATGCAGCCAAACTTCAGTCTGCATCTGCGAGTCATATTGCAACCACCATGACTGTTGTACAAGAAATTACCTCACAAACAACAACAGCAACCTTTGATACTGCTCGCTCCGTATCGGAATTGGCGAATATGGCAGAGTCATTACGTGAGTCAGTAACGGACTTTAAATTACCTGACTAAATTGGGGGATAAGAATAGCTATTCTCATCATAGCTATTCTTTTAAAAAGTATGAGCAGCACCTGACAAATATTGGGGAAATAGTTATTTTTCTGGTGTTGACTCTGTAGTTTTCCCCACTTAGGGGGCAAGCAAAAGAAGCCTTTGCTATGAAAGAAATATTAAAAACTTTAACTGAAGCAATGACTCTACCTGAAGATAGCTATTCTGAACAAGATGCCGAGTTTCTTGAAATCTTCGTAGAAGAAATTGAAGAGATTTTTGTTGATTTGCAACCTTTAATTCATGAATGGGTGCAATTTGAGAATGTTACTACGCTCGCTGAAATTCGCCGCCATTTTCACACCTTAAAAGGTTCTGGAAGAATGATTGGTGCTAAATCTTCAGCAGAGCTTGCTTGGGTTGTTGAAGATACGCTCAATCGAGTGATCAATCAAAGCCTTAAGTTGACTCCAGCTATTCAGTGCTATGTTCAGTTAGTATTTAAGTTCTATTTTTTTAAATTAGTAGATAATTTTAAGCAAAAAAGAGCACATGCTGTAGATTTTAGACCTCTTATTTTATTAGGGCAACAATTACAACAACAGCAGAGTCTAGAACCAGCTTTAGAAGAGCTTTTACAACTTTCAAATACGCTTACTGCTGAAACAGTAACTGGACTTGAGCTAGATGGCAGCCTGCAAAATGCATTAGCTGAACCGTTTATTCAAGATGCACACACCGAAATTGAAATAAATCTAAATGAAACCTTAGCTTTGTTTATGGAAGAGGCTGAAGAGCATTTAGCTACAATTAATCAGTTCTTGGAACAAGAGCTACATCAGTATGATAGCTATAATGCTTTGATTCGTGCCCTACATACTTTGCGTGGTAGCTCTGCAATGGCACAGGTTGAAACCATTTTTGAAGCCAGTACCAAAGTTGAGCATTTATTTAAAATACTATTGCAAGAAGAGCTTTCCTCTCATTCTGAAGAAATTCTACTATTACAAGAATATCGTGAGTTTATTAGAGATAGTTTAGAACTATTATCCCAACATCGTTCTAATGAGCAACTTAAAGCGAGATTGCAGCAGTTTAATCAATCATGGGATGCATACGTTGAGCAACATGGTGATCAAACAGACCCATTAATGCCTTCTCATGGCTTAGTATCTCAATTATTACAATTAGATGTTTCTGAATTACTTGATGCAGAATTAGACTTTGAGAAGGGCATTCGTACCGAGTTTCCTCATTATCTTGAGCGTTTAAGTGAACAGGCCGATCTGTTACTGCAACATACACAATCTCAAGCCATGCTTGGTTTGCATGAATATACAAGTCAGTTGAAAGAAAGCTATGATGTATTGCTTGATAAACCAGCGCTATTGCAATCGGACTATGTTTTTGAAATTTATCAAAAAGCTCATCAACAGCTCATTCAATTATTTGATGCCTTAGCTGCTGGTCAGCGCGTAGGTATTGTTAAGCAAAATCAAAGTATTTTAGAAGAATTAAAACTTTATACTTTATATAGCCCAGACACACAAAATAATCTGGCACTACAGGATGCTTCATGCTCTGTTGAACCAGAGCCAGATGTAGGTGTTACTACAGAGAATTTATCAAACTCTGTTGATTGGAGCATATTAAGTCAAAGTGTACAGCAAGATCGCCAATATATTTCATCTTCAGAGGTGAACCGAAACTTTGATGTTGATCTTTTAGATATCTTTCTTGAAGAAGCAGAAGAATTACTTGAAGGAATTGATACTGATCTCAATATTTGGGTAGGTGAACAAGAAAACTTTGCTGCTCTGAACAACCTGATGCGCTATTTACATACCTTAAAAGGTGGTGCAAATATGGTTCAGGCCACTTATCTTGGTTCAATTGCACATGAGTTAGAAAGTATTTATGAACGTCTAATTCAAAAACAGTTAGTTGCATCTTCACCTTTAATTGATTTTATCCGTTTGGTGCAAGATGACTTGGCTGACCGTTTGCAACTTATGCGTGAACAACAGTTAGATTATGCCGCACCTTATACAATCCAAGCGTTGAAGCAAGCTGGTCAAAACTTTGATTTCCAAACTGTGTCTGCAATTGAAGCTTATGATACTGAAGATGAGCTGTGCCCTGAGCAGGAATTAATATCTGAGTTCTTGATAGATAAAATACAGGTAGACGATGCTGAGCCAGTTCTTGCAGAATTAGAAAGCGTACAAGATCAGTCAATTGATACAACTGTTATTGAGTTGGCTATACCGACCGAAGTTAATACATTGGTTGTTGCACAGCAAGACAATGAAGCAGTAATTGATGAGCAAGATATTGCTGCTGTTGTTGAGCAAACATTCTTAGAAGAAGCTACTGAATTGTTAGAGATAGCTGAAGTGCTATTGAAACAATGGTTTGAACAACGTACAAACCGTAGTATTTTGCTTCAGCTACAAAGAGCCGTGCACAGTTTGAAGGGTGGTGCACGAATGGTCGGCTTAGAGACCGTACAAGCCATTGCTTACCAACTAGAGAATGCTTTTGAACAATTTGCACTTCATCACTTCAATTCTAATATTTACGACCATTTATTAGAAAGTGCGTTTGTATGGTTAAAAGATGCAATTTTTAAACACAACTACCAACATTTCGATGGATTGCAACAAAGCTTAGAAAATATTCAATTCTTTGAAACCACAATTCAAATTCCGACTAAGTTAGCTAAAGCTGACTTGTTTAGCTCGGAACCAGTGATGGCCTTTATACAAGGTGATGGTACAGAGCCACCACCAATGATGGGTGCATGGGAGCAAACAGAACGTCTGGATCAGAACAACGAAATGATTCGGGTTTCAGCGGACTTAATTGAGAAGATGATCGATTTGTCTGGTGAAAACTCGATTAACCGTTCACGAATTGAAATGGATTTAAGTCAGTTTGGCCATACATTGATTGAAATGGAACTGGCTATTCAACGACTTGCCGATCAGTTGCGACGAATGGAGGGTGAGCTAGAATCACAAATTATTGCTAAACATGGTATCGAACATTCTCGTTATACCGATTTTGACCCTTTAGAGATGGACCAATATTCATCTTTAAATCAATTATCAAAATCTCTTGCTGAATCTGCATCGGACTTGGTCGACTTTAAAAATACGTTATCTGACAAGATCAGGGATACTGAAAGTCTGCTTTTACAGCAGTCGCGGATTCAGGCTGAAATTCAAGAAGGTTTGATGCGAACACGATTGGTTCCATTTTCTCGTTTGTTACCACGTTTGCAACGAGTTGTCCGTCAAACATCTTCAGCATTGAATAGACCTGCTGAGCTTTTTGTAAATAATACGGAAGGCGAATTAGACCGGAACATTTTAGAGCGTTTAGTAACTCCGCTTGAGCATATGCTTAGAAACGCAATTGACCATGGTTTAGAAGACCGTGCACAGCGCAAACAAGCTAACAAACTGGAAGCAGGGCGTATTGAACTCAATATTCAGCGTCAAGGTACGGATGTTGTCGTTGTCTTTAGCGATGATGGCCAAGGTATTGATGTTGAAAAAGTTCGACAAAAAGCACTGCTCGCTGGCTTAATTAAACCGGAACAACACATAGAGCAGCAAGACATCTTGCAACTTATTTTTCATCCTGGTTTAAGTACAGCAGAACAGATCACCCAGATTTCTGGGCGTGGTGTTGGACTTGATGTCGTACAGAGCGATATTAAGGTTTTAGGTGGCCATGTCAGCGTTGACTCTGTCTATGGACAGGGAACAACATTTACTATCCGTGTACCGACTACGGTAGCTGTAAGTGATGCCTTAATGGTAAAAGTTGCAGATCAGCAATTTGCGATTCCACTTGCTCAAATTGAACGAATTATTCGCGTTTCGCCAGCATCTTTAGAGCAGTATTTTGAGAGTCCTCAAGAATCATTTGAGTATGAAAATAAACGTTATCCATTACGTTATCTTTCAGAATTTGTTGGTAACCAACCAATACCACGACTAAGTGGTGTGATGTACTCATTACCCGTTTTAATGATTAAGGCGAATAACGGACAAACTGTAGCATTACTTGTCGATCAGTTAATTGGCTCTCGAGCACAAATTGTAGTGAAACCAATTGGCCAACAGTTCTCTAGTATTGGAGCGATTGCTGGTGCCACAATTTTAGGTGACGGACAGGTTTGCTTAATTTTAGATGGACAAAATATTGCAAGACAAATTCAATCTACTCAGCGTCATAAACAGCTCAATGAAGCAGTGTATAGACAACGTGAATCTGACGAACGCCGTCTCGTCATGATTGTAGATGACTCGGTAACTGTACGTAAGGTAACGTCTCGATTACTTGAGCGCCAAGGCTATGACGTTGTTACAGCGAAAGATGGCGTTGATGCGATAGAGCAGTTAGAAAATATCAAGCCAGACCTGATGCTGCTTGATATTGAAATGCCGCGCATGGATGGTTTCGAAGTGCTCAATCTTGTACGACATCATGATATGCATCAATACATGCCAATTATTATGATTACGTCCCGAACAGGTGAAAAACATCGAGAACGAGCATTCTCACTAGGCGTAAGTCAATATATGGGTAAACCTTTCCAAGAGGAAGAGTTATTAGAGAATATTGATGCTTTACTTGTAGCGTTTGAAAGTGAGGTCAAATCATGAAAGGTAGTGTAAATACATCTCTGATTGGTAATATGGACCAACAAGAGCTACAGCATCTTATTACGGTTTCGACTGGTTTTATTGATGCCTATATCATTGAGTGTAGTGATCAGGTACCTATGTTATTGCCTCAAAATATTGTTTTATCAGCTATGGACGTAAAAAATGGCGTAAAACATATCGAGTGGCATGATGTGAAGTTGCCTATCTATTCAGTTCATAACGCAACTGATCAATATGCTGTAGCACTGGTTATTGAAGGGGAGGATATTAACCAACGTTTTGCATTAATGTGTAAAACCATGCCAATTTCTGTTCGTTTACGTATTTCTGAAATTGTTGATGAAATAGATGAACATCAAGAAGCCGAACAGTACCCAACAGTATTTAAATATGTGCGAATGCAAGATCAACGCTACCACATACCAAACCTAGAATATATTGAAAAAACTTTAGGTTTATAAAGGAAAAAAGGAACTCAAATGAGTTCCTTTTTTATGATGACTCAATTATTTTGTAAGTTCATAAAATACAGATAAAGATTTTAAATTTTAATTAACTTTGCAAGTAAGTGATGAATGTAAAAAAGAAGCCAAATCAATTGCATGATATATTATATTAAAATACAATATATTTTTTAATATAAAATGATAAATATATTGACTATGGATATTGCTGCAATTAAAAACTTCATACAGAAAAATAAAGTACGACATCTATCAAATAAGGTTCTACATACCCATCCTTCGCCTAAAATGTGGAAAACAGATTTAAATGAAGAAGAAAATGATCACTTACTACTGCATACAGATGCTCAATATAAATCCATAAACTTATACTTAGGTATTCCATATTGTATTCCTACTGATCCTCCTCATTGTGGATTTTGTCTTTTTCCTACACAAGATTATAAAGGTAAGAGAGAGATGGACTATTATCTGGATTTTTTAAGTAGAGAAGCGCATTTATATAAAGAATTTTATCAAGGAGCTAAGCTTGAAAGTTTGTATGTGGGAGGAGGTACGCCTAATTTGCTTCAGCCTAATGATTATATGAAACTGACTAACGTTGTATCTTCCATTTTTCCAGATGTTGGGATATCTAAACCTATAGAAATGACATTAGAAGGTATTCCTCAACTTTTCAATGAAGATAAAATAAGAGCAATTAAAGATGCTGGTTTTAACCGTGTCAGTATGGGGGTACAACAGGTTAATGATGAGCTAATTGCTACAAGTGGACGAAAACAAACAAGAAAGCAGGTGTTTGACGCAATTGAGCTTTTTCATAAATATTCTTTATCTTGTAACGTCGATTTGATTTATGGTTGGCCAAATCAAACAGTTGAAGCAATGTTAGGAGACTTAGAACGTATTGTGCAATCAGGAATAAAACATATTACTCATTATGAGCTTAATATCGCTGGCCGTTCTGACTTTGCGACAAAACAAAAGCAAAATACGCCATCTATTGAGAAGAAGATTGAAATGTATAACATTGCAAAACAATTTTTAATTAGCAGAGGCTATAAACAAAAAACGGTATATGATTGGGAAAAAGAAGATAATAACCAGCTAATTTCAGAGAAATACTTTTATGAAGATAATCTCAGAGATTGTTTAGATGCAAATGGCCAAAGCAAAATGACCACAATGAGTGGGATAGGTTATGCAGCCGTTAATATGAGATTGCAACCAAACTCATCAAGCTTTAAATCTGTCTCAGCAATGAACCATCGAAATCTAACCGAATACTACAATGCAATATCTTTGAATAAACTTCCTATTGAACGTATGTTTATTCATGATACTGAAGACGTAAAGTTAATTTGGATATTTCAAGCATTGCAAGAAATGAAAATTAGCACTAAAAAGTACGAGAAAATTTTTAATAGTGATATTAAACTTGATTATAAACTTATTTGGGATGCATTAGTTGAAGAAGGCTGGGTAGCGTACGGTGATGAATATATTAAACTGATTAATGAGGGGGAGTTTTATACTCCGCTTATTCAGTCATTATTAAGTCAACCGAGAATAAAATCATTGCAATAGTAGAAAAATAAATGTCAATTCATAAAGAGCTGCATGTTTTAAAAACAGATGATAATTGTGAGTTTGCCTTATGGGAAGTTTCTAAAAAAGATAATCCTATGGTAAAGAAGCAAGCCATTTTTTTATCTCATGGGGCATTTTCAGATAAAACTGTTTGTATGGGTATTGCAGATTATTTGGTAAGAGAGGGCTATATCTGCTTTATTTTAGAATGGCGGGGGCATGGTGCTAGTCCCAAAACAGATCTTCCCTTCAATTTTGAAACCGTTGCATTATATGAATACAAGGCAGCATTTCACTATATTCATGATCATTTTAATATAACTTCTTTACACTGCGTAACGCATAGTGGTGGAGGTTTATGCTTAACAATGTTCTTGATTAACTATCCAGAATATTTGAAAAATATTAAAAGTATTACTTTGGTTGCTTGCCAAGCATTTGGCGCTATAAATAACTCATTTGATTTTATTAGGTTATTTTCTGCAAAACTAGTAACCAAAGGTCTAGGTCAGATTCCTGCTAATAAATTTAAGCTAGGTCGTTTAAATGAATCCTATTATACGATGCGGCCATGGTTTAATTGGAATTTAAAGCAAAATTTTATCAGTGAATTTAAAAATATTGATTATAGAGAATTTATGAGTTCTATTAGAGTTCCAATATACTCTATCTCTGGGAGTGGTGATAAATTTATTGCCCCTGTTAAAGGTTGTTATAAATATTTAAAAGCCTTTGAAAATGAAAAAAATGTATTTTGTGAGTTTGGCTATGCTAATAATAACTTAGAAAATTATTCTCATAGTCGAATTGCACTGAGTCAAAATGCGGCTAAGGAGGTTTGGCCAACTATATTGCAGTGGATAGATAAGCACTCAAAAGAAGTTTTTAAATAACATACTGGTTAATGAAGATAATAAAAAGCACCCCAAAGAGGATGCTTTTTATCTAGTCATTGATCTTTAGTATCTTAGGCCAGTAAATTTTCTAAAATTTGCTCATAAATATCTGTTAAAGGATCAAGATCGTGTACATCAACATGTTCATTAATTTGATGGATAGTTGCGTTTAGAACTCCTAGTTCTAAAACTTGTGCGCCTGTTGGCGCAATGAAACGGCCATCAGATGTACCACCACTAGTAGATAGCTTAGTTTCAGTACCAGTTACATTTAAAATAGCAGTTTGAGCAGCATTAACTAATTCACCTACTGGTGTCAAAAATGGCAGGCCAGATAAATTCCAGTCAATCTCATATTGCAAACCATGCTTATCTAAAATTTCATGTACACGTTGTTGAAGTTGTTCTGCTGTAACTTCTGTCGAATAACGGAAGTTAAAAGTAACTTCTAAAGTACCTGGAATAACGTTAGTTGCACCTGTACCTGAGTGAATATTCGAAATTTGGAATGACGTTGCAGGAAAGTATTCGTTGCCATTGTCCCAAACAGTTTGGCATAACTCTGCTAGAGCTGTTGAAGCTTCATGAATTGGGTTACGCGCTAGATGAGGATATGCCACGTGACCTTGTTTACCATGGACATTTAAGACACCGTTTAAAGAACCTCGACGGCCATTCTTAACAATATCACCTAATTTACTTGTACTTGATGGCTCACCGACCAAACACCAGGTAATTTTTTCATTACGCTCTTCAAGAGTTTCAATAACTTTAACTGTACCGTTAACCGCAGGGCCTTCTTCATCTGAGGTAATTAAAAAAGCAATTGAACCTTTATGGTTTGGATGCTTTGCTACAAAACGTTCAGATGCAACTACCATCGCCGCCAATGCTGTTTTCATATCAGCAGAACCGCGACCATATAATTTGCCGTCACGAATTTCTGGAGCAAATGGATCTGAATTCCATGCTTCTAAATGCCCTGTTGGTACAACATCAGTATGACCAGCAAAACAAAACACAGGGCCTTCAGTTCCGCGTCGAGCCCATAAATTGTCAACGTCCCCAAAACGCATTGGTTCAATATGAAAGCCAGCTTTTGCTAGGCGATCAGCCATAATAGTTTGGCAAGTATGGTCAATAGGAGTAACAGAAGGCTGTTGTAAAAGTTCTAAGCTAAGCGAGAGAGTGTCTGAGTGGTTCATACCGGAAATTGCATGCTGAGTAGGTGAAATATAGTTCGATATAATAGGCGAATCTCTGAAGGTTGGGTATGTAAAAATAAAAAAACCTTATCACTTCGATAAGGTTTTTTGAAGCTGTGCATAACTTACATTTTATTCTCAGTTTTTTGTGCGGTATTACTTACAGCATCACCTGCTTTAGAGACATCTTTACCAAAACCCTTAAACGTATTACAGCCAGTTAATACAAATGCAATCATTACAGACGCGACTAAAACTTTTTTCATCATTTTCTCCGTATAAATTTAATAATGAAGTAAATTTAGATTAAAAAACAAACGTAAAAAGAAACATGACTGTTTAATAGTAAAAACGTTATAAATTGTTTCTATAAACCAAACCTACTTGTAAAGCGATGTTTTTAATTGTGAACAAGTCTTAGGTTCAATAGGGGGGGATGTCTAAACATATAAAACTGAGTTTCTTCAATATTTTTACAATATAAGCCATCAGTCCACCAATCGGCAGGGTAGGAGCTTGCCTCCTTATTAGGACAAAGCCATTCGTGTCTTTGCAAACGATAAAATTTAGAATTGGGAATCACTGTTCCCCACATTCCATGGCGACGAGTCAAATTTACCCAATCTGGAACAGACTGCTGTTGTGGTAAATTCAACGGTAGGTAAAGCTGCCCTTTTAAAACAGCAAAACGCTGTTGAATTTCAAAGCTTAAAGCATCTGGAAATTGAAACTGTTTATCGGTGAAGTGATACAGTTTTTTGCTTAGAGTATCTTCTCTATTTAGACCAATCCATTGTTCTAAATTTAATTCATCTTCGCCTAAATAGTATTTTAGAGCCACTTCCCAATGTTCAACTTGTTGGGTTCCTTTATTAAAAACTAAAAAGTCGAGCTCACCTAAAGTTCTTGCACCGTCAATTTTTTGAATGCTATGACCTAATAACTGATAACAATGATATTGATCTTCTTGTAACCAAAACCAGAGCAAATTTTCAAAGCGTAAACCTAAACGTGTGCTCTTAAGTCGTGACATAAAATGAAGTAAAGGTTCAGGTGATTCATCAAGTTGCTTTAAACGTGGTAGATAATTTTGAAAATGTTGTTCCCATACATGATCTGGGTGAAATTGAAAGTTATGTTGAATAGCGAGACTTTGAGGAAGATGACGAAGTAAATTTGGGCTAGCAATTGTAAAAGCTAATTGTCTTACCATTGGATGATTAAACTGTAACCATGGCTCAAAATAGGACGTTTTAACTGAGGCAATATTCATAGGTTTAATACTCGAAATAATTCATCCTAATTTCATGGTTGATCAACAAAATAATACTAGAAAAACACTTTATACTACGATCAACAATAGCTTAAGGTTTATATATGCGAACATTGTTTTGGCGAACTCTGGTCGTGATTTTTATCACGCTTGGTATTATTGGAGCAATTTTACCAGGCATGCCGACAACAGTGTTTCTTATTCTGGCTGCTTGGGCTGCCTCAAATGGATGGCCTCAAATGGATGCATGGTTGTTAAATCACCCGAAATATGGGCCAACTCTACGTGACTGGCGAGCAAATGGCACAGTACCACGTAAAGCGAAATGGATTGCCAGTATTATGATGACCGCAAGCGGTATTTTAATGCTGTTTACCTCTGCGCCATTTTGGGTGAAAGTTTTTACTGATACTACCATGCTCGTTGTTGCAATTTGGTTATGGCTACGCCCTGAGCCAAAAATAAAAGATTGATAATCTTTTATTTTTGGCGCAAGACAAGTTTCCCATTAATTTTTATTAAAACTCAAAATAGAGTTGCTATAAGAGAATAAATTCCATGTCCCAATTTAAACTTGAAGATGCAGATATTCTTATTGATTTGGCACACCAAACTTTAAGCCTCCCTAAACATAATAAATTTTATGTGGTCTCTACAGGTAAGAATGGAATAGGGGAACAAGAAAATACTGGGAAAACTCCACGTGGTTGGCATCGCATTGCCAAAAAGTTTGGTATGCAATCTCCTAAAAATGCAGTTTTTATTGCACGTAAACCTACAGGTGAAGTCTATAGCAGTGAATTGGCAGCACAATTCCCGGAGCGAGATTGGATATTGTCTCGTATTCTCTGGTTAGATGGTTTAGAAGAAGGTTTTAACAAAGGGAAAGGCCATGACACCATGCAACGTTATATCTATATTCATGGCACACCTGATAAAGAACCTATGGGAGTCCCCATGTCGCATGGATGTATTCGAATGCGTAATGAAGAAATCATTGAATTGTTTGATTTAGTCCCCGAAGATGCCCTTGTTTATTTGTTTGAACAATCTTTAACCTAATTGGTGGTATTCGA
>JAITLL010000032.1 GCA_031277915.1 Acinetobacter sp.
TTGGTGTGACCAAATTCGACCAGCACAGAACCTTCAGCATAACGGGTGTAGTTTCGTGTAATTTTCACTTCACGTAATTGGTCTAATGCACGTTGGTCAATACGCATAATCCTTCCTAACTTCTCTTAAATACAAACTTGGGCATAGTATAGCAAAGGATTTTGACAGGTTGAGTTTATTCCCTACTTTCAAATGTAAGTCTGCAATTTTCACACATAAAAAATAAAAATAGCCCCTTTTTAGGAGCTATTTTTAAATAACCAGAATTATGCAAATTTGAATTTTGCTTTTAACTTTTCCAATGCGTGCATCACTTTTCCAGTGGTGTGATTTGGTAAAGAGCATTTTGCTAAACGTACCCATACACTCCAGAACTGACGCATAAAGTTCGCTTCGTTGTAGTTAATGCCATATTCTGCGCAAAGTGCCTTAATTTTCGGTGCCACTTCTTTATAGCGGTTGGCAGGCATATCTGGAAACAAATGGTGTTCAATCTGGTGGCTTAAGTTACCACTCAGAAAATGAAGCCACTCTGCGCCACTAAAATTACTCGAACCACGAATCTGGCGTAAATACCACTCTGCCTTGGTTTCAGTATCGGTATTATCTGGCTCAAACGTTTCTGCATCTTCAGTAAAGTGACCATTAAAGATCACAGCAGATGACCATAGGTTACGAATAATGTTAGCAATTATATTTCCTGCAAAAACCGGCAAAAACATAGGGCCAGAGATCACAGGGAAAAACACATAGTCTTTTAAAACTTGGCGTGTGGCTTTTTTACGGACTTTAGCGGAATCTTTCCAAACCTGTTTCCAGCTCTTGGTTTTATAAACTAATACATCTTCAAGATGTAAGTTTTGTACACCTACATACCATTCAAAGAAAAACATTAACTGTAGACCGAGTGGAATATTGAACAGGTGACGAGGTTCCCACTTCTGTTGATCACTTACTCTTAAAATTCCATAACCGACGTCATGGTCTTTACCCACAATATTGGTATAAGTGTGGTGCACATAGTTATGTGTTTCACGCCAGTCATCACCCGAAGCAATGGTATCCCAATCATAGGTATTACCATTCAGACTTGGTTCATTTAACCAGTCAAACTGACCATGCATAACGTTATGACCAAGTTCCATGTTTTCTACAATTTTAGAAACACCCAGTAAACCTGTTCCCAATAACCAAACAGGTGGAATCCAACCACCAAACATCAACATGCCACGTGATGCGATTTCGGTATAGCGAACAAAATTACGTACTTTATAGATATATTTTGCGTCTTGTTCACCAAGACTTTGCATAATGTCTTGACGAATCTGCTCAACACGGCGACCAAACTCTTCAGTCTGTTCAGGTGTTAAATGAGCAGATTTAGAAACGGTAGAAAATTCTAATGCCATATTCATAGGGTTATCCTCTTTAATTCTTTTTATAGATCAATCGTGACTGGGCTTAATGCCTGGCTCACACATAGTTTAATTGGACGGTTCGGTTGGTCTTCAATTTCACCAGTTAACAGGTTTTGAGTAACTCCACTTACTTTGGTACAACTGCATTTATTGCAAACACCCATACGACAACCATGTTGTGGACGTAGACCTGCTTGCTCTGCACTGCTCAGTAAATTTGTTTCAGCTAAAAACTCGTGTTGGGCACGGCGAAAAATAACGGGCTGTGCTGTATGTGTACCAGTCACTTGAAGTGGCTGAAAATACTCTTGATGAAGCTGTGACTGAGCACCTTTTTGTACATAAATTTCATTCGCCTGCTGCATCATGCCGTGGTGTCCACACACATAGGTCGCAGTCTGCGCAAAGTCAGGAACAAGCTTTTGTAACAGGCTTTCAGTTAAATGCTGCTTTTGCTCGGTGGTATTAAAAAAATGATACTGAAGCTGTGGGTACTGTTCTGCCAAAGCTTTTAACTCAGCATGAAAAATTTCAGCACGATTAAAATAAATGATATGAATTTGTTCAAGCTGCTGCTTTAAAGCTTGCTGCAAGAGTGAATAAATTGCTGTTATACTGCTTCCTGACGCAATTAAAATCGCAGGTTGCTGGCCTTGGTGCAAAGTAAAATCACCTTGTGGCTGTGAAATTTCAATGTACTCTCCGACATGTAATCGTTGAGCTGCACGAGATACCAAGCCCTGTACTTTAATACCTAAAGCGATCTCACTTTGAGTGGTCACTTCAATAATTGAGTAACTACGCTGTTGGTAAACGCCATCAATAAGCAAAGTCAGTAAAATACTTTGACCTGCACGAACCTGATCGAAATTAAAGTTACGATTCGGTTTAAGCTTGATAAGCACCATATCGGTATGAAGTGGCTGAACTGCGGTAACTTCTGCAAGTACCCTTTTCCAAGCCCAAGACACGTTAATTTTTTGCAAAATGAAATCAACGAAATCTTCTCGAACCCAATGCGGTTGATAGTTAAGTGTTGCGTTCATACGTTCCTCTTTTGTTTCTGGCTATTTATTTGAGTGAACACATGTTCTTATAGTGAACATATGTACACTATATTTATAAGTGTTCACTCAGTCAACACTTGTTCACTATTTTTTTTATGAAAGTTTGCTCTTTTTTGTTAGACTTTGGCTCACGGTTTAAATAGGTTCTTTTAATGTCGATACGGGATGAACGAAAACAGCAAAGTCGTCAGGCACTTCTCGATGCAGCCTTGCATTTAAGTACGTCTGGGCGCTCGTTCAGTAGTATCAGTTTGCGTGAAGTTGCACGTGAAGTTGGTTTGGTACCAACAGCGTTCTATCGCCATTTTCAAGACATGGATGAACTCGGTAAGGAACTAGTTGACCAAGTCGCGCTGCATTTAAAAAGCGTTTTACATCAACTTGGACAAAGTTATTTACAACATAAATCTGCAAAAACCCAAACCAGCATTGAGCTATTTGTACAGGCTGTTAACCATAGCCCTAAGCAGTGGCAATTTATGATTTCGGAACGTTGGGGCGGTTCAGAAACTGTCCGTGCAGCGATTGCCAGAGAAATTGAATTTCTGATTGAAGACTTAACAACAGATCTGACTAAGCTCGAAAATTTTAAACATATTCAAAACCCTCAAGACTTAAACGTCTTATCTACCATTTTGACTAATATGTCATTTACATGGGCAATGACGTGGCTCAACCTAGCCAAACAATATCAAGGTGAACAGCTCAGGCAGCAGCAAACAGCCTTTATTGAAAACGCATCTACACAAGTTCGCTTACTGTTTAGAGGGATTGCGAACTGGGAACGATAGAAGCGGCAAATGACAAAAAACAGGTTATGTGGTAATACGTAAACAGAGAAAGAAAAAGGCTCAAAATTTCGAGAAAAGTCTTTTTCTTTTTTACAGGAAGTAAACTATTCGTTAGGCCAAACTGGTGTGGGAATACCTATGAATCTTGATCGTCATACACAGTTTTTAATGCGCAAAGAAAAGATTCTGAGCGTTGCAGAAAAATTGTTACTAGAAAACAATCAGGAAATTACTCTAGATGAATTAGTGGCCGAGCTAGATATTGCAAAAGGTACGCTTTATAAGCACTTTAGAAGTAAAAATGAACTTCTGCTTGAACTCATTATTCAAAACGAAAAACAAATTTTAGAAATTTCTCAAAAATATAATACTGATTTTAAAGAATATGCACCCCGTTACATGCTGCATCATTTGCTCACACCGGGCAAAACGATTTTATTGCATCAACTTGAAGAAAACCTGACCATGACAGAGTCTAAGTTGAAGCATCTTTTTGAAGAGCTTTATGAAATTCGTCAGCAACGTATTTTAGCGATTAAAGATATTACTGAAAATTATTTAAAATCATTAAATTATGATATGTCGATTCGTGATTATTTATCATATATCTGGTCACTGACTTATGGTGCGTCACTGCTTCTAAACTCAACGTATTATCAGCGTTCAATTGGTTCACGCAAAAAACTCATTAATTTATATATTAATCAGGCATTATCGCTACCAACACAAACCACCAATTTTGATGCTTTAAATTTCCAGATTGAGGATGAAAATCATCAAAATTAATTGAATTATTTCGTGATTTTGAAAGTAATTAAATATTTAAATTTATAAAAAAAGGGCTTCATGAGAGGCCCTTTTTTAAAGCAATAAATATTATTTTGCCTTACGTTCTTTTTCAATTAAGTAGTTAAGTACTTGGGTCACTTTGCCATCTTCACCCTGTACGACATATTTACCATTAACGACAACCGCAGGAACACCAGTTAATTGGTACTGTTGAGCAAGTTTATTTGACTCAGCAACTTTTGCAGTCACAGCAAATGAATTATAAGTGCTGTTAAATTTCTCTTCAGGCACGCCATAACGTGTGAAGAATTTAGCTGCAGAAGCCTGATCAAAAATCTGTTGACCATTGACCTGAATCGCATGGAATAATGGTAAATGTGTGCGCTTACGTACCCCTAATGCCTCAGATGTATAATAAGTACGTGCCCCTTGTTCCCATACTTTGTTCATAGCAGCTGGTGTACGTACGAAACGTATATCACTTGGTGCCTGTTTTAACCACGCTTGCATATGTGGTTCAAGTTTAAAACAATGCGGACAACCATACCAAAAGAACTCACGTACTTCGATTTTCCCCGGTACTTCCACTTTGCCTGGATTGGCAATCACGGTGTAGTCTTTACCAGCAACGAAATCTGCTGCCATTGCACTACCCGATACGGCCATAATTGCTGCACTCAAACCGCCCAAAACCAATTTTTTCATTGTTACAGCTTTTCCTCTAAGTTGTTATGCATTAGCTTATGCTCTAAATATAAAACAAATATGCTAAATTCGTTTTGCTTCTGTGAAGTTTTTTATTGGGTTTATCGCTTTTTTCCCAATAATCGCTACACTAACGGCGAACTACATCCAAAAAGATAACTCAAGTTTAGAGGTAGCACCATGTCGCAATTGAATGTTGATTTACAAGAAATCGCAAAGTTTGAAGCACTTGCTGCCAAATGGTGGGATCAACATTCTGAATTTCGCCCACTTCATCAAATTAACCCATTACGCTTAAACTGGATTGACGAACGTGTTGGTGGGCTAGCCGGCAAAAAAGTACTTGATGTTGGCTGCGGTGGCGGTATTTTGGCTGAAAGCATGGCTCGCCGTGGTGCAGATGTACTCGGTATTGATATGGGTGAAGCACCTTTGGCTGTAGGTCGTTTGCATGCTCAGCAAGACAATGTTCAAAATATTGAATATCGCCAAATTCCAGTTGAAGAATTGGCTCAAGAACAAGCAGGCCAATACGATGTGGTCACTTGCATGGAAATGATGGAACACGTTCCAGACCCTGCATCTATTGTTAAAGCATGTCAGGCTTTAGTGAAACCAGGTGGTCATGTGTTCTTCTCGACCATTAACCGTAACCCAAAGTCATATTTATTTGCGATTATTGGTGCCGAATACGTGTTACGCATGTTGCCAAAAGGTACACATGATTATCACAAGTTTATTCGTCCTTCAGAAATGGCACATGACATTCGTAATGCAGGCTTAACTTTAAAAGAAATGACTGGCTTGCACTACAACCCGCTTACCAAGCATTACTGGTTAGCTCCAAATGTTGATGTTAACTATATGGTTCATACAGTAAATACAGGTGCATGATGAAAGCTGTTTTATTTGATTTAGACGGCACGCTCATCGACACGGCTGCCGACTTTATTCGTATTATTCAACAAATGTGTCGTGATGCAAGACGCCCTGTAGTTGATGCAGACCTCATCCGTACTCAGGTTTCTGAGGGCGCGCGTGCGATGGTCAAATTGGTTTATCCAGAACTCGATGTAGCCAATCCAATTTTCTTGGCGCATCGACAAAACTTTTTAGATATTTACGGCAATAATATTGTCGTCGATACAGACTTATTTGAAGGCATGTATCCGCTTTTAGAAGAGTTGGAAGCTCAGCAAATTCCATGGGGTATTGTGACCAATAAACCACGTGGTTTAAGTGAGTCATTATTAGAAAAATTAAATCTGACTGAACGCTGTGCGGTTTTAGTATGTCCAGAAGACGTTTCTAAAACCAAGCCAGACCCGGAACCGATGTATTTGGCTGCAAATCAGTTAAATATTCCAGCAAATGAAATTATTTATGTGGGTGACCACCCACGTGATATTGATGCTGGTCGCAATGCCGATATGTATACCATCTTGGCAGCATACGGCTATTTACCTATTGAACATCGTGATGATTTAGCTGCTTGGCAAGCCAATTCGATTGTAAATACGGTGACAGAATTACACGAGATGTTACGTCAAAAGCTTCCTGCTCTACAGGAAAATCAGCGTATGATAAGTTAACACAAGAGTTTTATAGGCTTTTTTAACGGTTATTTAATCAATATAAAAAGAAGGAGGTTTACCAATGAAATATTCAGCATATCAGCCTCGTCCAGATCTACTCAAAGATCGAATTATTTTAATCACCGGTGCAGGTGATGGAATTGGGCGAGCTGCGGCTCTCAGTTATGCTTTACATGGTGCAACTGTGGTCTTGCATGGTAGAACCTTAAATAAACTTGAAGTCATTTATGATGAAATCGAAGGTTTAGGTGCACCTCAACCTGCAATTTTACCTCTACAACTTTCGAGTGCTTCTGATCGCGATTATGATTTTTTAGTGAATACTCTTGAAAAGCAATTTGGTCGTTTAGATGGTATTTTGCACAATGCAGGCATTTTAGGTGACCGCGTAGAACTGGCACATTATCCAGCAGAGGTATGGGATGATGTGATGTCAGTCAATTTACGTGCGCCATTTGCCCTGACTCAAGCGTTACTCCCGCTTTTACAAAAATCAGAGAACGCGTCTGTTGTATTTACTAGCTCTGGTGTAGGACGAGAAGCTCGAGCACTCTGGGGCGCTTATTCAGTGTCTAAAGTCGCGATTGAAGCGGTGAGCAAGATTTTTGCAGCCGAACATACTTATCCAAATATCCGCTTTAATTGCATTAATCCAGGGGCAACACGTACAGCAATGCGTGCAAAAGCTTATCCTGAAGAAGATCCAAAAACACTATTAACACCAGAGGCAATTATGCCAGCTTATCTTTATTTAATGGGGGAAGATAGTTTGGCACTCAATGGTCAGAGTATCGATGCTCAGGATTAAATAATTACAGATGAAAAGCTAAAATAAATTACAGCCGATCATCACATCTGGCTTGGCTATACCTGAAAAGATATATACAAGCCTTTTTTATTATTGATAAAAACTCTGGATCTATCCGTAATTTTAATTGAAGCAGTAAATGATCTTCACAGTTTCTCTGCATTTTGCGCGTACAGTATTCACCATGAGAGACATCAGATGTAAACGAGGATGCATCATGAAAAAGTTGTTCACTACCTTAGCCCTTTGCATAACTGTACTGACAACCAGTATGGCAAGCTTTGCCGACCCTCCTTTTGATCGAGGACATGGGCAAAAAGGTCCGAAAGGTGGACCCCGTGGTGAATGGAATGATCGTGGGCATAAATTTGATCGGGATAATAATGAAGATCATTTCCGCGATGAACGCCGTATGCGTGAAGAGCGTGGTTTTGAGCGCCTTAAACAACATCGCTGGCAGCCAGGTTATGTCATGCCACAGCACTATCGCGGCAATGGCTACAAGGTTGACTATAAAGACAGTAACTTGCCTAAACCAGACCGTAACCAACAATGGTACAAAATCAACAATGACTATATTTTAGTTGATACAGACTCCAACAGTATTGTTAGTATTCGTGGTTTATAAGCCCGATAGCTCCTCACTATCGCTTAGTAGAAAAGGGTAAAGCCGATTGGTTTTATCCTTTTTTATTATATATCAACATATTATTTAAAATTTAAATTCTAATTTTCTTCTTATTTCATAGAAATTTTTCACATTTATTATGCTCAGTCTTCACGATTTATCTTTAATTTTTTACTAATCTTCAATTATCAAAATTTAATTGATCATTCGAGGTTCACTATGAAAAAACTAACAACAGCAATTGTTCTTTCAATGAGTGGTTTAATTGCAACAACAGCAATGGCTGCACCAAATGATCATGACCGTCATGGTAACTACCCAAATCATGACGTCAGACCAGTTAAAGTAATTCACAAAGATGACCATGCGAATATCTGGCGAGAAGGCCAAGTCGTTCCACATCAATATCAACACCCACGTTATGCAATTGACTATCGTTCACATGACAAATTAAACAAGCCAGGACGTTTTCAAAAATGGTATAAAGTGAACGGGAACTATGTACTGGTAAATGAGCAAAGCCATAAAATTATTAAAGTCGTTCATTAATTTAAAAAAATATCGAACACCCAAATGTAAATTTGGGTGTTTTTCTATCTAATACATGCGGCTTTAAGCTTTTTTGTTTAGAATCATCTTTATATCTTTTTGCTGTTGATTCGAGATCGGTATGCCAACTAAGTCTTTAGAGAAATCACATAATAATACCCAACATTATGTACATTGGTTCCGACATTCAGCACCCTATATCAATGCTCACCGCGATAAAACTTTTGTTTTAATGTTTGGTGGTGAAGCAGTTCGCGATCCTAATTTCGAACATATTATTCACGATATTGCTTTATTGCATTCGCTTGGTATCCGCTTAATTTTAGTACACGGCGCGCGTCCACAAATTAATCAAAACCTTAAAGATAAAGGAATTGAAACCCCTTTTTATGACAACAGCCGTATTACGACACGTGAATCATTAAGCTGTGTAATGAGTGCAGTCGGGTCTATCCGTTTAGAAATCGAAGCACTATTATCTATGGGCTTGGCTAACTCTCCAATGTATGGCGCCCGAATAGATGTAGTATCAGGGAATTTCGTAACAGCTAAACCCTATGGTATTCGTGATGGAATGGACTTTCAGCTTACTGGCGAAGTTCGTTCCATAGACACCGATGCAATTCATCGTCATCTTGATAATAACAATATTGTTTTACTTGGTCCGACGGGTTACTCAACCACAGGCGAAGTGTTTAATTTAAGAGCGGAAGAGGTTGCGACTAAAACCGCGACCTATATAAAAGCAGACAAATTAATCTTTTTAGGTGAACAACAAGGTTTGCTTAATGAAGAAGGACAATTATTACGTGAATTAAGTCCGCATCAGCTCGACTATTATATTCAACAATATCAAACCAGCAGCCCCACCCTAACCCTACATTTACAAGAAGCAAAAAAGGCATCGTTATCGGGTGTACACCGTGTCCATCTGATTTCTTATGCCTACGATGGTGCACTCATTGAAGAACTCTTCACCCGTGATGGTGTTGGTACCATGATTACCGATGCACATTATGAAGAAGTTCGCACAGCTCATATTCAAGATGTAGGCGGCTTAATGAATTTATTACGTCCGTTAGAAGAAGAAGGTATCTTGGTTTATCGCTCACGTGAACGTTTGGAACAAGAAATTAGCCAGTTCGCTGTCATTGAACGAGACGGTATGATTTTGGCCTGCGCTGCCCTTTATCCAATCCCGACAGAATTTAAAGAAACACGTTCAGCAGAAATTGCTTGTGTAGCCGTACATCCAAGTTATCGCAAATCCAATCGCGGTAGCCAAATTCTGCAATTCCTTGAAGAAAAGGCCAAACAACAAGGTATTCGTCAATTATTTGTTTTAACAACGCGAACTGCCCACTGGTTTTTAGAACATGGCTTCCATCAAGCCAGTGTTGATGACTTACCCAATGCCCGTCAGGCACTATATAACTATCAAAGAAATTCTTTAGTCTTTAAAAAACTGCTTCCCTAGTCTTTGCATTTTTTAAGATATTCTTATTTCAGATAAGCTTAGTCCCAAAAGTACAACCATACATACAATTAATGTATGGTTGTACTTTTTTAAAAACTTTAAATTTTGTGCTTTTAATATTTTTCTATTTTATTTACAAAAACTTAAATACTATTTTCCAAATATTATTTTATTTAATAAATCATTTTTTTGCATAAGTTTATCGCCAAATATTTTTAGCTTTTTTTTATATAAATAAAGACCGAATACTTATTTTTTATGAAATAAAAATCCCTTTAGGGTATCTGCTCATCCAATTATTTTTTCTTTTTCTCTTTGGGGAGCACGAAACTACATGGCACTTTTAAATTCCACTTTATGGTCAAAATATTCAGTCATCGCAGCCAGCCTTGCAGGAGTAATGATGCTAAGTGGTTGTGCCAAAAAAGAGGAACAGGCCACCACAACTCTAAATATTGGATACCAGAAATATGGCATCCTTCCTATTTTAAAAGCACGTGGTGACTTGGAAAAAGCACTGAAAGATCAAGGCGTACAAGTGAAATGGGTCGAGTTTCCTGCGGGACCTCAATTACTTGAAGGTCTAAATGTGGGAAGCATTTCATTAGGTGAGGCAGGTGAAGCACCTCCTATCTTTGCTCAAGCAGCCAATCCAAATTTAGTTTATGTCGCTAACCAACCTGCTGCGCCAAAAGCAGAAGCATTATTGGTACAAAAAGACTCTCCTATTCACTCTATTCAGGATTTAAAAGGCAAACGGGTTGCTCTGAATAAAGGCTCAAATGTTCACTATCTTTTATTAAAAGTCTTAGAAGCAAACAACTTAAGCTTAACTGATATTCAACCTGTTTATTTACCACCATCAGATGCACGTGCGGCCTTTGAAAAAGGAGCTGTCGATGCATGGGTCATTTGGGACCCGTTCTTCGCAGCGGCTGAGCATCAAATTCAAGCTCGAGTTTTAGCGACTGGTGAAAACTTGGTAAGTAACCATCAGTTTTATTTAGCTGACCGCAAATTTGCAGAAAGTAATCCAAAAGTTCTAAACACTGTTGTGCAAACGCTAAATCAGACAACTCAATGGGTCAGCTCACATCAAGATGAAGCTGCGAAGTTACTCGAAAAACCTACGGCACTTGAATTTGATGTACTCAAAACTTCCATTTCACGTATGGGTTTTGGAGTTCAGCCAATATCTGACAAGGTGGCACAAGAACAACAATATGTAGCCGATGCCTTTTATACGCAAAAGCTCATTCCAAACAAGCTCACCATTCAAGATGCCATTTTAAAACTGAAATAAACCCAGCTTGGGCACGGCTTAAATAACCATATAAATGCTGTACCTAACCTCAAGGAGAACAAGGATATCAATATGCAATATCAGTCATTATTTAATAAGGGTCAGTGGACTCTATTAGTTAAACGCATCAGCGCAGTCACTGTATTAGGCTTAACAATCGCAGCACCAGCTTGGGCGATTGACCCAAGTGTAAAAGAACTTCGTATTGGTTTTCAAAAAAGCTCGATTAACTTTGCAATTGCCAAACAGCAAAAATTATTTGAACAAGAATTTCCAAATGCCAAAATTACTTGGAACGAGTTCCCTGCTGGTCCACAAATTTTAGAAGCCTTGGCCGTAGGTTCCCTTGATGTCGGAGTCACGGGAGACACGCCTCCAGTCTACGCACAAGCAGCTGGTAAGCCTTTATATTACATTGCTTATGAAGCAGCTAAGCCATTGGCATCGGCAATTTTAGTTCCTAAAAACTCGCAGCTCAAACAACTTAAAGATCTGAAAGGCAAGCGTATTGCGCTGCAAAAAGGTTCGAGTTCACATTATTTACTCGTCCAAGCGGTGCGAAAAGCAGGCCTAAAAGGGAGCGATATTATTCCAATCTGGCTTACTCCTGCCGATGCTCGCGCAGCATTTCAAAAAGGGGCCGTTGATGCATGGGCAATTTGGGACCCTTACTTCGCTTCAGCACAATTAGAAGATCAAGCTCGGGTTCTTGCATCAGGTAAAGGTTTAAGCCCGAACTATACCTTTTATTTAG
Source organism: Acinetobacter sp. (assembly GCA_031277915.1). Lineage (GTDB taxonomy): Bacteria > Pseudomonadota > Gammaproteobacteria > Pseudomonadales > Moraxellaceae > Acinetobacter. Next base: position 11,885 of record JAITLL010000032.1, read on the forward strand.
CTGCTCCAAATTTTGTTAAGCAATATCCAAAAGCTGTTCCTGAGCTCATTAAACAAATTAACCAAGCGGACAAATGGGTACAAAGCCATCAAGCCGAAACGGCGAGCGCGATTGGCCAAAGTACAGGGCTTAAACCTGCAACCAGCGACTTATTTATTAAACGTCGTCCACGTCCATCAGCAGCAGCTCCTCTTAACAGTAAAGTCATTGCTGAACAGCAGCAGCTTGCAGACATCTTTACTCAACAAGGCATCATTCCAAAACCAATCAGCATTAAACAAGCTGTTTGGGGTGCCAAGTAATTTCAATAGACATATAGGTAATGCACATGAAAATTTTCTGGTTTATTCCTACCCACGGTGATAGTCGCTATTTAGGTACAAGTAAAGGCGCTCGTCAGGTTGACCATGCCTATATGAAGCAAATTGCTGTGGCGGTTGATAATTTAGGTTACGAAGGTGTCCTTATTCCAACAGGTCGTTCATGTGAAGATCCTTGGATTACGGCGGCTAGCCTGATTGATGCAACTCAGCACCTTAAATTTTTAGTCGCGTTACGTCCAGGGGTAACAACACCAGCACTGGCAGCTCGCATGGCTGCAACATTTGACCGCTTGTCCAATGGCCGTGTGTTACTCAACTTGGTGACAGGTGGTGATGAGGCTGAACTGCGCGGTGATGGTTTATATGAAGATCATTCGACCCGTTATCAAACTGCCAATGAATATGTAAAAATCTGGCGTGAAATTTTGACACGCTCACATGCAGGTGAAGCTTTTACATTCCACGGTGAACGTTTACAAGTGGACGATGCCAAACTGCTTTACCCACCTGTGCAAAAGCCTTATCCACCACTTTGGTTCGGTGGCTCTTCAGATGTAGCGGTCGACCTTGCGGCTGAACAAGTCGATACTTACCTTACATGGGGTGAACCACCAGCAGCAGTCAAACAAAAGATCGAACATGTTCGTGCTAAAGCTGAGGCTAAAGGCCGTAAATTAACTTATGGTATTCGCTTGCATGTGATTGTTCGTGAAACCAACGAGCAAGCGTGGGCAGCGGCGAACGAACTTATTCAATATCTCGATGATGCAACTATTGCTGCGGCACAGAAAAAATTTGCACAAATGGACTCAGTCGGCCAACAACGTATGGCCGCGCTTCACGGTGGCAACCGAGACAAGCTCGAAGTCTCACCAAACCTATGGGCTGGTATTGGTTTAGTCCGTGGTGGTGCTGGTACTGCACTTGTCGGTGACCCAAAGACAGTTGCAGCTCGTATTCAGGAATATGCTGATTTAGGTATTGATACCTTTATTTTCTCGGGCTATCCGCATCTTGAAGAGTCGATCCGTTTTGCCGAGTTAGTATTCCCGTTATTACCAATTGAGACGCGAGCTAAACTTGCTCAACCAAACTTAACTGGTCCATTCGGTGAGATTATTGCCAACAACTACGTTCCGGACGAGAAGAAGCAAAATAGTTCCGTCAAGGAGCCTGCATGAGCAAAGATGTAAATACTGTTTCACGTGGAACAAAACAAATCGGGCAGCGCTTGCTGCCTTGGATTTTCCCAATTGTTCTATTGGTTATTTGGCAAAATTCCTCCAGTTCAGGTCTTTTAGAAAGCCGTATTTTACCTGCCCCAAGTGCTGTCATTTCCGCTTTTTGGCATCTTTTGGTGAGTGGAGAACTATGGCATCACGTCAAAGTAAGTGCTGGCCGTGCCTTGCTTGGGCTTTTGGTTGGTGGTGGTTTGGGTTTGCTATTAGGTTTACTAAACGGCTCTTCGCGATTTGCCTCGACCCTACTCGATACCACCTTACAAATGATTCGTAATATTCCAGCTCTTGCACTTATTCCACTCGTAATCTTGTGGTTCGGTATTGATGAAACAGCCAAATTATTCTTAGTGGCAGTAGGTGTGTTTTTCCCAATTTATATCAATACCTATCACGGTATCCGTTCAGTCGACCCACAATTGATTGAGATGGGTAAAAGCTATGGCCTTTCTCGCTGGCAGCTCTACAAAGAAATCATTTTACCAGGTGCGATGCCTTCTATTTTAGTCGGTTTACGTTTTGCGTTAGGTTTGGTTTGGGTATTGCTCATTGTGGCCGAAACTATCTCAGCGCAAGCAGGCATTGGTTATATGACCATGAATGCACGAGAGTTTTTACAAACAGATGTTGTGCTGGTTGGTATTCTTCTTTATGCCTTATTAGGTAAGTTAGCAGATGTGTTAGCACAGGTTTTAGAACACTATTTACTACGTTGGCATGCTGGTTATCAAAAATAAGGGAGCTGAAAATATGACAAATCTGAATTTAAATATTAATCAGAATGACGTAGAGCTCATTCCAGAAAACCGCACAGAATCAAAAGAGCCTGTTGTAGGTGCAGAAATTTTGATTGAACAACTTTACAAGTTTTATGGGGAGGTTAAAGTTCTTGAAGATCTTAACCTCCATATTCAACCAGGTGAGTTTTTGGCAATTGTTGGTCGAAGTGGTTGTGGTAAAAGTACCTTATTACGTCTCATTGCCCAACTTGAAAAAGCCAGTTTTGGAGAGATTAAGTTTAAATCTGCCCGACATTTACGTGAAGGCATTACCAGCGATGATATTCGAGTCATGTTCCAAGACCCACGTTTACTTCCTTGGAGAAATATTCTTCAAAATGTTCAACTGGGTTTACCTAAAGCCCAACATGCTTTAGCAGAAGAATTACTGGAAAAAGTAGGCTTAAAAGAAAAGTCGGGACAATGGCCTTCACAACTCTCAGGTGGACAGCGTCAACGTACAGCCTTAGCACGCGCATTATCTCATACTCCACGCATTTTGTTGTTAGATGAACCTTTAGGTGCATTAGATGCACTAACCCGTCTTGAGATGCAGAGCTTGATTGAACGTTTATGGAAAGAGCAAGGTTTTACTGCCATTTTGGTCACACACGATGTGAGTGAAGCAGTGCAATTAGCTGACCGTATTATCCTATTAGATAAAGGTCAAATTGCTCAAAGTTTCCAAGTTAATTTGCCACGCCCACGTAAAAAAAGCATAACTTTTGCTCAGCTCGAACAGCAAGTACTCGACGCAGTTTTAGCGACTTAAGGCTGTGACAAGTAATGAGAACCATTCAAACGAAAAAAGCACAATTAACGAGCAATAAAACTGATGATTTATTGCTCTTTTTTAGGGCGAATATAAAAAAATATTTTTAATAATAACAATAAACTAGTGAATCTCTCTATTTTTTGCACAATAGTATATCTATTGCTCAAATAACTATCCGTTTTTTCACTAAAAAAGTGAGACACCTGTGCACAAATCAAACGATTTACCTTACAATGGGAGCACTATCTTTTTAATTTATGCAGCAAATGGAACAGAAAAAGAGTACCCAAAAGCGCAATCAGCTTCTTGCTGCCGCCCTTGATGTGTTTTCACTATATGGGTTCACTGGCGCAAGTCTGGATGAAATTGCCCAACTCGCTGACATGCATAAGTCGAATATTTTCTATTACTATGAAAATAAAGAGTCTTTATATGTGGAAGTGCTCACCACCGTTTTGCAAAAATGGCTAGCGCCCTTACAAACCTTAGAAGCTGAGTTAGAACCAGCCGAAGCGCTATCTCACTATTTAATTCAAAAAATCGAACTTTCTCGTAGCCAACCTAAAGCTTCGCGACTATTTGCACTAGAAATTATTCAAGGGGCACCGCACATCTTACCTATACTGAAAGGACCTTTGAAAAAACTCTTTAAGCGTAAAGCTAAGGTTATTCAAACTTGGCAAGAAGAAGGAAAAATTTCACCAGATATCGATCCGGAACTCTTAATCTTAAACATTTGGGGGCTTACACAAAACTATGCTGATTTTGCAACTCAAATGGAAATGGTGACCGGAAAAACGCTTCGCAACCGTAGCATGTTCCAACGCTCGATTGAGCATACAGTATACTTGATGCTCTACGGCGTATTGCCTCGTTAAAATTAAAAAGATCGGCAATTTTGCCGATCTTTTTTTAGAAATGATTTTGATAAAGTGCCAAAAGCTTTTGTGCACCTAATAGTAAATTTTCTTCCCAATCTAAATGAGCCGTATCATCTGCTCCATCAGTAATATATTTTACCGAAATCAGGCGTACACCTAGCTTATGACAAACTTTAGCTAAGGCATATCCTTCCATATCCACCACATTACAAGCCACTTTTGGCTGACCCGTTTCAAATGAATCTCCAGTTCCGCAAACTGCTTTTGGTAGATCAGAAAAATACGGTTGAAGATGAATTTCAGCAGCTAAGTGATCATCTAACGGCGTTACACCGACTTCAAACCCTAACGGTGAAACATCCATATCACGTTGCACAAAAGTTTTTACTTCGACTAAATCATGTCGACTAAATGCAGAGCTTCCCGCTGTACCTAGGTTAATTAAAGTTTTACAGCCTGTTTTTTGAATAACTTCAAATGCTTTAAAGGCAGCATTGACCTTACCGATACCACTGTAATGGACTTCAATACCAGCTTGCTCAAATAAACCTTTAGATTCATTGGGAAGTGCCATAATTAAAGCGATATCTTTATTCATTCAAAAAGGCTCAATTCAAGATTAATAAATTAGAAAATAAGTATAAATCAGGTGCAAAAGCTTTTTTGCACCTTTTTCCCACTACTGCATTTTTTGTTGTAAGGCGATTAAACATGGTGAGAAGAACAGTTGGCCACTATATGCACCTGCTAGTGTTTTCTTCATTACCACACCCCACATTGTTAATAATAAAAGACTCAATGCCACAGCAACGTATTGTAAAAATACAATTTCAACCTGATGCCCTAAATTAAATAGCGCAAGAATAAATACGCCTAATGGAAAGGTTAAGCCCCACCATCCTAAGTTAAATGGAATACCTGTCTTTGCATGACGAAGCGTTGTTAAAATCGCAAGACCCAACCACCATAGCCCAAAGCCTAACAGTACCAGGCTGCCTACCACGCCTAATGCTTGAAACACATTGGCAAACTGGTCAAATCCTACATTTGGTGCCACTCTTTGTGCCTGCTCCCCTAGCAATAACAGACCTAAAGCACCTGTGCCAATTGGGCCTAAAGACAACCAGCTAGAAATTGCGACTTCTTTTTCCGGTAACTGATGCAAAGCCATCCGTAACATTAAAATCGTTAAAATAGCGAATGCAGGTAAAACAGAGATTCCCCACAGTACATATCCCGCTAACAATAAATGAAAGCTATGCAAATCTGCTGGTAAATGTGCAACCAACATGCCAGCAGAGCTTGCAGCGACTTCGCATGCAACTACAGGTAAAAGCCAGATTGCAGTCATGGTATGTAGCTGATGGTTCTGACGGCTAAACATACAAAATGGTACAATCCACGCAATTCCGAGCGCTAAAAATACATCGACGTACCATAAAGCCTGAGCAATATGGATTGCAACTTCACCATAAAGCCCGACACCAAAGCTTAAAAAACCATTTAATATGGTTGCGAGCCCCATCGGGATAGCCCCTAAAAACAAGCTCATATTTGCATGATTAAAGATTTGCTTTGCTTCATGTGGGAAAAGTAACCACCGCAATAAATAGAGTGCTGAAAAAACGCTAAATAAAACAATATTAAATTGCCATAACAAAGTTGCTAACGTGAATAAAAACGATTGAGCAAATGGAAGCTGAATTAAAATCATACTGACCACACCAGTACCCATAGTCGCTGTAAACCAATTTGGGGTAAAATGTCGTATAACATCTTTGCTATGATTTAATTGATAGAAAGGTTTTTTCATCTTAATTCTCTAATCAAAGAGTGGATAAAGATATAGTAGAGCAAACTCTTAATAAGAAAAATTGATTTATTTTTATTTAGTTCATCAGTATTTTAGATATACAGGGTATTCATATTGAAAAATATCTGAGTAAAAACACAACAACAAGACGAATCTGTGAGAATATGGCAATATATAACCCTTGCAAAAATAGCCATATTTTAAGTTCATGAAACTGCTTCGTCTTAATGCGTTATCGCCCAATTTCCAGTTGCCGCAAACAGCGGTAACGATTGGTAATTTTGATGGTGTCCATTTAGGTCACCAAGCGATGATTGCTCAACTCAAAAAAATTGCTGCAGCACAAGGCTTAAAAACATTGGTCATGATTTTTGAGCCCCAACCTCTTGAGTTCTTTAAAGGCTACGATGCCCCTCCTCGTATTAACTCATTACGGGAAAAAGTCGAATACCTAGCCGAACTTGGAGTTGACTACATTGCGGTTGCCAAATTTGATCAGCATTTCCGTAGCATGAGCGCGTCTGCATTTGCAGATTTATTAAAAGACAAATTAAATGCTCAAGCTTTGGTTTTAGGAGATGACTTTCATTTCGGCAAAGACCGTCAAGGTAACAGCGAATTTTTAAGAAATTACGGCTTTCAAGTCACAACTTTACATACAGTTGAACTCGAAGGTGAACGCGTTAGTTCAACTCGTATTCGCCAAGTGCTTCAAGTGGGTAATCTCGCTTTAGCAGCTAAATTATTAGGCCGTCCCTATAGTATTACTGGGCGTGTCCAATATGGAGACCAGATTGGACGAACTCTGGATTTTCCAACCATTAATGTTCGTCTCAACCGCCACAAGCCTTGTTTAAATGGCATTTATGGCGTTGAAGTCATTTGTGAAACAACTTCACTCACTCAAAAAGTGCGTCAAGATACACCTGAACAACCGGGAATTGCCGGATATCATGAAAATAGCCTCTATGGTGCAGGTCATGTCGGTACTCGTCCTGCCATTCAGCAAGAACATCCAGAGTGGAGATTAGAAGTACATTTCCCCGATGTTTCTGCTAATCTGTATGGCTTATTTATGCGGGTGACTTTTCTTCACTATCTTCATGGTGAATTGAACTACCCTTCGCTTGAGGCACTTAAGGCAGGAATTGATAATGACGTGCAACAATTACGACAATATCGTAAAGACACGACACAATTTCCTTTTTAATTCGAATTTTGATTGTAAAACATGTCGGCTCCCAAGCTGATTAAACTGGAAGACAACTTGCATGAGCGATAAGCAAACTACTGAAAATGCAGTGGACTACAAAGCCACGCTAAACCTGCCGGATACTCAATTTGCAATGAAAGCAAATTTGGCAGTACGTGAAGTGAAATGGTTAGAAGAGTGGTATACCGACAACATTTATCAGCAGATTCGTGCATCGCGTATTGGCAAGAAAAAATATATTTTGCATGATGGCCCTCCATATGCAAACGGCACAATTCACTTGGGCCACGCAGTTAACAAAGTACTCAAGGACGTTATTGTAAAAAGTCGTACTTTGTCAGGTTTCGATGCGCCATATGTTCCGGGTTGGGACTGTCATGGCTTACCAATCGAACTAAAAGTTGAAGAAAAAGTAGGTAAAGTTGGCGAGAAAGTTGATGCAGCCACTTTCCGTAAGCTTTGCCGTGAATACGCGCTAAAACAAATTGATTTACAACGTACTGACTTTAAACGTCTTGGTATTTTAGGTGATTGGGATAACCCTTACCTCACCATGAATTACAAACAAGAAGCCGATATCGTTCGTGCTTTAGGTTTAATTCAAAAAAATGGCCATATCCAGCCAGGCTTAAAGCCAGTGAACTGGTGTATGGACTGTGGTTCAGCACTTGCTGAAGCTGAAGTTGAATACGAAGATAAAAAATCTGACGCAATTGACGTTGGTTTTGGCGTTGTAGATTTAAAAGACTTAAGTGCTCGTGTAAATGTAGACGTTCAAGATCCAACTGATATCGTAATCTGGACGACTACACCTTGGACATTACCAGCTAACCAAGCAGTTGCATTGCATGCCGAAATTGAATATCAATTGGTACAAGTAACGACTGAACGTGGTAAGCAAAACTTCATTCTTGCTAAAGACCTAGTTGCTTCAGCAATTGAGCGCTACAAGCTCGAAAATCCAGTTGTTTTAGCTGACTTTACTGGTTCAGCTCTTGAAAATCTTACTTTACAACACCCTTTACTTACCGATCGTCAAGTTCCAGTTATTTTAGGTGAACACGTTATCGCAACAAGCGGTACAGGTGCTGTACACACTGCGCCTGGCCACGGTGCAGACGATTATAAAGTAGGTCTTCAATACAACCTTACAGTAGATAATCCAGTCGGTGGTAACGGGGTTTATTTACCAACTGCGCCAATTTTTGCTGGTGAGCACATTTATAAAGCCAATCCAAAAATTATCGAAGCTTTAGGGGCTGTAGGTCGCTTATGGGCTCATCAACCTATTAAACACAGCTACCCACACTGCTGGCGCCATAAAACTCCTATTATTTTCCGTGCTACACCACAATGGTTTATCAGCATGGATCAAAAAGGTTTACGTGACGGTGCGCTTAACGCCATTGAAAATGACATCGAGTTTGTACCAAATTGGGGTAAAAACCGTATTGAATCAATGATTGAAGGTCGTCCGGACTGGTGTATCTCACGCCAACGTACTTGGGGTGTGCCAATTCCTTTCTTTGTTCATAAAGATACGAACGAATTACACCCTCGTACACCTGAACTCATCGAAGAAGTTGCCAAACTGATCGAAGAAGAAGGTATCGAAGCATGGTTCAAACGTGAAGCAAAAGACTTTATTGGTGAAGATGCTGAACAGTACAATGCTGTTCGCGATACACTTGATGTATGGTTTGACTCTGGTACAACACATTACGCTGTACTTGAGCAACGTGAAGAATTAGAAAGCCCTGCTGACTTATATTTAGAAGGTTCAGACCAACACCGTGGTTGGTTCCAATCTTCTTTATTAACTTCTATGGCAATTCACAATCGCGCGCCATATAAAGCCTTGTTAACACATGGTTTTACAGTAGATGAAAATGGTCGTAAGTTATCAAAATCTTTAGGCAACTATATTCCGCTTGAAGAAATTATCAAACAGCTTGGTGCCGATGGTTTACGTTTATATGTAGCATCTAGCGACTATCGCTATGAAATCGCAGCATCTAAAGAAATCTTTAGCCGTGTAAGTGATAGCTACCGCCGTATTCGTAATACGCTACGCTTCTTACTTGCGAACCTAAATGGTTTCAAGCCAAGTACAGATGCATTAGCAGTAGATGACCTCATCGCTCTTGATCAATACATATTACAACGTGCAAATGAAGTGCAACAAACTATTATCACTGCATATGAAGAAATGAACTTCCATGTCGTGTGTAGTGCGTTAACAAGCTTCTGTATTAATGACTTAGGTGGTTTCTACCTAGATATCATCAAAGACCGTCAATACACCACTAAAGCGGATTCTCAAGCACGCCGTTCTGCACAAACAGCGCTTTACCATATCGTACAAGCATTTATTCGTTGGATGAGCCCGATCTTAAGCTTCACAGCTCAAGAAGCTTGGCCACTCATTCCAGAACAAACCGAAAAATATGTATTTACTTCTGAATGGTATGACTTGCCTGTTTCATCGAAAGCAAACTTGCTTTCTGAAGCAGATTGGCAAACATTGATTAGCGTAAAATCTGCAGTAAATAAACAGATTGAAGCAGCGCGTAACGCTAAACTTGTCGGCAGTAATCTTTCAGCCAAAGTTGAACTTTGGGCAAATGAATCATTACAAACAGTTTTAAACCAACTGGCTGATGAACTCCGTTTTGTTCTTATTACGTCACAAGTAGTAGTACATCCATTTGCTGAACAAGGAGAAGCAACTGAAATGGAAGGCTTACGTGTACAAGTATCTGCAGCTGAAGGTGAAAAATGTGCACGTTGCTGGCACGTCCTTCCTGATGTAAATACACACGCCGATCATCCTGGTTTATGTGGTCGTTGTATTGTGAACGTCACTGGTCGTGGCGAAGTGAGAAAATATGCCTAATTCACAAGCTAAAAAAGGCTTATTCCAGTTTTATCCACACAACCTCATTTGGCTTGGACTTTCTGTCCTTGCCATTGTGTTGGATCAATGGACAAAATGGATCGCGAGTACACATCTGAACTATGCAGATCCTGTACCTGTACTCCCATTTTTAAACTGGACACTATTACATAACTATGGTGCAGCTTTTAGCTTTTTATCTGATGCCGGAGGATGGCAGCGCTATTTCTTCACATCTTTGGCAGGCTTAGTTTCAATACTTTTTGTATTTTGGTTGCTACGTATGCCTAAAAAAATGGTGGTGCTACCTGTAGCCATCGCTTTAATTTTAGGTGGGGCATTAGGTAATTTAATTGACCGTATTACTTTAGGGTATGTAGTCGATTTTATTCATGTTTATTACCAAAATCATCACTTTCCAGCTTTTAATATTGCGGACAGTGCCATTACTCTAGGTACCATTTTGCTACTCATCGATACATTCTTCCTTGAGAAGCAAAGACCTAAAAATTCGGATGCATAATATGACCGAAATTATTCAACCTAATGAAGAAATTCGTATTACAGACGGTTCTAAAGTTGACCTACACTTTTCTGTTGCAATTGAAAATGGCGTAGAAATTGACAATACACGTAGCCGTGAAGAGCCTGTTAGTTTGACTATTGGCGACGGAAACCTTTTACCAGGTTTTGAAAAAGCATTATTTGGTTTACGTGCAGGCGATCGACGTACTGTACATCTTCCACCAGAAGATGCTTTTGGTCCTTGGAATCCTGAAAATATACAAACTTTTGATACTGTTAAATTCGAACAACGACCTATCCCTGGTCATATGATTGAATTTGAAGATAAAGCAAAGACCACCTTATTCGGTGTCGTGAAGTCAGTTAATGATGATATTACTGAAATTGATTTTAATCACCCGTTAGCAGGGAAAAACATTACCTTTGAAGTAGAAATATTCAAGGTTACTCCTGAAGGCCAACAAAGTATTAAACTCATGTAAATAAAAAAGCCCTCTCAATGAGGGCTTTTTTATTATCTAATTTTCATTCATGACATAAGAATCCTTACAAATTCCATATTCTCTCCTACCTATATAATGAATTAAGTTATAAGTATAAAAATCCTTAGGAAAAATACATGCTGGTCTATATTGTCGTGGGAAGTGTTCGTGAAGGACGTACAGCAATTAAAGTTGCCAATTGGGTGGAAACAGCAATTCCCTCATTCAATCTAAAAGATTTTCAGATAGAAGTGATTGATTTAAAAGAGTGGAATTTACCATTATTTTCAGGCTCTCATCCACCTGCCACTGGTATTTATGATCAACCTAAACAACAAGAATGGGCAGATAAAATTGCCAAAGCTGATGCATTTATCTTTATTAGCCCAGAGTACAACCATGGTTATAGTCCAGCATTAAAAAATGCACTCGACTATGTGGGTAAAGAATGGGGTGGCAAACCAGCCGCATTTATTGGCTATGGCTCAACAAATGGTTCTCGTTCTATTAGCCAAATACGCCAAGTCACTTCGAGTTTAAGTATTGTTGACCCAAATGCTGTGATTGAGATACGAGATATCTTTAAGCGTAATAAAGATGAAAAATTTGAAGCCAATGAATTCGAGATAAAAGGACTTCAATCAATTGTTGAGAAACTACAAAAATATCATTTGTCTTAAATTAGAAAAAAGCCTCTTTTCTAAGAAAGAGGCTTTTTAAATTTTATAAACTTTTTAGATAATTCACCACATCACTATTACCTGCCATTTCTGCAAGCTTTAATGCTGTGTAATCGCTTTTGTAAGCGACATAGGCACCTTTTTCTACCAAGAGCTTTACTACCTCTAAATAATCATTTTCAGCAGCTGCTTGTAAAGCACTATACCCTTCCTCATCTATCTGATTAGGATCCTCACCATCTATCAATAATTGCTTTACTTGCTCTAGATCACCTAAAGATGCCCAATAGATCAACTCAGGAAGAGACAGTTCCTTATCATCTTCAGGTAATGGGGAGAAAGAATTGATTTTCACTAGGTCACCCCAAAATAAAAAACTTCAATATTATATTCATACAACATGGCTAATATACAAACCTAATTTTGGGTCTCTGTCTACTTTATATATTAACTTATATATTTTGTGGGCATAAAAAAACACCCCCAACGTTTGGTTGGGGGTGATTTGAATAATGAGCTGGCGATGACTTACTCTCACATGGGTAACCCCACAC
>JAITLL010000045.1 GCA_031277915.1 Acinetobacter sp.
AGAGCTATCAGCTGAAAAATATTGTTCAGCGAGTAAAATGCTTTCTGATGGTGGTGTAGAAATTACTCACGATTTTGAGATTATTGAAGCTGCATAATTTCATATGAATGCCTGAAAAAAGAAAAGCTAACAGCCATGTTGGCTTTTTTATGATAAGAATAATTAAGAAATAAAGGGAGAGAATTGGGTGAATATCCGTTTAGCTAAATGGGAAGATGCCGAGACCATATGCCATTTACTGGAACAAATGGGATATTCGCAGCCTTTAACATTGGTTCAGGAACAATTTCAGAGATTAAGTAAAGACCCTAATGCAATTACATTAGTAGCAGCCGATGATCTAAATGTGTATGGGGTTTTGTCTCTTTATTTTATTCCACAAATTGCTCTAAAGGGTGACTTTGCCAAAATATGCTATCTGTGCGTTGATGAGAATGTACGTAGCAAAAGGATAGGGCATTTACTTGTGCAAGAAGCAGAGCATTTAGCAAGGCTACGTGGTTGTGATCGAATAGAACTTCATTCAGGAATACAAAGACCTTTGGCGCATCAATTTTAGCTAAAAGAAGGCTATATTGAGGTACCAAAGTATTTTTGTAAGGCTTTAAATTAATGAGCTGTATTTAAAAAAAGCTGCGGATCTACCCGAGCATTATTAAGGCTCATGCCCCAATGTAAATGAGGGCCTGTCACGCGTCCTGTTTTGCCTACTAAGCCTAAAGTTTCTCCTTGGCGGATATGTTGGCCTTTCTCTACCTTAATTGCGCTTAAATGGCAAAACATGCTAACTAGGCCTTGGCCATGATCAATTAGTACTGTTTGTCCATTAAAGAAATAGTTTCCTGTTTGAACCACTACGCCATCTGCTGGTGCAGCTACTTTTTGACCCACAGGCGCTGGAATATCGAGACCTGAATGGGGTGCACGTTCTTCACCATTAAAAAAGCGTTTTCTTCCAAAAGAATTGGTAAATTTACCTGAAGTGGGGCGTATAAATTTGGGCAAGCTTTGCCATGAACTTGATGTGAAAGAGTTATAAATATCATTTTGTTCTTTCGCTTCTTGAGCATAACGATCTAACTGACTTTGATTGGGGTTTACATAGTCTTGGTTAGTGACTTTAATCCGTTGCTCAGCATAAGGATAAGACTTAACTTCTATTTGAATAGGTGCTTTATTGGTATCGAGCTGAATACTGCCTAGTGGAGTAGATAGGGGAATACCAACTACAGCATAACGTTGATGACTTTCTTCACTAATTAAAACTGGTTTATGTTGAAAAGTGACTTGAGTTATTTCAGCAGTTAGAGGGATAACTGCAATTCCACCGGGTCTTCTTGAGTCTTGAGGAAGCTCGGCAAAGCAGTAAAAAGGTATTGATGTAAAAAGCAAAGTAGAAATAAGTTTTTTTATCAACATGGCGACAATAATTTTTTCTAAAAGAATACTAGGAATTATATCAGTAAGCTTTACTTAAAAGTTGTTTTAATTTTTTTAATGATTTTATTTATTATTTTATATTAATAATTGATGGCTTGTTTTATGGAGTTATCTTTATTTTTTGTGACTTTTTTCTGCTTTATATTTTAAATTATCTAAACTTAAATTTTTATTGGTAATGTTTATTAATTCTTACTGTTTTTGTTTGATTTTAAATATCTTGTTATTTGAAGTTTTATTATGAATAATGCTTTTGTAATTAAATTTATAATCATACTTTTAATTATTATATAAAAATTTTAAAGGAAATAATATAATGTTAAATATATCTTATGAAGATCGTTTTACTGAAATATGGAAATATATGCAACGTGGGTTGGTTTATCCTTCACCCCATGCCATTTTTAGTACAGTTTGGTTAAATAAAGAAATTACGCGGGAAAAAATACGAAAGTTAATGATCGATGTACGTCGAGAGGTCAATAAGAATCCAGCACTTTCTAGTAAAAATACAACTTTGGCAATTGGTATATCTTTTGATAATTGGGATCTGATTTGTGAAAAAGATAAATTGTCACGACCAAAAGGAATGCAATTACATTATCCAGAAGAAAAAAATCCAAATGTCTCAAAAGTTTTTGCTGATTCTAAGGAAAATTTTAAAAACTCGAATGGTGATATTTGGTTGCATGTAAAAAGTGATAATGCTAATGCATGTGAAATATTACAGGAATATATTATTAATGAGTTTTTAGGTTCAGATATTGAAAAAATAGTGAAGCAGGTGACTGCTTCACAATCTAAAACGGGTCGTAATGGTAAGGTTTTAGGATGTCGCTTCTCTGAAAATTTAAATAATCCATCTGATCCTATTTCATTGGCAAAGCATACTTTAATTGGTACAGAAGATATTGAACACTTTGGAGGCTCATACGTTTTATCTCAACGGTTTTTAATTAATTGGGATCAAATCAACATGATGTCGGAAGATCAAATTGAAGATTTGATTGGACGTAAAACTAACGACACAATTATTCCAGACCGCGATAGCCGTTCGCACATTAAAGCATCTCGTGTGCAAGATGAAAGTGGAAATACTACACCAGTTCTGCGTTTGGGTTTACCGTTTGGCCGTGCTACGTCAGATTCGAGTTTTAGAGTGCCAAAATCGGTAACTAAAGCAGATGAAGAAGGGATTTATTTTGCTGGTTTTGCAAAAACTGCTGCCATTTTAGAAGAAGTAATGGCAAGTCAGATTGGAGCAATAGACGGTTTTATGAATGATAGATTATTCAATAATCTTCACTCAGACTTGGGAGGAATATTTTATATTCCAAGTTTAAAAGATTTAGCATTAGATGATGCCCCAGAATATTTAAATGATTTTAGTCGATTAGATAAAGATAACTGGAATTTTTTCCCAGGGATGGATTGGAATCGATTTGATCGCCATTATACCAATAGTTCCGATAATGGTTTGATGTATTACAACCATAGTAATTACCTTTTTAATATGGCGACTGGGCTAAACCCTCATAGTGAATTTTTTAAACCACCATCAAACCGTATTTTAAGTCTACTTGAGAATACATTTTCTTTATGGCAAGACAACTGGTATTTCAACCGTAAACAAGAAGAGATTGAGCACGGGATAGATTATTACATTAACCAGTTCGATATCCTTGATAAGCCTGAAAATATTATGGGTTTATCAATTATGCTACGAAAAGGCTGGGCTATTCGATTAAGTCTGCAATTATTCTCATCAGAAAATTATGGTTTCCGTGGACGGAAAATATTATTAAAAGAAACTGGTGAAATGATTCCATATTCGAGCCGACTTGAATGTAAAGGTAAGGTCATTTATGGATCTGACACTTATCGCATTATGCCAGATGAAATTATTGTAGGAGCTATGCCAAATCTGACCTTGGGTGAAGGTCGTTATGTCATGAAGTATTTATCTGAAGAAGAACGTCTTCAGGGCTTTTTACGTAACTTAAGTGAAGCATCGGGTGTTGGGCATGTTATTCCAAATTATAAAAAGGCACTAGATTTAGGTTTAGCTGGCCTACAACAAGAAATTGCCAAACATGCAAGCAATGCGCAGACCCCAGAGAGAAAAGACTTCTATGAAGCTTCGAGATTGGCATTAACCGGTATTTCTGAATATTTCTTAAATTACTCAAAACTCGCATTTAAAATCGCAGACCAGATGCAAAAAGGACAAGAGTTCGAAAGAGATAATTTAATTGCGATTGGTCATCGAATGGAAACGTTGTCGAAAGATAAACCGGACACATTTATTGAAGCAGTTCAATTTATTTTCACATTGCATAGTTGTTTGCATTTAAATGGTGAGCCAACGGCATTTGGACGTATGGACCAACTGTTGCAACCTTTCCTTGACAAAGATGATGCGATTACGCCTGAAGAAGCACAGGAAATTATCGATGCCTTCTATATCAAGCTTGACGAAAAAGTACAACAAAACCGTATGTTTATGGAAGACCACCAACCTTTTGGTAATCTCGCAATGGGTGGTAGTTCGGGACCTTATCCTCAAGGTGCATCATTAGGACAATGGATTCAACAGATCACTGTTGGTGGTACAGTCGCTGATGGTGAAGAGGACTTTTCTAAAACCAAACCAGCTTACAATGAGGTCACAAAATTATTTATTCGTGCCTCAGGTCGTTTACCATTAAATGCACCGTGTTTGTCTCTACGCACTCGCAAAGATATTCCAGAAGATATTTTAGAGGAAGCTGCACATGCAATTTTATCTGGTGGTGCTCACCCGATTTTATTAAATGATGAAAAGCTTATTCCTAGTCTTCACCAGAGTGGAAATGGTGTAGGGGGAGATGCGCTCTCTAATTTGCCAACTTGGAATTCTAAAGTCGATATTCGTTCAGCTCAAAATTATGCTTGTGATGGTTGTTATGAACCTCAGTTCCCTGGCGAAAACTGGTTTTCATTAGGTGGCTTCTCGACATTACAGCCTTTGGAATGTGCATTAAATCAGGGTAGAACAATTTCAAGTGCTGGGCAAAGCTATTTGTTTGGACAAACTGTTTCATTAAATACGAAACCTGCCGATCAGATTGATAGTTTTGAAGAACTATTAAAGCTCTATGAGCAACATTTTGAATTACTTAACCGCAAAGCTTTTAATGGCCAAATTCTGGGTTATGGTGCTAATACAGATATTTGTCCATCTCCAATTCTAAATGTTTTGATGGATGACTGTTTAGCTAAAGGTCAGGATTTTTATAGTGGTGGTGCTAAATATAATATTTATGGACCGTGTTATATCTCGCTCAGTAATACCATTAATTCACTATATGCCATTAAGGCAATGGTTTTTGATCCATTAACTGCGGTAACTACATTGCCTGAACTCTTAGAGTGCTTGTGTTGTGACTGGGGTTATAAAATGACTGAGCCATTTATTAGTAATTTAGCTGGGCATGCCCGTATTGCTGCACAAGCTGATCGCTATAAGCGGTTACGAGAGATTGCTTTGGCACAACCACGTTATGGACGAGGAAACTCTGAAGTCGATAAATTAGGCGATCAGATTGTTCAAATAATTGCTGAAATTTCAGTCGAAACATTTAGAAAACCATGGCCACAATTTGTGCAAAGTCTTAAAAGTTTAGCTGAACGTTATGGTTCAGAAGAGCATCCTTTTGGTATTCAGATTCAACCCGGTGTGGGAACTTTTGAAAATCATGTGGAGATGGGGGCATGGAATGGGGCAAGCGCTGATGGTCGCCGTTTAGGTACTACGGTAGCATCAGATTTAAGTCCATCACCAAGTCCAGCAGATTTAGCAATTGATCATCAAACAGTTGAATTCAGTCGTGCTTTACAAGGTTTTGCTGGTGTCGGAACAGATTTAATGGCTGATGGTGCACCTACAGATTTTAATATTGGTGAAGACTTTGGCGTTAAAGAACTTGTAGCCATCTTAAAGCAATTTAGCCAAGGTGGATCATCCAATATTTTAACAATAACGGTCGCTGACCCAGAAACATTTGCTCAAGCTGTAACATCACCTGAGCAATATAATCTGTTGCGAGTACGTACTGGTGGTTGGTCAAACTTCTTTACATCTGTGTTCCCTATCATTCAGGAACAGCATCAGCGTCGTCCAATTTCTACGCCGGATCTTCCAGAAGAAAAAACAGAGCAAGCTAAATGTCCGTTCCACCAATGGCATAACTGATTAGTTGTTTTGTAAGGTAGTCTTTCAAATGAAGGGCTGCCTTTAATTATTTTAAAATTTAACAGTGATAACTATTAAAAAATGGTAGTTTTAAAATTGCCATTTTTTGCAGAAATTCAGATAAAAACTTGGCCTTTTTGTTTTCTCTTAAAAATTATACAAAATATACTTGAAATAGATCATTCATAAACCCATATTATAATGGAGTTTTACTTATTGTTATTTTAATAACATTATGAAAAATATATAAAAATTTATTTGAAATCCGAAGAAATGTTCCCATCTATTAGACAAGTACAAATTTGTTGTGAGGAATAACAAGAATGCGTTTTGAAAAATTTACAAACCGCTTGCAGCAAGCCCTTTCAGATGCTCAATCTTTAGCGATGGGTAAAGACCATACCGCGATCGCAGGTATTCATATTTTGAGTACCCTTTTAGAGGAGCCATCAAATATTAGTTTGTTGCAACAAGCAGGTGCACGGTTACCTGAACTTAAACAAAAGCTTGAGCAAGCTATAAAAGATGCTCCGACCATTGCGAATCCGACTGGGGATGTCAATTTAAACCCTGAAGCCGTTAAAGCACTTAATCTGGCAGATCGATATGCGCAAAAAGCGGGTGATGAATTTCTGTCAACTGATTGGGTGCTATTAGGCTTAGCAGAGACAGGCGAAACTAAAAATATTTTAAGTGCTGTAGGTGTAACTCCCGATAGCCTTCGCAAAGTAATTGAACATATTCGAGGTAGTGACAAAGTCATGAGTAATAATCACGAAGATCAACGTGACTCACTTAATAAATATACGATTGATTTAACTGAGCGTGCCTTATCTGGAAAACTTGACCCAGTGATTGGACGTGATGATGAAATCCGCCGTACGATTCAGGTTTTATCACGTCGTACAAAAAACAACCCTGTACTCATTGGTGAGCCAGGGGTTGGTAAAACCGCTATTGTTGAAGGTTTGGCACAGCGTATTGTTAATGGTGAAGTACCAGAAGGCTTAAAAAGCAAACGTGTTTTATCATTGGATTTAGGTTCATTACTGGCTGGTGCTAAATATCGTGGTGAGTTTGAAGAACGCTTAAAAGCTGTTTTAAAAGATTTGGCAAAACACGAAGGCGAAATCATTCTGTTTATTGACGAGCTACACACGCTTGTGGGCGCAGGTAAAGGTGATGGCGCGATGGATGCAGGGAACATGTTAAAACCTGCATTGGCGCGTGGTGAATTACGCTGTGTGGGTGCAACAACTTTAGATGAATATCGCCAATACATTGAAAAAGATGCAGCATTAGAGCGTCGTTTCCAAAAAGTATTGGTTGATGAGCCAAGTGTAGAAGATACCATTGCGATTTTACGTGGTCTAAAAGAGAAATATGCTACTCACCATGGTGTGCAAATTTTAGACTCAGCGATTATTGCTGCGGCGAAAATGTCTCATCGTTACATCACCGATCGTCAATTACCAGACAAGGCAATTGATTTGATTGATGAAGCAGCTTCTCGTATCAAAATGGAGATTGACTCTAAACCCGAAGCACTTGATAAGCTTGACCGCCGTTTAATCCAGTTGAAAATGCAATTGGAGGCGGTGAAAAAAGATGAAGATGCAGGCAGTAAAGCCGAAGTTACTCATCTTGAAAAACAGATCGCTGAAGTTCAGAAAGAATACAACGATCTTGAAGAAGTGTGGAAAGCTGAGAAAACTCTAGTAGAGGGTACTAAACAAGCTCAGGTTGAACTTGATAAAGCACGTATTGCTTTTGAAAAAGCTCAGCGTGAAGGTGATTTGGCTGAAGCAGCGCGTTTACAATATGGCGTAATTCCAGAGCTTCAAAAACAACTTGAGCAAGACGAAGTTGCTGAAGAAAACGAAGAACCAAAACTTATTCGTACTAAAGTGACTGAAAATGAAATTGCCGAAGTTGTGAGTGCTGCAACAGGAATTCCAGTTGCGAAAATGCTGCAAGGCGAGCGTGAAAAATTACTCAATATGGAAGGTTTTTTACATGACCGTGTTGTAGGGCAAGATGAAGCTGTTGTTGCTGTTTCGAATGCAGTGCGTCGTTCACGTGCAGGTTTGTCTGATCCGAATCGTCCAAGTGGTTCATTCTTGTTCTTAGGTCCAACAGGTGTAGGTAAAACTGAGTTGACCAAAGCACTGGCGAACTTCTTATTTGACAGTGATGACGCCATGATTCGTATCGACATGAGTGAATTCATGGAGAAACATTCTGTGAGCCGATTAGTTGGTGCGCCTCCAGGGTACGTTGGCTATGAAGAAGGTGGTGTTTTAACCGAAGCTGTTCGCCGTAAACCATATAGTGTAGTGTTGTTTGATGAGGTTGAAAAAGCGCATCCAGATGTATTCAATATCTTGCTACAAGTGTTGGATGATGGTCGTTTAACCGATTCACAAGGCCGAGTAGTGGACTTTAAAAATACAGTGATTGTGATGACATCAAACTTAGGTTCACAAGATGTACGTGAGCTAGGTGATGGTGCAACTGATGATGAAGTACGTACAGTCGTGATGAATGCAGTGAGTCAGCATTTCCGTCCGGAATTTATTAACCGGATTGATGAGCTTGTGGTTTTCCACTCACTCAAAAAAGCACAGATTCGTGGTATTGCAGATATTCAGTTAGATCGTTTACGTTCACGTCTGGTTGATCGTGATATGAGTTTAACTGTAGATGACAGCGCATTTGATTTATTGATTGATGCTGGTTTCGATCCTGTGTACGGAGCGCGTCCATTAAAACGTGCAATTCAACAACAAGTTGAAAACACATTAGCTCAAAAAATCTTGTCGGGTGATTTTGTCGCAGGTGATACTATTTTAGTTAAAGGCGAGCACGGTCACTTAGTTTTTGATAAGATGAAACTGAGCTAAGTTTTTTCTGCTAAAACTGAAAAGAGAATATGGAAACATATTCTCTTTTTTTATATTTAAATTTTATTTTGATTAGATGATATAAGCGTAATAATTGAGTCCGCTACTTTTTGTGTGAGGGTTTTAAGTTTTTGTTCGGCATGACCTGATAAAAAATAATGGTAATGATAAATACGTCCCAGATAAGAAATACAGATAAAAAAAGTACCTACAGGTTTTTCTATGGTTTCACTGCCACCATGTTTGAGTAAACCTGTACAACTTACAATAATATCAGCTTGTTGAAATAAGGTTTGACCCAACTTACACATTTCCTCGGTAACCTGTGGTGACTCTGCCGTGTACAGATCGATTAATTTTGGATCGACTTTTAAAATACTAATTTTAATACTGGGGTCATAACTCACTAATCCGCCCAGTAAAATATCGGCTCCACTATTTTTATAAATAGAAAATTGACTGCTTAAATAGCCTGAACTGGCACTTTCAATAAATGCGATTTTAAGTTGAAGATCTTCTAATAATTGGCAGCACTGCTGAAGCATTATTTCACCTCATATGGTGTTTATTTATAAATAAAGTCAATTACAAATAAAGTATAAATTCAGATTAAGTGATTTAGAAAAGCTGTTCAAGCCTTAGATTAAAACTTATAAAACAACTGGAATATTTACAAAATACCTATGATATTTTTTTTGGTTGTAAAATAATCATTGTTAATTGTCGGGAAGTTTCTTTATAACATTGCGACAAGCTAAAAAAGTTGCTAGTTTTATTTGATATAACAAACAATAACAATTTTAGGAAGTAGGTGATGAATAATAAACAAGGGTGTATGCTGGCAATTTTGAGTGGTATGTCTGTATTATTATCAAACACATGGGCAGCTCAACCAATGACAGAAAGTGCACTTTCAACTCAAACAGGAGCGATAACCGCATCTTTACCCGTCATTATTGCTAAAGCTCAAGATGATGCAAAAAAAACTCAAATAGAGCAGCACCAATCTCGCAAAGAATTAGGAGATAACTATTTACAAGAAGTTCGCTGGAATTCATTAAGATCGAGTGTGTTATCACCTTATCAGGAACAAAAACAAAATCAGGTTATAGATATCAAAGAAAAGCAAAAATTAGAAATGGTTGCATTACCAGACCGAGCAGACCGATTTACACGTTATGAGTTTGAGTCAAAAAATGTACATGGCGAAGTTATCATTACCGTAAAGTAATAATAACTTCTCGCCAAATTTATATTAGTTCAGTCCTAAATGCTGGATTTTCCATGCACGGTGGATTTTTTGGTTGCGTTTAAAATCAAGTCCGATCGTTTCAGAGGTAATTTCTTCAACGTCATAAAGTGCTTCAATCTCTTCATCCATCTCAAACCCACGATAGTTATTCGAGAAGTAAAGCGTACCTTCACTTGTTAGGCGGTTCATTGCACGTTTAATGAGAGAAACATGGTCGCGCTGTACATCGAAGGTACCGTAGAACTTTTTAGAGTTAGAGAAGGTAGGCGGGTCAATAAAGATAAGATCATATTGTTCGTGGCCTTCTTTTAGCCATTCAAAACAGTCACTTGCAAAGAACATATGTTGTTCGTCTGCATGATCTACAGTTAAACCATTTAAAACGAAGTTTTCTTTTGACCAGCTCAAATATGTGTTCGATAAGTCGACACTTGTTGTACTAGCAGCACCACCTAAAGCAGCATGTAAGCTGGCTGTAGATGTATAACTGTATAAGTTTAAGAAGTGTTTGCCACGAGCCTCTTGAGCAATACGTAAACGCATTTGGCGGTGGTCAAGGAATAAACCTGTATCAAGGTAGTCCGTTAGGTTCACTAAAATTTTAGCTTTACCTTCTTGAACAACAAAACGTTTTGAAGCTGTGCTTTGTTTCGTATATTGATTGCTACCCGTTTGGCGAGCACGTGTTTTAATAAAAATAGCATCGCGGTTTAAACCAGTAACAGCACGAATTACAGCAAGCGCTAAATTAAAACGTTTTTTTGCTTTTTCAGGATCGATTGTTTTTGGTGGGGCATATTCTTGAACATGTAAACGATCACCATATAAATCTACAGCGACATTAAAATCAGGTAAGTCGGCATCATATAAACGTAAGCAATAAATATTTTCTTTTGTTGCCCATTTTTTCAAGGCAGTCATATTTTTTTGCAAACGGTTAGCAAAGTCTTGTGCTTCTTCAATTTCAACTGGTTGAGCTTGCCAGTTTGCTAAAAATGGTTGGGTTACTTTTTCTGGTTTGATTGCACCGAAGCGAATGTAAATCGGCAACTTACCATTCATTAAACGTAAGGTTTCAGGTGCTTCAAATGCTAAAACATCGGCTTGTTCAATTTGAGCTGCAATAATGGCTGCATATTGATTTGGGAAATGTTTTTGTAAAAGTGCAGATAACCCTAAGTAAAGAGAGCGGTTTGATGCTTTATCACCTAAACGTTCACCATATGGTGGGTTGGTCACAATAAACGCTGTTTTATGTTCAGCGGCAAAATCAGGCCAGTCCGCTAGAGTGCGTTCTTCGATTTGAATTTGGCCTAATAGTTTTTCAAAGCCTGCTGCAATAATATTTTCACGAGTTGCTTTAATCGCTTCCCAGTCGGCATCATAGGCATAAAATTTCGGTAAAGGTAATTCAAGTGCCTTTTCATGACGTTCTGCAGCTTCAGCTTTTAAAGATAACCAAAGGTCGCGGTCATGACCATGCCAGCCATTAAAACCAAAACGACGAACAAGTCCTGGTGCACGGTCAGTTAAAATCATTAATGCTTCAATAATAAATGTACCTGAACCACACATTGGGTCGAGCACAAGCTCCGGATTACGTTCTTTAAGCTTAGCTTTTTGTAAAATTGCCGCAGCTAAGTTTTCTTTAATCGGTGCATCCGTCATATAACGGCGATAACCACGTTTATGTAATGAGTCACCAGATAAATCTAGACAGTAGGTATGTTCAGTTTTACCGGCTAAAATATACAACGTAATTTCTGGTTGTTTAGTATCAATGCTTGGGCGACGGCCTACTGCTTCCATAAAGGAATCGACTACACCATCTTTTGCTCTAAGCGTTGCAAATTGAGTATTAACTTTAATTTCACGCTCTGCATGTAAGCGAATAGCGAAGGTACTTTGTGGTGCAAAAATAAGTGACCAGTCAAAACTCATTGCACCTTCGTAAAGCTCTTCTGCTACATCACGTGCATCATGTGTAAAATCAAGTTCATAAGTATGAATTGGAAGTAAAACACGAGAAGCAAGACGTGACCACATGCAAATGCGATAAGCATGTTCAAGCGTTCCTTCAATGATTAAACGTCCAGCTTTACGTTCTGTCACTTTGGTGCCAAGCTGTTCTATTTCTTCTTGTAAGAGGCTTTCTAAACCATCAGCACAAGTAATCCAATAGTGGTTTAAACGTAAAGAGGTATTCATAAACTCAATTGACCAAAACATATAAATATTAACGATGCAAAGTTTAACTTATTTTGATGTCTAAAAGTTTTTAAATTATTGCAACCTATCACTTGGCAACCAATAAACTGATTTTAAAAGCTTAAAACATAAAAACTGGTATGCATTTTGCTAAACCTCTATGAGTAAAGCTTATTTAATAAATGGTTTTTAACTAATTTTATGATTTGAAAGTAGAGGGGAATATAAATGAAAGATATGATGGGGAATGGTTTTATCACCAATGCGGAAGCTTTTTCAGTGTCCACACAAATCTATGTTCGTATGCGTAGGGTCACAGGACGAGTAATTGACGCGATGTATGTTGTTCAAAATAAAGACTATGCAAAATATGTAATTGCGCTAGCACTAGAAACAGATGATGACGAATTAAAACGATGTGTCGAGCGGTTGAGGTCTTTGACTGACACAATACCGGAAGCTCCTCAAAAAGAAATGTTGACTAAAGTTGAACTTAACGAAGAGTCAGAAATCACGGCGGAAGAGATTTATCGGGCACAAGTTCCACATCATTATATAGGTGCATTAAGATAAAAAACTAGGTGCGGCTCTAAATTTCTGGTCAATTTAGGGCCTTATTATGTAAAGTTCTTCTGCGAAAAGAACGGAATTCAGCTACACTATGCACGTTTTCGCGATTCGACCCATAGGAATCCATTATGCATATTGCAGCGTTGCATCAACCGAGCCAGGTTCAGCTCAATCAAGACGGAAATTTAAAACATTTTTTAACGATTGAGGGCCTTTCAAAAGAAAACCTCACTAAGATTTTAGATACCGCGCAAAGCTTTTTAGACGATAATAATAATTTAATTAACCGCCCGCTTTTAGAAGGACGGACGGTTATGAATCTCTTTTTTGAAAATTCCACTCGTACTCGTACTACTTTTGAAGCAGCAGCAAAACGTTTGTCTGCCAATGTGTTGAACATTGATATTGCTCGTTCAAGTACATCTAAAGGTGAAACTTTACGAGATACGCTTTGGAACCTTGAAGCAATGGCTGCTGATATTTTTGTAGTTCGCCATTCATCTTCGGGTGCTGCACATTTCATTGCTAAAGATGTATGTCCAAAAGTCGCAATTATTAATGCTGGAGATGGACGTCATGCTCATCCAACGCAAGCGATGCTTGATATGCTCACTATTCGCCGTGAAACAAAGAAACCATTTGAAGACTTGAGTGTTGCCATTATTGGTGACATTAAACACTCTCGCGTAGCACGTTCAGATGTGGCTGCTCTTCAAACTCTTGGATGTAAAGACATTCGTGTGATTGCACCGAATACATTATTGCCAGTTGGTTTTTCAGAATATGGTGACCATGTCCGTTTGTTCAATAACATGGATGAAGGTGTTACTGGTTGTGATGTGATTATTGCGCTACGTATTCAAAATGAGCGTATTGATTCACCAGCATTATCTTCGCAATCTGAATTTTACCGAATGTATGGCTTAAACAAAGAGCGCCTTAGTTTAGCTAAACCAGACTGTATTGTGATGCACCCAGGCCCAATGAACCGTGGTGTGGAAATTGATTCGAGTATTGCTGACGGTGACCAGTCTGTAATTTTAAAACAAGTCACTAACGGTATTGCAGTTCGTATGGCTGTATTGGCGTTGTCTATGCAAGGGCAACTTCAAGAACAAGGTTTAATTGAAGCAATTGCGTTGTAAGGAATGGATCACATGAGTATTGTAAAAATTGAAAATGTACGTGTGTTAGACCCAATCCAAAAAACAGACAGCGTACAAACTGTATATATTCAAGACGGTAAGTTGATTGCTCCAGTTGACCAAGTTGAACAAACTATTGATGGTCAGGGCAAATGGTTAATGCCGACTATGGTTGATTTGTGTGCACGTTTACGTGAACCGGGTCAACAACAACACGGTACACTTAAGTCTGAAGGGAAGGCTGCACGTGCTAATGGTATTTTGCACGTCATTACCCCTCCAGACTCAAAGCCAATTGTTCAAGACAATGGTGCCCTTATTCATGGCTTGGTTGAAAAAGCTTGGCTTGATGGTGGTATCCATATGCATATTATTGGTGCACAGACTCAAGGCTTAAATGGTAAGCAACCAGCAAATATGGCTGGCCTTAAAAAGGGTGGTTGTACTGCCGTTTCAAATGCGAATGCTGCTTTTGAAAATGATGATGTAGTCGTTCGCACGCTTGAGTATGCGGCTGGCCTTGGTCTAACAGTGGTGTTCTATGCTGAAGAACCACAACTTGCCAAAGACGGATGTGCTCATGAAGGCTTTATCGCATCGCGTCAAGGTTTGCCAATGATTCCTGCAATTGCTGAAACTGTAGCGATTGCAAAATACCTGCTTATGATTGAAGCGACAGGTGTTAAAGCTCACTTTGGTTTGTTGTCTTGTGGAGCATCAGTCGAATTAATTCGCGCAGCAAAAGCAAAAGGCTTGCCTGTCACTGCTGATGTAGCAATGCATCAGTTGCATTTAACTGAACAATTAACTGATGGTTTCAATTCGCTTGCACATGTCCGTCCACCATTACGTTCTGAGCAAGATAAAGAGCTTTTACGTCAAGGTTTAAAACAAGGTGTTATTGATGCAATTTGTACACATCACGAACCATTAAGCAGTTCAGCGAAAATGGCCCCATTTGCTGAAACTCAACCAGGTATTAGTGCATTTGATACTTATGTGGCTTTAGGTATTCAGCTCATTAATGAAGGTTTGTTCGAGCCACTTGAGTGGGTTACTAAAGTAACAAGTGCTCCTGCACAGGCAGCAAATATGACTGCACGTTGGCAAGCTGAAGCAGGGTGGGTGTTGGTCGATCCTGAATTAAGCTGGACGTTAAGTAAAGACACTATTTTATCTCAAGGGAAAAACACACCATTATTAGGTCAAAACCTTACTGGTAAAGTGTTACAGACTTTTGCTGTGTAGTTTCTGATAGCTAAAAGTTTATTGACGATATAAACAGGCAGAGCATAACGATCTGCCTGTTTTGTAAATACTCGATGGAAAATTGTATATAAATTATTTAAAAAACAACAAAAGATTTCACGCACATTAGAATAAAAAACTATCAGCAAAGAGAAGTATTTGAATAATCAAAAGTTGCTGGTTACGACTTATAAGATTCGGGAGAATAACCAATGTCGATAAACCCTATAGAACTGCTTAAAGAAAAAGTATCATCAACAATATTAAATAACCAGGATGGATTCCTCGGTGACAAAACAAACGCTTTATCTAAATTTTATCCAATCTTACTTTCACTATTAGCTGCAAAACCTGATCTTATTGGACAATTGAAAAACAGTTTGGCTCCATCATTATCCGATCTTTTTTCTCATAATGACCAAATTAAAAATACTGTACTGACTCATTTAAGTGGCACTGTGCCATCTGCCGAGATTGAAAGTACACTTAATAGTGCAATCAAACCTAGTCTTAATACAATTTCTGAAGTTGCTGGAAGCGATCAACAAAGCATTGTGAACTATTTACGTCAGCATGCGGAAACGATTCGTTCATATTTACCGGGCTGGGCAGTTGGTCTGTTAGCACCATTGGGTATTGGTGCAGGTTTATCGTCAATACCTACATCAACAGCACCTCCGCTGGCATCAGCATCTGAGACTACTGGAAAATCTCGTGGTATTTTACCTATTATTGCACTCATTATTCTTGGTTTATTAATCGCTTGGTTATGGCGTTCTTGCCAACATAAAGAGGCGACACCTGCACCTGAAACTACTGCTGCAAGTGGTGTAACGGCCGCTGCTGCTGCGCCTGCTACTTTAACTTTAAGTACAGATGATAAAGGTGCAGTGAATCAGTGTCAGGCGGGCATTGGTGATCAGGGCTTCTTGGCGACCTTACAAACTCAAGTTAAAAAAGTTCTTTCAGCGTCTAAAGACTGTAATGTCGATACTAGCCAAACTTATGCTGCTGCATTTACCGATAAGGATGCATTAGCAGGCGTGCTTGGTGCATTAAAAGGTGTGCCAAATGCATCTTTAGAATGGGTGGGTGACAAAATTACATTGAAAGCAGGTGATGCAGCAGCTTTAGAAGCTTTAACTGCAAAAGTAAAAGCGCTTGTTCCTCATACTGAAGTTGTTTCAGCTGCTCCACAAACAGCTGAGCAATCTGTGAGTAATAGCTTAAGTGCTTCGCAATCTGCTTTAGGCTCAATTGACCCGAACAATGTAGATGTAAATGCTTTAGTTAAAGCGCTTAACTTGCAAATCATTAATTTTGCGAGTGGTTCAAGTGAAATTCCAGCAGATAACAAAGCCATTCTTGACCAAGCTGCAACACTGCTAAATAAAGTGACTAGCGTGAAATTAAATGTAGGTGGTCATACAGACTCAACAGGTAATGCTGCTGCCAATAAAGCCCTGTCTCAACGCCGTGCTCAAGCTGTAGTAGATTATTTGGTTTCTAAAGGAGTAGATGCTTCTAAACTTGTTGCTGAAGGCCATGGTTCAGAAAACCCTGTTGCAGAAAACACAACGGAAGAAGGACGCTTTAAAAACCGTCGTATTGAGTTTTCAGTAGCTCAATAATAAATCGATTCATTAGAAAGTTTGATTTTATTGAATTCTGATTTGAAAAAAGCTTCTTATTTTGAGAAGCTTTTTTTATAGAGATAAATATTGTTGGGTTGACATGAAAATCAGTTTGTTGGGAAGTGGGCGTGTTGCTTTTCATTTGGCAAAAGTGCTTTTGGCAAAAGGTCATCACATTACCCAAGTTTATGCACGTGATTTCGAGAAAACCCAGAAATTTGCAGATAAAATTCAAGCAAAAGCATATCGGTCTCTTCACGAATTTGAAACGAGTGATTTAATTATTTTAGCAGTTTCAGATAGCGCTATTGCTGATCTTGTAATGCAAGTACATCAACTATTTCCTGAAACACTTATTGTTCATACCTCAGGTAGCACAGATATTGAAGTCATCAGTCATGCGCATAAAAAAGCTGGGGTATTTTATCCTTTGCAAACTTTCAGTCTTGAAAGAGACGTTGATTGGCAAGTCACACCATTATTTGTAGAGGCGGCTAATAAAGACGATTTAGCAATGCTCTTTAATTTAGCAAATAGCCTAAGTAATCGAGTGTACCAATATACCTCAAAACAACGTTTAACTTTGCATTTGGCAGCAGTGTTTGCCTGTAATTTTAGTAATTACTGTTTTGATATGGCAAAGCAGGTTGTAGATGCAGAACAGGTCGACTTTAGCTTGCTTTATCCATTAATGGTGGAAACAGCCAAAAAAGCTACTGAAAATGATCCGAAACAAATGCAAACTGGGCCTGCGGTAAGAGGAGATCAGAATATCTTGGCAATGCATCAGGGCTTATTGGCTCAAGCAGGGCGGGATGATTTAAAACAGGTCTATCAACTTTTAAGTGATGGCATTTCAAAGCGCCATCACTCGGATTAAAGCTTATTTAAAATTAAGGTTCGCCGTTATTGCCCCATTTTAAGAAACCTGAACGTTGATTTAATAGTTCAAAATATTGGTCGACATGCTTAAGTGTTGGATGGTCAAAAGGAGTGGCTTTCCAGCGCTGTACAGACAGACCAATTGGAATATCTGCTAGGGTGAACTCAGTTCCTGTAACATAGGCTTGAGTTTTTGCAAGCTGTTGGTCAAGAATCTGCATATGATGATTCCAGTTATCAATACCTTTTTGTAACAAGTTTGGATCTTGATGATCTGGTGAATGTCTAAGTAGAGACATAATCGTATAAGTCCAGCTGTTATTCAGCTCAATCGCTTGCCAATCAAGCCACTGGTCTACAAAAAATCTTTCTTTTGCTTGAGTAGGATAAAGCTTATGTTCTTTATCGTAAGCATTTGCTAAATAGCGGATAATACTGTTGGACTGCCAAAGGACTAAATCACCATCTATAACAACAGGAATTTGGCCGTTTGGGTTTAATTGTAAATATTCAGGTGATTGTGCAGAGCGAAAGCCTCGTCCCCAATCTTCTTTTTCATATTCAAGATTTAATTCTTCACACAGCCATAAGACTTTGCGAACATTAATCGAGTTCTCGCGCCCTAAAATTTTTAACATGTGTTGTCCTTAGCAATTTTTAGTGTGGCTAGTAGCAATTTCTATAAATAGCTAGATTTGGCGTGATTGGCAAATATTAATTTGAAAGAAAAAATAGAACAAACAAGCGCTAAGAATTTTTTAATATTAAAAGATAAAAGGCTTAGTAATGAACTAAGCCTTTTGTTTTTTTATTTAATCTTTTTAAAGATAAAGTCATTAATCTTATGGCCTGACTCAATACCACGGCGTTCAAACTTAGTCACTGGGCGCCACTCTGGACGTGGGTAGCTGTTGCCTTTACCTGCCAAGTTTTCAAGATCTGGACGATTGTCTAAAATATCAAGCATCCATTCTGCATACGGTTCCCAGTCGGTTGCTGCATGGAATGTACCGCCAAGCTCAAGTTTCTGTTCAACCAGTTGCATACGCTCATGAATAACAAAACGGCGTTTGAAATGACGTTTCTTTTGCCAAGGGTCTGGGAAGTAAAGTTGTACACAGTTAATACTGTTGTCTGGCATTTCGCGTAAAACTTGAATCGCGTCGGCATCGAGTACACGTAAGTTTTTAAGTTCCGCTATACCTGCTTCATATAGACATTGAGCAATACCTGGTACATGGACTTCAATGCCCACATAGTTGCGTTCAGGGTTTGCCTTAGCCATAAGCACTAATGAACGACCCATACCAAAACCGATTTCAACAGTTAAAGGGCGTTCTGGATGTTCAAAGTGTTGACGTAAGTCACCAACAGGATATTCCAAAATTAAATCGCGATGTTGTTCTAATGCCGTGCGTTGAGACGTATTAAGTGGTGCTGAACGACGCATAAACGTCACAATTTCACGGTGTTCAGGCAAATTGTCTAAGTCTGCAATTTGCGTTTCTAACTGATCGATCGACATAACCTTGGCAATATTGAAATTCAAATGGGGTATTTTAAGTCTTCAGGTGGTCAAGTCAAATATTTCGGTGTTTTTCTTCATGTAGATGTCATGATCAATATTTAATCTAAGAGACTAATTAAAACTCACATGAACATTTTTAATCATGAAAACTTTTCAATTAAGAACACTTTCAGTTTTTTTAAGTGCATTTGGTGCATTTTCATATAGCTCTGTTGCTCAGGCACAGCTCATGTTTAGCCAGTATGTGGATGGCAGTAGTAATAAGAAGGGGTTAGAGATTTATAACCCGGATGGAACTACTGTTAATTTAGCTGATTATGAAATTCAACAGTTTAATAATGGTGGAACTGCCAAGACAGTAACTGTCCGGTTACAAGGCACACTTGCGAGTAAGCAGAAGTTTTTAGTGGGCCGCTCAGAACTGCAAACTGAACTTGGCAGTAAAGTAAATCAAGTGGCTGCATTATCGTTTAATGGTGATGATGCAGTGGTACTCGTTTATAAAGGTACACCTGTTGACCGTTTTGGTCGTATTGGTGAACGTCCAGAGGCAGGATGGGGAACAGCCGTTTCAAGTTTAGGAAATAGTTTTAAGCGTATTGAAACTGAAAACCCAGCTTTAAGTATCGACCCAACCGCAGCATTTGATTTGGACCACTCGTGGACAGCGTGGTCAAACCGCAATGATTTTTCAAATTTATCAGGTTCTACAACAACTCCGCCTCCTGTTCAAACAGTCAGTTGTTCAAGCACCGATACCCCAATTGCCGATTTAGCTACATCAACACAAAACCAGACTTATACAGTGCGTGGTGTAATTACTGCTGACTATCGCTATGCCAATGGTTTCTCAGGTTTTTATGTTCAAACACCTGACACCAAAGCACGTGCAAATGTCAGTAATGCCATTTTTGTTTATATTCCAAATAGCAGCACGGTAAAAGGTGGACAGGTCGGTGATGAGGTCATTTTACGAGGCCGTTTAACGAGTTATCAAAACCAGCTACAGATTGATCAATTACAGCAGGATATTCAAAGCTGTAATAGCAATATGGCAAATCAAGTTCAGCCAATTAGCTTAGAGTTACCATTTACAAGTTTAACAGGTAGTTCAACTAATTCTCCGCAGCGCTATCAAGGTATGTTGGTTAAATTACCTCAAGCTTTAACGGTGAGTGAAAACTATAATTATGGTCGTTATGGTGAGCTATCTTTAAGTTTGGGCCGCTTATATATTCCAACCAATTTATATCCTGCCTTGTCGCCAGAAGCGAAAGCTTTAGCTCAGAAAAATTTATTATCGAAAATTATTTTTGATGATGGCTATAACAACCAAAACCGTACTCCGTGGTTACCAACAAATTTTAGCGCTGCCAATACATTACGTTCAGGCTATCAGCTTAAAAATGTTGAAGGGATTTTAGAGTATCGTTTTAATGGCTGGCGAGTGCAACCAGTGCTTGGACATACACAACCAGAAGTGGTTACTCAAACAAATCCACGTCAAAGTGCCATTACAAAAAATGCCAATCATATTCGTGTAGCTTCATTTAATGTTTTGAACTATGACAATGGTACAACTGGCTTCCCAACAGAACGTGGTGCAAACACACAAGCAGAGTTTGATAAACAGCACCGTAAAATTGTGAGTGCATTAAAAGCCATTGATGCTGACGTGTATGGTTTAATGGAAATTGCTAACAATGGTTATGGTCCAAACAGTGCAATTGCCCATTTAACCAGTGCACTCGGTCCAGATTGGAAATACGTTATTCCTGAAAATTTGGATCGTTTAGGTGGTGATGTTATTGCTGTTGCCATTATTTATAACAGTAAGCGTGTTAAACCTTTAAATAAGCCTGTTGTGCTTGATTTGGGTGATAAAAACCGAACGACATTAGCACAAACTTTCCAAGCTGTTCGTGGCAATAAAACCTTTACTGTCATTCCAAACCATTTGAAGTCAAAAGGCTGTACTGGAGTAGATGCGAACTCTACTGATGCCGATCAAAATGATGGTCAAGGTTGTTGGAATCCGACTCGTGTAAAAGCAGTTGATCAAATTGTGCAGTGGCTTGCGAAAAATCCAACTCAAGTTTCTAAGCAAAATGCTTTGCTTGTAGGGGATATGAACAGCTACGCAAAAGAAGCACCGATTTTAGCTTTTGAAAAAGCCAACTATAAGGTTTTACTCAATGACGCTAAGATTGGGCAGGGCGCTCAGGCATATAGCTATGTTTTTGGTGTTGCAAGTGACGCAAATGGCAATGGTGGAGCGGGTAACTTAGACCATGCAATTGCTGATGCAGATTTATATCCAAAAGTGGTCCGTACTTTTGCTTGGCATATCAATGCAGATGAACCAACAGTGTTAGATTACAATGAAGAATATAAAACTGATGAGCAAAAGGCACTGTTTTATGGTGAAGATGCCTATCGTTCTTCGGACCATGACCCTGTAATTGTTGATCTAGATTTAAATGGTAAAGACTCAAGTCATCCTGATAATGGCAACAAAAATCCTATTTTGGATTTCTTAAATCAATTAGTGGAATGGATTAGCCAACTTTTTAAGCGTAATTAACGGTAAAAAATGCGTGATGTGAATGTGTTTTATCATATTTTAAACAATCGTCACGCAAGACAACTTGCAAGGTTAAACTTTTTCAAGAATATTAGATGGTGTAACTAATTTATAAATTTACGCTTTTTTACAATTAAGGAATTGTACAAACCTTGCAGGTTTTTTAGAAGCAATTTAAAACGTTAATATGAGATAAGAAGGATCAGATATGAAATTATATTATTCGCCAGGCGCATGTTCTTTAGCTGCACATATTATTTTAAATGAAATTAATGTTGATTTTGATTTAGAAAAAGTAAATTTAAAAACACATAAAACAGAAAAAGGCGCAGATTATTACGAAATTAATCCGAAGGGCTATGTACCAGCTTTAGAAATTAATTCAGGTTTAATTTTGACTGAAAACGTGGCGATTTTACCCTTCCTTGCGCAACATGACCCGAAACAAGACTTAATTCCTCCTTCAGGCTTAGGTCGTGCGAAAGTATTGGAATGGTTAGGTTATTTGAACTCTGAATTACATGATGCCTATGCAGTATTTTTTGGGGCGCCGTTAACGACTGATGAAAAAACTAAAGCTTATGCAGAAATTGATCGTCTTTTAAAATATATCGATAGTTATTTATCTAAGTCGGATTATGACTATTTAGTAAATGATAATTTTGGTCCAGCCGATGCTTATTTATTTGTTTTAACAAATTGGTCAAATTCAATTGAACATGATTTAACGCCATATAAACATATTATTGCATTACGTCATAAAGTTGCTGAGCGCCAATCTGTACAAATTGCAATGCGTGATGAAGGTTTAATTTCATAAGCGATTTTAAGCATATTAAAAAAGCCCCTAATCAATAGGGGCTTTTTTAATATTAAACATTATTAGTTTTGAGCTTTCTCTTTAACATCAGCCGCAGCATGTTCAACAGCTTTAGCTGTATCAGCAGTTGCTTTACGTGCAGTCGCTTCAGTTTGTGCAGCAGCATCCGCAGTAGTATTAGCAGCGTGGTCAGCCGCAGCATTAATTTTAGCTGTAGCGTTGTCTGTTGCAGTTGCAATATCGCTTGCAGCTTTGTCACCCGCAGATTTAATATCGGCAGTTGCTTGTTGAGCGGCATTTTCTAAATGTTCACCCGTAGTCGCACCAGTTTCTGGAGCTTTATTTTTATTACAGCCAACAAGAGCAACAGTCGCAGCAAGACCTAAAGCAACAAGTAATTTATTCATTGTGTTTTTCCTTCTAATTCATGGCATCCGAAATTATGGATGTCTAAAATATAAACATAAAGTAAATGATTAATAAAGATCAAAAATTGTTAAAAAGTTGTAACTTCGTTATTAAAAAAGCCTAGCATTTGACAATGCTAGGCTTTAACTTAATGAGACTGATTGATGTTCTTATTGCCCAGAACGGATAATGTAATCAAACGCAGAGAGTGATGCTTTAGCACCTTCACCTGTCGCAATAATAATTTGCTTGTAAGGCACAGTGGTACAGTCACCCGCAGCAAATACAC
>JAITLL010000061.1 GCA_031277915.1 Acinetobacter sp.
GAGGTTATTGCCGCAGGACGCGT
This sequence comes from Acinetobacter sp., assembly GCA_031277915.1. Classification (GTDB taxonomy): domain Bacteria; phylum Pseudomonadota; class Gammaproteobacteria; order Pseudomonadales; family Moraxellaceae; genus Acinetobacter. Next base: position 24 of record JAITLL010000061.1, read on the forward strand.
GAGTGTAAACGGCAGCGTTGCCCAAGTGGGTGAACGCATTGAACCAGGCGATGAATTACGCATTGATGGTCGTAAAGTTCAGTTTCAAATCGAAGATGAAATTCGTCGTCGTGTACTGATTTATTATAAACCTGAGGGTGAAATCTGTTCACGTAATGATCCTGAAAAACGCCCAACTGTATTCGATCATTTGCCACAAATTGCAAATGACCGTTGGGTAATGGTAGGTCGTTTAGATATTAACAGTACAGGTCTATTACTGTTTACTAATGATGGTGAACTAGCAAACCGCCTAATGCATCCATCTAATGAAATTGAACGTGAATATGCTGTTCGAGTGATGGGTGAAGTCACTCCGAAGCTACGTCAAAATATGGTAAATGGTGTAGAGCTTGAAGATGGCCCTGCCAAATTCGAGTCTTTCTCTGAAATTGGTGGCGAAGGTATTAACCGTTGGTATCAAGTGGTAGTAAAAGAAGGCCGTAACCGCGAAGTACGCCGTATTTTTGAATCACAAGAACTTAAAGTAAGCCGCTTATTACGTACACGCTATGGTACTGTAATTTTACCACGCGAATTACGTACTGGTCGTTGGATGGAATTAGACAAAACCGACATCGACAACTTGGCAAAATCAGTTGAGTTAAAACCACGTCAAGGTACAGGTTTATTTGGTATGGCAAAACGTCGTACTGATCGTATGACTGAAAAACCAATGGCTGCACGTCGTGGTGGTTACTTACGCCAACAACGTCGTGATGATGAAAAAGAAGCACCAGCTAACACAGGTAATCAGCGCAAATCGACTGGTTTTAACCGTGGATTTAAAAAGTTCTAAGCAAAGCTTTTAAATAAAAGAACCGCTCACATTTAGAGCGGTTTTTTTACAGCCTATTTTCAATTAATTCATTTTTGCCAGTTCAATCCATTCAGCCTCAGGAAAATGAACAGTCAAATAGTCTTTCAAATAATTTGAAGTATCTTTAGAAACTAATGGATCTTTTGATTCATCTTTTAGGTTATAAACCAAAGCTTTTAATTTCAGCCCACGAGACTTAAGTGCTTCAAGACTAAGTAAAGTATGGTTAATACTTCCTAAACGGCCAGATGTCACTAAAATAACGGGGAAGTGATACTGAGCTACATAATCAATGGTGAGTAGACTTGCAGTTAATGGCACCATTAAGCCCCCTGCACCTTCCAACAATACAATTTCAAAACGCTCTGCCAATGTTTGCGTCGCATTTTCAATTTTTTGAAAATCAATTTCTCGGTTATCTAAGCGTGTTGCAAGATGAGGCGAAGCAGGATAACTAAAAATTTCAGGCATGGTTAGCTTGTCATGGTCTTCTTGAAACCAACCCAGCCCCATAATTTCACGATGCTTCTCGATATCTTCAGAAATATCAGCATTACCTGTTTGAATAAGTTTTTGAGTAATGACTTTTTTACCCTGCTCAGTCCATAATTTTGCTAAGAAACCTGTCGCATAGGTCTTACCAATTTCGGTATCAATCCCACTCACAAAATAGATCTGGCCACTCATTTATTTCATTCTCCGGGCGATACAATAAATCGGATGATATGTCAGGGAATATCCCTCAGCATGCTTAATCCGATCATAATCTTGATAAAACTGCTGTAAAGTTTGCTTGGTCCAACGATGCTGAGCGGTTGCAGTTACACCTGTGGCTTTTAAATGTTGCAACACGGCTTTAGGCGAATCGAAATAGAGCTGAGCTTCGGACTCTGACAAATGTAAAATCTCAAAACCAGCCTGAGTTAAAGCATTTTTCCAATTTTCAAGAGACCAGTAACTTAGGCCTATCCCAGTTAGCTCTTTAATTTCAATTAAGTTCTGAGAGCCAAATGTAGAAAAGCATAACCAGCCACTGTCATTCAAAGCTTCATTACAACGCTTAAGCAAACGCGATAAATCTTGCATCCATTGCAAAGCAGAACCTGAAACAATCATATCGATCGGCTGAGGAAGTTCTAATGTTTCAACATCTCCAATTAACCATTTCAAATGTTCTTGCAAGTTAAAATGCTGCTGCACCTCTGAGTACAGATCATTCAAAATTAAATCTTCAATTTGAAAAGCATCAACAAGCAGACGAGTTAAGTTGCCAGAACCACAACCAATTTCAAAAACACGTGACATTGTACTTGGGCAAAACTGCTTTAATAAGCCCGTTAAGTTTTGGCAAATTTGTTTTTGAACAACCGCGTGCTCTGAATAGCTTTGCCCTGCTTTAGCAAAACGCTCAGCAACTAAGTTTTTATTCAGACTCACAGAAAACTCACCAGTGCTTCAAGTTCATGTTGTTCGACCATTGACGTTAAAGAAATACGCAAACGTGAACTATTTTTAGGTACTGTTGGTGGACGTACAGGCATGGCATAAAAGCCGCATTCTTGAACATGTTTTGCCTTATCAATAGCAGCCTGACTCTCCCCAACAATAACTGGAATAATATGACTGGTCGATGGGCTTACATAACCCTTTTGCACAACAGCATGTTGAAGATATTGGCTAATATTTTGTAGATGTTCACGTTGCGGTTGAGCTTGTAATACTTTTTGGAATATAAAATTTGCCCAAGCCATAACAATCGGTGGTTGAGCAGTACTAAAAATAAGTGGGCGCATTTTATTAATGAGATAATCTTTAATAATGGGGTGACAAATAATGTAACCACCGACTGCTGCTAATGCTTTACCTAATGTGCCTACCAAAAAGTCAATTTCTTGGATCACATTATATTGTTCAGCACATCCTAAGCCTTGCTGACCTCGCACTCCAATTGAATGCGCTTCATCTACATACAGCATGGTTTTAGCAAAACGTTTTTTAAGCTGAACTAAAGCGGCTAAATCCGTCTCATCACCATCCATACTAAAAATACTTTCAGTGACCACGATGATTCGTTCAATCTTGTCATCATCATGATATTTTTGCAGAAGTTGTTCTAAGTGCTGTAAATCGTTATGGCGATAACGCACATACTGGGCGCCAGATAAACGTATACCGTCAATCATGCTCGCATGAACTAACTTATCCGCCAATATTAAAGTTTTTCCATCAGCGAGTGCAGGCAAAATACCAATATTCATGTGATAGCCACTATTAAATAATAGTGCCGCTCGGCCACCAAATGCTTGGCTTAGGTTATTTTCCAATTGTTCATATTCTTCAAAGTTACCCGTCAATAAACGGGATGATGAAGAACTAAAATAACTTCGTTCTAATGGGTAGTTATCTAGAAACTCTTGACGAAGATTAAGATCAGCCGCCAGTCCAAGATAGTCATTTGAAGCTAAGTTAAGCATCGTTTTATTTTGAATTGTAATAAAACGTTCATGCTGCACATTTTGGGTAAATTGTCTGAAATTACCTTGTTGTTTTAACTCATCTAACTCTGTAGCAAAATGATCGAGCAATGACATCTTAATGCGCTCCTTGCATCGTTTTAACAACTTCAACTAACTGTTCAAGCAAATCACTTAGTTCTTGTTGGGTGATGACATAAGGTGGCATCACATAAACCAGTTTGCCAAAAGGACGAATCCAAATTCCACGATCGACAAACTCTTTCTGTAAAGTTTTCATATCGATATTAAAGGTAAGTTCCACTACACCAATTGCACCCAGCACTCGCACATCAGCAACATAATCAAGCTGATTTAAAGGCGTTAAATATTGGCTAAGCTGTTGCTCAATTCGCTTAATATTGGCTTGCCAATCTTGTTCAATTAATAACTGAGTACTTTTTAAAGCAACCGCGCAAGCAAGCGGATTGGCCATAAAGGTTGGGCCATGCATAAATACTCCAGCCTCACCGCGACTAATGGTTTCTGCGACATGCTTTGTAGTTAGGGTCGCAGATAAAGTCATATAGCCACCTGTTAGCCCTTTACCTATACACATGATGTCAGGCTCAACTTGTGCATGTTCCCACGCAAAGAGCTTACCTGTACGACCAAACCCAGTAGCAATTTCATCAAAAATTAATAACAGATTATATTGTTCACAAAGTGCCTTGGCCTGACGCAAATATTCAGGATGATAAAAGCGCATGCCCCCTGCACCTTGGACAATTGGCTCAATAATTAGTGCAGCAAGGTGCTCATGGTTTTGCTGAATAGCTTGTTCTAGCTCAATAATATCTTGAGGATTCCATTTTTCATGGAATTTGGTTTGTGGTGCAGCCACGAAAAGACGGTTCGGTAAACTTATACCAAAAATCTGATGCATACCTGTAACCGGATCACACACAGACATCGCATTCCATGTATCACCGTGGTAACCAGAACGAGTTGTAATGAAATTTGTTTTTTGTGGTTGGTCCTGTGCTGTCCAGAACTGCACAGCCATTTTCAAGGCAACTTCAACAGCAACTGATCCTGAGTCTGCATAGAAAATTTTATCAAGACTTGGCGGTGTGATTTTTAAGAGAATTTTTCCAAGTTCAATCGCAGGATCATGAGTTAACCCGCCAAACATAATATGTGACATGTTCTGTAATTGATCGGTCACTGCCTGATTAAGTTCAGGGTGGTTATAGCCATGTATTGCACACCACCAAGATGACATGCCATCAATTAAAGTTCTACCGTCATCGAGTTCAATCGTCGCACCATAAGCACGCTTAACTTTAAATGTTGGTAAAGGTTGAGTCATTGAAGTATATGGATGCCAAATATGTTCCAAATCAAAGTTATCGGTCATCCTCTATACCCTTTTACAGCAATCAAATTTTCATTTAGCACATGTTAAACCTGTTAAGAATGAAAGAAAATTGCGAGATCAACCAAAGCTTATGAACTTTGCTGATGAATTGTTAAAAATTGGCAGATTTCTTCAATTGTTCTTTCAACCTGTAAGTATGGAAAAGCATGTGTGGCATCTTCTAGTAGCTTATAAGTCATGTTTTCTGTCGCGATATTGCTAAAATTATCTATAATTTTGCAAGGAATGACATTATCTTGCTCGGCAAACAAATGAAGCTGTCGACCTGGATAGCTTTTCAAGTTATCTACCAAATTTAGTTGCTCAAGCATTTGCAAACCTTCTAATAATAGTTCGGTTGAAGGTGGATTCGCTATTTGTTGCACGTTCATCCAATCTTGTTTCGCTTGAGATGAGCCAAGTGTAATCAAATAATAAAAACGCTTTAAAGTAGCTTGCTGGTTCTGTAAAAAAGACGCTTTAAATTGACCAAATACATTAGTTGGCATTGCTGTTTGCCAATTATCATTGGCAACAAAACAAGGATTTGATGCGAGCGTAATTAAAGTTTTAGTTTGCCCTGTTTGCTTGTAAAAAATATCAACTAGCTGAGTTGCTAACTGCCCACCTAAAGACCAGCCTATTACCACATCAACCTCAGCTACTAAATCAAGCTTTGTTTGAAATTTACTTTCAAAAACATTAAAAATATTAATAAGTTGAGTTTTAAAACCAGCTTTTTCCAAATGCAATTTGAGAGATTGCAAAGGTTCCATGCCTACTCCCCAACCTGTAATTAACAAAATTTTATTTTGTAACTTCATATGCCTGTCCAAAGCCAACTTTATAAGGATTATATAATAATATCGCTTTAAAATATTTTTTAAAATCAACATAAAATTGAATTTCAAAAAGTAAAATCAGGCATTTAAGCGAGTTTAATATTCTGAAATATATTGATAAGTAAGGCCTAAGATATTCATATGAAGTATACAAAAATTTAATTATCTAAACATTGAAGTAAATCAAAAAACAACATAATCCACACTTCACCCATAAATCCATTGTGCAATGTAATTAATGTTAATACTTATGTTTTTTTATTAAAAAAAATGACTCATCAATTCATTTTGATGCTAGAAGATTAATTAATGATCAAAATAATGGACAGATTAATATGAATAATCAAAGTGCTATATCGGATAGGAGAGAAAAAGATACATATCTTGTTACACCAAACGATATTATAAATATATTACCTATAGATAAAAATTATTGTTTATTTCTGGATATTGATGGAACATTATCCTCATTCCAAATTAATCCTGAGCATAGTTTTATCCCTAAAGTTACATTAGAAATTATAAAAGAAATAACTCAATTAAATATACCTATTATTGCTGTAACAGGTCGAGATGTAGACGCAGCTTGTAAACTGTTACATCCTATCGAAATCCCTATTGCTGGCTTGCATGGTTTAGATATTTATTTTGATTCAAATCATTATATTCGACCAGATTTAAGCTCGATTAATTTTAAAAAATTAAAACAAGACATTATAAAATCTTGTGAAAAACATCCTGAATTATTAATTGAGAATAAAGGATATTCTATTGCCTTACATTATCGAAAAAATCCTGAATTAGAAAATCATGCCATTAAAATTATGCAAAATATTAATTTATATTACCCTCAATTAAAAACAAATAAAGGTAAGTGTGTAATTGAATTAATACCAAACCAAGCTGACAAGGGTAAAGCAATTCAAACCATATTAAATCACCTTAATCTATCTTCAGCTCACCCTATTTTCATAGGAGATGATTTAACAGATGAGTCTGGCTTTATTTACATTAATCAGAAACTTGGGACTTCAATTAAAGTAGGCTCTGGTGAAACACAAGCTTACCATAGATTAAAAGATATTGATAATGTCGCTAATTTTCTTCTTTTATTTAAAAACAGAATAAAAAGCTTATATGTCAAAAATATCCAAAATGAGAATGGAGAACAAATATGTCTAAATTAATCGTGTTATCGAATCGAATAAGTATGCCATCAGGCAAGGCTTCAGCAGGTGGCCTTGCAGTAGCTGTACAAGACGCATTAAATGACAGTAACGGCATTTGGTTAGGCTGGAATGGTCAACAAATTACCGACACTGAAGCACCTGAATTTGATCAGGCATATTCTCATGGGATTGACTACATTACCTGCCCTCTTACACATCAGCAATATGCACAGTATTACTGCGGTTTTGCTAACAAAGTCTTATGGCCTGCTATGCATCATCGAGATGATCTGATCGAATATGATGCTGAAGAATATAATACTTACCAAAGGGTCAATCGTTTATTTGCTGAAAAATTAAAACAGATTGCTCAACCTGATGATATTATTTGGGTCCATGACTATCACTTTTTTAGCGTAGCTCGTCATTGCCGCGAATTAGGCATGCAAAATAAAATTGGTTTCTTCTTACATATTCCTTTTGCTAGCCTAAACATCTGGCACAAAATTCCAGTGGCCCGCGAATTAATTCAAGACTTGAGCCAATATGATGTCATTGGCTTACAAACTCAGATCGACCAAAATGCATGCATGCAAACTTGTTTAAATTTACTCGAAGCTCAGAAAATTCGCAGAGATAATATTAGCTATAAAAAACATCAAATATTAATTAAGTCGTACCCAATTGGTGTTCAGCCAGAGATTATACAAAAGCAAGCACAACAAGATTTATCAAGCCCTTGTGTGTTTAGTTTTGAAGAAATCCCACGTCAAAAAACTATTATTGGGGTTGATCGTATTGATTACTCAAAAGGTTTACTCGAAAGATTTAATGCATTTGCAACCTTTTTGGAAACCAGCCCCGAATATCATGGTTTAGTCCGACATCTTCAAGTGGCAATACCTTCTCGTACCGATATTGCAGCTTATCAACGCTTATACCAACGTTTTAAAACCAAGCTAGAGTTAATTAACGAAGAATTTGCACATGAAGACTGGAGACCGGTAGATTGCTGCTATGACACGGTTCAACACCATTATCTTATGCACATTTACCGCCATTCAGATATTTGCTGGATCAGTTCGCTACGCGATGGTATGAACCTTGTCGCTAAAGAATATATTGCAGCCCAAGACCCAAAAAATCCGGGTGTACTTATTTTATCTAAATATGCTGGAGCTGCTGAGCAGATGTCTCAAGCCTTGATTGTTGACCCACAAGATAGAGCAGCAATGATGGACACTTTAAAAATGGCTTTAGAAATGTCTAAAACTGAGCGTATTAATCGTTATCAGCAATTGATAGAGGGATTAACATCTTCTGATCTTACCAATTGGCGAAATAACTTCTTGGATGATTTAGAAAAGACACCAACTCTACTGATGAAGCCTCAGCGATTATTACAAGATAATTATCAATCTATCTATCAAGTTTTATAAATCTAAAAAAGAACATCGAGAAATTTAATTTCTCGATGTTCACTAGAGGGTATCTATTATTTATAAATTAATTTGTCTTTATTAATGTAAAACGGTTAAGTAAAGCAATAACAAAAAGCAATACAGCTACGCCTGTTAAAACCGTACTTAAACCAGTCCATTCGCCAATTAGACCGATTAAAGCTGGCCCACTTAATGAGCCTGTATAAGCAATCGTAGATACTAGAGAAAGTGCTGCTGCTTTAGGCATCTTATTTTGTCGCCCAACGCGAGAAAACATTACTGGCACAATATTAGAACAGCCTAATCCTAAAAGTGCATAACCTAATACAACCACCTGCCACACTGGTGCTGTTACAATAACAGCCATACTAATCGCAGCCCCAATTGCACTATAAGTTACAACATTTTTTTCACCCCATTGCTTAAGCAAGATATGGCCAGTAAAACGTCCAGTCGTCATACTAAGAGCAAAGAAAGTATATGCGAGACCAGCAAAGGCTGGATTCAGCTGATACTTACTTGTTAAATAAATACCACCCCAATCCATCGCCGCACCTTCTGATAAAAAGGCAATAAAACACATCATGCCAATAAGCAAAATAATGCCATCTGGACGATAAAACTTTTTCGATGCTTGAGTTGTATCTTCATATGGCTTTTCATCCTGTTCAAAAGATGTTAAACAAGAAGGAATAGCAACACCACCAATAACAAGCAAAATCATAACGACTGATAAAGTACTCATTAAGGGTGAAAGCCCTACTGCCAATAATGCAGTCACAAGCATAGCCCCCGTTAAGCCACCAAGACTACACATTCCATGAAAACTAGACATGAGCGCTCGCAAGCTATGTTTTTCAACAACCACTGCTTGTAAATTGATAGCTACTCCAAGACATCCTGCTGCCGACCCAAACACAAATAATGCTACAGCCATCATCACAATGCTGCTCCACACCGTGAGGCTTGGTAATAACACCATTAATAGCATCAATGCCAACGCAATTAATGGCCGACATCCCCAACGCTTGACTAAAGCACCTGTCGCAGGCATCGCAATCATTGAGCCAATCCCCATACAAAGCAAAAGCAAACCAAAATCAGCATGATTGAGATTTAAGCGTTGCTGCGCAAAAGGAATCAGAGGTGCCCAAGCGGCGGTCGCAAACCCTAAGCTAAAAAAGCTGAGTCGTGTTGCAAGACGCTGTGTGCTTAAGAGAGCAGCTGTGTCTAAAACAGCAGGTTTGGTAAATAACATATTTCGCGAACTCACCATAAAATCATTGGCGATCCATACCAACCGATTCCCCATAGAAAAACCCTTGCCTCATTAGGTTTCTAGGCAAGGGTTTTGTTGGCGAAATTATATCCAATTTCATAAAAAAAACAGGGGGTGGGATACAATTTTTCTGACTTTTTTGTAACTACCAAAGCCTTATATAGTAAGGCTTTGAATATGTTCAATTTGACAAAACTAACATTTAAACGAAGTTGATTTTATAAAAATAAGCGAATAAAAAACCCAGCTTAAGCTGGGTCATTCTATTAAATTTGAGATTGAATATAGTTTTGTAAGCCAATCAACTCAATTAAACGTAATTGCTTTTCTAACCAGTATGTATGGTCTTCTTCGGTATCTGATAATTGTTGACGCAACATATCACGGCTAATGTAATCGCCCTTCTCTTCACAAAGTTTGATACCTGTCGCTAACTTTTCACGAACATGATATTCAAGCGCCAAATCAGCTTTTAAACAAGTTACAACGTCTGTACCAACATTGATATCTTCACGGTGCATATTTGGTTTAGCACCTAAAAATAATACTCGACGAATGATTGCATCCGCATGAGAAGCTTCTTCTTGCATCTCATGATCGATACGCTCATAAATCTTATTTAGACCCCAATCTTCATACATACGAGAGTGGATTAAATATTGATCACGGGCAGCCAATTCTCCGCCAATGAGCATATTTAAATAGTCTATGACTTCTGGATTGCCACGCATAATAAATCTCCTATTGTATGAAGACTATTATGGGCAAACTTAAAAGTGATTGCAAAATAAAAAATAGTTAAGTTTATGATTTTTATCAAATTAAAATGAGAAACATACGCATTTGCAGTTTAAGTTATTTAAATTTCCCCTGCAAAAAGAAACGCTTGTCCGATTTATAAGCTCAAACAAGCGTTCAAATATGGCATAAACCATCAATTTATAAATTTGTAACTAAAATCAATGGTTCTTATTTCACTAAGTCTTTTAGCTCAAAGTCTGCCCATAACCCGCCATAAGCGATAAGAAGTCTGTTTCATTCATGACAGTAATGCCAAGTTTTGCTGCTTTTTCTAGTTTTGAACCAGCCTTTTCACCCGCAACCACACATTTAGTTTTACTCGATACACTACCACTTACACGCGCACCTAATGCTTGTAGCATTTGAGTCGCCTGATCACGGGTCATTTGCTCAAGTGTGCCCGTAAGTACCCAACTCTCACCATTTAAAGGTTGACGTGTTGGAGCTGTTGGCGCATCCCAATGAATACCTGCGGCAATTAAACGATCAAGTACTTCAATGTTATGCGGTGCCAAGAAGAAATCAGCAATCCACTCTGCCGTAATATCACCGACATCTGGAGTTTTCTTTAAAGCTTCAATATCAGCCGCTTTAAGTGCTTCTAGTGTCTGGAAGGTGTTTGCTAACATTCTGGCAGTTGTTTCACCTACGCCACGTATCCCTAAAGCATAAATAAAACGTGCTAAAGTCGTCTTTTTACTGGCTTCGATCGCATCAATCAAATTCTGTACCGACTTTTCTCCCATTTTTTCAATGCTTAAGAGCTTTTCTCTGTGTTCATGCAAATGGTAAATATCAGCAACATCGTTGAGTAAATCGAGGTGTAATAACGACTCGACCCAACGATCTCCCAAACCTTCAATATCCAGAGCCTTACGCGATACGAAGTGACGAATAGCCTCAATACGCTGTGCAGCACAATATAAACCACCAGAACAACGTGCGAGAGCCTCACCTTCGGGCATGACCACAGGTGATGCACATACTGGGCAGTTTTCAGGTAAATGAACAATTTCTGCTTCAGCAGGACGGAATTCTGGCCAAACTTTTTCTACTTTAGGAATAACGTCACCAGTACGATAAACACTTACCGTATCTCCAACGCGTACATCAAGACGGTAAATTTCACCAATATTATGCAAAGTTACGTTGGAAACCGTTACTCCCCCTACAAATACAGGGTTTAAACGTGCTACAGGGGTCAAAGTTCCTGTACGCCCTACTTGCCAATCAATCTGATCAACCGTAGTTAGTGCAGCTTGTGCAGGGAACTTATAGGCCGTTGCCCAACGTGGCTCACGACTTAGGAAACCAAGTTGTTGTTGCTGTTTTAAGTCATCAACCTTTACGACCATTCCATCAATTTCAACTTGTAGATCTGGACGTTCTTGTTGGATTTGCTCATAACGCTGCTGTACTTCTTGAATTGAATTACATAGATATTGACGCTCAGCAATTTCAAATCCAAGTTGTGTGAGCCATTGTAGGCTGTCGTGCATAGTCGTTAAGCTATGATTTGGCTCACATTGCGCAATACCATATGCGTAAAATGCTAAAGGTCGGCTAGCAGCAATATTGGGATCAAGTTGTCTTAAACTGCCTGCTGCTGCATTACGCGGGTTTGCAAACGTTTTTTCGCCTTTTGCTTCTTGGTCAGTATTGAGTTTTTCAAAACCAGACTTCGGCATGAGTACTTCACCACGAACTTCGAGTAAACGTGGAATGTCATACTTTTCAGAGTGTAGAACTTTAGGCAAGTTACGAATGGTTTTTACATTTTGTGTAATGTCTTCGCCCGTTTCGCCATCCCCACGGGTTACACCACGAACAAGTACCCCATTTTCATACCATAGTGAAATTGCAAGACCATCGAGTTTTAACTCAACTTCATACTGTACTTCTTGGTTTGGTAGTCGTTCTTCTACACGACGTGCAAATGCAAATAAATCTTCTTGATTAAATACGTTACCAAGTGAAAGCATTGGTACCACATGGGTCACACTCTCAAATTTTGAAAGTGCTTGTCCACCTACTCTTGTTGTAGGTGAGTCGGCTTGAATAAGTTCAGGATTTTGCTCTTCCAAAGCTTTTAGCTGATGAAATAAATGATCGTATTCACTGTCCGAGATTGTCGGCTGGTCCATGACATAGTAGGCATGGTTATGCTTTGCAATCAGTTGAATAAGCTGACGCATCTGTTCGATCACGGAAGTTATTGCCATTATGTTATTCACCATAAAAAAGGGTGGAAATTTCTCCACCCTGAGCTGCGACTAGATATGTTGCAATTATCGCAACCTATACAAAAAATTTAAACTAGGCTGTTGCCTGTGCAGGACGATAATCAATCACATGATGACGCCAATGTTCTTTTAACTGTGGTGTAAACTCAAGGTTATTTTCATCATAAACCTTACCATCAATTTCACGAGCAATAAGGCCTGCAATACTGGTCATCATGTCAAAACCAGTCACGGCTTTACTGTTTGGAAGTGCAAGGAAAAATGCCAAGCCTTGAACTTGTTCGGCAGATAAAGTTTCTAAATCAAAACCAGCTGGACCATTATCTGTCATACGAAGTACAGAGAACATAAGTGCACTTGGTTCATCGGTATTTTCATAACGATGGAAGCACGACATTTCCCCATAACGTAAACCGTATTTTAAAAGTACTTTTAACGCTTTATCACCCGATAACGCACGGCGCGGATTTGGATAAACATTTAATGCAATAATTTGTTCTGCTACTGCTAATGCACTTTCGTCATCAAAACGCTGTTGCTCATGCAAATGTACATCCAAAATATTGCTTTCACCTTCAAACTCAGCAATTTCAGCTGTTTCAATATTTGGATTTAAACTTAATTCCGGTTCAGTTTTAGCAAGTTCTTCTACATCTTTTGCTTCTGATGAACTTACAACTGCTGACTCAGCAGTAACTGTGTCTACCAACTCAACTAAACTATTTTCATTTATGGTTGGGCTAACAGTATTTTCTTCAGCTTTAACTTCTTCTACTTGTACTGGAGTATTTTCAACGGGTGCTGGTGTCTGGTCTGTTTGAGTTTGTGAAGCCTGTTCTACTTCTTTTGCTTCCTTTTCTTTTGGCTGTACTGGCTCGCTTAAAGTTGGTTCTACTCGTTCATTCACAGTTGCTGATGCTACGGCTGCTTCTGACTGATCCAGTTGATCTCGCACATGACGAGGAATAACTGGTTGATTACTTTCAGGATTAATATGTAAATCACTGTCTAGCGAGGGTTCAGCATGGTTTGGCTTTTTTAAAATCATTCTTAAGCCAACTAGCATGATAATAATGGCAACAACGATGCCAATAATCGTATTGATTTCCATTCTATGACTCCGAAACTAACCCGTATTCTTTTGCCTGTTCTAAATTGACAGTGACTAATTTTGATGTACCCGGTTCAGGCATGGTTACACCCAACAAATCAGTTGCCATGGTCATCGCCAGCTTATTATGTGTAATGTAAATGAATTGTACATGTTCAGAAAGCTCTTTTACCAAATTACAATATCTCTGTACATTCGCATCGTCGAGTGGTGCATCCACTTCATCGAGTACACAAAACGGTGCCGGATTTAACCTGAAAATAGCAAATACTAATGCTAACGCCGTTAACGCTTTTTCTCCACCGGAAAGTAAAGCTAGAGAACTATTTTTCTTTCCAGGTGGTCTCGCCATAAGCTTAACCCCAGATTGCCAGTCATCATCAAGACTTAAACTTGCTTCACCACCATTAAAAACTTTTGGAAACAAGTTTTGCAACTCTTGATTAATCTGATCAAAAGTCGTCATAAACAGCTTACGGGTTTCTTGGTCAATGCTTTTCATGGCATCTTTTAACTGAGTTACCGTATTTTCTAAGTCTTGTATTTGATGGCTTAACTCATCAAAACGCTGAGACACTTCTTCAAACTCTTGTGAGGCTGCCAAGTTAACAGCACCGATTTTTTCAAACTGCTTTTGTACCTTTTCCAGTTTTTGCTGGTGCTCGGTTAAATCTATTTTCAAGCCCGTGTGAAGTTCAGCATTTAGCTCTTTAAGCTGTTCTTGATAATGCTCACGGTCAGATTTGGCTGCTTGCCATGCTAACCGTTTCACTTCAAGTTGCTCTCTGAGCTGCTCATCTTTCTGCTGATATTGATGACGCTGGTCCGTCAGAGTTTGTTGCTTTTCCTGCACACTATTGAGTTCAAGCTGCCATTCATTCCAGTTCTTTTGCAACTTTTCAGTTTGAGCAAATTGTTGCTGAAATTCTGACTCAAGATTTGGTAACTCTAACTGAATAGGGTCAACAAATTTTTTCGCCTGCTCCATTTGAGCATTAATTTGCTGATATTGGCTCTGTAAGAACGAGATATCTTTTTCAAGCAACTCGATTTGTTGAGTGGTTTGCGTACTATTCCGACGTAAAATCTCGCGTTCTTGTTGCTGATGTTGTAGAGTTTGTTGCTGTTCTTCTAACTGCTCCGTTAACTCTTCTACTCGAAATTGCAAAGTTTTATAGTCAGGTAAAATAGTTTCAAGCTTTATTGCAAGCGCATGCAAATCAATTTCCAGATCATCTTTTTGCATCGCATCTTCTTCTAGCTGCGTGTCTAGCTGCGCTAGCTGATCTTTCAATTGCTGTTTTTGCAATAAAAATGCCTGTGCCGCAGTTTGCTGTTTAGCAATTTGCACCTCAAGCTGTTGCAAGTCTTTTTGTTTTTGTTTAATAACTTGTTGTTTCTGCTGTAAGTCAGCTTGTAGCTGTGCAAGTTTTTCTTTTTCCTGAACAGTAGTTTGATCTAATGCTTGTAGTTCAGGTTGCTGCTTTTGAAGAACTTGTTCAATTTCATCTAAACGAATACGATGACTGAGCATGCCTTGCGCACTTTGACTTTCGTCATCATACATAAGAGCAATCACCCAATCCTGTCCGATATGATAACCATCTAAGGTCAAAATAGACTGGCCATGCTGTAGTTGGTTTTGCTCATTTAAAGCATGAGACAAATCTTGCGCAATCGCTACATTCGAGAATATTGATAGCTGTGGCGAAGCAATCCAATCATTTAAACAAGCCAAATTCCCTTTAAATTTGCTTGTTTGTTCTGACGGTTTTAACTGGCGAGCAATCCCTTCCTGAAAGACTTGTTCAGTTTCAACAATATGTGCCTGCAACCATTTTGCTAAAAACTTTTCAACGATCTGCGCATATGGCTTGCCTTGCTCTGTTAACTCTAGAGCTTGCATTAAACGTAGCGCATCTTGGTTTTGCTTTGGACTTTGCTTTGCAACGAGCTGACTTAAGTTTTTCTGCTCAGATAATAAAACCTGTATTTCAGTTTTTAGAGCTTGCTGATTATTTTTACTTGCCTGATGCGCTTGCTGAAATTGTTCAATCTGTTGCACATACTTTTCAATTTCAGCTTCTAGCACCGAGATTTGACTACGTAACTGCTGCTGTAGTTGTTCAAACTCGCCTTGTTCATCTGCGTGAACATGCGATTGAATCTGGCTTGCTTGATGTTGCAGCGTTTCTTTTTGCTGTTCAATGCGCTGAACATTTTTGCCTAGCTGTTCAATTTGAGCAGACATTTGCATTTTTTGCTGCTGCTGTTTTTCAACCTGAGCTTTTACTTGTTCAAACTGTTGTTGTGCTTGACGCTGCTGTGCTTGTAATCCGGCAAAGTTTTGTTCAGCTTCCGTTGCAGTATGCTCAATTCCAGTTAATGATTTAGTTTGTTCATCTAACTGATTATTGAGTGCTTCAAGTTGCAATTCAGAAAGTTGTAAACGTTCTTTAGTTTGGAATTTTTGCTGTTCTAACTGAACAAGAGTCATACTATTTTGCTGGTATAAACTCTGTTTTTGTTCCAGAGTCATTTTCAGTTCAGATAGTTTTTTTTCAGCTTGTTGCCACTCTTGTTGTAATGGTGAAGACTGCTGAATAAGTCGCTGAAATAAAGCACTGGTTGCTTCTAAATCATGTTCAATTGTACTTAACTCAGAGCGGACTAATTTAAAAGTCTCACCTAGTTCATTCATTTGAACTGTATATTCTTCTTGTAAGCGTACGCTTTTATCTGCCTGAAAAGACAAAATTTCAATTTTTAAGGTCCGAATCTGGCTTTCCAGAGTTTTATATTGAACAGCTGCTTCTGACTGGCGTTTAAGCGTTTTAAGCTGAGATTTTAACTCAAGCGCAATATCTTCTAAACGTGAAAGATTCTGTTCAGTATGTTCAAGATGCTGCAAGGTTTCACGGCGACGCGCCTGATAACGAGAGACACCAGCAGCTTCTTCAATGAAAATACGCATTTCTTCAGGCTTGGCATCAACCAAACGGTTAATCATGCCTTGTTCAATCACAGCATAAGAGCGGGGCCCTAATCCTGTTCCCAAGAAAATATCGGTAATATCACGACGACGGCAACGCGTACCATTTAAAAAATATTCCGACTTACCTTCACGGGTGACCTGACGGCGAACAGCGAGCTCATTATAAGCATTGTAAGCTCCGCCCAACTTGCCATAGGTATTGTCAAAACGTAGTTCTACGCTGGCTACACCAACTGGTTTACGCTTGGATGTTCCGGTAAAAATAACATCTTGCATGCTACCACCACGAAGCTGACGGGCATTTGATTCTCCCATCACCCAGCGGATCGCATCAATAACATTGGATTTGCCACAACCATTTGGACCAACCACTGCTGTGCGGTTAGCCTTGAAATTTAAAGTTGTACTATCTGCAAAAGATTTAAAGCCGGAAAGTTTTAAACTGCTTAAACGCATAATGCCCTAACTAGCGGCGTGAGCGTCTTGCCCAAGCCAATTCAATCTGTTTCATTCGTGTCAGCGATTCCAACACAAGGTTACGTAAGTGTCGACAAAAATCTTCCATAAATAAAGCGGCTTGTTGTGATTTTCGGATTAAAATTGCATCAGTCACGAGTTTAAATAATGCAAACGCTTCTTGTAGTTCCCTTTTAGAGGTATTTAAGGTCAAAAAATAACTACGACGTAAAGATGGTAATAGTTCTTTATAAAATTTCATTAAATAAGGATTACCGACCATATCTTGTTGTTCAGCCAGATATTGAAAAATAGCGTCGTAGAATTTTTCAATATCACCAGCTTTTACATGCTCAAGAAGTTGTTCTAATAAGAGCTGTAATTGATCAGCTTCATGCGCACGCCATGTTTCACTGATGCGTTGTACAATATGTCCTAATAGCATTACATTTGTATCAAACAGTGCTTTCACTTGTTGCGCAGACATTTCTGAGACAATTGCACCACGACGCGGAAAAATTTCAATTAAATGCGTACGTTCAAGTAATAATAATGCTTCACGAACTGACCCCCTGCTTACATCGAGCTCTTTCGCAATACGAAGTTCTTGTATGCGTTCGCCTTCGACCAATTCGCCGCTAATAATCTGTTCGCTAATATATTTGACAATTTGCTCAGAAAGACTTTCTGTCTCTTCGAGATTCATAAATCACCCGCTACTTTTATATGCATTAATCCATGCTTTTCTTTCGCATCCTTGTTTTTAACTGATCCTATCCATTAAAAACTATGTCATTGTCTGACAATTTTATTGCATTTTAAGCCAACCCATCCAAAATCCATACTGAAATCGGATGAAAAAAGTTATCTTTAATCTTTTTAAATTTTCAAATAAAAAAGCTTAAACTGTGTGAGCCTAAGCTTCTTTTTTATATTTTTCTAAATAAAAGCGTTTTTTAATTCATAAAACCTTTATAAATAAAGTAACTACCTACCACCATCAACAAACCAGCAAAGCATTTTTTCAACATTTGTGGTGACAATGCATGAGCAACTTTTGCGCCAAACTTTGCTGTTACAAAACTCATGACACTAATACCAATAAATGCATAGATGTGCACATAACCAATTGTGTTAGGTACAGAAATATGTTCTTTAGCACCAAACCACATAAAGCCAATTGCACCCGCTACAGCAATAGGTAAACCACACGCGGCAGAAGTTGCGACTGCCTTTTGCATAACCACACCATGACGGTTTAAATACGGAACAGTTAAGCTACCACCTCCAATACCAAAAATTGCAGAGGCAATACCAATCCCACCACCCGCCATAAATTGCATAGGTGTTGAAGGAAGCTGACGTGTTGGATCAACAACAACATTTGCGCCTTTAAACATACGATAAGCCATAAAAACGGCAAAGACACCAATCAGCAGCTGTAAATGCTGACCAGATAGAAGGTCGGCAATACCAGCTCCCAAGAATGACCCAATTACAAGCCCAGGTGCTAAATTACGAAAAACAGGCCAAAGAACTGCACCTTTTTTATGATGAGCCGAAACTGAACTAAACGACGTCACAATAATGGTTGCAAGCGAGGTTCCGACTGCAATATGCATGATTACAGCAGGGTCATAATGCAACTGGGTAAAAACCACATAGAGGATTGGTACAATAATTAGTCCACCACCAACCCCAAACAATCCGGCAGTAAAACCAGCAATTGCGCCAATGAGTAAATATATGATTAACTCCATAAATGTTTTACCACTCTGCTCATATTCAACATGGATTTAGAGACTCGCCAACTACAACAACTTTTAAGCGCAAAAAACCAGCTTCCAGAAGTGGTTTTATTAAAAGTAACCACAACTTCGACCAATGATGATATTCGTGAAATTGCCCAAAAAGGCATTACAACGGGCTTGGTTTGCAGTGCTCAACAAACTCAAGGGCGAGGTCAACATCAACGGCAATGGATTTCACCTGAAGGAAACATTTATTTAAGCACATTGGTGCAAACTCGAACACCCTTAGATGGTCGCTTAGCACTTGAAGTTGCTCTAAATATTCTGCAAATTCCGCAGTTACAAGCATTAAGCTTGCAAGTGAAATGGCCAAATGATTTGTATAGTGCGCATGGGAAATGGGGTGGAATTTTGGTCGAACCGCTTTCCCAACATCAGGCTATTGTGGGCGTAGGCATTAATTTAAAAACACCGCCAGTAACTGATAGTGATCAGCCAATCACCTCTTTAGAAGATTTAGGCCTAGAGCCAAATAGCCGTCTTGAACTCATTTCAGAACTTTATGTTGCAATTCAAAATGCAGCTCGCTGGTTTGATCATGGTTGCTACAACTTGGCAGGACGTTTTAATCACCATGCAGCATGGCTTAATCAGTTGGTGCAGTTCGAACATAGTCAGGGATTGGTACATGGTCGTTTCGTTGGAATCTCCAATGAAGGTGCAGTAATTCTTGAAACTCCCGAACCACAGCAGTTTTATCAAGGTCGTCTAAGACCACAAACAACTCAGTAATCAGGTATTTTCCCCATGAAAAGTTTATGGCTTGATATCGGAAATACCCGTTTAAAATACTGGATTACTGAAAATCAGCAAATTATTGAACATGCAGCTGAGCTACATTTACAGTCCCCTGCCGATTTATTACTTGGGTTAATTCAACACTTTAAGCATCAAGGTCTGCATCGAATCGGGATTTCTTCGGTACTCGATACCGAAAACAATCAACGTATCCAGCAGATTTTAAAATGGCTTGAAATTCCTGTGATCTTTGCCAAAGTTCACACAGAATATGCAGGCTTACAGTGTGGTTATGATGTACCGAGTCAGCTCGGGATTGACCGTTGGTTACAAGTATTAGCTGTAGCTGAGGAAAAAGAAAACTATTGTATTATTGGTTGTGGAACAGCACTCACGATTGATTTAACCAAAGGTAAACAGCATTTAGGCGGGTATATTTTACCTAATTTGTATTTGCAGCGCGATGCACTGATTCAAAATACCAAAGGTATTAAAATTCCCGATTCTGCTTTTGATAATCTGAACCCAGGTAATAACACCGTAGATGCAGTTCACCACGGTATTTTACTTGGTCTGATTAGTACCATCGAAAATATTATGCAGCAATCTCCTAAAAAGCTGCTGCTGACTGGTGGTGATGCATCTCTTTTTGCTAAATTTCTACAGAAGTACCAACCCACTGTTGAAACAGATCTTTTACTTAAAGGGCTGCAACAATATATTGCTCATTATCCTAAAGATTAAAATGTACAGTAAAATAAAAGGCGCTCTAGGCGCCTTTTATTTTACTGATTTATTTCTTTTGGTCGTTGTTACCAAAAAGTGGCCCCATTCCGCCACCACCGCCGCCAAATTGCTTTTGCATATTGCCTAAAGAACGCATCATTTTGCTCATACCAGATGGATTTGCAAATTTCTTCATCATTTTAGCCATTTGTGCTTGTTGCTTAATAAGTTTATTCACTTCGGCAACATCCATACCACAACCTGCCGCAATACGTTTTTTACGACTTGGGTTCATCAGGTCTGGGTTACGGCGCTCTTTAACGGTCATTGACTGGATAATAGCTTCCATTTTCTTGACCTGTTTTTCAGGATTTGCTTGCTCAATCGCTTGCTGAATTCCTGCACCGCTCATGCCAGGCAACTTATCTAAGAAGCCCATCATGCCGCCCATACTCTTCATTTGCTCAAATTGCATCAGCATATCTTCAAAGTTGAAGCTGCCTCCTTTTTGCAATTTTTTAGCCATTTTTTCGGCTTTTTCTTTGTCGATTTTGCGTTCAACTTCCTCGACTAAAGAAAGTACGTCACCCATGCCTAAAATACGTTGAGCAACACGATCTGGATGGAATGGTTCTAAAGCATCAAGCTTTTCACCCATACCTAAGAACTTGATTGGCTTACCCGTAATTGCACGTACAGAAAGCGCAGCACCACCACGTGCATCACCATCAGTTTTAGTAAGAATCACACCCGTAAGTGCTAATGCATCATTAAACGCTTTCGCTGTATTAGCAGCATCCTGACCTGTCATGGCATCAACCACGAACAGAGTTTCAGTCGGCTTAACTGCTGCATGCAACTCTTTAATTTCGTCCATCATGTCTTCATCGACATGTAAACGACCTGCGGTATCAACAATTAACACATCAGCAAACTGAATTTTTGCTTGTTCAATTGCACGATTAACAATATCAATTGGTTTTTCAGAAGCATCTGATGCAATAAAGCCTGCACCAACTTCATTGGAAACAGTTTCTAACTGTTTGATCGCTGCTGGACGGTAAACGTCGGCAGAAACAGTCATTACTTTTTTCTTTTGGCGTTCTTTTAAGAATCGTGCCAACTTGGCAGCAGTTGTCGTTTTACCTGCACCTTGTAAACCAGCAAGTAATACAACAACTGGAGGTTTCGCACTTAAATCCAGTGTTTCATTCGCCTCACCCATCATCTTGGTGAGTTCATCATAGACAATTTTTACAAATGCCTGGCCTGGCGATAACTGGGTCATCACTTCTTGGCCCAATGCCTCTTCCTTAACTTTCGCGATAAATTCACGAGTTACAGGTAACGCGACATCGGCTTCAAGAAGAGCCATACGTACTTCACGTAAGGTATCTTTAATATTGTCTTCGGTCAGCTGCCCTGAGCCAGTAACATTTCTTAAACTCTGCGTGAGTCGTTCTGTTAAGGTATCAAACATTGCAAAATCCGCTTAAAATGGCTAGTTGCAAAAAAATCTTTCTCGAAATAGAAAATTTATGCATAGAATGCTATAGGATACTTTAGTTCGCAGCGAATTTATATCTTATCTAGATGAATTAATCCTGAAAAAGGTTTGACATGATTAGCCTCCCCTTGGTTTA
>JAITLL010000064.1 GCA_031277915.1 Acinetobacter sp.
GCTTTTTAAGTGTTTATAAATTATTTTAGATTTGATGGCTCATTTTTTATAAAAATTGAGCCATTTTTATTTAAAACTGAGCTAACTTGATTCTGTTTAATTATAAAGTTCATGCTACAATATGTCGCAATCTTAGCACGGCTTAAAAGCCCTAATTTATAGGACCCCCGCTAATGTTTGCCAATATTTCCATTTCTGAATTTGATCCAGAATTAGCTCAAGCTATTGCTTCTGAAGGTGAGCGTCAAGAAGCACATATCGAGTTAATTGCATCTGAAAACTATTGCTCTCCTGCGGTGATGGAAGCGCAAGGATCAAAACTTACGAATAAATATGCAGAAGGTTATCCAGGCAAACGCTATTATGGCGGTTGCGAATATGTGGATATCATTGAGCAAATGGCGATTGATCGTGCTAAAGAACTTTTTGGTGCAGATTACGCAAACGTTCAACCACACGCTGGCTCACAAGCTAACTCTGCTGTTTATCTAGCGCTTCTTAACCCAGGCGATACTGTTTTAGGTATGAGCTTGGCTCACGGTGGTCACTTGACTCACGGTGCTAAAGTAAGCTTCTCTGGTAAAACTTATAATGCAGTTCAATACGGTCTAAACGCTGAAACTGGCGAGATCGATTATGAAGAAGTTGAACGCTTAGCATTAGAGCACAAGCCACGTATGATCGTTGCTGGTTTCTCTGCTTACAGCCGTGTTGTAGATTGGCAACGTTTCCGTGACATCGCGGACAAAGTTGGCGCTTACCTTTTTGTTGATATGGCTCACGTTGCAGGTCTTGTAGCTGCTGGCGTATATCCAAACCCAGTTCAAATTGCTGACGTAACTACAACTACGACTCACAAAACACTTCGTGGTCCACGTTCTGGTTTAATCCTTGCGAAAGCGAATGAAGAAATCGAGAAAAAACTTCAATCAGCTGTATTCCCTGGTAACCAAGGTGGTCCATTAATGCATGCGATTGCTGCTAAAGCAATCTGCTTCAAAGAAGCAATGTCTGATGAGTTTAAAGCTTACCAACAACAAGTTGTAAAAAATGCTCAAGCTATGGCTGAAGTGTTAATCGCTCGTGGGTATGACGTTGTTTCTGGTGGTACAGAAAACCACTTATTCTTGTTATCGTTAATCAAGCAAGATGTAACTGGTAAAGAAGCAGATGCTTGGTTAGGTGCTGCTCACATTACTGTGAATAAAAACTCAGTTCCAAATGACCCACGTTCTCCATTCGTGACCTCTGGTATCCGTATCGGTACTCCAGCAGTAACAACTCGTGGTTTTGGTGAAGCTGAAGTTCGTGAACTTGCTGGTTGGATCGCTGACGTGATTGACAGCAAAGGTGACGAAAAAGTTATTGCTGATGTAAAAGCGAAAGTTGAAACTGTTTGTGCAAAATTCCCTGTGTACGCACAATAAGTTGTAGATATAAAAAAAGCGCCATACGGCGCTTTTTTTATATCAAGTTAATTAGGGAAGAATTAACTTTTAGATTTTACCGATGACTCGGCACCATGCCATCCACCACCTAATGCACGGATTAAATCTACACTAGCCATCATTCTCGTGCCGTTAAGTTGTGCAGAAAGTTGTTCTTGTTGCAAAATAGTCCGGTCAGAGTCAATCACATCAAGATAGCTAATAGCACCTTCTCGATAACGTAGATGAGAAAGCTGATTTGCATGGCGAGAAGAAGAAAGTGCTTGGTTTTGTGCCAGAATTTGTTGATCGAGAATACGTTGATCGGACAAACCATTTTCAACTTCGCGAAATGCATTCAATACAGTTTGGCGATAGTTTGCGACGCTTTCTTCATAGGCAGCTCGCGCTTGGGCGACTCCAGCTTTACGTTGTCCGCCGTCAAATAATGGCAAAGATAAAATAGTACCTGCGACTGGACCAAGTAAGAATGTACGGCTTGACCATTTACCTAAATCACCTAAACTTGATGACTCATAACCTAGAGCACCTGTCAGGTCCAGTTTTGGGAAGAAAGCAGCACGCGCAATTCCAATACGTGCGTTATCTGCTGCCATGGCACGCTCGGCAGCAGCAATGTCAGGTCGTCTTTCAAGTAAGGCCGATGGTAAACCTGCTGGAAGACGGAGACTGTTTTCAGTTAACGGTTGAATTGCCAAGCTAAAGTCAGCTGGGGTTTTACCTAACAATACTGCAAGCGCATGTTCTGCATTGGCTCGATTACGGGCAATGTTCAGTGCATTGGTTTGGGCGGTAGCCAGTTCAGTCTGTGCGCGAGAAACATCTAATTCACTGACTAAACCATTTCTAAAACGTGTTTGAACTAAGTCGCGTGTCTCGCCAAGCAGTTTAATAGTGCGATTATAAATTGCTTGTTCAGCATCTAACTGACGAATGAGAAAGTAACCTTGAGCAACATCTGCTTGTAAGGCTAAAAGTGCCGACTGATATAAAGCTTCTTGTTGCTGTACATCAGCTGTTGCTGCATTGACACTACTGGCGATACGACCAAATAAATCTAGCTCATATGAAACATTTGCTTGAGCACGCCATAAGGTTTGTGCAGATGTATGGGCATTGTCATCTAAACCCAATGAAGCAGGAGAGGGTTTTTGACGAGTTGGGCCAAAGCCAGCACCAATACTTGGCAAACGTTCAGCTTGGGCTGCTGAACGTAATGCACGTGAAGCCTGAATATTGGCCGCTGCCGCTTTAAGACTCTGGTTTCCAGAAATGGCTTGTTGTTCAAGCTCATTCAATTGAGCATCATTAAAAACACGCCACCACTCACCTCGAATCTGCTGATCGGCGGGTTGGGCAATTTTCCAGTTATTATCTTCAAGTTTAGGGTTAGACTCTTTAAATTTGACTGGAACTATCACCTTTGCAGGTTGATATTCCGGAGCCAAAGAGCAGCCTGCAAGCAGCAGGCTTCCCATGAGTGAGGACAATAATAAGCTTTGTTTTGCTGTAGCCATTAAATATCCTCCTTAATGATCATGTGGGTTAGATAAAGGCGCTTCATGAACTGCTGCCGAATGCAATTTATGTTTACTGTTCAATGTACGAATCAGGACATAAAAGGCAGGGGTCAGGAACAAACCAAACAGCGTTACACCGATCATGCCGAAGAACACTGCAATACCCATCGCATGACGCATTTCAGACCCTGCACCAGTTGAGGTAACTAGTGGGACTACACCCATAATAAATGCAATAGAAGTCATTAAAATTGGACGCAAACGTAGACGACTTGCTTCAACTGCTGCTTTAAAGGCAGTTGCGCCTTGCATTTCAAGTTCCCGTGCAAATTCGACAATTAAGATGGCATTTTTACAGGCCAGCCCGACCAATACCATCAGACCAATTTGGGTAAAGATGTTGTTATCTCCACCTGTCAGCCAAACACCTGTCAGAGCGGCCAAAATTCCCATTGGTACAATTAAAATTACAGCCAATGGTAAAGTTAGACTTTCATATTGAGCAGCCAGCACCAAGAACACGAGCAACACGCTAATTGGGAATACCCAGAGTCCTGCATTACCAGCCAAGATTTTTTGGTAAGTTAAATCTGTCCATTCGAACTTAATACCACGTGGTAAGGTCTGTGCAGCAATACGTTCAACCGCTGCTTCTGCTTGGCTAGATGAATAGCCCGGTGCAGGGCCACCGTTAATATCTGCTGACGTGTAGCCGTTATAACGCACTACCATTTCAGGACCATAAGTCTGAGTTACATTCACCAATGAAGATAACGGCACCATTTGTCCGGCACTATTACGGGTTTTAAGCTGCAAAATATCTTCAGGGTTAGCTCGGAAAGGTGCATCGGCTTGCGCTCGAACCTGATAAACACGTCCAAAGCGGTTAAAGTCGTTAACGTACTGAGAACCTAAATAAATCTGCATAGTGTTGAAAACATCTGTCACAGCAACACCTTGCTGTTTGGCTTTGACACGGTCCAGATCTACGTTTAGTTGAGGTACGTTAATTTGATAACTTGAGAACATTGGACCAAGTTCAGGGGCTGATTGTGCTGCTTTCATAAAGTTTTGTGCAGCATCATTCAAGGCTGAATAGCCTAAGGCACCTCGGTCTTCAAGTTGAAGTTTAAAGCCGCCCATGGTCCCTAAGCCCATCACGGGTGGTGGTGGGAAAACCGCAATATAGGCATCTTGAATGGCTGAATATTTCTGGTTGAGAGCACCAGCAATTGCATTGGCAGATAAGTCTTTAGCCTTACGTTCATCGAATGGCTTTAAGGTTACAAAGACAATACCCGCACTTGAGCTGTTGGTAAAACCGTTAATTGATAGGCCTGGGAAGGCAACTGCACTTTCTACACCAGGCTGTTTAAGTGCAGTGTCACTCATTTTACGAATCACTGCTTCGGTACGGTCTAATGAAGCACCGTTTGGCAATTGAGCAAAGCTAATCAAATATTGTTTGTCTTGGGCGGGAACAAAGCCACCCGGAACAATATAAGAAATACCAACAGTTAAACCTAAAAGTGCTGCATAGACACCCATTGCAGATGCTTTATGGGAGATAACACGACTTACGCCTTTACCATAGTTGTCTGACGCACGTGTAAATACGCGGTTAAACAGCGCAAAGAAACGTCCAAATACGCGGTTCATAAGGCGTGTTAATGCATCAGGTTTAGCATCATGTCCTTTCAGTAGCATGGCTGCTAAAGCCGGCGAGAGCGTCAGTGAGTTAAATGCCGAAATAACGGTTGAAATGGCAATGGTCATGGCAAATTGTTTATAAAATTGCCCTGTTAAGCCTGTCATAAATGCAAGTGGAACGAACACGGCAACCAGCGTTAAAGCAATGGCAATAATTGGACCACTCACTTCTCGCATGGCGCGATAAGTTGCATCTCTTGGGCTTAAGCCTGCTTCAATATTCCTCTCGACATTTTCGACGACCACAATCGCGTCATCGACCACAATGCCGATGGCAAGTACCATCCCGAACAGTGAAAGCGCATTGATTGAGTAACCAAAAGCAAGCATGAGCGCGAATGTACCAATAATTGAAACCGGTACAGCCAACAATGGAATGATTGAGGCACGCCATGTTTGTAAGAATAAAATAACAACTACAACAACCAGTGCAATTGCTTCAAGCAAGGTATGAACGACTGCTTTAATACTGGCACGTACGAACTGAGTCGGGTCGTACACAATGTCGTATTTAATTGAAGATGGGAAATCTTTTGAAAGTTCTTTCATCGTGCTACGCACTTGATCGGAAACTTGCAAAGCATTAGCGCCCGGCGCTTGGAAGATTGGAATTGCGACTGCTTGTTTATTATCGAGTAATGAACGCAAGCCATATTGTGAAGCTGCAAGTTCAACACGTGCAACATCACCCAATCGGGTAACCGCACCATCGGGTGCAGTTTTTAAAATGATATCTGCGAATTCTTGCTCAGTGGTTAAACGACCTTGAGCGTTTACTGAAAGTTGTACAGGCGAATTGGTTGGCGATGCACCAATGGTACCTGCTGCAACCTGAATGTTTTGTTCGCGGATTGCACTCACAATTTCAGTCGCTGTGAGATTGCGTTGCGCCACTTTTTGTGGGTCGAGCCACACACGCATTGCGTAGTCACCCGAACCAAATAAACCGACTTCACCTACACCTTGTAAGCGCGCCAAACGGTCTTTTACGTTAAGCACCGCGTAGTTACGCAAGTAGGTCATGTCATAGCGATTATCTGGCGAAGTCAGATGCACAACCATGGTTAAAGTCGGTGAGCTTTTTAAAGTGGTGACACCTAAACGCTGTACGTCTTCAGGTAAACGAGGCAATGCTTGCGACACACGGTTTTGAACCAATTGCTGAGCTTTGTCTGGGTCGATACCGAGCTTAAAGTTCACTGTAATGGTTAAGTTACCGTCACTGTTTGCCTGAGATTGCATATACAGCATGTCTTCTACGCCGTTGATCGACTCTTCAAGCGGAGAGGCAACAGTTTCAGCAATCACTTTTGGGTTCGCACCCGGATATTGAACACGTACCACCACAGAGGGGGGGACAACTTCTGGATATTCAGAAATCGGTAACTGGAATACTGAAAGTAGACCAGCGAGTAAAATCAGTACTGATAAGACACCAGCAAAGATCGGCCGATCAATAAAGAATTTAGAAATATTCATATGTGATTAACCTTTTGCCGGAGTTGATATTTTTTCTGTTGGCTGAGGTTGAGGAGTGGTACTACTAGTAGTGATTTGTGCATTTGGCATTGGAACAAGATGCGGGGTAACAGGGTCACCCGGACGAATACGCTGTAAACCATTCACCACAATACGGTCACCCGCCTGTAATCCACTATTCACGATTTGCAAGCCATCTTGTTGTGTGCCAAGTTTTACTTCACGGTAAGCTGTCTGGTTTTTAGCATCAACTACCACAACAAAACGTTTATCTTGATCGACCCCGACTGCGGTTGGACTAATCAGAATTGCTGAGCGAGGTTGACCGCCGCCCAGACGGATTCGAGCATATAAACCCGGTAATAAAACTCCGTTTGGATTGTCGAAAGTCGCGCGAACGCGAATCGTACCTGAGGTCGTATCTAGGTTATTGTCAATTGAGTTGATGACTCCTTCACGAGAAAACCCAGTTTCATTGGCAAGCCCCATATAGACAGGAACTTGTACAGAATTACGCTGATTACTGATATATTTGAGGTAAGTTTGTTCATCCACATCGAAAGATGCATAGAGACGAGAGACAGAGACTAAGCTTGTTAAAACCTGTGCTCCGTTACCCGCAGAAACCACGTTGCCTACAGTCACTTCGGCACGAGAAATTCGACCGCTGACTGGTGCAGTAATGCGTGTGTACTCAAGATTTAAACGGGCAGATTGAACAGCTGCTCTAGCAGCTTGTAGGTTAGCATTGGCTGAGCGTGCATCATTTTCAGCTAGATCTAGCTCTTGGCGTGATACAGCATTACTTTGAATTAAGCGTTGAATACGAGAAAGATTTGAACCCGTATACGTCACTTGTGCTTCAGCCGAAGCAAGTTGTGCTTGAGCACGATTCAGTTCTGCTTCGAAAGGACGTGGGTCAATGGTAAAAAGTAACTCGCCTTTTCTAACTAGACTGCCATCTTTGAAGTGTACGGAAATGAGTTTACCCGAAACCTGAGGCCGAATATCGACTTGATCAATGGCTTCTAAGCGACCGGAATATTCTTGCCAGTCAGTAATGGTTTTGCTGATAACATTAGAAATATCAACAGTTGCAGCTTGTTGGGCAGCGGTCGGTGCAGCTTTTGCATCGGCATTTTCATGTAAAAACATAAAACTACCCCCTGTAGCCAAAATGGCGACAAAGATGGCAGACAGTGCGAACTGTTTGCGGGAAAATGACATGAGGTGCTCCTAGTTATTTGGATACCTGTTTTCAGACTTTTAGTTGTGGTCCGTATGGGAGAAACAGGGTTTATGGGATGGACGGAGCATAAAAGTTTGTCAATCACGAATAAATATATTAAATTCGATAACACTATTCGTATTTTTATAACAATTGATGTGTTTGATTAAATAAATGCATTGATAGGAGTGTGCGTGTGGATCTATTTCATGCGATGAAAGTATTTAACAAAGTTGT
This sequence comes from Acinetobacter sp., assembly GCA_031277915.1. Lineage (GTDB taxonomy): Bacteria > Pseudomonadota > Gammaproteobacteria > Pseudomonadales > Moraxellaceae > Acinetobacter. Next base: position 7,623 of record JAITLL010000064.1, read on the forward strand.
CGAAACAAATAGTTTCAGTTTAGCGGCTGATAGCTTAGGCCTACCGCGTGCTTCAGTGACTACAACCATTCAGGGTTTAGAGAGACATTTACAAGTTCGTTTATTGAACCGAACTACCCGTAAACTCAGTTTGACGCCAGATGGTGCTGTTTATTATGAACGTACTGCGCGAATTTTAGCCGATGTCGAAGACGTTGAATCGACTTTTCATGATTCGGAACGTGGACCACGAGGTCGACTCCGCATTGATGTTAAAGCTTCAATCGGGCGGTTAATCTTAATTCCGATGCTTTGTGATTTTCATGCTAAGTATCCCGATATTGATTTGGTGATTGGAATGAGTGATCGTCCAGTCGATTTAGTTCAAGATGCGGTGGACTGTGTCATTCGTATTGGTCAATTGAAAGATTCAAGTTTAGTTGCACGTCGTATCGGAACAATTCAGTGTGTCACTGTTGCTGCGCCTCGTTATTTGATGGAACATGGCGAACCAAAAACCATTGAAGACTTACAAAAACATCAGGTTGTGCATTATTTTAATAGTCGTACCGGACGCAATATCGACTGGGATTTCATGGTGAACGGTGAAATTCATAGTATTGGTGTGAAAGGGCGTGTTTCAGTCAACGATGGCGATTCATATATTGATTTGGCTGTACAAGGCTTTGGTCTAATTCAGTGTCCATATTACATGGTGGCAAAACATTTAGAGTCTGGTGCGCTTAGAGAGGTATTGACTGAATGGTTACCTGCACCTATGCCAATATCAGTCGTTTATCTACAAAACCGTCATTTATCACCTAAAGTCCGTGTATTTGTAGACTGGGTGGCCGAATTATTTGCAGGTTGTCCATTGTTGAGTGGTTGCTCAATGTCATGGGATTCGAAATGTGAATTTGCCAGTGCTAAAGAAAATAACCACGAATATACCATTCGTACATTGGTTGAAAATGAAAATATGGCAGAAGCCTATACACTCAAAAACTAACTTAAAAGTTGAGTGATTTTTCAACATTTAAATAGTTAATCCAATCCATTGTTTAGACATATTCATAAATCCTTAATTTACTGGTATAGAAATTGCAATTATTTCGGCAGAAGAGTAATTTAGAAATTGCTCAAGTTTTTATCACCTTATTTGGATTTAAGGAGAAGCTTCAATATGGCAAGCTTTATGAAAAAAATGTTCGTTTCAACAACCTTGGTTTTGGCTGCTGTTGCAACGAATGTTCAAGCAAAGGATTGGAAGGTGATTCGTTTTGGTACTGAGTCGTCTTATGCGCCGTTTGAATATAAAACACCAGATGGTAAGTTAACTGGTTTTGATGTGGATTTAGGTAATGCAATTTGTGCAAAACTCAAAGCCAAATGTGTTTGGGTTGAAAACTCTTTTGATGGGATGATTCCAGCACTTAAAGCGAAAAAGTTTGATGGCATTCTTTCATCAATGACGGTCACTGATGAACGTGCCAAACAAATTTTGTTTAGTAACAAAATCTATAATACGCCAACACGTATGGTTGCAAAAAAAGGCTCACCGTTATTACCGACAGCTGCATCATTGAAAGGTAAGCGTGTAGGGGTACAACAGGGCACAATTCAAGAAACTTATGCTAAAGCTTATTGGGCACCAAAAGGAGTGGGCATTGTTCCTTATCCAACTCAAGATTTGATTTACCAAGACATGATGTCTGGTCGTTTAGATGCAACTTTACAAGATGCAATCATGGTTGACGGTGCTTTCTTAAAACAACCAAAAGGCAAAAACTTTACTTTTGTCGGCAGCAATGTGGTTGATGCAAAAACATTGGGTGTGGGCGCAGCGATTGGTTTACGCAAAGAAGATGCAGATTTGAAAGCGAATATCGACAAAGCTTTAGCTGCAATCATTGCGGATGGTACATACAAGAAACTCGAGAAAAAATATTTCTCCTTTAACATTTACTAATGATGTGAAAAATGTCGGCTAAGTGCCGACATTTTAAAATCTATTGTCATCTCATCAATATTAGATATTGTTTTTAAGGAGAAGATGAGTCATGTCTTTTTCTGGCTATGGGCCACTCCTTCTCAGCGGAACATGGATGACCATACAGCTTGCGCTGTTATCACTCTTGCTTTCTGTCATTATTGGCTTAATTGGTGCGAGTTCAAAACTCTCTAACATTAAAGCCTTACGTTATATTGCGACCGCCTATACCACGCTCATTCGTAGTGTGCCTGACTTAGTGATTATGCTGCTGTTATTTTATAGCTTGCAGTTGGGTCTAAACCAAATTACTGAAGCCCTGCAAATGGACCAGATTGATATCAACCCATTTGTGGCTGGTGTGATTACTTTAGCGTTCATTTATGGTGCATATTTTACAGAGACCTTTCGTGGTGCATTTCAATCGGTTCCAACGGGACAAATTGAAGCAGCAATGGCCTATGGGATGACGCCGTGGCAGGTTTTTCACCGTGTATTATTCCCTCAAATGATGCGTTTTGCATTGCCTGGTATTGGTAACAACTGGCAAGTTTTGATTAAAGCGACTGCACTGGTTTCTATTATTGGCCTAACTGACATTGTAAAAATTACTCAAGATGCGGGTAGAAGTACGATGCAACTGTTCTTTTTCAGCATCGTCGCTGCTGCTATTTATTTGGCAATTACCACCGTGTCAAACCTGATTTTAATGTGGCTTGAACGTCGTTACTCTGCTGGTGTGAGGAAGGGGCAATTATGATTGAAATCCTTCAACAATATTGGAAGGCATACCTTTGGACCGATGGCCTACAAATGACCGGTGTTGCGATGACTGCTTGGTTATTGGTGCTTTCTATTGGTATTGGCTTTGTGCTTGCTGTGCCTTTATCACTTGCACGAGTATCAGAAAATATCTGGTTGCGTGGCCCAGTTTGGCTGTTTACTTATGTTTTCCGTGGCACACCACTGTACATCCAACTGTTAATTATTTACTCGGGCATTTATAGCTTTGATTATGTCCATGAGCATCAGACGCTCGATACATTCTTTCGAGAGGGCATAAATTGCACCATTTTGGCATTCGCGCTCAATACTGGTGCATATACGACTGAAATCTTTGCTGGAGCGATTCGTTCTATTCCACATGGCGAAATTGAAGCCGCTCAAGCTTTTGGAATGTCAAAATGGAAACTCTACACACGTATTATCATTCCTTCGATGTTGCGCCGTGCTTTGCCATTTTACGGTAATGAAGTCATTTTAATGTTGCACGCGACAACCATTGCATTTACAGCCACCGTTCCGGACATTTTAAAAATTGCGCGTGATGTGAACGCGGCAACCTATGACACTTTCAATGCTTTTGGAATTGCCGCGGTGTTGTATGCAGTGTTGGCATTTATTTTGATTTGGATGTTTCGTAAGTTGGAAAAACGTTGGTTGGCATTTTTAAAGCCATCGAATCATTAGGAGACATAAATGGAACAAGTTGCAAAACTAGTGATTCGTGATTTACACAAAACATTTGGTGATCATGAAGTACTGAAAGGGATATCACTTGATGCAAATGCTGGTGATGTAATTAGTATCATTGGTTCATCGGGTTCAGGTAAAAGTACCTTGCTGCGTTGTATTAACTTTTTAGAGCAACCGAGCAATGGCACCATTAAGCTCAATGGTGAAAAGTTGCAAACTGTCTTTGATAAAAAAGGCAATTTAAAAGTGGTTGATCCAAAGCAACTACAAAAAATGCGTACCCAACTGATGATGGTATTTCAGCACTTTAATTTATGGTCACATATGACAGTACTTGAAAATGTCATTGAAGGGCCAATCCATGTACTTGGGGTGAAACGTGCTGAAGCAGAAGAGCGTGCTCGCAAATATCTGCGTAAAGTTGGGTTACCTGAGAGCGTTGAAAGTAAATATCCTGCATTTTTATCTGGTGGTCAGCAGCAACGTGTAGCGATTGCTCGTGCATTGGCGATGGAACCTGAAGTCATGTTATTTGATGAGCCAACCAGTGCGCTTGACCCTGAGTTAGTCGGTGAAGTACTAAAAGTAATGCAAGGCTTGGCTGAAGAGGGTCGTACAATGATTGTGGTCACACATGAAATGGGCTTTGCTCGTCATGTATCGAATCAAGTGATTTTTTTGCATCAAGGTAAAATTGAGGAACAGGGTCATCCTGATGAAGTACTCAACAATCCGAAAAGTGAGCGCTTAAAACAATTTTTAACTGGCAGTTTAAAATAAGCTGTTGATACCGAGTAAGGTGAATTTTTTAAAAGGATTCGCATCTTACTCGGTTGCTTTTTAATTATCTTTTATAGATGAGTATTTTTAGAAAATACATTAATAATGATAATACCTGCAATCATTAAAGTAAGACCAATACAGGCCGCCAAGTCTAAATGCTGTTTGTAAAATATCCAGCCAATTGCAGAAATCAAAATAATACCTGCGCCCGACCAAATGGCGTATGCAATTCCGATCGGAATTGTTTTTAAAGTCAGGGACAATAAATAAAAAGCAATTGCATAACCCACAACTGTAATGATGGATGGAATAGGAAAAGAAAAACCTTGAGATGCTTTTAAGGCTGAAGTTGCAATGACTTCACAAACAATGGCAATTGCTAAATAAAGATAAGACATGGGAAGCTGGCCAGAACGGGTTTTTAATCAATTTATATGAAATGTTGAAAAGGGGTGACAGTTTTAACGTTTGTTTAATTTTTTGGTACAAAATGACCAGTAAATCAAACTGAACTGATAAATTGATTTTATCACTAGCTATATGATCTAAGCCATTTATTCGTTTACTTAATAACTGATTAGCATAGTCATTTAAGAGGATTAGCGACTTTAGCCTGATCCTCCATAGACTTTTTAAGAGATAGATTAGCCGAGTAAATTTAACCCCTTAAATTTCTCTAAAAGTTGTTCTCTATTTTCAATATGTGCAGGGTCTGGTTTTATGCAATCGATTGGACAAACCACCTTACATGTTGGCGCATCGTAAAAGCCTATGCACTCGGTACAACGTTGTGGATCAATTTCATAAACTTTGCTTCCTTCAAAAATAGCTGTATTGGGGCATTCAGGTAAACACATATCACAGTTAATACAGTCACTCGTAATCAAAAGTGCCATGTTCAACTCGCTGAATAAGCTAATCTAGAGGCAGTAATACTCTCTTTCGCATGAGGTAAGTTACGTATGAGTAGAGCATGACTAACATCAACATTTTGTGAGAGTGGAATCTCAACAAAATGTCCTGAACCTTTGGCATCTGTAATTGGATTACCTTTTAAATCACGCATTTCGGTTAAGGTAAATGTGATATTACCTTGAGGCGTCATGAGTTCAAGTGAGTCGCCAACCATAAAACGGTTTTTCACTTCAATGTGAATATAGTCGCCGTGACGTTCTAAAACCTCTCCACAAAATTGTTGATAGTCAAAATGCGATGAACCATCAGCATAGTTTTGATATTCACTGTGCACATGACGTCTTAAAAAGCCTTCGGTGTAACCACGGTTCGCCAAACCTTCTAGTTGGGTCATTAAGCTGGGGTCAAATGGTTTACCCGCTAAAGCATCATCAATGGCTTTTCGATAAATTTGTGCGGTACGGGCACAGTAAAAATATGATTTGGTACGGCCTTCAATTTTCAGTGAGGCAATGCCCATTTTGGTTAAACGATCTACATGTTGTACAGCACGTAAATCTTTGGAGTTCATAAAATAAGTACCGTGTTCATCTTCTTCAGCAGCAAACATTTCTTCATCATTGCGTTGTACAAGCAAAGTTTGAGCCGAGGTTGTGTCTGATTGTGCTGATGAGCAGCAAGACTTTTCTGACGTGTTGAGCTGAGTGACTGGAATCACATCGCCGTTTGCATCTTCTTGGGCTTCATGCAGTTTATAATCCCAACGGCACGCATTGGTACATGCACCTTGGTTGGCATCACGTTTGTTCATATAACCAGAAAGTAGGCAACGGCCTGAGTAGGCCATGCATAGTGCGCCATGTACAAAAACTTCGAGTTCAATATCTGGCACATGTTGCTGGATTTCTTCTATTTCTTCTAAAGACAACTCACGCGATAAAATCACACGGCTTAGACCATAATCTTTCCAGAATTTAACGGTTGCCCAGTTAATGGCATTAGCTTGAACCGATAAATGAATTTGGACTTCTGGGAAATGCTCACGCACCATCATGATTAAGCCTGGGTCAGACATAATAAGAGCGTCTGGTTGCATTGCTATAATTGGTTCAAGATCACTAATAAAGTTTTTTAATTTGCTGTTATGTGGCTGAATATTCACCACAACATAAAACTTTTTATCCAAAGCATGAGCTTCATCAATTCCAATTTTTAAGTTGTCATGATCAAAAGCATTATTACGAACACGTAAACTGTAACGTGGTTGGCCTGCATATACGGCATCTGCACCATAGGCAAATGCATAGCGCATGTTTTTAAGTGAACCTGCGGGAGAGAGGAGTTCAGTTTTCATAAAATAAAAGGCATAAAAAATATATGTCTTTATTTTATTAACTCTATATTTTTGATTCAACCTACTGAATTAGTAGGGATTTGGCCTATATCTTTTTGCGCGAGTAGCATATTTTTTGCTAACTCTCCTAAGCGCATCAAAGCATTTAACATTTTAGGGTTTAACTCGAAACACGCTGCTATGCGTAAACAATGACCAAAACGTTTATCAGCCGAACATAAAATTCCCGGCATACATAAGATTTTTTCGTCCATTGCTTGGTGAAATAGTTCTAATGTGTCTATCGATTCAGGCAGCTCTAACCATAAAATAAATCAGTAAGATCAAAAAATGGTAAGGACTCAAAAGCCATATTTTTAAATTTTAAAATCAGTAGGAGTGGTCTATGTCTGTTGTTGCATTTAAACAAGTTGATGTTTTTACTTCACAAGCATTTAAAGGTAATCCTGTCGCAGTCATTATGGATGCCAGTACTTTAACGTCTGAACAGATGCAGGAAATTGCGAATTGGACTAATCTTTCTGAAACGACATTTGTGCTCCCTGCGACCGATTCGAAAGCTGATTATCAGGTTCGAATTTTTACTCCACAAAGTGAGTTGCCATTTGCAGGCCATCCTACAATTGGTACAGCCTATGCTTTGCTTGAAGCTGGCCTCGTGACAGCTCAAGAATGTAAGCTGGTACAGCAATGTGGTGCGGGCTTGGTAACGCTTACGGTGAGTGGCGCAAGTCATATTTCATTTGAACTACCTAAGCCTAAAATTACACCATTAGATGCAATGCACACTGAGAAATTAGTAGAAATTTTAAAATGTGAAATTAATACTCAATGGAATGCCACATTGGTTGATGTAGGTGCGCGTTGGGTTGTATTACAAGCAGTCAATGCAGAAGCTGTTTTAGCGGCTCAACCAGACTTTGCAGCCTTAAAACAACATGACTTAGAAATGAAAGTTACGGGCGCGACAGTTTTTGGTTTTTATGAAAATAATGATGAGCAAAAACATATAGAAGTTCGTTCATTTGGACCTGCTTGTGGAATAAATGAAGATCCAGTTTGTGGTAGTGGTAATGGCAGTGTGGCGTCTTTCATTCGTCACTATGGTATTTTACCAGCACAAAATGATGTAGTTCTTTCTTCACAAGGGCGGGCTTTAGGTCGTGACGGGCAGCTTCAACTAAATTTGTATCAAGACAAAATTTTAGTGGGTGGAAATGCCGTTACCTGTATTGATGGCACAATCAAGTTATAAAACAGATATAAAAAAACCGAGGACTGTGCCTCGGTTTTTTTAATTAGAAAAATCTTATTTTTCTACGAATGCACGCTCAATTACGTAGTCGCCCATTTCACCCATACGAGGTGATTCAACTAAACCGTGTTGGTCTAGTAATGCAGCAACGTCTTTTAAGAATGCAGGGCTACCACAAAGCATTGCACGGTCAGTTTCACGGTTGAAGCGTGGTAAACCGATTTTTTCAAATAAAGCCCCAGTTTCAATTGCAGTTGTTACACGGCCTTGAGTATGGAAAGGTTCACGAGTAACAGTAGGGTAGTAAACAAGCTTGTCTTTGATACCTAATTCTTCAAAGAACTCATGATTTGGTAATTCATTCAAGATAAGGTCTTGATAAGCTAATTCAGAAATATAGCGTGTACCATGAACAACAATTACTTTTTCAAAACGTTCGTAAGTTTCTGGGTCACGAATAATTGATAAGAATGGTGCAAGACCAGTACCAGAAGATAAAAGGTACAAGTTTTTACCTGGTAAAAGGTCATCATGAACCAATGTACCTGTCGGTTTTTTAGAAATTAAAATTTCATCGCCAACTTGTACTTTTTGCAAAATCGAAGTTAAAGGACCTTCTTGTACTTTAATTGAGAAAAATTCTAACTCTTCTTCGTAGTTTGCACTTGCAATCGAATATGCGCGCATTAACGGTTTGCCATTCACTTCAAGTCCGATCATTACGAACTGACCATTTTTAAAACGTAAGCTGGTGTCGCGTGTAGTTTTAAAACTGAAAAGAGTGTCGTTCCAGTGGTGAACATGAGTAATGCGTTCGACGTTAAAAGCAGCCATTAAAGGTCTCGATCACGATTAAAAGAAAACAGATTGCTATTCTAATCTAATTTCATTCCCGATAAACTGAATATATTTAATTGTGTTTATAAGAAAAAGTGATGATCAATTCTATCACCCTCCCAGTAATTGGGCACATGTGCTCACCTTTTCGAGAAAAATTTGGTATTCCACGTCAGCCTAATTTGGTCAATGTCGAGTCTTATATTGAGATGCTAGAACCTTATAATGACTTGTTAGCTTTTGAAGGAATTGAGCAATTTAGTCATCTCTGGCTCATTTGGCAGTTTCATGACAATAAAAATCAGGAAACGGCTGCTAAGTTTCGACCTCAAGTGCGTCCGCCTCGCTTAGGTGGCAACGAAAAAATTGGTGTATTTGCGACTCGTAGTATGTATCGACCAGCCCCTGTGGGTTTATCTGTAGTACGTTTCAAAAAGGTTGAAAAAGTCGGTAAGTCATTAAGAGTGTATGTTACTGGCAGTGATTTATTAAATGGCACGCCAATTTTAGATATTAAACCTTATATTCAATACTCAGATGCGATTGTTGATGCACAAAGTGGTTATGCACAAGCTGAACCAGAACGAAAGACTGTCATATGGTCGATAAGTGCCATGACTATCCAGCAAGATTTTTTTAAAAATAAAAAAATTAATGCGCAATATCTGGATGAATTAGAGCAAGTCCTGGCTTTAGACCCTAGGCCTGCTTATCAAGATGACCCTGAGCGAGTCTATAAAATGAAATTTTCAAAGTTTGATATTCATTTTAAAGTGAATGATAATGTAATTACAGTCATCGACATGGAAGAAGATACTTCGCTCGTTTAAAAGAGCGAGTTTTAAAACCAATGTATGTCCAGCCAGAGTAAACTAATCAATATGGCCATATGAATAATTTGGGCAGGTATGAAAGCAAGGGCATAGCGCATTCCACCCGAAATCGCCGAGTTAATGCTCTTGGCAATCGCATGGACAGCAAAACCGCCCATAAACGCAATTAATAATGATGTGTGTGCGTTATTTGGCTCGCCTTGTACAATCACTGCTGCAATAGCTGCATGTATTTCAAATAAAGAGGCAAATAGAGTTCCCGCGATTAAGCCTGCATCTCCCAAATATAGACTTAGTCCATAAATACCAACCTGAATGAGGGTGAGCATTCCTGCAATAATGACAGCTTCTTTTAAGCTGAACATCCTTGAGTCGACTTCAGTTGAAGTCGTATTGGGTTCTGCTTTTCTTAATAAAATGAATGCCCACAGGGCTAGAAATATTAATGCAATCAAAGTTGGAAAGATAATCAGCTTAAACCAAGCGAAACTGATCCCGATCACAATAATTAAGGTCTGAATGAGTGTTGAAACACATGACATCAATGCAGCACCAGCATTTGTGGTGGCATTGGCACGACCAGAGCGTACTTCTAAACCTAAACTGGCAATGGTGGCTGTACTGGAAACAAAACCAGAAGCTAAAGAAGAAAGTAGCAAGGCATTTTTAGACGATAATAATCGCTTTGCAATATGCGCAAGAGCTTGTACAAATAAAATTAAAGTAAGTAGTTTTAAAATGACATGTGGGTTTAAAACGGGCCCCCAAAAAGGTTTATTAGGAACTAACGGCAAGGCAATCAAAAGTAAGGCCAGTAAAAAAATACCATCACGCAATTCTGGTTCGGTGATCCACTGATTAGCAATGCCATGCATAGATTGTTTTGCCAATAAAATAATGGTCATGATGACTGCCAGCCCCGCAGCCAGTGAAATATTCCAAATACAAAGCGCCCCTATGAAGTAAGTCATAATAAAAGCAAGTTCAGTGGTCACACCGGGGTCATTCGGCTGGTTCTTAAGAGAGACAATACTAATTGCCCCAATAAGCAAAGCACCTACAATGCCAATTTCGGTTCCGAATAAAAAACAGATTGCACCGAGTAGGGAGCTAATTGCAAAAGAACGAAAACCTGCAAAAGTTTTATATTCGTGTTTGAGCTTACTGCGTTCACGTTCTAAACCAATTAATAATCCGCAGCCCAATGCAGCAGCAATAACAGTGATAAATTCTTCAAATGATGCAGTTTGTAATGACATTGTCATTGGAAGTTCCATATTACTTCCTCTTGGGTTTATTGTTATATGTAGATATAAATCATTTTGAAACTATGTATTAGTTTTTAGTTTATGCTTTTTATTATACAGATCATAGTCTCTTTTTTAATCAAACCATCACAATAAATATCTTTATAAAATATGATCTATGACACAAAAAAATATTAAGTTGAGAATTGGTTTAATTAATTGAAGTTAAAAGATATTTAAAAGCTAAACTTGAAAATTTCTAGACCAGTTAAATCTAAAACATCTCTGCTATATTATAAAAATATATTGGGGATAACACATGAATGCACATGTAGAAATAGACACACATTGGTGTCTAGAACAACTATTACAAGAAGGCCGTATAACTGAGCGTGATAAATTACTGGTACAAACGACGAATAGACAAAAAGATCAACTGAAATGGCATCCATTACAGTGGATTGCACATTTTAATTTAAAAGACCAATACCATGTACAAGCACACTTAAGTTTAAATCGTCTGTGCCAATGGTTTGCTGATCGGGCACAATTGCCTTTATTTGTGATTGATCCTTTAAAGGCAGATGTGAGTGCTTTAACTCAAGTCATGTCACAAGAGTTTGCTATTCGCAATCATATTTTAGCTGTAGAAGTCCATGCAGACCGAATTGTGATTGGAACAGACCAGCCTTTTCAAACAGATTGGTTAAATAATCTGGAACGGAGTCTGGCACCGAAAAAAATTGAACGTGTATTCCTTAACCCTGAACAGCTACAACGTTATTTACGAGAATATTATCAGGTTAGTCGGGCAGTAAATTCAGCTCAGAAAGATGCAGCTCATGACCGTGACAACAAAGGTGTAGAAGCGCTTTTACAGCTTGGAGATAGTCAAAACCCTGATGCCAATGATCAGCATATTGTAAAATTGGTTGACTGGATTTTACAGTTTGCATTTGAACAAAGTGCCAGTGATATTCATATGGAACCGCGTAAAGACAACGGCAAAGTTCGATTCCGTATTGATGGCGTTTTACATACGATTTATAACATGCCTTCAAATACACTGACCGCCGTGATTTCCCGAATTAAAATTTTAGGGCGTTTAAATGTAGCGGAAAAGCGTAAACCGCAAGATGGTCGATTAAAAACACGTACACCTAAAGGGCAAGAAACTGAACTCCGTTTATCTACCTTACCAACAGCATTTGGTGAAAAACTGGTTATGCGTATTTTTGATCCAGATGTGTTAGTACGTTCCTTTCAGAAATTGGGTTTTGACCAGTCTTTATTACAACAATGGCAGCGTATTACGCAAAATAGTCACGGTATTATTTTGGTTACTGGTCCAACGGGGTCTGGTAAAACCACAACGCTATATTCCTCTTTAAAACAGCTTGCAACTGATCAAGTCAATGTCTGTACCATTGAAGACCCGATTGAAATGCTAGAGCCGAGTTTTAACCAAATGCAGGTCAATAATGTCATTGATCTAGGTTTTGCTGATGGCGTACGTGCGCTGATGCGTCAAGACCCAGACATTATTATGATTGGGGAAATTCGTGATCAAGATACGGCAAATATGGCCATTCAGGCGGCACTCACAGGCCATTTGGTATTGTCAACTTTACATACCAATGATGCACCGTCTAGTTTGACCCGTTTACACGATTTAGGCGTGCAGCCATTTCTAACTGCCGCAACAATTTTGGGGGTTCTCGCGCAGCGCTTAGTGCGACAACTTTGCCCGCACTGTAAGCAACAAACTCATATTAATGAGGATGAGTGGCAACACTTAACATTCGACTACATTATGGAAATGCCAGAAAAAGTTTATCAAGCAGTAGGGTGTGAACAATGTCGACATACTGGTTATAAAGGTCGAGTCGGTATTTATGAGTTTATGCCAGTAAGCCTTGAGCTTAAGCATCTGATTGGTAGTCATGCGACATTAAATGAATTAAGAAGCCAAACTAAAAAAGAAAGTGTAGAGCCTTTAAGAATTGCTGGAGCACATAAAGTCATCGAAGGACTTACTACTTTGGAAGAGGTATTACGCGTTGTGCCTTTAAATTAAATTTTTCTTAAGATTTACCTCATTTATACCTGTTGTACTGATGCCATTTCAAGAGGTAATTAAAAGGTTAATCTTATGAAAATATTGCAAGCTATTCTGATGGCTGGTGGCCTAGTTATGACCGCTCTAGTGATGGCCAATACACCAGTCAATCAGGCAGTAATTACCGTATCAACAATAGCGACGGTTAAACAGGCCTTAACAGCGAAAGATTTCACACCCGTAAAATTACATGGGCAGGTAGTAAAATCATTAGGTGATGAAAAATATCAATTTCGTGATAAGACAGGTAGCATTACAGTTGATGTAGATGATGAACTTTGGCAAAGCCGTCCTATTTCGCCAAATACAAATATAGTGATAATTGGTAAAGTAGATATAGATTATAAACCGTTAAAACGTGTAGAAATTGACGTAGATCAAGTCCAGTTCTAAAGAATAGTTTTTAGATGTATTGGTTTTTAGCTGCATTTAAATCATGCAGCTTTATTTTTTATAAAGGCTTAGCAACATCAAATTAGGATATAACAGGAAAAATAGATGAGAATTTTGCTTGCAGAAGATGATCGCTCTCAAGCGGAAAGTATTCAATCTTGGTTAGAATTAGATGGTTATCAAGTCGATTGGGTCGAAAGAGGTGATTATGCGCTGACTGCAATTGAACAGCATAACTATGGTTGTATTTTGCTTGATCGAAACTTACCTCAACTGACAGGGGAAAAAGTCTTAACAACAATCCGTTATAAACAAAAAAAGGTACCTGTCATTTTTATTACAGCACGTGACAGCATTCATGACAGAGTAGAGGGGCTGGATTTAGGTGCAAATGATTACTTGGTTAAGCCTTTTAGTTTAGAAGAGTTATCTGCCCGAATCCGTGCTCAATTACGCAATCAAACTTTAAGTCAACAATCGATTTTAACATGGGGAAGGTTACACCTTAATATTCAAGCGAAAGTTGTATTATTTGCTGGAAAGTCTATTGACTTAACAGCAAAAGAGTACCAGATCTTACGTAAGCTTATGGTTCATCCTGAACATATTATTACTCGTGATCAATTAGAAGAAGCACTCTACGCATGGGGTGACGAAATTGAAAGTAATGCTATAGAGGTATTTATTTATCAACTTCGCAAAAAAATCGGAAGTAGCAGTATTAAAACCATACGGGGGTTAGGTTACCGTATGGGAGATATAAAATGAAACCTACTAGCACATCTTTGCAGTCGCAACTGGTTAAAACCACCATGTGGAGCAGTATTGTTGTGGGGTTGCTGGCTTTAGGCTTACTGGCCATATTTACGATTTACCACAACATGTCCGTGCAAGATGAAATCATGAATGAAATTTCAGACACTTTGTTAGTCTCAGATTTGTCTAAATACTCCATGAGACAGTTTGATGAACTGAGTGATGAATTTGATATTCAGTATGAGTTATTAGACTCAAGTCAATTACTCACCCATTCTCATACTTATCAGTATGAGCTTTTTAAACAAGGTAATTTATCAACTGGTTTTTCTTATTTTTGGTTTGATGGTCGACTATGGCGTAGTCTGGCTACACAACAAAAAGATTCGCAGCTACAAGTTGAAGTTTTTCAACCCATGAGTACACGTATTGGAGCGGTGTTTAAAGCACTTGCAGGATATAGTGGACTCATGGTGTTGTTTTGGTTTTTGCAGTGGGTAATTATACGTTGGTGTACAAAGCAGCAATTGGCCGCTCTAAATTTATTGTCTAATCGTATTGCTCAAAAAACTGCATCAAATTTAGAACCTATTCAAGACCCAGACGTCATTACAGAGATTCAACCAGTTATAGATGCGTTAAACCAGTTACTTGCAAGGCTGCAACGGGCACTCGTGGCTGAACAACGCTTTACCGCAGATGCTTCACATGAATTACGTTCGCCTTTATCTGCCATACAAATGCGTCTTCAAGTTTTGCAACGTAAATATCAGCATATTTCCGGGCTTGATCAGGACTTTGAACGGATACAAGAGGACGTTTCAAGAAGTGCCAAAATTCTTGAAAATTTATTACTTCTTGCACGTTTAGAGCCAAACGAGACTGAACAGCCAGAGCTCTTTAAGAGTGTCATTGATTTAAATCATATATTGGCCAGAGCAATTGAAACGGTAAATATTGATGCACAATCTAAACAAATGGTGATTGAGCTAAATATTTTGTCAAATGAAACCAAAATGTTTGCAAATGAAGAGTTATTGTTTATTGCTTTTAGGAATTTATTTGATAACGCAATTCGTTATAGTCCTACTTTGGGATTTATTCATGTTGAGCTGGGTCAGTACCAACAACAACTAAAAATTTCTATAGAAGACACTGGAAATGGAGTAGATGATGAAGTTTTAATACGTTTAGGACAGCGTTTTTTTCGGGGATTAGGTACACAGCAGCAAGGCTCAGGATTAGGGCTATCGATTACTAAAAAAATTATTCAACTTCATGGTGGGGAGCTGCAATTTATGCATGCAAGCCAAGGTGGTTTAAAAGTTGAGGTGACATTGCCTTTTAATCATGAAATACAAAAATAGCATGGTTGCCCATGCTATCCATTTTTTGTTTTCCCACGAATATTATTGAAACGCGAGGGTAGTCTTATTTAGTTAAAATGAGACGGTTATTGCGAGTAAGGCGTAAGCGGTATTCCTCGCCAGCATGCATAATTCGGATTTCACGACCTAATGCAAATAGGTTGTTAGAATGCAGCATTGGTAAGGCATGAGCTGAATCAGTGTTACGAGTAAATAAGCTAAAAGGTGCGTTCATTTGTTGTGCTCCGTGGTATATTCTTGAACGATTTAAATGATAATCATTATCGAATAAGTCTGTCAATGAGATTTTAAAAATTTTATAAATTGATAAAATTTGCTTACACTTGTGAAAAAATTGAGTGAGTAGAAAAATGCCCAAACCGATCGTCGATGTTGCAATAGCCATCTTAATTCATCGTGGGAAAATATTAGTTGGATGGCGTGGTGAACAGCAGCATCAAGGTGGAAAGTATGAATTTCCTGGTGGCAAAGTTGAGCAGGGTGAAACACCCGAAGAAGCATGTCGCCGTGAAATTTATGAAGAAGTTGGCATTGGTTTAAAAGATTGGCATCAATTTGATTATATTCACCATGAATATGATGACATTATCGTCAATCTTCATTTATTTCATAGCTATGTACCTGATGAGTTATTAAATATTATTCATCAACCTTGGACATGGTACACGCGTGAAAAACTACTTCACTTAAACTTCCCGAAAGCCAATAAAGACATCATAAAACGACTCTATTGGCCTCATCTCATCAAAATTAGCAATACGCTTACATCTGTAGAAAGCAGTGATGCTTTATTGTATTGGCGTATAGAAGATGAGTCTGACCAGCAATCTATAGAGCAATTAAGCGCTTTAGATGAAAATCAGTTATCAAACTTAATTATTAATGTAGATATCTGGCAGCAGTTGAGCCCTGAATTAAAAAAACAGATTAAGACCATTCATTTAAAACAATCTCAGCTCATGAATTTGCATAAAGACGATTTAACAGTGGGAGTACGTTTTATTGCTGCTTGTCACAATGCAGTTTCTTTGCAACATGCTCAGCAAATTGGCTGTGATGCTGTTTTTGTAAGCCCTGTCAAAGTGACTGATACTCATCCCGATGCTAGCGCATTAGGATGGGATCGCTTAACTGATTTGATTGAGAAATGCCAGATTCCCGTATTTGCTTTGGGAGGAATGAGTCCTGACGATTTAGCCATAGCACAGCAACATGGTGCATATGGCTTGGCGGGTATTCGTAATTTTTAAAAGAAACAAGCATTAAAAGCTAGAGCGCTTTTAATGCTTGTTGTGCTTCTTGAACAGTTTTGAGGTTATTGCTTTGTTGTCCAGCTTTTAAAATAGTTAACCAAAGCTGTTTTTTCATCGCTTGGCTCTGAGCAAAGCTTAAACCACGTCTTGCAAGAGACTCAGCATTAGAATATTGCTGTTTATGATTTGCAGTAAGTGCGAGAAATAAATAAGTCTCGGCTGCCTGTGGTGCTAAACGCTGCGCTTGAAGTGCATAGCGCTCAGCATCGGACCATTGTTGGTTTTTGTAAGCCTGTTCGGTTTTTTGCATTAACGTTTTAAAAGCAGGTAATTGGCTTCCGTCATCGTGAAAGCGTTGGGGCTTTTTCTGTTGGGGCACAATCACCTGTAAACTTTTACGTTGAATGTCTGGATGATCATAAGGTGTAATCTTTACACCAGATGGCGTTTCAATCTTCTTTTTCTCAGCAACAGGTGGTGTTTTCTCTTTTGGAGTTGAATGATCAGGTAAAGTGGTACAGCCGACCATAAGTACAGCACCAATATAAAAAACACCTTTCTTTAACATACCCTGTTTCCTGTCAACGCTTAGTTGTTATAACTACCACTAGAAATCACATGTGAGTTATTCGATAGATCTTGTTCCATCTGACTTTCACTCTCACGAATATAGCTATCGCTATTATCCGGTTGAGAAGCTGGTGCTGTGTTATCACTTTGTGGTGCGTATGTTGGATCAACTTGATAATAAGGTGCTCCACATGCAGTAGCACGATGCGGAACTGTATGAGTCAGCATTGGAATATACATAGCGCCAGCACAAGCCTGTGCTGATAAATCACCCGATGCATGATCAATCCATTGCCATTGTACAGTGTCTGGCTGACGTAGATTTACTGGTGTTTGACGTAATTGTTTCATCACATTAATCCACACAGGTAATGCACCAGATGAACCTGTTAAACCAGTCACCTTATTGTCATCTAGACCTAACCATACTACGGCGACATGGTTACCCGAATAACCTGCAAACCATGAGTCACGTGTATCGTTGGTTGTACCTGACTTACCAGCTAATTTTAAAGCAGGAGATAAGCTGTTATAAGCTGCACGACCTGTACCTGAAGACATCACCTGTTGTAAACCATAGTTCATGATATAGCCAACAGATGGATCAATGGTTTGTTGTACTTTTAGACCATAGCGATCAAGTAAACGGCCATTAGCATCTACGACAGAACGAATAGCACGAGTTGGATATTTAAAACCGCCTGTAGCAAAGTTTTCATAAATACCGAGTACTTCCATTGGTGACATATTGACTGCACCTAGGAAAATAGAAGGGTAGGCAGGAATTGGTGATTCAACACCAAATTTTTTTAAGTTGTTGGTAAATGTAGATAACCCAAATTCTTGACCTAAACGAACAGCAGAGAGGTTATAAGAATTTGCTAAAGCTTCACTTAAACTTACAACGCCATGACCACCGCCACTATAGTTTTTCGGTGTCCAGCTTTTACCGCCATCTACAGGAATGTTAATTGGTGCATCTTCGATCTTGCTTGCCCAGTTATAACGCCCAGACTCCATTGCACTTAAGTAAATCAGTGGCTTCAATAAGGAACCGACTTGACGTTTTGCATCTAGAGTACGGTTAAAGCCAGTAAAGTCTTGAGTTGAGCCGACAGCTGCAATCAATTCGCCATTTTCAGGATGTGCAATTAGTACCGCACCTTGCAAGTTTTTCAAGCGAGCAGGATTGCTTTGAGTAAGACGTTCTACAGACACTTTAAATGCATCTTGAACTTGAGTTTGAGCAATTGGGTCCAAGGTCGTAAAAATACGTAATCCTTGATTGGTTAAATCACTTTCTTGATATTCGGTACGTAACTGACGACGTACAATATCTAAGAAGTCAGGGAACTTTGCAGGACCTAAGCTTGGTTTGCTCAGAACACTTAAAGGACGTGCAATTTCAGTTTCATATTCTGCTTGAGATAAATAACCCATTACACGCATGTTATTTAACACAGTATCGCGACGATTTTTTGCCCCTTCAGGGTTTTTCCAAGGGTTATATAAAGATGGACCTTGGACTAAACCTACTAAATAGGCTTGTTGCGCGACATTGAGTTCACGAAGTGGTAACCCAAAATAAAACTGTGAAGCCAAGCCATAACCATTGATTGAATAGTTACCATTTTGGCCTAAATTTACTTCGTTTAAATAAGCTTCTAAAATTTCATCTTTGCTGTAATGCAACTCAATAAGTAAAGCCATTAATGCTTCATTAACTTTACGTTTTAATGTGCGCTCAGGGGTTAAATAGAAATTTTTAACTAACTGTTGTGTCAGGGTTGAACCACCTTGGCGACGTCCTCCGGTTACATTACTGACCAAAGCACGTGCTGTACCACGAATTGAAATACCGTGGTGGTGATAGAAGTTACGGTCTTCTGTAGAAATTAAAGCTTCAATCAGTGGTTTAGGAACACTATTGAGTTTGATTAGAACACGGTCTTCATTATGTTGAGTATAGATACCTCCAATCAGTAAAGGTTCTAAACGAGCCACACCTGTTGACGACGGTTTAGTACTACGGACATCTGCAACTTGATCGTTTGCAAAGTTAAGCTCTAAGACCTGTTCGGGTTCTACACTATCACCGTAATCGAATCCACGTGTATGGATATACATGTTGCTGCCTTGAGCAACATAGGTTCCCGACTTGTCATAATTACTTGAAGTTTTGTAACCTAATAATTTTAATTCTTGAGTGAAATTTGCTTGAGTGATTGGTGCATTATTATAAATTTCCAAAGGCCGAGCAAATACCTTGGCAGGGATGTCCCAGCGCTGTCCTTCAAATTTTTCACGGATAATATTATCTAAACGAATCAGATAGATACTAAGAGCAATAAAAGCACCAATCACCAAAATGGAAAAAATTAGTGCGAAGAAACCGATACCACGTTCAAACTTCATATAAATGAGATAAAACCCTAAACAATGCGCTAATGATGCGATAGCTTGTCATCAATTTGCAATGATAAAACTGTGAATAAATGGAAAACTTAGATTGAATTTTACAGTATCTTGTTGTTATGTTTTTTTAAATTAATCTGGTTAATGTTATGATAGCGTAGAATCGCAGCGGAGCTTACTCATTCGTGCAAATTTCACATAAGTCCTTCAGAAACGTCGGGTTAATTGGTCGACCGGATAAATCATCAGTTGTAGAAACAC
>JAITLL010000082.1 GCA_031277915.1 Acinetobacter sp.
CAACTTCCACAAGATTTAAATGGAACAGCATTGTATCTACTGTCGGATTTGTCCTCTTTTGTGACAGGTCAAAATATTCCGGTCAATGGCGGTTTTGTCTTTAACTAAGGAGTAGTCAAATGATTACAGGGATCGAGATTTTAAAGTTTGGAGTTGAAGATAGAGCCGCTTCAAACAAGTTTTTGGCAGATTTTGGTTTAAGCCAAAGTGCTTCGGATATTGAAGGTACAGATCTTTACCAAACCCAAAATGGCAGCAAGATTTATCTATTTAATTGTGATGATGATCGTTTGCCACCTGCCATTGAACAAGGTTCAACTTTACGTGAAGTGACTTGGGGCGTTGATAGTGCTCAAGACCTTGAAGACTTGGCAGCTTGTTTGGCTGATGTAGAAGGTTTTAAACGTTCTGAACATACAGTTCAGTGTCTTGACCCAAATGGCATGACCATTCGTTTTGAACAAAGTTTTGTAAAAGAAGTACCAGAACTTAAAACGGAAGGCATTAACCAATACGGCAACATTCAACGTGTCAATGCAGCAAGTCCTGTCTATGAAAAAGGTCAACCTGTTGCGATTGGGCATGTGGTGTTCTTTACACCAAATTTGGCAACAACTGAAAAGTTCTATATTGAAAAAGTAGGCTTTCATTTATCCGATGCTTACAAAAATCGTGGTGCGTTTTTACGTTGCCGCGGTGAAGGTTATCACCACGATTTATTCTTGCTCAGTGTTCCAAATAAACCTGCTGGCTTAAATCATGTTGCGTTTGTAGTACGTGATATCCATGAAGTGATTGGGGGCGGTTTAAATATGAACCGTTCGGAATGGTCAACCTTTATTGGGCCGGGACGTCACCCAATTTCTTCTGCTTATTTCTGGTACGTCAACTCACCATTGGGTGGTGCATTTGAATACTACACCAACGATGATTATTTGACCGAAGAATGGCAGCCACGTGTAGAAGAACATCGTTTAGAGCTTTTCACCGAGTGGGCGATTGAAGGTGGTCTTGATGACACAACCCGCCGTCAGGTGAAACCTGTTTAACAGGTATTGCTGAACAAGGAAGATGGCTATGGAAAAGATCGTAATTGTAGGTGCCGGACAGGCAGCGGGTTGGGCAGTAAGCACACTACGCCAAAATGGTTATGTGGGCGAAATTCACGTGGTTTCAAATGAAAATCAAGTGTTTTATGAGCGTCCGCCACTGTCTAAGCAAGTACTTTCAAAAGAAGCAACTTATGAAAGTTTGAATCTGTTTTCTCCTGAGCAAGTTCAAGAATTCAATATTCACTGGCACAAGCCGGAAATTGCGACAAAAGTCGACCGTGAACAAAAACAGGTTCATCTCGAAAGTGGTCAGGTTTTGCCCTATGACAAATTACTGATTGCAACTGGAAGTCGTGCACGTGTACCAGTCAATACATGGCAGTTTATTCCAAATGTGGTGACCTTACGTAATGTGCATGACTGTGAACGTTTGGCTGAAATTTTAAAGACTGCAAACAATGTCGCTGTGATTGGCGGTGGCTGGATTGGTTTAGAAATTGCCGCAACTGCACGTAAGCAAGGTAAAGAGGTTCATATTTTTGAATATGGTGACCGTTTATGTGCAAGAAGTGTGAGTCCGGAAGTTTCTGTATTTTTAAAAAATATGCATGAAACCCAAGGTACAAAAATTCATTTAGACAGCAAGAGCCTACATTTGGTTGAAGCACTAGATCAGAAAGTTGAAGTGGTGAACCATCCTCAAAATAGTCAGTTATTTGACTGTGTTGTGGTAGGTGCAGGCGCCGAGATTGCCAAAGAGTTAGGTGTACATGCAGGCCTCGATGTGAAAGATGGCATTGTGGTGAACTGTTTTGGGCAAACTTCAGATCAAAACATTTATGCCGCAGGTGATGTCGCAATTCATCCAGGTTTGGGTTATTGCATTCAGTCTTGGGCAAATGCGCAAAATCAGGCGATTGCCGCAGCAAAATCGATGCTTGGAATTGAAACTGAATATAGCGATATTCCGTGGCTTTGGTCTGATCAATACCACTTTAATATCCAGATATTAGGAGCGTATCAACCTGAGAAAACCAAAGAAGTGGTCATTCGCCAAGGCGGTGAAGATCAGGTGAGCTATTTATATCTGGATCATGAAAATCGTTTACTCAATATGATTGCGATAAATGATTCGAAGCTAGTCAAATTAGCAAAACGTTGGATGCAAGCCAATACCGTTTTAGACCCAGAACTGTTAGCAGATGCTGAATTTAATGTCATGAAGTTAAAACCGTAAACATTAAATCTGGTTCTCATTACCAAATCGAAGGAATGACACATGAGTAATGAAGAAAAAAGTGGATTGAAGCATTGGGTTCCTGCTTTTGTCCTTATGGTGTGTGTAGTACTGGCATTTTTCGACAAGATCAGTATTGCGGTTTTATTTTCAGATCCGCATTTTCAAAACTCGATGGGAATTGCTGGAGATAAAGCCAAGCTCGGATGGCTCATGACAAGCTTCTTGCTTTCCTATGGTTTCTCATCAGTATTTTTAAGCTTTTTAGGCGACATTTTTAACCCAAAGAAAATGCTGTTCTGGAGCGTGACCTCTTGGGGTTTACTCATGTTCTGCATGGGCTTCACCACCAGTTATTCAGGTATGTTGATTTTACGTGTACTGCTCGGTTTAGCCGAAGGTCCGTTATTTGCCTTGGCGTACACCATTGTTAAGCAGACATACACAGACCGTCAGCAGGCACGTGCTTCTACCATGTTCTTACTTGGAACGCCAATAGGTGCATTTCTCGGGTTCCCAATCACGGCAAATGTTTTGGCGCACCATGACTGGCATACCACTTTTTTTGTGATGGCTGGTTTAACACTAATCGCCATTTTCAGTATTGTTTTTGGCCTACGTAATTTGCAACTTAAGAAAACTGTCGAAATTGATGGTGAGAGTAAACGTACCAATTTCAAAGGTCACATTGCCAATACTAAATCGCTTTTGAGCAATAGCGCATTCTGGTTGGTTTGCCTCTTTAACATTGCATTGATGACTTATTTGTGGGGCTTAAATAGTTGGGTTCCTTCTTATCTTATGCAAGACAAAGGGTTCAATCTCAAAGAGTTTGGGATGTATTCAAGCTTTCCATTTATTGCCATGTTAATTGGCGAAATTATTGGCGCATTTTTATCTGACAAGTTAGGCCGCCGCGCGATTCAAGTATTTAGCGGCTTATTACTCGCAGGCATCTTCATGTATGTGATGGTTCTTATGACCGAGCCATTATTAATTATTGCTGCTATGTCTTTAAGTGCTATGGCGTGGGGTTTTGGAGTAGCAGCTATATTTGCTCTGCTTGCAAAAGTAACGACCTCAAATGTAGGGGCGACTGCGGGTGGAATATTCAACGGTTTAGGTAATTTTGCAAGTGCAATTGCACCTGTTCTTATCGGTTACATCGTGATGCAAACACATAGTTTTAATTTGGGAATCACCTTCTTGGCTGCTGTCGCTGTCATTGGGTCGTTGTTCTTGGTTCCTCTTTTAAAACGTTATTAATTCACTGTATAGGAGTTTAAAAATGACTACACAACAATTCGAATCGTGGGCACAACCAGAAGGTGCCTCTTTAGAAGATTGGTTAAACACACGTATTGCTCGCTTTGAGACACGTAAATATGACTTTGATGCTTTGAAGTTCCAAGCCGATTACGACCCGAAATATCGCCGTGCACAAATGCGCTACATGGGTACGGGCGCAACAGGTGTTGTAAATGACGGTAACACCGTTCCAGCAGAAAACTTCACATTTTCAACCATGGTTCTGCCACCGCAGTGTGAAGGCCCTTTGCACATTCACCACGATGTTGAAGAAGTGTTTTTTATGCTTCGCGGTGAAATTGATTTGTTCATTGAACATAATGGCGAAAAATTTGAGACCCGTTTAAAAGAGCGTGACCTGATTTCAATTCCACCGGGTATTTACCGTGGTCTGTTTAACCCAGGTCAAGAAGATGCCTTGATGTGTGTGATGTTGGGAACAGGTAAACCAACCATTCCGAATTATCCACCAGAGCATCCATTGTCTCAAATCAAACGTTAATTGTTTGATGAAGTGAATGAAAGGAAAGAATTGAAAATGATGACACTCATTGAAAAGTTAGCAGAATTTCCAGTGAAAACCATCACTGTTCAAGGCCAGCAACAAGCCTATCGGGAAGCTGGTCAGGGCGAGTACCTTGTGCTGTTACATGGCATTAGTTCAGGTTCTGCTTCATGGGTGAACCAACTTGAAGTGTTGTCTCATCATTTTCATGTCATTGCCTGGGATGCACCGGGCTATGGCAAATCAGATGAACTTTTAACTGATCAACCCAATGCTACCGACTACGCAAAGCGTTTGGCAGCATTGTTCGATGTTTTAAAAATTGAAAAAGCAATTGTGGTCGGACACTCATTAGGTGCCTTACAGGCGAGTGCATTTGCTGCACTTTACCCAGAGCGAGTGGAACACTTGGTTGTCGCTAACTTAGCCCAAGGCTACCAACACCACGATGAACAGACACAAATTCAGGTTTTTGAAAAAAGACCAAAAATGTTGAAAGAGTTAGGTGCTAAAGGAATGGCCGAAAGCCGTGGACCTCATTTGATTTATAAACAAGAACCACAAGCCTTAGCTTTAGTTTCAGAGGTGATGCAACAGTTGACTCTACAGGGTTTTACCCATGCATCGTACTTACTGGCATATGACGAAATACGTAATTATTTAACCCATTTAAAAGTCCCATGCACGGTGATTGCAGGGCAGCAAGATCAAATCACTCCTGCGTTAGGTATACAAGCGCTTGCTCAGGAATTGCAGTTGGAACAGCGCTTCGTCATAGAAGATGCAGGACATTTAAGTTATGTCGACCAACCGCAAGCATTTAACCAAATTATGTTGACGATTCAGGAACAATCGTAAGAGAGATTAAGGATTATGAGCTTCCAAGTTGAAGGAAAAGTTGCAGTTGTTACCGGTGGCTCATCTGGGATTGGGCTGGCTGCTGTTGAAATACTGGTTGCAGAGGGTGCAAAAGTAGCGTGGTGTGGTCGCGATGAAGAACGTTTAAATGCTTCTAAGCACTATATTTTAGAAAAATATCCGCATGCCAATATTTTTACCAAAGCATGCAATGTATTGAGAAAAGAAGAAGTTCAGCAATTTGCCAAAGACGTCAAACTCAATTTGGGCAATGTGGACATGCTCATTAACAATGCTGGGCAAGGCCGTGTTTCAAACTTTGAAAACACACAAGATGAAGACTGGATGAAAGAAATCGAGCTGAAATATTTCAGTGTTTTACATCCAGTACGGGCTTTTCTTGATGACTTAAAACAGTCGGCAAATGCCTCAATTACCAATGTGAACTCATTACTGGCATTGCAACCGGAGCCGCATATGATTGCGACTTCATCTGCACGCGCTGCACTGTTGAATTTAACTCATTCTTTGGCACATGAGTTTACTCAGTATGGCGTTCGTGTGAACTCAATTTTACTTGGAATGGTCGAATCTGCACAGTGGAAACGCCGTTATGAAACCCGTTCAGATTTGAATCTGTCATGGGAAGAGTGGACTGGCAATATCGCAAAAAACCGTGGTATCCCAATGCAGCGTTTAGGCCGTCCGGAAGAGCCTGCACGTGCTTTAGTTTTCTTGGCATCACCATTGGCATCTTACACCACAGGTTCGGCAATAGATGTCTCGGGTGGTTTTAATAAACATTTATAAATATTAGGTGCTGTCATGAAAAAGTTGATGATGATTGGTTTTGGCGCAATGGCAGCAGAAGTGTATGCCCATTTGCCTCAAGATCTGCAACTCAAATGGATTGTAGTGCCATCTCGCAGCATTGAAAAAGTTCAATCGCAAGTGTCTTCTGAGATTCAGGTGATTTCAGATATTGAGCAATGTGATGGTACGCCAGACTATGTCATTGAAGTGGCAGGTCAAGCAGCAGTGAAAGAACATGCTCAAAAAGTTTTAGCGAAAGGCTGGACTATTGGTCTGATTTCGGTGGGTACTTTGGCTGATAACGAGTTTCTGGTTCAGCTTAAACAAACTGCCGAAAAAAATGATGCCCATCTGCATTTACTTGCAGGGGCTATCGCAGGCATTGACGGTATTTCTGCGGCTAAAGAAGGTGGTTTGCAAAAAGTCACTTACAAGGGTTGTAAAAGCCCAAAAAGCTGGAAGGGCAGTTATGCAGAGCAATTGGTCGATTTAGACCATGTTGCTGAAGCTACAGTCTTTTTCACAGGAACTGCGCGTGAAGCTGCGACCAAATTTCCAGCCAATGCCAACGTTGCAGCAACGATTGCACTTGCAGGGCTTGGAATGGACGAAACCATGGTTGAGTTAACTGTTGATCCAACCATCAACAAAAACAAACACACCATTGTGGCAGAAGGTGGCTTTGGGCAAATGACCATTGAACTGGTGGGCGTGCCGTTGCCAAGTAACCCGAAAACATCAACTTTGGCTGCGCTTAGCGTGATTCGTGCTTGTCGCAACAGTGTAGAAGCAATACAGATTTAAGAAGGATTTGATCATGGCGAAGGAAATTTATATTGCAGGTGAATGGCGATTAGGCCGTGGTGCAGTCATTCAAAGCCTGTTTCCGGCAGATCAGTCGGTAAACGCTGAGCTTTCAACGGCAACGCTTGATGATGTAAATGAAGCAATTGAAAAAGCGGATCAGGCTTGGCGTCAACCGAGTTGGAGAAACAGCTTGCCGCATGAGCGCGCACGTATTCTCTATAAAGTTGCAGACATTATTGAAGCACGTGTTGATGAGTTAGCAAAATTACAAACACGCGATAATGGTAAGCCTTTAACCGAAACTCGCGGTTTGGTGATGAGCGCTGCGGCGACTGCACGTTATGTTGCAGCAGCATGTGAAACGATGAATGATGAGCTTACCACTCAACGTGCTCCAGACTTCATGACCATGAGTGTGCATGAACCTGTGGGTGTTGTGGCAGCCATTACGCCTTGGAACTCTCCAATTGCGAGTGAAGTTCAAAAGCTTGCTCCAGCTTTGGCAGCGGGAAATGCAGTGGTGTTAAAACCAGCAGAAGCGACTTCACTCATTGCTTTAGAGCTTGCCAAAATTTTTGAAGAAGCAGGCTTACCAAAAGGTTTACTCAGTGTGTTGGTTGGTCGTGGTTCTATCATTGGTGATGCGATTGCCCAGCACCCATTGGTTCGTAAAATTTCTTTTACTGGTGGAACAAGCACGGGTCGTCATTTGGCACATATTGCCGCAGATAAACTGATTACCACTTCACTTGAGTTGGGTGGAAAGTCACCAACAATCGTTTTACCAGATGCAGACGTTGAACTGGCTGCTAAAGGCGTCGCGTACGGTATTTTTAGCTCGGCAGGTCAAGCCTGTATTGCAGGTTCTCGCTTGTTTATTCATAGCAGTCTTTATGATCAGTTTTTAACGCGTTTGGTTGAAATTACCAAAGGCTTACGTGTGGGCCATCCGGAACAGGCTGGTGTGCATTTAGGGCCACTTGTAAATGACAAACATTTGCAGTCAGTTGACCGCTATGTACAGCTCGCTAAAAGCGAAGGTGGTCAGGTTCTGATTGGTGGTGAAGCGCTTACGACTGGTGACTATGCCAAAGGAAGTTATTACTTACCGACCATTATCACGGGCTTAAATAACAGTGCTCAAACTTGTCAGGAAGAAATTTTTGGCCCTGTTTTAGTCGTTATGAAATATGACAACGAGCAAGATTTAATTGCTCAAGCCAATGACAGTTGTTTTGGTCTTGCCGCGGGCATCTGGACTGAAAGCTATCGTAAGGCATGGCGCATCGCACGTGCGTTAGAAGTGGGAACGGTGTGGATTAATACCTACAAAAAGTTCTCGATTAGTGCGCCGTTTGGTGGCTTTAAAGACAGTGGAATCGGGCGCGAAAAAGGCCGTTTGGGCATTTTATCGTACATGCAACAAAAGAGTATTTATATGGGGCTGAACGAACAGCCTAACCCTTGGTGCGATTAATAAATTCAAGGACTAAAAACAAATTTTGAGGAATAGACATGACTGAACGTGTAAATGTAGGCGAAGCAATCGCAAGAGTTTTAGAAGCGCACCAAGTTGATAGTATTTATGGTGTTATTTCCATCCACAATTTACCTATTGCAGATGCAGTAGGTCGCCGTGAAAAAATGCGCTTTGTCGCTGCACGTGGTGAGGCTGGTGCGGTCACTATGGCAGATGCACATTCACGCTTTAAAGGCCTAGGTGTAGCGTTGACCAGTACAGGTGCTGGGGCGGGTAATGCCGTAGGTTCACTAATTGAAGCAATGAATGCGGGTAGTCCTGTATTGCATTTAACGGGGCAAGTTGAGCGTGAGTATCTAGACCGTGATGCAAGTTTTATTCATGAAACAAAAGACCAACTTACGTTTTTGCGTGCATCAAGCAAAGCGGCATTTCGCATTACCAGTCCAGACAATGCAGTTGGTATGATTCGTGAAGCCATCCGTGTAGCAACTACGGTTCCAATGGGACCAGTAAGTGTTGAGCTACCCATTGATGTACAAGCAGCAGAAATTGACTTGCCACTTAATCTTGGGCCAGTTAAGGCACTTGAATTGCCTCAGGCGGAACAAGCTGAAATTGATCTTCTTGTGAATGAAATCAAAAAAGCAAAACGTCCGATTTTCTGGATTGGCGGTGGAACTTTAAATAGCGTTGCCGAAGTTAAAGCCATTGCAGATTTAGGTATTCCAGTGGTGTCGTCTACACATGCGCGTGGGGTGTTGGCAGATGACCATGCACGTAGCTTAGGTGCATTCCATAACTCGGCGGCGGTTGAGCAGTTATTAAAAGATGCTGACTTAATGGTTGTGATGGGTTCACGTTTACGGAGTAATGAAACTAAAACCTATTCGGTTGAGTTCCCTGAAAATATTATTCAGGTAGATGCAAACCCAGTGGCTCAGCAACGTAATTACAAAATCCGAAACTTCATTTGTGGCGATGCCAAAGATGTCTTAACACGTGTGTTAGAACAGCTTCAAGGAACCTCAAAAGTTGATGCCGATTACGATGCTGCTGTAGTGGCTGCTAAACAGGCTGCAATTGATGCACTGCGTAAGCAAATCGACCAATATGCTTTAATTTGTGATCACTTACGTGCAGCTTTACCGCAAGATGGCATTTTTGTACGAGACATTACCATGTCGGGTAGCACATGGGGCAGCCGTTTATTCCCTGTACAAGCACCAAACCAAAATATTCACTCACTTGCGGGTGCAATTGGTTTAGGTCTTGCAACTGCAATCGGTGCGTCGGTAGCCAACCCTGACAAAAAAGTGATTGGTTTAGTCGGTGATGGTGGCTTAATGCTTGGCATTGGTGAGATTGCAACCATGGTGCAAGAAAACACCAACATGGTCTTAATGATTATGAATGACGGTGGCTATGGTGTAATGCGTGGCATTCAAAATAACTACTTTGGTGGTCGCCAGTATTTCAATGAATTGCATACACCAGACTACAAACTTCTTGGCGAATCAATGGGTGTGAAGAGCTGGAAAGTCGGTAGTGCAGATGAATTTAAAACGGTTATTCAAGAGGCTGTGGCTTTTGAAGGACCAACCGTGATTGAGCTCGATATGAACTCGATTGGGCCATTAAACTTTGCGGGTCCTCCGCAAAAGAAACTGTATTAACCAGTTTGGATGGTTTAGTACATATGCGATGGGAGCTGCTAAGCCATCCTTTTTTTAGATAAATTTTTTTGTCTAAAAAACAATAAAAACTAAGTTTTACAGGTAAAACAATTAAAGTTCCAGCAGGACGCTGGAACTCAATCAAGGATGTAGAGATGAAAAAGACTTCATTGATCATGGCATTCATTGCACCGTTTACGCTGGGGGTAAGCGTTGATGCTTTTGCAAAAGATTCATTACTTGAATGGAAAAGTGATGACGGCACCGAATCATTAAAGCTCGGTGGGGTGGTTCGGTTAAATCAACGTTATGAAGATTGGCAAGGGCCAAACGGCGGTTTTGGTAAGCTCTATTTTGATATTTTCAGGGTAGATCTCAAAGGTAAGTTTGATGATGCTTATATCAACGCCAGCTATCTATTTCAAGACCAACAAAAAACGTCTATTGAAAAAGCCTATGTGGGCTATAACTTAAATGCCAATAACAGCATTGAAGCAGGTCTGGTTTATAAACCTTTTACGATTTATCCCTATCCGCAAAATGGTTGGACCTATCACATTCCATTCTTTTTAGGTTATGGCAATAATATTGCACCTGGACTTAACTGGAACTACCACGACAAAGATTGGGATGTAAAACTCGGTTACTACCCGCAAATGCTAGAGACCAACTTGCGTTATTCACCTGAAAGTGCAACTTATGATGACTTAGCAGGAAATGCATTTCCATCTCAAAAAGCCTATCAAAATGAAAAGCGTAATCAGGTTAATACCCGCATTGTGCGTAAGTTAGAGACCGATTTTGGTAAGCAAGAGTTTGGTGTTTCTGGCGCAATTGCCCAGCTACATAACAAAGTGACTGATAAAGACGGCAAATATTATGCAGTCGGTTTGCATACTGAAAACAACTACAATCGGTTTAATTTACAAAGTTCAGTCATTCACTATCAATACGATGCTAAAAATCCGGACGGTGTAAGTAACGATATGACTTTAATGGGCAATAATGGCTTTACACCTGCTTATTTCATTGCTTCAGAAGGAACGATTGCGAGTTTAAACCTTGCTTATACTTTGCCTGTCACCAATATGGGCAAACTAAAAGCAATTAAGTTTTATAATGACTATAGTTATCTCGATAAAAAACGTGATGATTGGTCAGATTCGCAAATGAACACTACAGGTATGATGTTTATTGCTTCACCATTCATGGTTTGGGCAGATTATACGTGGGGTAAAAACTCCAATATTATAGGCGGATCAACCAACTCAACAGGTTATACCTCTGCTACTTCGCCAAACAGTGACAAATGGCTATACCGTATTAACTTTAATATTGGCTTTACTTTCTAAGGTGAACAGCAATAAAAAACCACGCAATTGGCGTGGTTTTTTATTTTATGAGTTAAAGCTTTTAATATCTGTTTTTTTCAAACTTATTCCAAAACACAAAAGCAGTCACAAAGGCCAAAATGGTCAGCGCGAAAATATAATACATCGCACCAATATCACTATATTGACTGAGCCAATGCACTAACGGCAGTGTCATACCACCAACAATTGCATACGACAAATTATAAGAAAATGAAATGCCCGAGAAGCGAACAGGAGCAGGGAACATTTTGACCATGCTGCTCGACACCATACCGACCGTGCCTGAGCATAGCCCCAACAACATATATAAACCAAAAATAGTTGAATGTGGGGCGTGACCTAAACTGTTATAAAAAACTGCTGCTGTTAGTGCTACGGCAAGTGCACCGACCATCATGACTTTACCGCAACCAAAACGGTCAGCAAAATAGCCAGCCAAAATACAGCCGACCATTTGCATGACAATGGCGGCACTTTGCATTTCAAAAGTCTGTGCGCGCTCAAAACCAAATGAACCGATCAATAAATTTGGCATGGCTAAAATCACTACCACCACACAGCCTGTTAAAAACCACGTAAATAACATGCCAATCGCTACAGCTGTTTTATGAGTTTTTAATACTTGCTTGACTGGCATTTCTTTGGAAATTTCTTTACGAGCCTGCATAGCTTTAAAAACAGGCGTTTCTTTTAAATAAGTCCGTAAATAAAGTGCAACTAGACCAAAAATACCACCTGCAATGAAAGGAATACGCCATGCCCAGTCATGGATTTGTCCTTCACTAAAATTCAGTGAAATCCATAAAGACATCAGTGCGCCTAGTAAAATTCCTAAAGATAGTCCGGCAGTTAATAAACCATTCGCCAGTCCAATTTTTCTTTCAGATACATGTTCAGACACAAATGTCCATGCGGCTGGAATTTCACCCCCAATCGCAATACCTTGCACAACACGCATGAGTAGTAAAAGTAGGGGTGCCAAATATCCGATATTTTCAAAGGTCGGCAATATCCCGATAAACAAGGTAGGCAGTGCCATCAGTAAAATAGAAAGTGAGAAAAGTTTTTTACGCCCGACTAAGTCACCAAAATGGGCCATAACAACTCCACCTAATGGCCTAAAAAAGTAACCTGCTGCAAAAATACCGTAAGTATTGAGCATGGCCCAAAAAGGACTAAGCGTGCTTGGGAAAAACAGGTCGGAAATGATTTTGGCGTAAAACACATAAATCACGAAATCGTAAAACTCTAAAGCTCCACCCAGTGAAGAAAGGGCAAGGGTTCGTTTATCTTCTTTATTAAGATAGTTCGCATCCTGCAAAGTTAAGTCCTGATCCATTTTTTTACTTAATTGTTGTAATTGAAGTTTGGATATTAATGGAAAAGTGAAGTAAAAGTAAATGGAGGAAATTTGTTCTATTGTTGAAGTACAGATCGGGGTAAATAAGATAAAAGCTTTAAAACAAAAAATGCATTAGATGAAACAAAAACAGATGTAGGAATGACTTTTCTTTTAGGCTGTTCAGCGACACAATAAAACCTGTCATAGCCAGTTTAATAAGAGATACAAAGGATGAGTGTAGTTTTACCAGTCGCAAAACGTGGTGAAGATATTTTGACGTTGATTGCGGCTCCCGTCTCGGCAAATGAGTTAAATAGTGATTGGCTTTATCAGCTTGCTGCCGCTATGCAAGCAACCATGCTTGAGCGTAATGGAGTAGGAATTGCCGCACCGCAAGTTTATATTTCTAAACGAGTCATTATTGTGGCTTCCAGACCAAACCCACGCTATCCCGATGCACCTGAAATGGATGCTGTGGTGATGGTGAATCCTGAAATTTTAGAGTTCTCAAATGAAACCCTTTTAGGTGAAGAAGGTTGCTTGAGCGTTCCAGACGAACGAGGACAAGTCGAACGTGCGGAAATGGTAAAGGTTAAATATCTAACACTTCAGGGTGAAAATATTGAAACAATTTTTCATGGTTTCCCTGCTCGAATTGTTCAACATGAAGTTGATCATTTAAATGGAATCTTGTTTGTAGAAAGAATAGGCTAATCTTCTGTTTAAAGTTTTGAAAAAACTATAATGAGCTTGAAATGGGTAAGTCATAGGAATTACAATAATTACAGCGTGATATTTAAATCATTACAAAAGATATAATTTTAATATTATCAGCAGGTTGTGCTGAAATTTTGCGCGATGTTGTAAATCTCCTCATTTAAGGTTACTGACCATGAAAACCCCTCTCCCAGATTATTTGGCAAATGTTATAGAAGCCTGTGACATCGATAACAGCGGTCATCTAGCCGATTATATTCCAGAGTTGGCCAACGCAAACCCAAATCGATTAGCTTTAGCAATGTCTACGGTAGATGGGGAAATTTATTCGGTTGGTGATGATGATATTGAATTCACCATACAGTCAATTTCTAAACCATTTGTATATGCCTATGTTTTACAACAGCTTGGCATAGATGCAGTCCTTGATAAAGTTGGGGTAGAGCCTTCGGGGGAAGCCTTTAATGAAATTTCATTGGGTAAAGACGGACGTCCGAAGAACCCGATGATCAACTCTGGCGCAATTACTATACATTCTTTGATTCCGGTTAAGCATGGTTTGCATAGCGCAGAAATTCTACGCCGTTTTATGAGCGAGCTTGCAGGACGTGAATTAAGCTTTGATGAGTCTGTTTATGATTCGGAAGTAAAAACAGCCTATCGTAATCTTTCGATCGGTTATATGTTACGTACTGCGGGGACTTTAGAAACTGACCCTGTTGATATTGTGAATGGCTATATTCGCCAATGTGCGATTTTGGTGACGGTGAAAGATCTGGTACATATGGGCAGTGTACTTGCCAATGGCGGGGTTAATCCTAAAAGTGGCAAGCGCCTATTGAATCGCTCTGTAGTTAGACAAGTGCTCAGTGTCATGATGAGCTGTGGTATGTATGATGCTGCGGGTGACTGGCTTTCAACTGTAGGCATTCCTGCTAAAAGTGGCGTAGCTGGCGGTATTTTAGGTGTATTACCGGGTCAGGTCAGTATTGCTGCTTTTTCACCTCGACTAGATGAGCATGGTCATAGTGTTCGAGGAATCGACATTTTAGAACGATTATCTCGTGACATGGGATTACATCTCATGGAAGGTACGCCTTCTGCACAAACAATTGTACAAAGTCACTATCGAACAGGAAAAGACGCATCATTAAGCGTATATGTGCTTCGGGGTGTATTGAAATTTACCGAAGCTGAAATGCTGTTGCGTATTTTACAAGACGAGACGATTGATCAAAGCACAATTGTCATTGATTTAACCCAAATTTCACTTATCCATGAGGTGGGTAAGCGTATGTTCTTAGAAGGGGTAGATCGTCTGATTGATGACGGGCATACCCTTGTTTTGGTCGATCCTGAACAGCGATTAGATCATGCGAGAACTGGTAAAGACCGAGAACTCCATGTCTATCATGATTTCGATGATTTGCTTGAAAAGCATGAGCTACCTGCAAAAAAAAAGACTTATAGCGACATCGCGGCACTTCTAAACTGCTGAGGTGTTTTTCCTAGATGTCGCTTAAACATCGCACTGAACGCGCTGGGGTTGGTATACCCCAGTGATTCAGAAATTTGAGCAATAGGTTCACCATTCGCAATTTTACTTAACGCAAGTGCAATATGCATTTGTTGCAACCATGCCCGATATGACAGCCCTGTTTCTTTCTGGAACATGCGCATTAAAGTTCTAGAACTCGCACCAATTTCATCAGCCCAATCTGTTAAATCTTTTGAATAGTCAGGATGATGTAATAACACTTGGCAAATTTTTAATAGTCGTTTGTCTTTCGGCCAAGGAATCTGAATAGGCAATAAATTGGCCCGATGAATTTCTTCAAAAATCAAAATTTGCAAAGAACGAGAAAGCTCTTGAGATGTCGCAGTATTTGGAGTGTCTTCTCTCTCAATTTCATTTAAACGAATCAAAAGCTCATGCAACAGATTGCTGACTCGAATAATAAAACAATCTTGTCCCATTAATGCCGCTGCATTTACCTCAACCAATGCTGTATTTAACTTAACGTGGCTAAGCGAAATCACGCTGTGCTCAACATGAGCCGGAATCCATAACGCACACATTGGTGGCACAATCCAGACATTATTCGGTGTAAACACCTGAATGTTTCCTGTTGATGCATACAAAAACTGAGCGCGTGTATGTGTATGAGTCGGCGTGATTTCTCGGTAAGAGTGCTCGGAAGATAGCCCAATCACAAGTTCAGACCAATCAGACTGAATAAGAGAATTGGACATAATCTATCCTAAAAATTGTCACTTATACGATGATTATTGGAAGATAACTTTATAAGCGACAATTTACAATAAGCACCTTACTTAGAATATTGGAGTTTTTCAGGTATGACGTCTTCAATACAATTGAAAGATGGTATTGCCAATACCGTTGCAAATGATCAGCCTCAAGGAATGATTATTAAAATTGTAGGCGCCGTGGCGGTTGCACATTTACTAAATGATTTGATTCAAGCAGTGCTACCCGCTATTTATCCAATGCTAAAAGCAAACTTTTCGCTGAGTTTTGCGGAGGTTGGCCTGATCTCGTTTGTATATCAGATTACAGGTTCACTGCTACAGCCTTGGATTGGACTTTATACCGATAAACATCCAAAACCATATCTTCTACCACTCGGTATGGTCGTCACATTTTGTGGCATTATCTTGTTAGCATTTTCACCAAGCTTTACAGTGTTGTTATGTGCATCTGCGCTTATTGGGGTAGGCTCTGCAACTTTTCACCCTGAAGCTTCGCGGGTAGCAAGAATGGCATCGGGTGGGCGCTTCGGTACGGCACAGTCAACTTTTCAGGTGGGCGGAAATACGGGTACAGCCATTGGCCCATTGTTGGCAGCTTTACTGATTGTCCCGTTTGGACAGCATGCAGTTGCGGGCTTAGTGATATTTGCACTTTTAGCGATTTGGGTTTTATTTGGCGTAAGCCGCTGGACGGTGAGCCATGCTAAAAATCAGGTGGCTACACGTGCAAACCAAGCACAGAGTAAATTGCATGGTCGTAAACTGATTATTGCTTTGAGCACAATTAGTGTGTTGATGTTTGCTAAATTTACCTACATTGCCAGCATCAGTAACTACTTTACCTTTTACTTAATTCAAAAGTTCCATATCAGCATCCAGACTGCTCAATTGCATTTGTTTGCATTCTTAGCTGCTGTTGCTTTAGGTACATTTGCAGGTGGTCCAATTGGTGACAAAATTGGCCGTAAAGCTGTGATCTGGGTTTCATTTGTTGGTATGGCGCCGTTTGCATTAATGATGCCGTATGCAAACTTATTTTGGACAACAGTTTTCTCAATTATTGCAGGTTTGGTACTGTCGTCTGCTTTTGCTGCAATGGTGGTTTACGCACAAGAAGCTGTTCCAGGTCGTGTAGGTATGATTGCAGGCTTAATGTTTGGTCTTATGTTTGGGGTAAGTGGTATTGCCGCAGCAGGGTTGGGACATTTAGCTGATATTAACGGCATTGAATGGGTATTTGGATTGTGTTCATTCTTGCCATTACTTGGATTTGCCACCGCATTTTTACCGAATACAAAAGTTAAATAGAAACCATCATTCCGTTGTTTTAAATCCTCCAGTCCTAAAAGGTTGGGGGATTTTTTTATTTACAGATTGTTTAATACAAAATTGCTAGGTTAAATGAGGGAGTGTTTATGGAGCATTTTTTATGAATCATCCCGACTCGGTTTTAAAGTTTTCACTTGGTCCTAATGGCTTGTCATTCGACTTAGACAACCAACATATTCAACTTGAACAGGGCTTGGATTTTGTTGATTCAAAAAGTATTAGCTATGGTGTTATTGATGAACTTGCTATCGAAAAGATGATTTATTTCATTGAAGAGATCATCGAGTCAAACCCCCTCAGAAATTTAAAGATAAGTGGTGTAGCGGTTACGTCTGATGCGGCGATGACACAACTGAGCGAGTCATTCTTTAGTGCTAAAAAGCAAATCAGCCGTATTGAGCTGGAGCATGGATTTAATGATTTTATTGAGCGTTTGGGCTACTATATAAACCAAGTGGCTCCAGATCAGCTTTATATTTTTACCTACTTTGTATTTGTTCGAGAGATGATGCATCACTTAAGAATTGAGGAAATTCAAATCATTTAACAATTCTCTTGCTCAATTTAAAATCTATTGTTAATAAATTTTTTTATTATTTGTGTAATAAATCTTTAGTAACCCTATAAAAAATCAAGAGTAATTTGATCAGTTATAATTAGTTTTTTAAAATTTAAAAGATCAGTATTTTTTCCACTGATATATAAGTCACCCTTAATTGAAACAGTTTTTTTATTTGCATGGGCTTTCACTGCTTCAAGATAATCAGAATTTTCAAGACGTAACTTTATACTTCTTATTTTTCCATCATGTTTGAATTTTATAGTAACTGTTCCATAATTTTCATTAGGTTGTTGTTTTAAATTTATAACAGTGCCTATAACTGTATAATTCTCTATAGAATTTTGGCCTTTAAGAAAATCAGTGGCTATTTTCATATATTGAATCGAAGATGAGTTGAAAAGATGTGTACTAGTAACTTTAGTTTTTCTAGACTTTATAGAAATTTCAATATCATAGTTTTCATTTTTACCACTCATTCCTATTAAAGAGTCACATAAGTTAGCACTAACACCATTTGAAACTGACTCTTGGAAAAAGCTAATATTTTGTTTATTTTTATATTTTATTAAGGCAGTATTTAACGCACGAAGTGTATGATCAAAATTTTCACTAATATTACTAGTTAGATCGTTTTCGATTGGTTCTAAATGATTTTCTATATCAGATTGATGAGGTGCTAAAACATTTACAATATAGCTACCGTGTTCAGTTTGGCCAAATTTAAGAGAATTGTAATACTTCTCAAAAGCCACGGGAATTGGGCTAGTGTAGAAACTTCTTTTAGTTGCAGTTGAATGAAGTATGGAAATTATTAGATTTTTTACTTTTTCGAAAAGTAATACGCCATCCTGCAAATTTATAAAGCCTTCTTTTAGATCTTCACCAATTAAACGGACTTTTAAAATATCATAATTATAATACTCTATTTCTTGGGTAATCAGTGATATATCACGATTTTCAAATTTAGATAAAGTATTTAATAATTCATACAAACGTTGTTTATAGCCGAGTACGGTTATATCTAATGGTTGTACAATTTCATAATCATAGAATTTTTTCTCAGGTCTGTGCCAAATCTGAAAATTGTTAGATTTAACTTTAGTAGATATTATCCATTTTTTAGAGTCTAAATAAGCAGTTAAGCAATCAAGACTGAAAGAGCTAAAGTCTATTTCTTTAATCATGATTAGCTCCAATGCTTTTACCATTACTGGCACTTTCTAGTAATTCTAACATAGTTGCAGATGTTAGTTTTTGGGTGCGTGGAATAAGTAGTGTTACGCTTTTTTTATTATTTTTTTCAGGGTGGTTAAGTAATGAATAATAATAACAACAATGTTTTATTGTTGAAAAATCCTCTAAATGAATTAGCCAATCTATGCAGTTTTTAGGGACTATTACAACAAATAAATATCTAGGGGTAACTATATTATTTCCTCTAAGATCATTATAATTTTTTATAGGAAGAACAAATTTTAAATTATCTTTATCACCCTCATCATTTGCTGTACATTTTAATTGTATATCTATTTGGGGATTACGGAATATACCTGAAAAGTTTTTACCTCTTATTATTAAGTCAATACTGTCATCATCAACAGAAATAGAGTCAATTCTTAATCCAGATTGAGCTGATATTGCTGAAACAAAAGCTTTACTAAACTGCTCCTTCTTTTGATTTTCATCCATTTCCATAAGTAACTTTAATATATAATTTTTTCTTGATTTTAGATTAAAATAAAATCATTGTCACTATCAATATTTATATATTAAAGCCTCTACATTTTAGAGGCTTTAATATTGTTACTTAAGCTTAAACAATCGAATCATCTAAATTCGGCCCTAACCAACGTTTAGCTTCATCTAGTGTCCAACCTTTACGTTTTGCATAATCTTCAAGTTGATCCTGAGAGATTTTGCCCACATTAAAGTATTCACTTTGTGGATGAGAATAATAGAAACCACTTACTGAAGATGGTGGCATCATTGCAAAGTGCTCAGTCAGTTTAGTACCGATTTTGTCTGTAGAACCTAACCAGTCAAATAACACAGCTTTTTCAGAGTGCTCTGGGCAAGCTGGGTAACCCGGTGCAGGGCGAATACCGACATATTTCTCTTTAATCAGTTCTTCATTGCCTAGCTGTTCATCGGCTTTATAACCCCAGAACTCTTTACGAATGCGTTCATGCAAGTGTTCGGCAAAGGCTTCAGCAAAACGGTCGGCTAGTGATTGAACTAAAATTGCAGAGTAGTCATCACCTTTGGCTTTGTATTCATTTGCCAACTCTTCTGCACCAAAAATTGATACAGTGAATCCACCTAAGTAGTCCTGTTGCTCACGGTCAGCGCGAACGTAATCCGCTAAAGACAAATTTGGTTTACCTGTCACTTTGTCAGATTGTTGACGCAAATGTTCAAAAGTATGCGTAACCTTTTGACCCGCTTCATCAAATACGCTGACGGTGTCAGCATCAGTGCGCTGAGCAGGGAACATACCAAATACAGCACGTGCATCAAAAAGGTTGTTGTCGATAATATCTTTCAACATTGCTTGAGCTTGGTTGTACAAATCTGTTGCAGCTTCACCGACCACTTCATCTTCTAAAATTTTCGGGAACTTACCTGCCAAGCTCCAAGAAATGAAGAATGGTGTCCAGTCAAAATATTCTACAAGTGTTGCAAGTGGGTAATTAGTTAAGACCTGTGTTCCTAAAAGATTTGGTTTTGCAGGAACATAACTCTCATCAATTTTAAAGCCATTTTGAATAGACTCTGCATAAGTCAGCTTGGCAGCTTTAGGCTGTTTGTTGGCTAAGCGCTCACGAATTTTGACATATTCAGCACGATGCTCTTCAATGAATTTTCCACGCATTTCTTTTGAAAGCAGGGTAGTTGCAACGCCCACAGCACGTGAAGCATCTGCAACATAAATCACCGCATCATTTTGGTACTGAGGGTCAATTTTTACTGCTGTGTGTGCTTTTGACGTTGTTGCACCACCAATTAACAAAGGAATGTTAAAGCCTTTACGTTGCATTTCTTTTGCAACAAATACCATTTCATCTAAAGAAGGGGTAATTAGACCTGACAACCCAATGATGTCACATTTTTCATCAATTGCAGTTTGCAAGATTTTCTCGCAAGGCACCATCACGCCAAGGTCAACAATGTCGTAACCATTACAGCCGAGCACAACACCTACAATATTTTTACCAATATCGTGTACGTCGCCCTTAACCGTTGCCATCAGGACTTTACCTTTAGATTGGCTACCGGTTTTTTCAGCTTCAATGTACGGGTTGAGCCAAGCCACAGCTTGCTTCATGACACGTGCAGATTTCACAACTTGAGGTAAGAACATTTTGCCTGAACCAAACAAGTCACCAACAACGTTCATGCCATCCATCAAAGCACCTTCAATTACATCTAAAGGACGTTTGGCTTTTAGGCGAGCTTCTTCGGTATCTTCATCAATGTATGTGGTAATACCTTTAACCAAAGCATATTCAAGACGTTTCTCTACAGGTTCGTTACGCCATTCAAGATTTTCAGCTTCGCGTTGAGCACCACTATGACCACGGAACTTTTCAGCCACTTCAAGTAATTTTTCGGTCGCAAGCTGACCAGATTCACCTTGGTTCTTGTTTAAAACTACATCTTCAACGGCATCTTTGAGTTCTTTAGGAATATCGTCATAAATCGCCATTTGACCGGCATTTACAATTCCCATGGTCATGCCTTGTTTAATGGCATGGTAAAGGAATACCGAGTGAATCGCTTCACGTACAGGCTCATTACCACGGAAGGAGAAGGATACGTTAGAGACACCGCCTGAAATCATGGCATGTGGCAAGTTTTGTTTAATCCAACCTGTAGCTTCAATAAAATCGACGCCATAGTTGTTGTGTTCTTCGATCCCTGTTGCCACAGCAAATACGTTCGGGTCAAAAATGATATCTTCAGCAGGGAAGCCCACTTCATTGACGAGTACATCATAAGAACGTTTACAGATTTCACGCTTACGTGCAGCGGTATCTGCCTGACCTGTTTCATCAAAGGCCATGACAATAATTGCAGC
>JAITLL010000007.1 GCA_031277915.1 Acinetobacter sp.
TGTTGTTTTAAAATATTCAGACGCTGAGTCATTAAAACATCATAATCTGGAATATCACGAGTTGTTGCTTCTAGTTCTTTAATCCCTGTTTTTTTTGCGAAATTGATCCAGATTTCAGGAACTAAAACCCCTTCAAGATCTAGGCATACGATTTCCATGAATGCTTCCAACGTTGGTTAAAAATTGCTGTATCATACCATTAAGATTTTCAGTTTTGCGTTGTTATTGATCAAATCAATTTTATTCATAAGGATCGAAATTAAAGTGCTAAGCAATTTATTCACTATCCTTTAGAATATTTTTCATAACTCAATGCGCCCAAGCCTTTTGCCAGGAACACCCATGACCGTTATTCCAACTATTGATATCGTTGATGCTCTCGCGGCTGAATATGCAGCTAAAAGCCCTCGTGAGATTTTAGAACTTGCATTAAGCCAACAAGGTGAAATCGCAATTTCATTCTCTGGAGCAGAAGATGTGGTCTTAATTGATATGGCTTCGCGTTTAGGTAAGCCCTTCCGTGTTTTTAGCCTTGATACTGGGCGTCTACATCCTGAAACTTATCAATTTATTGAAACTGTTCGCAAGCATTACAATATTAATATCGAAATTTGCTTCCCTGAATCTGACGCTGTGCAAAGCATGGTCAATGAAAAAGGCTTATTTAGCTTCTTTAAAGATGGGCACCAAGAATGCTGTGGCATTCGAAAAGTTCAACCTTTACGTAAAAAACTTGCGACTTTAGATGGCTGGATTACAGGCCAACGTAAAGACCAAAGTCCTGGTACACGTACTGAAATTCCTGTGATACAAGCTGATGCGGGCTTTTCTGGCCCAGATAAGCAACTCATAAAATATAACCCACTTGCGAATTGGTCTAGTGCCGAGGTGTGGAGTTATATCCGCATGATGGAAATTCCATATAACCCTCTACACGAGCGTGGTTTCATTTCTATAGGCTGTGAACCATGTACACGCGCTGTGTTACCAAACCAACATGAGCGTGAAGGGCGCTGGTGGTGGGAAGAAGCGACTCAAAAAGAATGCGGCTTACACGCAGGCAACCTAAAAAAATAGCCTGGTATAAAAAAACCACTGATGAATCAGTGGTTTTTTTTACAGTTATATCTCGTACACAAAGTCATATTTAATCTGTAACAAACGCTATATACTAAATTTTACGGTTCTATAATTCTAATAAGAGCTCAGTTAAGGGCTTCTTAGAAAAAAGCATGAGGCACAACGAGTTATGCGTCCATTACACCCTATTGATTTCATTTTTCTATCATTAGAAAAAAGACAACAACCGATGCATGTTGGCGGATTGTTTTTATTTGAAATTCCTGAAAATGCCCCTGAAACTTTTGTTCGTGATTTAGTAGAAGAAATTCGCCAATCCAAAAGTATTCCTGTCCCTCCCTTCAATAACCGTTTAAATGGTTTATTTTGGGATGAAGATGAAGAATTCGATATTGATCACCACTTCCGTCATATTGCTTTACCTCATCCGGGCCGGATTCGTGAATTACTGGTGTATATTTCCCAGCAACATAGCTCCTTAATTGATCGAGCAAAACCGCTTTGGACTTGCGATATTATTGAAGGGATCGAAGGTAATCGTTTCGCGATGTACTTTAAGATTCATCATGCGATGGTCGATGGTGTTGCAGGTATGCGTTTAATTGAGAAGTCTCTTTCAAAAACACCTGAAGAAAAACATGTTGTACCACTTTGGTGTGTAGAAAGTAAAAGAACAAAACGTTTAAAAGTACCAAAGCCAAGTACCAGTAAAATCAAAAGTATTTTGGGCGGTATCAAATCACAGCTTGAGGTTACGCCTAAAGTCGTGCATGAGTTATCGCAAACCATTTTTAAAGAAATGGGCAAAAATCCTGATTATGTATCGACCTTTCAGGCTCCAGTTTCAATTTTAAATCAGCGTGTAAGTGCTTCACGTCGCTTTGCAGCGCAATCTTTTGAATTAAGTCGTCTTAGAAAGATTTCTAAAGCACTCGGTGTGACCATCAATGACGTCGTGCTTGCTGTTTGTTCTGGCGCCCTACGTGAATACCTCATTAGCCATAATAGTTTGCCTAAAAAGCCACTTATTGCGATGGTTCCTGCTTCACTACGCACAGATGATTCTGACGTAAGTAATCGCATTACCATGATTCTGGCGAATTTAGGGACACATAAAGACCAACCCTTAGACCGATTAGAAATCATTCGCCGCAGTATGCAAAACTCAAAGCAACGCTTTAGCCGCATGACTGCCAATGAGATTCTAAACTATAGTGCTGTGGTTTATGGGCCAGCAGGACTCAACATTATGTCTGGTGTGCTTCCTAAACGTCAGGCGTTTAATCTGGTAATTTCCAATGTTCCTGGCCCACGTGAACCACTTTATTGGAATGGTGCGAAATTAGATGCTCTATATCCTGCTTCCATTGTTATGGATGGGCAAGCGCTGAATATTACGATGACGAGCTATCTAGATAAACTTGAAGTAGGTTTAACAGCATGTCGAAATGCTTTACCTAAAATGCAAAACCTTTTAACTCATCTTGAAGACGAGATTCAACGTTTTGAAGAGATTATCGAAGAGAAACAACTAAAGCGGCATTCAATTGGATAGGAAAAACTAAGGGGCTTTTAAATGGCCCCTTATTTTTTAATTGCGCGGCACTGTCTGAGTAACTGATGACAGACTGAACGAATCATCGCAGTTGTTACTGGTACTTCTTTACCTTGATCATTCAACATATAACAGCTATTTACAGGCGTGCTATCTAAAACATGTTTAAGACCGTTGCTGATTAAGTTTTCACTTACATTCATGGGTTATACCTCTTATTGTTTGCTAAGACGTTTTAACAGGGAGAACGTCTATGGCTACTGTATGCAAGTAGTATTTAAAATTCATGAATGAAAGTAAAATTTCAGTTGTAACAAGGATTAAGCGATATCTTGTTACAACTTTAACTTAAAATGATATCGTATTGCTCTTGCGTATATAAATTTTCGACCTGAAATTTAATAACTCTGTTAATAAAATGCTCTAAATCAGCCACTGCTGGGGCTTCTGCT
Source organism: Acinetobacter sp. (assembly GCA_031277915.1). GTDB lineage: Bacteria > Pseudomonadota > Gammaproteobacteria > Pseudomonadales > Moraxellaceae > Acinetobacter. The sequence goes on from JAITLL010000007.1 coordinate 3,088, forward strand.
GTTAATAATCGGTCAATCACAGATGGATGGGCAACAACAGTAAAGCCACTCGTAGATTCAAATGCACGGGTATATCTCAATATCTCACGAAATATTTCGTAACACACTGTCTCTGCTGTTTTGACAAAACCACGGCCCTGACACGTTGGACATGATTCACATAACAAATGCTCTAACGATTCACGTGTACGTTTACGTGTCATTTCGACTAAACCAAGTTCAGATACCTGAGTGATTTTAGTTTTGGCATGATCACGTTCAAGCATTTTTTCGAATTGACGCATCACCTCTTCACGATGAATCGCTTCTTGCATGTCAATAAAATCGATAATGATAATACCGCCTAAATTACGCAATCTAAGCTGACGTGCAATGACTTGAGTCGCTTCCATATTAGTTTTAAAGACAGTATCTTCAAGACTACGGCCACCAACATAAGAGCCTGTATTGACATCAATCGTGGTCATTGCCTCAGTCTGGTCAATCATTAGATAGCCACCAGACTTTAAAGCAACACGTGTTTGTAACGCTTTTTGAATATCTTCTTCGACATTATAAAGATCAAATAATGGACGCTCACCTGGATAATGAATCAGGCGGTTTTGCATATTTGGAACAAATTCTTCTACAAACTCGCGCAGCTTGCCATGAATTTCTCTCGAATCGACATAGATCTTAGCAGTTTCTTCACTCGCCAAATCACGAATAATTCGTTGTGGTAGTGGTAGCTCTTCAAAAATTAAAGAAGGAACAGCAACATCAACTTGCTTACGTTGAATATATTCCCATAGCTTGCTGAGATAACACATATCTTGTGCAATCTCGGCATCATCTACCCCTTCGGCAGCAGTACGTACAATCACACTTCCCGGTAAATTATGTTCTGCTTGAATACTTTCAATGATATTACGCAACCGCTCACGTTCTTCTTCTGACTCAATACGCTGTGAAACACCAATATGATTACCATATGGCATAAGTACTAAATAGCGTGAAGGAATTGAAAGATCCGTACTTAGGCGAGCACCTTTCGTACCAAGCATATCTTTCATGACTTGAACGGTTAGAATTTGCCCAGGATGAAGTAATTCAAATACATTGGGTGTCGGTTGTGAACGGGGCCAGACCATATCATTAATATGCAAAAATGCTGTTCTGGATAAGCCGATATCAACAAAGGCCGCTTGCATACCCGGAAGCACGCGCACAACTTTACCTTTGTAAATATTGCCAACAAGGCCACGTTTGACTGTACGCTCGACATACAGCTCATTAACAGTTCCATTTTCGATTAATGCCACCCGACACTCCATAGGTGTGACATTAATAAGTAGTTCTTCTGACATACATAAACTCAAAACATTATAAAATTTTTATTAAAGAGTCAGAGAGACTGTTAATGTAGCTTTGTCCACTATTTATTCATCGACAATGCAATTCACTCAAGAATTATCAACAACCCCTTATGTCTTCACTCTTTTGAATAACTGTGAAAATTCGTACAAAGGAAGCCCTACCACATTACTATAACTTCCTTGAATTTTGGGAATATATTGCGAAGCAATTCCTTGAATTGCATATGCACCAGCCTTCCCTACAGGTTCTCCTGTTGCCCAATAGTCTTCCATATCTTGTGTAGTCAAAGATGCAAACTCAACTTGTGTCTGCACCACCTGACTCAAGATTTGCCGCTCAGTTGCAACACAAATTCCGGAAAATACATCATGCCAACGACCAGACAATTGTTTCCAGATTTCAAATGCATGTTGCTTGGAGTCAGGTTTACCAATAATTTGACCATCAAGCCCAAGACTTGTATCGGCAGCAATAACAATTGAATCTGGAAAGATATTTAATACAGCTTGGGCTTTTTCCCTTGCTAAACGCTCAACATATTGATGAACCAATTCACCTTCATGAACAGATTCATCAATATCAGGGCTATAGATATCAAAATTTAAGCCTAATTGTTGTAACAACTCTCTCCGACGAGGAGAACTGGAAGCTAAAACTAAATGCGCCATTTTACTAAACAATAATAAACTACAGGCCAAGTTAGAATGCTGGTCATTAATGGTTGCCAATGGCGAGCAATCGAGAAGTGAGTACCTCCCATTGTTTGGGTTACCCACATAAAGGCCAAATGAGCAGTGATCACCAAAGTGGCGATTGTCCATAAATTACCGAACGTCAAAATACGGCGTTCGCGTATTAAAAATCGGGTAACAAAGGTAACAATGACAAAGCTCAACGCATTGAGGCCTAATGGGGCATCAAGCAACAGGTCTGTAAAAAGCCCCATACCAAATGCAAACCACACCCCACACCATGTTGGTTGGCAAACCACCCAAAACAACATAACCATGAGCATAAACAATGGTCGCCAGCCAGAAATATCGTAGGACAATGGGTAAACCATGAGCACAGAAGCCACGATCACAGAGAGGATAATTCCCCATAATGGATCGTTACTCTTCTCACGTTTCAATTTAGCGATCGGCATACGGCTGCTCCTTCGCTAATGAGTCAGAGAAAAGCACAATCACATGATGTCCCGTTGCTAATTGAGCAGCTGGCGTGATATCAATTTCAGCAAACTCCCCCGAATTATGACGACGAATTTTAGCCACCGTACCCACTGCGTAACCTGCTGGAAAATGCTCACCTAAGCCTGAACTCAAGACTTTATCGCCTACCTGAATATTTGCACTGGTTGGAACATATTCCATTTTCAAACGACCCAAATCACCAGTACCCGAAACAATCGCACGCATACCTGTACGCTCTAGACGAACAGAAAGTGAATGCTCTTTATCAGAAAGTAGCATTACACGTGAACTATGGGGGTATACATTGATGATTTGTCCCATAATCCCTTTATCATCTAGAACCGTCTGACCGACCTTAAGGTGATCCATTGAACCGCGGTTAATGATGATAATATGACGTAACGGGTCAGCATCTGTTCCAATCACTTCGGCAATTTCCATACGACCATCAATAATCAATGGGGTATCAAGTAAACCGCGTAATCGGGTATTTTCAGCAGAAAGTTCAGATAGCTTTTGCAAGCGAACCTGAGCCTGTAACAACTCAGCCTGCATCGCAGTGTTTTCACGGCGCAGTTGTGCTTCAGATTTAGTTTGTTGATTCAGCCATTCTCTCGACAGTACCGGATAACTTGCAAGCGCATAAATTGGATTATACGCAGCGTACAAGACATCCCTTGCTGGCTGAATTACATAAGGCATGCGCCAATCAAAGAACAGCACAACCAAGCATGTAATGACCGCAATAATGAACGAGCGGAAAGATGGCGGCTGTCTTGAAAAAATATTCGGTTGCACCGCCTAATCCTTAAACTTAACCAACAAAAAGCATGTCATGGTTCGGATTGTCAAAGAATTCCAATACTTTACCACCACCTCGGGTAACACAAGTAAGAGGATCTTCAGCAACAACAACTGGTAAGCCAGTTTCTTGAGCTAATAATTTATCGAGGTTACGAAGTAAAGCACCACCACCTGTCAACACAATACCGCGTTCGGCAATATCAGAAGAAAGCTCTGGAGGAGTTTGCTCAAGTGCTGATTTTACTGCGCTTACAATGTTTTGTAATGGATCAGAGATTGCTTGAGTAATTTCGTCAGAAGTTACAGTAATTGCACGAGGTACACCTTCTGCAAGGTTACGTCCACGTACTTCAATTTCTAATGTTGTACCATCAGAAACAGCCATACCTACTTCTTTTTTAATGATTTCTGCTGTGGTTTCACCAATCACGCAACCATGAGCTTTACGAACATAATTGATGATTTGCTCATCAAAAACATCGCCACCGATGCGTAAAGAGTCAGCATAGACACAACCTTGCAATGAAATAATTGCAATTTCTGTTGTACCACCACCAACATCCACAACCATAGAACCACATGCTTGCTCAACTGGCATACCTGCGCCAATTGCAGCAGCCATAGGCTCTTCAATTAAGCGAACATCACGGGCACCCGCATTAAATACTGCTTCACGAATCGCACGACGCTCGACCAAAGTTGATTTACATGGTACACATACAACCACACGAGGTGCAGGTGGGAACAAACGTTTTTCGTGAACTTTACCAATAAACTGATTTAACATGGTTTCAGTCACTTCAAAATCCGCAATTACACCGTCTTTCATTGGACGAATTGCAGAAATATTCGCAGGCGTACGGCCTAACATTTGCTTAGCATCTAGTCCTACAGCAGCAACAATTTTTTGTGAACCGCTGTGACGAATTGCCACAACTGTTGGTTCATTTAATATAATGCCGCGGCCTGGTGCATAAATAAGTGTATTTGCAGTACCTAAATCAATGGCTAGATCCGGCGAAAACAAGCCAATTAGTCGTTTTAGAATCACGGTTCGTTCTCAGTTAAACTTTCATGTGGATGCAAGGTGGCAACTTTAAACTAAATGTGATGATTTGAACAAGTCAATCGCTTATTATAACGCACGATATTTTGAAAATTTTTAATACTGATTAGGTGATGTTATGTCTACATCGGATGCACAGCATTCAGCAGATTTAAATGCACAAACAGTTTCAGCAATCGCCAATCTTGCTCGATTGTCGCTCAATGATACGCAATCTGCTGAATATGCTCAAAGTCTAAATAAAATTTTAGGCATGATGGAAACCTTAAAAGGCATTGATACTGAAGGCGTAGAACCTTTAAAAAGTCCTTTTGATAATCCTCAACCTTTACGTGCTGATGTGGTAACAGAAAGCAATCATCGAGATGAGTACCAAGCAGTTGCACCAGCAACTCAAGATGGTTTGTATCTTGTTCCTCGCGTGATTGAATAACTTTTACTCAATTAACCCATCTTCCCTATTTTGAATGTAAAGAAATTTTACTCATGACTGATTTACATCGCTTATCAATTCGTGAACTTGCTGAGGGCTTAAGCCAAGCGAAGTTTTCATCTCGCGAACTGACTGAACATTATTTGCAACGTATTGCGAAACTCGACTCACAAGTTAAAAGTTATGTGACGGTTACACCTGAACAAGCGCTTTTAGAAGCAGACGCTGCCGATGCTGCATTAAAAGCAGGTAATGCAACTGCTCTAACGGGTATTCCTCTGGCACACAAAGATATTTTTTGTACCAAAGGTATTAAAACAACTGCTGGTTCAAAAATACTAGACAACTTCATCTCTCCTTACGATGCAACTGTTGTTGAAAAAACTAAAGCAGCTGGTCTTGTCACTTTAGGTAAAGTGAACATGGATGAGTTTGCGATGGGCTCAACTTCTGAAAGCTCATATGTAGGCGCAACAAGCAATCCTTGGGCACTTGACCATGTACCTGGTGGTTCATCAGGTGGTTCTGCTGCGGCTGTAGCAGCTGATTTAGCACCTTTTGCTACAGGTACTGATACAGGTGGATCAATTCGTCAACCTGCCTCTTTCTGTGGTTTAACGGGCTTAAAACCAACCTATGGTCGTGTATCTCGCTTCGGGATCATTGCTTATGCATCATCTTTAGACCAAGCAGGTCCAATGGCACGCTCTGCTGAAGACTGTGCTTACCTCATGAATGTAATGGCAGGTCACGATGCAAAAGATTCAACTTCTGTTAAAAAAGAAGTCGATGACTACGTTTCGAACTTAAACAACACATCTGTAAAAGGTTTACGCATTGGTATTCCTAAACAGTATTTTAACGTTGTTGGTTTAGATGCTGACGTAAAAGCTCGTGTTGAAGAGTCTTTGAAAAAGCTTGAAGAGATGGGTGCAACGCTTGTTGAGATTGACCTCAACATGACTGAGGCTTATGTACCAACGTATTATCTCATCGCGCCAGCAGAAGCATCTTCTAACTTGTCTCGTTATGACGGTGTTCGTTACGGTCACCGCTGTGAAAACCCAGTTGACTTAATGGATCTTTACAAGCGTTCACGATCAGAAGGTTTTGGTCCAGAAGTTCAACGCCGTATCTTAATTGGTACATACGCACTTTCTGCAGGTTATTACGATGCTTACTATGTGAAAGCTCAAAAAGTACGTCGTTTAATTCAACAAGACTTCTTAAAAGCATTTGAAAATGTAGATGTGATCGCTGCTCCTTCTGCACCAACAACTGCTTATAAAATTGGTGCAAACTTAAGTCCAACTGAAATGTATTTAGGCGATATTTATACACTTGCAGTGAACTTAGCAGGCTTACCAGCGATTAATGCTCCTGTTGGTTTTGATAAAGACAGCTTACCTGTAGGCCTACAATTAATTGGTAACTACTGGTCAGAATCACAATTGTTGTCAATTGTTCATCAATACCAACAACACACAGACTGGCACACTAAACGTGCAGCAATTGCTGAGGAGAATGCATAATGGCTGAAGCTCAAAAGTTGAAATTGATTGACGGTTGGGAAGTCGTTATTGGTATCGAGATTCACACTCAGCTTGCAACCAATTCTAAAATTTTCTCTGGTTCATCGACTGAATTTGGTCAAGACCCAAACACGCAAGCGAGCCTTGTCGACTTGGCAATGCCAGGTGTACTCCCTGTTTTGAATGGAAAAGTGGTTGATCTTGCTATCCGCTTTGGTTTGGGTATCGATGCATACATCGACCAAGCATCTGTGTTTGCACGTAAAAACTACTTCTACCCAGACTCTCCAAAAGGCTACCAAATTAGCCAAATGGATAACCCAATTGTGGGCTTAGGTCATATCGACATTCAACTTGAAGATGGCACAACAAAACGTATTGGCGTAACTCGTGCTCACCTTGAAGAAGATGCAGGTAAATCGATTCATGACCAATTTGAAGGCATGTCTGGCATTGACTTAAACCGTGCTGGCACACCTTTACTTGAAATCGTTTCTGAACCTGACATGCGTTCAGTTGAAGAAGCAGTGGCATATATCAAATCAATTCACACACTGGTGCGTTGGTTAGGTATTTCCGACGGTAACATGGCTGAAGGTTCATTCCGTGCGGACTGTAACGTATCTTTACGTCGTCCGGGTCAACCGTTTGGTACGCGCTGTGAGCTTAAAAACCTCAACTCATTCCGTTTCATTGAACAAGCGATCAATGTTGAAATTGAACGCCAAATGGAAATTTTGGAATACGGTGGCAGCATCGACCAAGAAACTCGTTTGTTCGATCCAAACAAAATGGAAACGCGTTCAATGCGCTCTAAAGAAGAAGCGAACGATTATCGCTACTTCCCAGATCCAGACTTGTTACCAGTAATTATTGCAGATGAGCAAATTGAAGCTGCTCGCGCTGCACTTCCAGAGCTTCCTGCAGCACGCCGTGCACGCTTTATCGCAGAGTTTGCTGTAACTGAATATGACGCACATGTACTTACACTTTCGCGCGAAATGGCAGACTTCTTTGAAGCTGTTGTGGCTGCTGCGGGCGGTGCTGCACAAGGTAAAGTATCGGCAAACTGGGTAATGGGCGAATTCTCGGGTGCGTTAAACAAAGCGGGCCTAGATTTGGCTGACTCACCTGTTTCAGCTGAACAACTTGGCAGCATGATTGCACGTATTGTTGACAACACCATTAGCGGTAAAATTGCTAAACAAGTCTTTGGCTTTATGTGGGAGTCGGAAGGTAAATCTGCCGATGACATTATTGCGGAAAAAGGCTTAAAGCAAGAAACTGACACTGGGGCGATTGAAGCAATCATTAAAGAAGTACTTGCAGCCAATGAAAAAATGGTTGAAGAGTACAAGTCTGGTAAAGAAAAAGCCTTTAATGGTCTTGTAGGTCAAGTCATGAAAGCTTCTAAGGGTAAAGCTAACCCTGCTCAAGTAAATGAATTAATGAAAAAATTGATTGGTTAAGCTAATCTAATTTTTAGAAAAACCCGCTTTAGAGCGGGTTTTTTATCTATTTTAAAATGCAATGAATCCATAATAATTTTTAAGCTAAAAAACATATTGATAGGTTATCCATGATAAACAAATCACTTATTACCACTTCTTTACTATTAATAAACTCGACACTTTTTGCTCAAACTGTTCAAGTTCCGAAGAGCGAAGTAGCATCTATTTTTAAAGCGGCAAATTTCAAAAAAATAAAACATGGCTGGGCAGGAAATTGCAATCGGGGTGAAATTATTATTTATAAAGATTTAAATGGTGATGGCCTTAAAGATGCCGTTATTCAAGATAGTAGCAGTATATGTTATGGCAATACGGGTGTTGGCTACTATATTGTTTCACAGCAAAAAGATGGTAAATGGAAAGAAATATTTAGTGACTCTGGCGTCCCCACCTTTTTGAAAACTAAAGGCAAAGATGGCTGGCCTGATATTGAAAATGGGGGACCAGGCTTCTGTTTTGCTGTTTATCGCTGGAATGGTAAAGAATACGTTGTAAACCGCTATGAATATCAAGGTAAAGCTTGTGAGTTATAAAAAATAGATCCCTTAAATTTTAAAGCCTCGATTTATCGGGGCTTTTTTATATCACCTATGAATTACCCTTCGACTAAAGAATGCGCTTTTTTCTAAAGAATTACTCAGTGACTGTGCTAATTTAAGTTAAGAATTTAGATAACTTATATTTTAAAAAGAGAGATAAATCATGTCTAAAAAGATTTTAATGTTAGTCGGTGACTATGCCGAAGACTATGAAACCATGGTTCCCTTTCAGTTCTTAACTGGTTTAGGTTATACCGTACATGCTGTTTGCCCAAATAAAAAGAATGGCGACCATATTGCAACGGCTATTCATGATTTTGAAGGTGAACAAACTTATAGTGAAAAACGTGGCCACAACTTCGCCATTAACTACGATTTTGATGCCGTTAATACCGAAGACTATGTAGGTCTAGTTATTCCGGGTGGCCGTGCACCAGAATATTTACGCATGAATGAACGTATTGTCGAAATTGTGCGTGAGTTTGATCGAGTGAAAAAACCAATTGCAGCCGTATGCCATGGCGCTCAGTTACTCGCTGCGGCAGATGTATTACAAGGTCGCCTCTGCTCAGCTTATCCCGCGTGTGCTGCCGAAGTAAAATTGGCAGGTGGTCAATACGCAGATATTGCCGTGACCGAAGCGGTTACAGATGGTCATTTAGTAACTGCACCTGCTTGGCCTGCACATCCAACTTGGTTAGCGCAATTTGTAAAAGTCTTAGGCGCTAAGATTACGATCTAAATAGATCTTTTCATTCCAATTAAAATAAAGCCTGCTGATTAAATAGCAGGCTTTATTACTAAAATAGAAAACTAGATTTTTTATCTCGTAATTCCCAACTTATTCCAAAGTTCTGGGGTTAAAAATGTCGTTACCAATTTATTTAAATCAATATAGCGCAATGTACCTTGCAACTGCTGTTTAACTGAGGGGTCTTTAATAATATCTTCACCAGCACTTTGGCCTAATTGCTGGAAGCTTTCCCCTACAGCTTTTATGCCTTCCGCCTGAATCACAGCTTTAGTCTGAGCAGAACATTGCTCCACAATTACGCGCTGTAAAACCTGAGCCAGTTTTTGGTCTAACTGGTCTTTTTGCTCAGGCGTTACATTACTAAATGCTTTTAAATCTGGATGAGCCGCTAAAGCCGTAAATGTCCATTGAAGCACTGTAGTTTTATCCGAGGCTGTGGTTGCTTTAACTAAACAATCACTAAGCTGATTGACCGTTGGGCCAGCCATCGCAATTTGAGTAGTCCCTAATACAGTAGCCGCTACACATATTGAACGGCTCAGATGCGAAAACTTACGACGAGCAATAGCATAAAAATGACGTGACATAGGTCTAGCTCCAATAAACAATCTGTTCTTTTTATCACAGAGTCACCGAAGTTACCTGTTATGACTCTGTAACCGCAAAATACCTATTTCACCACAGACTCTATTCGATCAAGCTCCCATACCCCACCTGCTGCCAAGCCTTTACACATGCCCGTCCACATATCCTTAGTGTGCACGAAGTGCTGTCCATCCCATACCCATTCTTCACTTGCCCAACAGTCTCCAATGCCTCGTCCTTTTTGAGCACTACTAATGAGGCCGCTATCGAAATCTGAAGCTGACTCAGTTACAAGCACTGCCTTACCATTTAAAGACTCATCTAAAACCCAAGCACCATATCCTTCGTTATAAGCCCCTCTCCAACACAGCGTAGTCGCCAGAACTTTTTTATTGGTTAGTTTATATATTTCAATTTCTTGTGGTTCAGCTCCATCGCTATTCCCTCCATATACTCCCTCGCAAAAGCCATCTTCTTTCAGATTCGGTTTAGCTGACATCAGGCTACTGTATATGGCTTGGTATTGTTTACTTTTTGGCTGTAAAGTTAAGTACGGTTTGGTTGCCGTCTTAATACGTTTTACAACTAGTTTTGGTTCAGGCATAAGTACTTGATTTTCATTGGCACCGCCCTTTTTGACTAAAGCACCAACCGTTCCGATACGCTTCTGAAAATCATCCATTTTTAACAACACAGCTGTCATTCCAGCATCGGAAATTTTCCATTCATGCTGCGTATTTTTAAATACAATTTCAGTTTTTTGTTTAGACTGCTGTAGTAGAGCATTAGCTTGTAAGCTACCTAGTTTACCTATAATTGGCAACTCAGTGCCATCTACAGCCACAAGCCCTAAGTCTTTGCCATTGATATAAAAATGGATATTTTTAAGCTGATTTGTCGGTATGCTTTGTTCATAGTCAGACAAAGCAAACTCAACTTGCACAGGTTGTTTTAGTCCTGCTTTACGTGTTACTAAAATTGAAGCTGGATTATCACCATTGTCTTCGTTTTGATAGCCCGCAGCCCTACAGGTACCCGTATTACTACAATAAATTTCCCACTCTTGATGAGAAAATGAAATGCCTTTTATATCTTGAGCAAAACAATAAGAACTTATTACCGCTAAACAGCAAATTGAAAGTATTTTTTTCATTTTTTCATGTCCCTATTAGTCTGTTTTTATTATGAAGTTAAAAACAGTTCTCAATTTTGAGTTACCGTCTAGTTTAAAAGAATATGCTAAATTTATATAAGATTTAAATTGATTGCTTTCTAAAATGAAAAAACTAAATTTTTTAATATATACAGCAGTGGTCAGCCTAAATTCAGCTGCTCATGCAGAAGTAAAAAGCTTTACTCCTCATTTCCCAAAGTTTTATAGCTCTACTGCAACTCGTAAAGCAGATAATCAGTTTTATGCTCTTGGAGAGGCAAAATTTTTAAATGGCGTTACAGTCCCATTTTATGGTGTTACAGCACAAAACCCAATAGAAGATGGTTTACTTAAAGATTTTGAAAAATGCACGCCTAAAAGCTGCAGTTTTAATTTTAAACTCGATGCTCAACATGCCAAACAACTCAAGCTTCTTGCATTACCTGAAACAGGTTTAGTGCTCATTCCAAAAAATTGGCAAGATGTGCAAGCAAATGCAGGTGCAAATGGAACTGGTTTTGCTTTAGCAATGAGTCCAGATCAAAAACAAGCAATAAAGCTTTACGACTCTTCATTTTGTGTCGGTTGCGGACTACCAAATGCAACACTTTATTTTCCCGAGCTATTAAAAGAAAGTCTTGAAAATGAATTTGGTGGATTCAAAGACCCCAAAAAACTTATTAATATTGTTCATCCCTCCAAAAAAGTCGCTTTTTTTAGTTATCAAATTCCGCAAGTGAACAATAAAACGCATGGTATTGCCAAATATGATGATGAGGACACGTTCAACTATAAAGAAATTCAGGTCACCTTAGATAAATCTCAGCAGTCTTTGGTTGGCCCTATTCTCAATTTTTATAATGCAACACACTAATCCGATACTTATAAAAAAACCCGCTTTCGCGGGTTTTCTTTTACTTATGTAATATCGATTCAAAAGCCTTTAAACGCTTATAAATCGAAAGTAGTTCAATAATTGTTTTCCATGAACTAATTAAATATTGGAATGAGTCTCGTACACGACCAAATACGTTTGCAATTTGTTGAATTAAACCCAATGTGAGTTTACCAGCAGCAATAGATGGGAAAAGCACAACTAAATTATAAAGAATATCAAGCTGTCCATACCAAATCGCTGTCATATTGAAATAGGCATAATGAAAGTAAAGTCTGAAATAATTTTTACGTACATTACCAAATAACTCACGCAAGGTAGCAGGTTTTGCGCGATCGGCATGATCCTCGCCATAAACTAATTCTTTACGATAGGCTGCTTCCACTTTCTGATTGTTAAATTGCAATCCAGGTAACTTAACCCCTACGACCATCAATAAAACAGTACCAAAAATTGACCATACTATAGCTGCCCATACCAAAGAGTGATCTAACTCACCAACAATAGGTAAAACAGTAACGTGTTTAGAGAGTTGAAATAAAATAGGTAAGAAAGCAATCAATGTAATAACAGCTTTTACCAATTCTACGCCTAAATCTTCTAAAATAGTTGCAAAACGCATGGTATCTTCTTGTACACGCTGCGAAGCACCTTCAATATGGCGAAGCTTTTCCCAATGTTCCGTGTAGTATTCATTCATTGCTGTACGCCAACGGAATACATAGTGACTTGTAAAAAAAGCATTAATGACAGCTAAGGTCACAGCGACCATTGCAATATAAAGGAAAACTAGGGTTTCGCTGTATAGTGCAGTGAGATCTCCACCTCCACTAGAAAGCATTTTTTGAATTAAGTCCCAAAATGGTACATACCAAGCATTAATAGCAACACTGGCCTGAACCGCAAACCAGATATTAAATAAAATAAAAGCTGAGCCCCAGATGGACCATCGTTGCCATGGATTATTGGAAAAAATTTTCCAGAAACCGGCAAACAGTGCTGTAGAGACTAAAAACCAGAGATAAAACCATAAAAAAGAAGGTGACCAGAAGCGACTTACGCCAACAGGCAACTCAACATCTGCATAACCATGAGGAAAGCCTACATACTGCCCCCAATGATTTCCCCCTGTATACCAGAGCACCATATTTAATGCGAGCCAAATAACCACAGATATAAAAAAATACCGTGGTGATGGAAAAAATGATTTGAACATTGAGTGTTGTTATCCCTATATTTTTTCAAATTTGCAATGAAGAGAATACTAAAACCTAAACCTTAAAATTGTGAAGGACAAAATTTAGAGAATTGTCAGTTTTTCCCATTTCATTGAAGGATTTGATCGTTTTTTTGTAAATTCATCCTTTTTGCAATTTAATCCATTTAAATTGCTTCGTATATGACTCCCTTAAGAGCCATATACAATTTTTATATCATAGCAATATGGTTGTTTAAATCTCTTCTTTACGAACGATATAACCTTCAAGCTGCATAGCCTGAATTAAAGGTTCCAGATCTGGTGCACTTTTAAGTTCAACATCGACACTCACTGCACTTTCTTTTGCACGACTTGTGGCTGCAAAGCGTTCATGTCGTAGTTCATAAATGTTACCGCCTTGCTCAGCAATAATCGCTGTTAAACGTGCTAAAGCACCTGGATTATCGGGTAATTCAACACGAATACGAACCATACGTCCTGTACGCGTTAAGTGACGTTGCAATACGGACACCATTACTCGCGTATCAATATTTCCACCAGATAAAACGACCCCGACTTTATGACCTAAAAATAAATCTGGACGAGACATAATGGCTGCAATACCAGTTGCACCAGCCCCTTCACATACTGTTTTTTCGATATTGAGTAAAAGCGCAATCGCTTCTTCAATCATATCTTCAGTGACAACCACAATGTCATCAACATATTCTTTGGCAACTTGTGTCGTAAGTTCACCAGGGGTTTTAACTGCAATGCCTTCAGCTACTGTTGAACCCAATGAAACTGCAAGTTGGTAGTTACAAAGCAACTTCGCCATGCTTGGATAAACAACTGACTGAACCCCAATCACCTTAATCTTAGGATTAATCGATTTTGCCGCAATGGCAATACCAGAAATTAAGCCACCACCACCAATAGGCACAACCAAAATGTCCAATTCAGGTACAGCAGCTAACATTTCAAGCGCAATGGTGCCTTGACCAGCAATAATTTCAGCATCGTCAAAAGGATGAATAATCGTTAATGATTCTTCTTGTGCTACACGATGCATTTCAGCAGCGGCTTCTGAAAAGTCCTGCCCATGCAAAATAACGCGTGCGCCATATTCACGTACCCGTTGCACCTTTACATTGGGTGTCGACTTCGGCATAACAATCGTCGCGGTCACCCCTGTACGCTGAGCATGGTAAGCAACTCCCTGTGCATGATTACCAGCCGAGGCTGCAATCACACCATGTTGCTTTTCTTGTTCGGACAAACTCAAAAGTTTATTCAATGCACCCCTTTCTTTAAAAGAAGCCGTAAATTGTAGATTTTCAAATTTCAGCCACATTTCTGCCCCTAAGGTTTTAGAAATGGTTTCTGAAAAAACAAAAGGTGTTTTAACCACTAAACCATCTAAACGCTCTGCAGCGGCATGTATATCTTCTAATGTTGGAAACTTATGTTTGAGCTGTTGCTGAATCATCTAATTTGCTGGCCTCAATACGTTACAAATCAATTGTTTTTTTGAAAATAGCATGAATTTCTCATATCTATCATGAGTAGTTTTCAGCATAACCCTACTATACAAAAAAAATTATCAGCACATACAAATCTTTTATTTTTCAATAAAAAAGCCCTTCTCAGGCTTTTATTTAATTTTCATAGACTTGCTTTTAATCTATTGATTATGCGCACTTAAGCCTTCACTAGATAAATTCTGTTCCGCTACTTTTTCATCAATTACAAACTGAATATCAGACAATTTCGCATTTGCCGCATCTATACCTGCTTTCATAGTCGCTTCACGGCCTTTTACATCAAAGATATGCGCTTTTTCTCTTAAATCTGGTTGAATAACTACATCTGCATATTGAAGTTCTTCAGCAGCTAAACGCCCTTGCATAATATTAATATTCTGATTAAAAAGACCCCATACATTAGAGGTTTCTGTATAAGCAGGTTGAGCCAGAATATCCACAGCAATAATTACATCGGCACCTAAATCACGGGCAACCTCAACAGGTACTGGACTGACTAAACCACCATCAACATATTCAGATTTACCAATTTTAGTCGGTACAAACATACTTGGAATGGAGGCAGATGCTCTAACAGCTTGCCCTGTATTTCCATAATTAAATACTGTTTTAGTGCCATGTTTGAGCTCTGTTGCAACGACATACATCGGAATTTTCATTTTTTCAAGTGGCACATTATCTACTTGCTGGTTTACATAGTCCTCAACTTTTTTGCCATCAAAAAAACCTTTTAAGCCGATACTAATGTCACGTACATCACCAGCTTTCATTTTTAATGCAGTATCACGCAGCTCAGCAGGTGTTTTTCCACTGGCATAAATTGCCCCTACAATACTCCCTGCACTGGTCCCGACAATAAAATCAGGACGAATCCCATGCTGCTCTAAAACCTCAATAACGCCAATATGTGCGTAACCTCGTGCACCACCACTACCTAATACCAATGCAACGACTGGTTTTTTCTGTTGTTTCTTAATTTTTGCAAAGGGTTGATCGACAAAACGTGAGTATGCCTCTGCTGTTTGCGGTTTTAAGGCAGATAAGTGTGAAGTGGTCTGGCATCCAGCCAATACCATAGAAAGTCCGAGAACCCACAATTTAAGCTGTTTCATGGCCCATCTTTGTACTTTAACGTTAATTTTCAAATTGCAATTTTAATTGCTCGTTCTGTGAAAAGCTGTAGTGAATTTATTTAATTTGTCATGTTTAAATTTTATACTCAAGCATTTTTATTATGCTTAAAAAAAGCCCCTTATTTCTAAGAGGCTTTTTTAAAATTACCAGATATCTGAATCAACCTTTTTCTTCAACTCTGGATATTTATCAATTTTAAACTCTGGCTCTTTAATACCTTGTTTTAATTGCTCGCGGTAATCTTTCAACAAAGTACGTGCCATCGGTGTTAACAGTAAAATTGCGGTTAAGTTAATGGTCGCCATAATACCCATAAACAAGTCAGCCATAGACCAAACCAGTGGAACGCTACCAATTGCACCGAAGTACACCATCACCAATACAAAAATACGGAAGGCGAACATCACTTTCGGGCTGTTATTAATAAACTGCACATTACTTTCTGCATAAGCATAGTTACCTAATACAGCTGAATAACAGAATAAGAATAATAGAACTGCGAGGAAGTCAGATCCCCAGTGCCCAACTTGAGTCTCTAAAGCACGCTGAGTTAATTCAACACCAACAAAACCAGCGTCTTGGTAAACACCAGAAACCAAAATGATGATGGCGGTACTTGTACATACAATGAACGTATCTACGAATACACCAAGCATTTGAACCAAGCCTTGGTTTACAGGATGTTTTACATCAGACGCAGCAGCAGCATTTGGTGCAGAACCCATACCCGCTTCGTTTGAGAACAAACCACGCTTAATACCTTGCATCATTGCCATTGATACTGCTGCACCAAAGAAACCACCTGCCGCAGCATTGAAGTGGAAAGCTTCAGTTACAATGAGTTTTAACACATCAGGTAAAATTGCATAGTTGCTTAATGCAATATATAACGCAACAGATAGGTAAAGACCTGCTTTTAAAGGTACAAACATTTCTGCAAATTTAGCGATACGTTTAATACCACCAAAAATTGCCAATGCCACCATAACAACAAGCGCAAGACCAACCCATGAAATTTCTAAATCAACGCCACCTAAGTGAGCGATAAGATTAGCTTTGTCCCAACCCCATGCATGTGAAGATGCATTCGCAATCGCATTGATTTGTACTGAGTTAAATACAAAACCATAGGTAAAGATTAATGCCAGTGCGAAGACCACCCCAAAAGTTTTACTACGTAAACCTTGAGTAATATAGTAGGCCGGTCCACCACGGAACTGTTTACTCTTGCTATCTCTGACTTTAAATAGCTGAGCAAGCGTAGACTCAATAAAAGCCGAACTCATACCAAGAACTGCTGTTACCCACATCCAGAACACTGCCCCAGGACCACCAATTGCGATCGCGATTGCAACACCAGCAATGTTACCTACCCCAACACGGCTCGCAAGACCTGTTACAAATGCTTGGAATGGTGTAAGACCATGGTCATCATCACCTTCTGTACGACTGCTTTTCATGACACGAATACTTTGCAAGAACATGCGAATTTGCACTGCTCCTGTTAAGACCGTATAAAAAATACCGACAGCCAGCAAGAAAATAACCAAAAAATCCCATAGAGGATCATTAAAAAATTTTACCCACGACATCAGTGTGGCATTGAGTTGTTCATTCATACTCGGTCCGCTTACGTTCTTGCTAATGTGCCATTAGCACAAGCCAAAATACTGCAATAAACAAAAAAGCCCCTAACACTAGGGACTTTTTTAGTACATTTAAGAAAAAACTTTTAATGTCAATTGAATAGCAATTATCGTCACAAGTTTAAGCAACATCATGCCCAGCACAAAGCCTTTGAAGGTAGCATGAGAGAAAGCGACCTTCAGATAAAATGAATTCATCACATCACTGAACATATTCCCATTGGAGTGAACAGTATGCATCGACTCGGCTACAAACTTGGAAACTAACAAATGACCACCGCTAAATCAGCCCGCTTAATGATTCCCATCAATTAATCGAGTTGTAAAAAATCTGGATTTAAGCCAATAAGCATATTTACATATACTTTTAAGCGAATGTCTAAACTGCATATAAATTTCAAAGACTGTAACAAACCATCGCAATAACCTGACGATCGGCGCCCCTTTCCCGTTGTGTGAAGAAGAGTGCGTTGAGACGTGTACCAAGCTGTTGTATTTCTTGTGGCCTAGTAGTTGCGTGAGTTACGTTCATTTTCATGGTTGCAATGGTAATCGCCAATCCTTGTTTCATGAACTGCTTGTTGATGAGTGGTAAACTCATGTAAAGCTCCTTATACCTCGTCTATTTCTCCATTTCTGCACAAAATCCTTTGTGTAAAAGTATTTTATTATGCAGCCACTACTTTTCCTAACGTGAG
The DNA here is from genome assembly GCA_031277915.1 of Acinetobacter sp. Taxonomy (GTDB): domain Bacteria; phylum Pseudomonadota; class Gammaproteobacteria; order Pseudomonadales; family Moraxellaceae; genus Acinetobacter. Next base: position 21,129 of record JAITLL010000007.1, read on the forward strand.
TATGGAGAAATCATACCTGCGTAAAAAAGTCGGTATTATGCAGAAATTTAAACTTTTGTGTATGTTTTTCATTAAAACTTTATATGAAAATTGGTTATTTTTTATATAAAGTCATCCGTTTTGTACTGTTTTTAAACATATT
>JAITLL010000010.1 GCA_031277915.1 Acinetobacter sp.
AAGCCTAATATTAGATACCATTTACGATCAGCATGTAGCTGATTACGAACTAAATCATTACCTACAGTTTTCATCATGGCTACTCTTATTATCAGGTATTAGGAAGTTTATATATTGTCATTATAGTGATTTACTTCACATTTATTGTCTGTATAAGATCTGCATCGTTTATTAACAATTGATGTGGATAAAACAGTATTTATCCACAATTTTATTTCAGCCAACCAATTTCTTGAGCTGTGCGTAATCCTATTATAGTGTCTTGTAAATCACTAGGCATTTTGCTGGTCTGCTCAGTCAATGGTGTTCGACCACCCATGATTTCTGCTCGCTTTTGTGGGTAAAGAGGTACTTTTTCAGGTTGAGCATAACCTAATGGATAGATTGGCTGACCTGTTTTTAAATCATATTTATCTTTTGCACCAAAGCCATGCAATAACTCATGAACAATCACGACCTGATTTTGTGATGCCTGTTCACGCGTAGCAAACAAATTCACGCTACCGATACGGCCTTTTTCTAAAGCGGTCGAATGCACCAAAACTTTTTGATAACGTGGATCATAATAATTTAAATAAAGTTTGAGTGATGCTCCGCTATCTTCAGGTTGTTGTTGTCGCCATGCATAAAAACGGAACTTTAAGCTCCACCAAATTACACGTAGGATATTGGCATTTTGAGGAACTACAGGCGGCCTCTGCTGTAGTTGCTGCCCTAAACGAATTTCAAAGTTGCTTGATTGCCCACGATAATGCTGTGACCATTCACTTAAGTAGCTTTTGAGCGTTTGAAAGTCAGCGTTTTGTAACTGCCCAATATAAGCTTGCGTGGTTTGTAAACCATCCGCATTTACTGGGTGTAATACCACAACAATAGGCTGATTCCAGTCTTGGTTTTGGTCACGCCATGCCTGAACCGCAACGATGAATAAAATAATCAATAAGCACAAAATCCGAATGTTTTTCCACATTCTTTTTCCCCATAAAAATTAGAATTTTCTTTTATTGTTGTTGATATAAAAAATGCTAGCTGAGCTAGCATTTTTTAACGGTCTTATTTAACCTTCAATCCATTTACCATCTTGGTAAATCAGGCTCCATTTCGTTTGTTTGCCTTCTGGTGTTTCTGAGCCTACATATTGTGATTGGTTCTTACGACTAAACTTCACAACAGTTGGATTACCTTCAGGGTCTACATCTGGAGCTTGTAAAATAAACTGATATTTTGGATCAAGCTGAGCTGCAACACTACGTAACTCCGCAACTTTTGGAGCACGTGTTTCACGAATTTTCGGGAATTTACTTGCAGCCAAGAACAGACCAGCTGCTCCATCACGCAACACAAAATAGTCATCATGCTTCGTTGAGCGCAAATGTTCCATCTTGATTGGTTCTACACGTGGAGGTGCAGGTTGACCACTTTTCAAGACTTTACGGGTGTTGTCACAGCTTGTACAAGCGAAATATGGCCCGAAACGACCCGTCTTAAGCTGCATTTCACCATCACATTTATCACATGGGATCGTTGGCCCATCATACCCCTTAATCTTGAACTCACCTTCTTCAAGCTCAAAACCATCACAGTCAGGGTTATTACCACATACGTGCAGTTTACGACCACCATCAATAACATAGCTGTCCATGGCAGTGCCACACTTCTCACAGCGATGCTTAGACATCAAGTCAGCAGTTTCAGCTCCATCATCATCAGATAGCGCAGCTAAAGATTCAACAGGTGTTAAGTTCAGTGTACCTTTGCAACGTTCTTTAGGTGGCAAGTTATAGCCAGAGCAACCTAAGAATACTCCCGTTGTACCCGTACGAATCTGCATTGGACGTGAACATTCAGGGCAATGTACTGCTGGTACTTCAACCGGTTGATTACGGCGCATTCCCTGCTCACCTTGAGCATTAGTCAAACGCTTTTTAAAATCACCATAGAAAGTATCGAGTAACTCTTTCCAGTTACGCTCACCTGTTGCGACTTTATCAAGCTGACCTTCAAGGTCTGCTGTAAAGGCATAATTCATTAGGTTATTGAAACTTTCATCAAGACGATCTGTCACGATCTCGCCCATTTTCTCTGCAAAGAGACGGCGATTTTCTAATTTGACATAACCACGTTCTTGAATCGTAGAAATAATCGCTGCATAAGTCGACGGGCGACCAATACTACGTTTTTCAAGTTCTTTAACTAAAGAAGCTTCAGTAAAGCGAGCTGGTGGCTTAGTAAAATGCTGACTTGGATCTAACTTCTCTAACTTTAAGATTTCACCCACTTTAATAGCTGGCAAAATAATATCGTCATCAGACTTGTTAGCACCACGAACTCGTGTAAAACCATCAAATACCAGCGTACGGCCTTTTGCTTTTAATTCAACATTGCTCGCTTCAACCATTAAAGTTGAAGATAAATATTCTGCTGGTGTCATTTGACAAGCCACAAACTGACGCCAGATCAAATCATACAAACGTTGAGCATCACGCTCTACACCCGCAAGTTGATCACCAGTAAGCGCAACATTTGATGGACGAATTGCTTCATGGGCTTCTTGAGCACCCGCTTTGTTACCATAGCGGTTTGGCTTTGCCGGTAAGTATTTTTCACCAAACTGGCCTTCGATATGAGCACGTACCATGCTTACTGCATCATCACTCAAGAACGTTGAGTCCGTACGCATATAAGTAATAAAGCCAGCTTCATACAAACGCTGCGCCAGCATCATGGTTTTCTTCACAGAGAAACCTAAGCGTGTACTTGCAGCTTGTTGTAAAGTCGAAGTGATATATGGTGCACTTGGATTCACCTTAGTCGGTTTATCTTCACGCTGTGCAACTTTATATTCAGCACCTTTTAAAACTTCTAATAGCGCATCCGTTTCAGCTTTATTTTTTAGTTTAAGCGTTTTACCTGCTTGTCGAACTGCCTCAAGTCGGATGTCATCTTTTTTAGCTTGCGTGTCTGCAAAAACTTGCCAGTATTCTTCTGGAATAAAAGCACGAATTTCACGTTCACGTTCCACAACAAGCTTTACAGCAACCGACTGTACGCGACCTGCCGATAAACCACGGGCGATCTTTTCCCAAAGTAATGGCGAAACCATGAAACCCACTACACGGTCTAAGAAACGACGCGCTTGCTGTGCATTCACACGGTTTAAGTCTAGGCGAGTTGGTTGTTTAAATGCTTCTTGAATGGCATTTTTAGTAATTTCGTTAAATACCACGCGGTGATAACGACTATCATCACCACCAATCACTTCACGTAAGTGCCAAGCGATTGCTTCCCCTTCTCTATCCAAGTCCGTTGCGAGGTAGATTGCATCTGCATCTTTGGCAAGTTTCTTGAGTTCAGCAACAACATTTTCTTTGCCAGGTAGAACTTCATAGTGTGCCTTCCAATCATGTTCCGGATCGACACCCATACGATTAATCAGCGCAGATTGGGCTTTTTGTTCTTTTTCAGCGTCAGTGAGTTTTGTCCGGGCAGCCGGCTTTTTCTCTGTTGATTTGCTGCCGCCTGTTGGCAAGTCACGTACATGACCCACAGAAGACTTAACAATGTACTGCGAACCTAAATATTTGTTGATGGTTTTCGCTTTGGCAGGCGACTCCACAATCACTAAGGCACGTTTATGTGCAGCAGAGGCAGTAGATGCTGTGCTTTGAGATGCAGAGCGCGAGGTATTCGCCATATAAAATGTTATTCCTATACCAATAAATTTAAAAATCAGACTTTAGCCAAGGCCAACAGATAAGCCTTCATCTCATCTAATTGTGTGGCTTTTAGGTCCGATTCCTCATCCCAATAAAGGCCTACACAGTTTGCCTGCATATCAATAGCATAAATCCCTTTTAATGCAATGGGAGAATCATTAAATTTCTCATCGCCCTGCACTACTTTTAATTTTCCGTCTATAACACGAGCACGCATGAGCGTTAAACGAGCATCAGGGATTAATACACTATAATAAGCAACCATGCTGGCACGCTTTTCAGTTGCCATTGGGACATGTGTCCATTCAGGTGCGGCAATTACGCGTGGATGTAGCCCAATTTTACGGGCTTTGTCTCGCATAATACCAAGTGCCTTTTCACGTGGACTCACTCTTAAACCAAAAATGGAGCCTAGCACAAAAAGAACAATGATAACGGTAACCCAAATTCCCATATTGTCCATAGCAAAACCTATTAATCTCTTTTATTAGAGTTGCATAAGCTGACCAGAAAACGCAAGTTACATCATAAAAATAATGTCCAATTAACCGACGAGGTTAAAAACAACAACATTTCCTGATAGATATTCTTAGCAATCTAGGCACAATATTTAGGCGCTCTTTTCAGTTTCAAGTGTTGATAACTTACCGAACCGATCCAGATGTGCATCTCCCCATGTTTTTAAAGCAAAAAGAATCTGTTCAAGACCCTGCCCTAAATCGGTCAGGCTATATTCCACTTTAGGAGGAACTTGAGGATAAACCTCTCGATGAATAATGCCATCTTGTTCTAACTCACGAAGCTGATTGGTGAGCATTCTTTGCGTAATACTTGGAACTCTTTTACGAATTTCATTGAATCGCAAGGTTCCTTCATTTAGTAAATGCCAAAGAATGACACATTTCCATTTACCATCAATCAAACTAATCGCGGCTTCAACTGAACAACCCGGTGAGCAGTCAAAACTTGAATGTCGAACTTTTGCCATTTTACAGTATCCTTTTTGACACTATGAGCGTTATTTATCTGTAGTCACTATTTTTAAGCTTACGATATGATCAAGATCTCAACAAGAGGAATCATAATTATGAAAGCTGTGGCATATCAAAAAGCAAGTCCTATTACATCGCCCGATGCACTCGTTGATATTGAACTCGATAACCCTATTGCTGAAGAACACGATTTACTTGTTCGCGTGCAAGCTGTTTCGGTAAATCCAGTCGATACCAAAATACGTAAAAATGTAAGTGCCGAATCTGGTTGGAAAGTACTTGGCTGGGACGCCGTAGGTGTGGTTGAAGCGATTGGGGATAAAGTTTCTCAATTTAAAGTAGGTGATGTTGTTTGGTATGCAGGAGCTTTAAATCGTCAAGGCAGTAATAGTGAATTACAACTCGTTGATGAACGCATTGTTGGCCATAAACCAAAAACTTTAGAAGCAACTGAAGCAGCCGCTCTCCCATTAACTGCAATCACGGCTTGGGAAATGCTATTTGATCGCCTGCAAGTTCCAAAAACTGCACCAGCCAATACCACTATTTTAGTCATTGGTGGGGCCGGTGGTGTAGGTTCAATCACCATTCAGCTTCTTAAGCAGTTGACTAACCTCACCATTATTGCGACAGCTTCACGAGCAGAAACTAAAGAATGGGTTAAACAACTTGGTGCCGACCATGTATTAGATCATCATGAGCCTTTAGCACCACAAATCAAGCAATTAGATTTAAATGCACCTTTATATGTATTCTCAACCACTCAAACAGATCAGCATTTAGCAGATATTATAGAGTTGATTGCACCACAAGGGTACTTTGGACTCATTGATGACCCTGAGCAGTTAGATATTAAACCGTTTAAATCGAAGTCTGTATCTGTACATTGGGAATTTATGTTCACGCGCTCAATGTTTCAAACTGTAGATATGCAAAAACAAAGTGAACTATTAAATGAAGTCAGCAAGCTAGTTGACGAAGGGAAAATCAAGACGACGGTAACAGAAGTTATAAATCCAATTAATGCCCAAAACTTAAAACAAGTTCATGAGCAAATTGAAAGCGGTACAACAAAAGGGAAAATCGTCTTACATGGTTTTAAACAAAATTGAAAATATTCCCTAATAAAATGGCAAGTATTGAACTTGCCTTTTTATTAATAGTGAGGAGGTTTATTCGTTAAAGGATCAAAAGGTGCAATGCCTTCTGATAAATCCGAAGATTCCACACGTTGATAAAGTAATTGCATTTGTTTTTTCAAATCAGCTATTTCCTGAGTTTGAATAGCGAGTTGTTGATTTAATTGTTCAACTAAATCATCCAAAAATGTAATTCGCACTTGCAAATCTTCAATGGGTGCGGAAAATGACGCTTGATCATCATGATATGGTGGTTTAGTCATTTAAATCCTCATTTGAGATTCTGGAAAACATTATGGCCTATATTACCCTAAGGGATGTCCAACTTGCTTTTGGCGGACCTGCCCTGCTCGATGGCGCGAACTTTAATCTAGAACGTGGCGAACGAGTCTGTTTAATTGGGCGTAATGGTGAAGGTAAGTCTACTTTACTTAAACTCATCGAGGGAAGCTTATTACCAGATTCTGGTGAAGTTTCTATTCAAAATGGTCTAACGGTTTCTATGTTAGCTCAAGACGTTCCAATGGACTCTGGCAAAGTTGCTGACATTGTGGCTGATGGTGCGGGAGAAGCGGCCGAAGTACTCAGAGCTTATCATGAAGCAACTGATGCTTGTATGCTTGGAGATATGGAAGCTTGTGATCGTATGGGTAACCTTCAGCACAAGCTCGACCAATTAGACGGCTGGGCACTTGAAAACAAGGTGAATGCCCTATTAAGTAAAATGGGTCTCGACCCAAATGCAGATTTGGCAGACTTATCTGGTGGACGTAAACGTCGTGTTTTACTCGCTCGTGCTCTTTTAACGCAGCCAGATGTACTCCTTCTAGACGAACCAACCAACCATTTAGATGTTGAAAGCATCGAGTGGCTAGAAAAATTCCTGCTCGATCAAAATAATTTAACGCTTCTATTTATTTCGCATGACCGCTCTTTTGTAGATAGCATTGCAACTCGAATTGTTGAACTTGACCGCGGCATCCTACGTGGTTACGAAGGTAACTATTCTCGCTATTTGGAGCTTAAAGCTCAGCAAATGGAAGCAGAAGAGAAACAAAATGCTTTTTTTGATAAAAAACTAGCTGAGGAAGAAGCGTGGATTCGCCAAGGGATTAAAGCACGTCGTACACGTAATGAAGGCCGTGTTCGTGCCTTAAAAGCGTTACGCGAAGAGTCGAAAGCTCGCCGTTCACAACAAGGCAAAGTGAGCATGGCGACTCAAGAAGCAAATCGCTCTGGTAAATTAGTATTTGATATTGAGCACTTGAGTGTAGCTTATGATGACAATCTACTTATCAAAGATTTCTCTACCCTTGTGATGCGTGGTGACCGTATTGGCCTAGTAGGTGATAACGGTGTCGGTAAAACGACTTTAATTAAAGCCATTTTAGGTGAAATCGAACACAGTGGCTCTGTTAAAACAGGTACACAATTAGAAGTTGCCTATTTTGACCAGTTACGTAATGCTTTAGACCTTGAAAAAACGGTAATGGCAAACGTTTCAGAAGGTTCTGACTTCGTTGATGTGAATGGTAATCGCCGTCACATCTACAGCTATTTACAAGACTTCTTATTTTCACCTGAACGTGCCCGTACTCCGGTAAAAGCACTTTCTGGTGGTGAACGAAATCGAATCTTACTGGCTAAATTGCTGCTTAAACCATCGAACCTGATCGTAATGGATGAGCCAACCAATGACTTGGATATGGTGACTCTTGAACTACTTGAAGAGATGCTGTCTGATTACAAAGGCACCTTGCTTCTCATTAGTCATGACCGTGCATTTATGGATAACGTAGTAACATCTACATGGGTATTTGATGGCAAAGGTAATATTGCAGAATACATTGGTGGTTACCAAGACTACTTACTACAACGCCCAGATGACAAAGTAGTAGATCAGAAATCTGACGTAAAAAAAGCTCAGGCTAAAGCAGAAGCTGAAAAAGCCGCTGCTCAAAGTAACGTTAAAAAGGTCAAACTAAGTTATAAAGATCAGCGTGAATTAGAGCAATTACCCGCTGAAATTGAAAACTTAGAAAATGAACAGGCTAAACTTTCTGAAAAACTTGCAGATGGTTCATGGTTTGTGTCTGATGCAGATGCTGCGACCCAAGCCAGCCAACGCCTCGCAGAAATTGAAGAATTACTGCTTGAAAAATTAGAGCGTTGGGATGAACTTGAGCAAATGAGTAAAGGCAGTTAAACAATAAAAAGGGCTTTAATTAAAGCCCTTTTTTTGGATTTAGAATTTCTAGTAATTTCATAAAAGGCTTATAAACAAATAAAGAGATAAAGCGAGTTAAACGTTCAAATATCTGTAACTGCAAAACCATACAAGTCAGGATAGACAAAACAAGACTAATGAAAATATTCGTCTCTACCGAATATTTAAAGCTTAATTGATGGGTCAAAATAATAATCACAAAACCATGCAATATATAAACTGGCAGCGTTTTTTGGCCTAAACCTATCCATGGCTGTTTAAAATTTTGAGTGAGTATAAATAAACTCAAAGCACCCATAGCCGATAGCAACATAATCACACTACGAATCAGCATTCCCTGCCATAGATCTACATGTAGTTGAAAATATGACAAACTGCCAAATAACCAGTAATAACTATAATGACTTATAGCGGTTACAGCAGTAATTATTAATAATGTGATAACAGCAGATAACTTTGCATAAGGCAACTGTGGAAGATACTGAAAAATGGACTTACCATAGATCGCCCCAGCCATGAAAAAAGGTAAAAAAACAAAAATTCGACCAATCGAATAGCTGTAATTGTTGATGGGTGAACACCCGATAAATAGAGCTAAAATAAGAGAAAATAAAACTGGATATGCTGTCTTTTTTAGTAAAAAAGCGAGAACCGTCCAAGCCACCATACCAAATAAATACCATAGCACCCAATAAGGCTTAGCAAACCATACCAAATGAAACGACCAATTCCATAAACTTCCGTTATAGAAGGCATCAAGTAGTTGAAATAAAAACTGAAATGGCAAATATAACGATAAAAAGTAAATTAACTTTTCTAGGATTTTTTCTTCTTTAAAAAATATGCCTGATATAAAAATAAAAGCTGGCATATGAACAAAGTAAATGCTCCCTAAAATCGCTTGATTTAGAGGTTCATTCCAGCCAATCAACCTTTCAAGGTAATGACCCAATACAACCAGAAAAATTAAGACACCTTTTGTGGCATCAATATGGAGATTTCTCATAAATTTCTATGAAATCAGGATATTCATATCATACTGAATTATTCTTATTTTTTGATTCAAAAAGACAATGAATAAAGTTTAACTGTATACAAAATAATTATGATATACCTATAAGTATAATAATATTTAAGGATATTTTTGTGCTAGATCTCTCTCAAATTTTGGCATTTGGACTCATTTGTTTGGCAATGGTACTTACCCCTGGCCCGAACATGATTTATCTTATCTCTCGTTCCATTAGTCAGGGCAAAATCGCAGGATTCATTTCACTAGGTGGTGTTGCTGTTGGTTTTGTATTTTACATGCTCTGTGCTTCTTTCGGGATAACCGCGCTTGTTGTCGCAGTTCCATACGCTTATGACACCATTCGTATTGTAGGGGCAATATATCTACTCTGGCTCGCATGGAAAGCATTACGTCCCAATGCAGCTCCTATTTTCAGTGTAAAAGACTTATCTATCGATTCACCATTAAAATTATTTTTAATGGGCTTTTTGACAAATTTACTTAATCCTAAAATTGCGATTATGTATTTGTCTTTATTGCCACAGTTTATTCACCCTCAACAAGGCAGTATTTTAGCGCAGTCTATTCAACTCGGTACCATACAAATTTTTGTAAGCGTTTCAGTGAATGCCCTTATTGTGTTTTCTGCAGGTAGCATTGCACTCTTTCTACAGCAAAAACCACTTTGGGCAAACATCCAACGCTGGATTATGGGGACTGTATTAGCTGGACTTGCTGTTCGTATTCTTCTAGAACACCGCCGATAACCCACTTTATTTTTCTTTCTTCGCTCTAACTCTTCAATTTCCCCCTGTGTATTACGACGATAAATTCAGTTCGTGATACACTTTTGGCAGTTTTAACTTTTTAAATTTTTTATATCGTTATGAGCCAAAAGCAGCCTTATACGCCCGGTGAGTTTCAGTGGTCCTTTTTGTTACCTAAATATTGGGGTGTATGGATTGCAATTACTTTCCTCATGCTTTTGGCTATTTTACCGTGGGCAATTCAATGGCGTTTGGCTCACGGGTTAGCAAATCTCTCTTGGAAATATTTAAAATCTCGTCGCAAAACCACTATTCGTAATTTAGAAGTTTGCTTCCCCGAATGGTCGTCTGAAAAAGTACAGCAGCAAGCAAAGCAGGTTTTTGTAGATATGATGCTTGGTATTTTTGAGACACTAAACGCATGGTATAAGCCTTACTGGTTTAAAAACCGTGTCACCATTGAAGGCTTAGAGCACATTACCAATGCTCAAGCTCAGGGCAAAGGTGTTTTATTACTAGGGACTCACAGTACTTTGCTTGATGCTGGTGGTTATGTGTGTGCTCAATATTTTGAACCTGATGTAGTATATCGCCCTCAAAACAACCCGCTACTCGATATGCTGATTTATCGTTGCCGCAGCACAATTTATAAAACACAAATCGATCATGATGATATGCGTGGCTTAATTCGTCACCTTAAAGATGGTGATGCAATTTGGTATAGCCCCGATCAAGACTTCGGCCTCAAACAAGGCGTTATGGCACCATTTTTTGGAGTTCCTGCGGCCACAGTAACCGCACATCGCCGTTTATTAAAAATTTCCAAGGCTGTTGCTGTCCCTTTATATTTTTATCGTCATGGCGATGTACAGGACCCTAAATATCACATCTTGATTGAACCTGCGGTCGATAATATGCCAAGTGATGATGAAGTTGATGATGCAACACGCGTAAATAAGATTATTGAGAATCAGCTTCGTATCGCACCGACCCAATATATGTGGTTCCACCGCCGATTTAAGACACGTCCTGAGGGATATGAAGAGATCTATTAAATAATCTTCTGTAATGACCGCACTGTAGTTATAAACATCTAAATAAACACCAGTATGTACTATCGTGCGAAGGCGACAAGGATGTCGCCCGTTGGACTACGACATCATGGATGTGTCGTTAGTCCAACAAATGGTTTTGTTACTTTTGCCAAAACAAAAGTAAGGAGTAAACTCCACCTATGAATGAATAAACTGCAAGACCCCGCTTTGCTACAACCTAAAGGCAAAAAACAATGAAAGTGATGCAACTTCTCCCAGAACTCAATAGCGGTGGCGTAGAGCGCGGCACACTGGAAATTGCACGTGCACTAGTTGCACAAGGCCATCAATCTTTGGTTGTATCAAACGGCGGACGGTTAGTATCCCAACTTGAAGCTGAGGGTTCTAAACACTTAACGCTACCCATTCATAAAAAATCTTTATCGAGCTTGTGGCAAATCCGCCCTTTACATCAGCTTATTGAAGAACATCAACCCGATATTGTTCATGTACGCTCACGTGTCCCCGCTTGGTTGACTCACTTCGCTTTAAGAAAAATACCAGCAAATAAACGCCCTCACCTCATTAGCACAGTACATGGTTTTTATTCAGTTAATCGTTATAGTGCGATTATGACTCAGGCCGAGAAAGTAATTGCTGTTTCTGACAGCGTGGTTAAATACATCACTGACCATTATAAAAACTGTCCACCACAAGATATAGTTCGGATTTATCGAGGGATTGACCCCTCTGCTTTTCCGCATAACTATCAACCTTCAGCACAGTGGTTTAATCAAGTTTTTAATGATTTCCCTGAACTCGAAAATAAATTTTTACTATGCTTACCTGGCCGTATCACACGTTTAAAAGGACATGAAAGCTTAATTGCGTTAATGCAACAACTTCAGTCGCAATATCCTCAACTGCATGCTGTCGTTGTGGGCGGCGCCGATGCAAAAAAACAAGCCTACTTAAGTGAGTTGGAAAGCACCATTCAAAACAAAGGACTCGCAGATAAGATCACCTTTGTAGGACATCGCTCAGATATACGTGAATGGCTCGCTTTTAGCAATATTGTGCTCTCTCTATCCAATCAAGCAGAAACATTCGGTAGAACAGCATTAGAAGCGCTTTCAGTCGGTACGCCAGTGATTGGTTGGAACCGTGGAGGCGTTGCTGAGATTTTATCTCATGTATATCCACAAGGTCTTGTTGAAGTAGGAAATGAAAAAGCCTTACTGGAAACAGTGAAAAAGCATATTGAACAGCCTCAAGCCGTTGCCCCTGTTACCATGTTTAGCTTGAAAGACATGTGTGATCAGACATTGGCCCTATATGAAACTGTACTGAAATAACTCCATAAAAAAACCCGCGATCAACGCGGGTTTTTATTACAACAATAAAAAGTCAGCTTTATTTAAGCGATGCTTCATAAGCCGCTGCTTTTTCATAGTCGTATTGTTTTTCCCATTTACTAATCACAAGTACTGCAAGTGCATTACCTACAACGTTCAACGCGGTACGTGCCATATCCATGATACGGTCAACACCAGCAATAAATGCCAAGCCTTCTACAGGAATACCAACACTACCTAATGTTGCTAATAGCACAACAAACGATACGCCAGGAACACCCGCAATACCTTTAGAAGTAATCATTAAAGTTACAACTAAAATGACCTGCTGGCTAATTGACATTTCAATACCGTAAAGCTGTGCAATAAAGATTGCTGCGATACTTTGGTAAAGCGTAGAACCGTCAAGGTTAAATGAATACCCTGTTGGAATCACAAAACTAGAAATCGCTTTTGGCGCACCATAAGCTTCCATTTTTTGCATAATACGCGGTAAAACTGTTTCTGAACTTGCAGTCGAATATGCCAAGATCAATTCATCTTTCAAAATCTTAAACAAAGTAAAGATATTGATGCTGAATATTTTTGCAGTTAAACCAAGTACCACTATGGCAAAGAATAAAATTGCACCGTAAACTAATACAACTAACTTACCTAATGGAATAAGTGAAGCGAAACCGAAGTTTGCAACAGTTACAGCGATTAAGCCAAATACACCCACTGGTGCATATTTCATGATGATGTGCGTCACACGGAACATTGTTTCCGATACAGCATGAAATACGTTTAATAATGGATCTTTAGTGGCTGCTGGTAATGAAGATAAACCAATACCAAATAACACAGCAAAGAAAATCACTGGCAACATTTCGCCATGCGCCATTGAACTAATAATGTTCGTTGGGATAAGCGATAATATTGTTTGCACGATGCCATGTGACTGTGACTGAACTTCTTCAGTAGTATGCTTATATTGAGAAATATCAGTTTGAACCAGTTGGGACATATCAATGCCCGAACCTGGATGGAAGATATTCGCTGCAACCAAGCCAACTAAAATAGCAATAGTAGTAATAATTTCGAAATAGAGAATGGTTTTAAAACCAAGACGCCCTAGACTTTTTGTACTGCCAACACCGGCAATACCTAAAATCAATGTAGAGAAAACGATTGGAATAACAATCATTTTAATCAGGCTAATAAAGATCTTACCTAATGGAGTAAGAACATTATTTACAATACTATCTTTGATCTCAGGCTGATTATGTAAAACAGCACCGACAACTATCCCTAGGATTAAAGCAATTAAAATTTGCCACGCAAGGCTAAATTTAAAATTCTTCATAAGACAATCCTTATGCACCGCAAAGTATCAAATATGAGAGGGAGAAGACCACTATATTTATAGTGAAACCTCAATATGTGCAGTAATTTCCAAACAGAAATTTAAATGCACAAGCAAATCACAACCCGCCGATCCGGCGAAGTAAACAACAATGCCTGCTGACGATCCAACATGTCAACGATCGGCACATTCTATTGAGATTTACCAATTAAACAAGTCCAATTTATATCTAATTAGATCAAAGCCTATATTTATTCTTCAATAATCTATAAAAACAAAAACTTATCAAAAAAAAAATTTGTATCTATTTTCATCAAAAATTGCTTAGATATATAAAGAAATTTATGGACTATTACTTATTATTAAATAGATTTTAAAATTAAATTTACCTTAACAATATTTCTTTTATTTACAATAAATTAAATTAGGTCTTTAGAAAATATCAACCCGAGTTCTGCGTCCTGCAAAACTCGGGTAAATGAGGTTGTGCTTTCAGGGTATATAATTCTTTTTATTGCTTCCGTTCCAACATCTTATCCGTGATGTCGTTCCATATCAGCTTAGTGCATCCTTACTGGGGATTTTCCATTCCCGCTTCCGTGTGCCGATGAATGTAGAATACGAACTTTAACGTCTCCTGCCTATTCGCCCTAGACTCAAATCTTTGTACGATATTGCTTACAACTTACTTTTATATACTTTTCGCTTTATTAAGGCCCTGCAATTTCATCAGTCACAATTTTTTCCTCTTTTTCAGCTTTAGCAATACCTTCTTGTATTGAAACTTGAGCTTTTCCTTCATGGTCTTGGATTTGTTCAAATATTCTACCTGTTTGTAAAACCACTAGACTAACAGACCAACAAATAGAATCTGCAAACGAGGAAGTCGGCTCCACGAAACAACCACTCATCACAAGGAATAAGTGACCAGAAACGTAACCAAATCACCAGACCAGCTAGAACTTCAATATAAATCATTGAATTTTCTCTTTTAAGATGACTTGTTTTTTAATGTTTTTGTCATCTTTATCAATTTTGTATGTAACATAAACAAGATATTCTACTCAATAAACATGCTGTTTTGTTTCTGTAACGCTTGCAGTTGTGGACACTTTTGATACACTCAACTCCCCCTAACAATTTTAACGCACCGAGGCAAAATGACATGAAAGTAGGTCTGGTCGGTTGGCGCGGGATGGTCGGTTCCGTCCTTATGCAACGTATGGTTGAAGAGAATGATTTTGCTCATATTGAGCCATTTTATTTCTCTACCAGTAATGCAGGTGGTGAAGCTCCTTCATTTGGTGGTAAGACTGCCCCAGCACTTATGGAAGCGACGGACATTAATAGTCTGAAGCAAATGGATGTCATTATTACCTGTCAAGGTGGTGACTATACGTCTGAAGTTTTCCCACAGTTAAAAGCAACTGGTTGGAATGGCTACTGGATTGATGCAGCCTCTACTTTACGTATGTCAGATGATGCAATCATCGTTCTTGATCCGGTTAACCTTAACGTGATTAAAGACAGTTTAGCGAAAGGTACTAAAACTTTCGTAGGCGGTAACTGCACCGTATCGCTTATGTTGATGGGTGTAGGTTCACTTTTCCAAAACAATTTGGTGGAGTGGATGACTGCAATGACTTATCAGGCAGCATCAGGCGCTGGCGCACAAAACATGCGTGAGCTAATTACAGGTATGGGCTACTTATATAACAATACCAAAACGTTGTTAGATGACCCTAAATCTGCAATTTTGGATATTGATCGTCAAGTTGCCGAGTTGCAACGTGGTGAAGGTTTCCCATCTGCTAACTTTGGCGTGCCATTGGCAGGCTCGTTGATTCCTTATATTGATAAACAGCTCGAAAGCGGTCAGTCAAAAGAAGAGTGGAAAGGTCAAGTTGAAACCAACAAGATCTTGGGTAATTCACAAATTGTTCCAATCGATGGCCACTGTGTCCGTATTGGCGCAATGCGTTGTCACTCTCAAGCACTGACAATCAAGTTGAAAAAAGATGTTCCGCTTGATGAAATCGAAGATATGATTCGTACTTCAAACCAATGGGCTAAAGTTGTACCAAATACACGTGAAGCATCAATGACTGATCTTACACCTGTTGCTGTGACTGGTACTTTAACTGTACCTGTAGGCCGTTTACGTAAACTCAATATGGGTAAAGAGTATCTCGGTGCATTCACAGTAGGCGATCAGCTACTTTGGGGTGCTGCTGAACCTTTACGTCGTATGCTACGTATTTTAGTAGAATACAAAAGCGCATAATTTGATCTGAATCATTCAGTCAAAATAAAAAGCCGATCACATTTGATCGGCTTTTTCGTAACTGGTTTGTGAAAAATTAACAATTTATTTACATTTCATTATTGTATAATTTTGAACGACTTTACGACTGATCAGGTCATGGATTGAGATGACTGCATATAACAAATTAAAAATTGCCATTTTCACCATTATGTCTTCGCCTTCTCTTTATGCGATTACATTAGATCCTATTCAAATTCAATCTGCGCCTGGGGAGTTGCTTTACGCCGAAATGAATTTTCAGCAAGCCGATCCAAACATTCCATTGCAAGTCAGTTTAGCTACTCAAGATGAGCTAAATAATTTAGGTGTAACACATCAACCTCCTGGTAACTTAAATTTTTATACACGACAAAATGGCCAAGGTACTGGCGTTATTGTGATTACCTCATCTCGTCCTATTATTGATCCTGAACTTAATATTGTCGTAAAAGTAAGTGAAGGTAATGCAACTCATCTTCAGCACATTAAAACGGTTATAAAACCGTCATCTATAAAAAAGGCTGCTCCTAATGAGAATCCACTTTCACCGCAATTTATTGTGAATGAAAAAGACATCGCGTTAAACCTACCAGAAAGCACTCAATATACTTCTGCTGAGACTTCAACAACTGTAACTGAGGCTAAAACTAGTGAGCACAATCTAAATATTAGCACTGGAACAGCTCCAGCTTTAAATAGCTCTGCTCCTACAACTCCAGTTACAGCAAAAACTTCCTCTCAGGCAGCAGTACAACAAACAACAGCAATTACCTCTGTACCACATTCGGAAAAACAACCATCGAGCGACACTAAACAAAACAGAGAAAATGAAACAGCTACAACCAAAAAAGTAGCTCAACCTAAGCCTGTCCAACCAAAAAATGTATTAACTAAGAACCCACCGAAAAAGCAAAAAATCAGTAGTTATAAAGGCCCAGCAACTACTGGCAAATATGTTGTACAACGTAATGAGTCTTTATGGAGTATTGCCAACCGTATTGCAGTGCAGACCAAGCAGCCTGTTGCTAAAGTCATGCGAGATATACAATCTCAAAATCAACATGCATTTATTCAAGGTAATGTAAACCGTTTACGTCAGGGAATTGCCTTAAACTTAACACCTACACACTCTGCTAAAACTTCACATACAAAACCTAAATCAGGTGATGTGAATACAACCAAGACTACTTCTGGCAAAGCAAAATATCGTTTACAACAAGCTGAAATGAGTATCGTGGCAGAGAATAGCCAAAATTCCACGCATGGAAGTGCAAAAAAGAGCACACAACAAGGTCAAAACAATACTGAGTTAGCAGTAAAAGTTATGACAACGCGAGAAAAAACCGTTACATTACAAAGGAATGTAACCAAACTAAATCAAACTTTAAGTTTAAAAGACCAACGTATTCAACTTTTGAATGCACGTTTGGCAGAGTTACAACAGCAGTTACAAGCACAGCAACAAACTCACAAGCAAAAACATTAAGTTAAAACCAGAGTCAGCTCGCTTTATATTGCAAATATTTTATTTTTAAGGGGAAAGTAATGTTATATGTGATTCCGTTTATCATATTACTCGTGGTCGCCGTTATTCTAAAAAAGCGTGAGAATAGCCAGAAACAAGAGGCCACCTCCCCAAAGAGTATCAATAGAAAGTCCAACAAAAAAACAAGCTCTAAAGCTAGCAAAAGCTCACGCGAAAAAAGTAAAGCCAATGCAGTTGAAGAAGCTGCACCCATTATTCCCCAAAGTACCTCTGTTCCGGAAGCGTTACGTCAACAAATCCAGCAACTCACTCAAGAAAAGCAATTTTCAGCAGCCGAAGCTCAAGTCAATCAGGCGCTTAAAAAAGATAATACCCAGCACGAACTGTATTTATTACTTCTTGACATTCATATTGCTCAAAAAGACGAGTTTGCGATTCAACAGCTCATTAGTCATATTCGTAGCTTAGCATTAAATGAAGTAGTCATTCAGGCAGAAGCCAAACAAAAAGAATATGAATCATCAAGACAACCCAATGCTATCGATTTTCCTCAAGCACCCACATATGAAGAGTCAAAAAACACTCCTGATACCACCGCTCAATTTGATCAGCTAACAATAAATTCTTCTGAAGCATCTTTTGATGACCTACAGAAAGACTATACCCCTGTAAAACAAGAACCTGCTGTTGAAGTTGAACCGTTAGAATTTAACTTTTCATTTGAGCAAAGCACAACTAAAGAAAATACTGATCAAGCTCTAGAACAACCAGCGTTATCAAAACCTCAAGAAACAAATGATTTAGCAGATTTAGAGTTTTCTTTTGATTTGACACCTCTACATGAACCTAAAGAAAAAACTCAAGCAGTAGAACTAAAAGCAGATCAAGAGAACAGCGTCAATGCATTGGATTTTAATCTTGAGTTAAATCCTCCAGGTACAGAGACAAAATCTGATGAACAGGCCCCACCATTAGATGAGCTTAAATTAGTAGAACAAACTCCATTAGAAGCTACTTTAATAAAACCTCTTGAGTTTTCATTAGATCAGCCTACATTAATTACAGCACCAGAGATTGAAACTCAAAACCATATAAATGTAGTAAGCGAAGAGACTACTCAAACTCAAATAGATGATCCTCTTTTACAAGCTTTTCCAGAATTAAAACAAATAAATGAAAGTGAGCTTGACTTAAAACTGGCTGAGCAATATATCAAGTTTGGAGCAAACCAAGCTGCACACAATTTACTACAAAGTGATGAGCAAAAATTCAACACAGAACAACAACAACATGCGAAAAAACTACTGAATCGCATAGCTTCTTAGAACTGTTCGATTTACCATAGGCAGTCAGAGATGACTGCTTTTTTATGCCTGCAAAAATATGAAAAAAATAGCCTTATTTTATATGGGTGGTACTTTTGGTTGCATTGGTGAACCTTTAGCTCCTATGCCCTATGACCAATTCTTGCCTCAACTTGAAAAAGTGATTCCCCCACACTTAACCGTTGACTGCTTCGCTGCACCAAATATTGTTGATAGCAGTGCATGTACAGCACCTGATTGGTTACGCCTAATTCAACGTATACAACAACTACAACTAGAAGGTTATCAACACTTCGTTGTTATTCACGGTACAGACACTCTCAGTTATGCAGCTGCAACCCTAGCTCGCTTTTTAGGCCAAAGCTGCCATATTGTGATTACTGGTAGCCAATACCCGTTACTCAATATTCAAGGTGATAATACTCGTGAATTTACTGATGCAATTGAGAATTTATATCTTGCATTAGAACAAGTGATTGCCCTACCTGTAGGTGCTTATCTTGCATTCCATCATCAAGTATTCCATGCACAAACTGCATTAAAAACTCATACGACTGAACTCGATGCGTTTTCAGGCTTAAGTAGTGAAGTTGAGTTTACACCTCAGGCAAATGAGTTAATCGTACAAGATGCTCAAATTGAACGAGCTGCTTCATTCCAGATTTTAAACTGGATGATGCAACCTATTGCAACACAGCACTTGGTACAACAGTTACGCCACTTACTTCCTGCCCCACCACACTTTTTAGTGTTACAAGGCTTTGGTACAGGCAATATCGCAGTAAACCCTGAACTATTGGCAACCTTAGATGAGCTCTATGCTCGTGGTTGTGTTCCAATCTTGGCAACACAAGTAACATTTGGTGGTATTGACCAACGTTACGCAATTAGCGCTTGGACCAAAACTGCAAAAATTGTCATTAATGATGCGCATAGTCATGCAGATCTTTATGCAAAAGCACTTCAAATCTATTTAAAATACCCAACCCCAGAACAATGGTTCAGCCATTGGAATGAAAATTTGCATTAAATAGAGGTAAAGCTATGCAACGTTATGCAGTCGGTATTGAGTTTAGCGGAGTTCAATACCGAGGTTGGCAAACTCAACAGCCAGGCGTTGCCAGCGTACAAGAAACCATTGAGCGTGTACTTAGTAAAGTCGCAAATGAACCTATCGCACTTCATGGCGCGGGTCGGACAGATGCGGGAGTACACGCGACGAATATGGTGGCACACTTCGACACTCATGCTATTCGTCCAGAAATGGGGTGGTTAAGAGGCGCAAACAGCCAGCTACCTAAAGATATTTCCATTCAGTGGATTAAACTGATGGATGAAAGTTTTCATGCGCGCTTTAAAGCAACTGCTCGACGTTACCGTTATGTTATTTATAACACCCCTTGTCGCCCAGCCCTACTACACAAACAGGTCACACACATTTACCAACAGTTAGATGTGCAAAAGATGATTAAAGCTGCCAGCAAATTTGAAGGTACACATAACTTTGAAACCTTCCGCGCAGCAGCCTGCCAGTCAAATCAACCTATACGGCACGTAAAGCATTGCCATCTATTTGAACATGGTCGTTATTTGGTCTTAGATATTCAGGCAGATGGTTTTTTACACCATATGGTTCGCAATATTGTTGGATGCTTACTCGAAATTGGTCAAGGTATGTATGAAATTGATCATATCGATGAAATGTTCGCAGCACAAGATCGTAAAGCCGCAGGAGTCACCGCTCCACCCGACGGTCTATACTTTATTCAATGCTATTATCCCGAGCAATTTGACCTACCACAGCCATCACTTGGGCCACATTGGCTTAATTTACCAGATTAAAACACTTAAAACTCGGTATCCAAATTAAGCATTAAATAAGATACGAGACAAAGTCATACGCAACCTGAACAAGATTAAAGTGTACTTTAACCGCAGTGTAAGACAAACGAAGTGCGTAGTTCGATAAATTTCTCACCTTATGACATGGTAAAAATTATTACTCTTTACCATGTCGCAAGCTTTTGCTCTTGCAGAGCTTACGCTTTCATCCCGAAAGAAAAGTAACTCTAGTTAAAGGCCAATCCAGTTATTAAAGTCTCAATGGCACGACTCCGTCATGACATAAATAAATTAACGATGTTGTTTACGCTTACGGTACTCAACTGGTGTTTCATTGGTCCAACGTTTAAATGCGCGATAGAACGTACTTGGCTCAGAGAAACCCGTTAAATATACAATACGCTCCACACTCTCGTTGGTGTTTGCCAAAAGCTTTTTAGCCAAACGGCAACGATAGTCAGAAAGTATTTGCTGAAAACTGGTATTTGCTTCACTTAACTGCGTTCGTAAACGACGTGGGGTAATATTCAACTGAGCAGCAACCGTTTCCAAGGTTGTTTCTCCGCTCTCAAGCGTTGACCCAATTGCTCTGCGAACTTCACCCACTAAATCATAACGCGCCAGCTCTTGTAGTTTTTCAATGGCGAGCTGTTCATGCAATTGCAATAGCTCAGGCTCTGCTTGCCAAAGCTGAAAACCTAAAATATCAGGGTCAAAATATAGCCTTGTTTCTTTCTGACCTAAACTGACTGGACAGCCATAAACTCGGAAATATTCATCCTCAGAGGCCCCTTCGCTAAAATTAAAATCAATGAAGATGGGATGAAATTGCCCTTCAGTAATAAACTTAAAGAATCTAAGTACACCCGAAATTGCACATTCAGAGAAATGACGATTGACAAGATTATCGGCACCGATCTGTTCACCATTTGTTAAATAACAACGACCGTCTTCAACCACCAATTTTGCATCAAATGCATCACTAATGAGTCTTTGGTAAGCCAAAGCCCTTTTTAAACCTTCACCAAAGGTTTCACTACTAATGAAAAGATGTTCAATCACTTGCCCTCTATACAAAGGCAAATGTTCACCTAAATGCAGACCGATATCTGGATCTTTACTGACTTCCTGAGCGGCAGTCCAAAAGGCGTACTGTGCACTTAACGGTGTACGTGCATTTGTATCGACCTGATTTAAAGCGACTCCCGCTTTAGTTAATATTTCTTCTGTTGGCAAACCCGCACGACGAATCGCTTGATAACCAAAGCGTAATACAACTGATGCATCTGTTAGCTGACCCACGCAGTGCCCTTCCATGTAGATACTTCATTTATATTTAGGGCTGTTGACTTTTACGCAATTAACAGTCCCTAATAACTATGATTTTAGATTAGCGTTGATTGACCAAACTGACAACAGAATTACACTTCTTTTGTGAAAAAAATTACATCTTTTTTTATTAGTCATACTTTAACCAGATGCTTTAGCAGAACCATGTCTATCTTGTTTTTTTTAAATAAATTGACTATAATTTGCGCCTTTCCAATTTGATCATCAGGTAGGCTATGGCCAATAAAGAGGAACTCATTGAGTTCGAAGGCGTTGTCACCGAAACGCTTCCTAATACGATGTTCCGTGTACGTCTTGAAAACGGTCACGAAGTTATTGCACACATTTCTGGTAAAATGCGTAAACACTATATTCGTATTCTTACTGGCGACAGTGTGAAAGTCGAAATGACTCCATATGACTTAACTAAAGGTCGTATTACGTACCGTGCTCGCTAATTAGTGAATGCAAAAAAGCCACTTCATGATGTGGCTTTTTTATTGCGCCTTTTATTCACTTAAACGACTGGTTTTACATCCTACCGTTTGGCATTCACGCAATCTTTCTTGCAGCCAATGGTTTCTTTCCTGCGTTGTCTTTAAACGACACTGCACGTCTACACTATTCCTATTTGAATCTGTACAATCAGCATCGCGTTGACGTATCCATGCAAGCTGAGACTTTTTAAGCGTATTTTTTTGGGCTGAATTTAATTTTGCTCTTAATGTCTGATAATTTTTATTTAGATCTACATCAGCGCTAGCATAGATTTTATTTGTACAGTAAATATCATCGTAAGTATTACGAGTACTGTCACAATTATCTGCATAGACTGACGTTATTCCAACACTACATAAAATTGCAAAAAGTATTTTTTTCATCATGTTTTCCTTAAGTTTTTTTTACGAAATTATTATAAAGTGCTTTTGAATATGAATGCACATTTTATAATCATTTATCATAAACTTCCTTTTCCTCTTTACAAGCGAATAAATACAAACTACTGTTCTTTAATAATAAATATAATTTGATAAAGAGAGAAAAATGAATATATACACCCTATGTCGAATAAGCTTATTCTCACTCATGCTTACTTATCTTAATGGTTGTATGAGCCACCCCAACCAATTGGTAGATTTACATGAATATTTAAAAGGTTACTTAGGTAAATCATCTACCACAATCCAGCAAAACCTCAACTTAAGAAGCTTAGGTTTTCAAGTGGCTGAGACTCCACAAAAAACACCCAATCAGCTCATCTACACAATTTTACGGCCATTAAGTATTCCAATTCCTATGGTAAGTAATGTTGAAATGGGCGGCAACCCAGTTCCTATTCAATCAGGGACGTTAGGTAGCAGCTCGTACGACGTTAACTTTAATTGCAAAGTTATTTTTAAGCTGAACAATGACATTGCTGAATCTATTCAATACCAAGGTAAAGCTTGCTAAACACAACCATAAAAAAACGCAGCTTAATGCTGCGCTTTTTTTAACAAAGTAGATTTTAAGCAAGAGCGGCAACAACTGCTGCACCCATCTCGGCTGTACCTACTTTCATCATACCTTCAGACATAATATCTGCTGTACGGAAGCCTTGATCAAGTACTTGACCTACCGCATCTTCAATTGCTTTTGCAGCAGCTTCTTCACGGAAGGTGTAACGAAGCATCATTGCAACTGAAAGAATGGTTGCTAATGGATTAGCTACATTTTGACCTGCAATATCAGGTGCCGAACCATGGCAAGGTTCATACATACCTTTACCACTTTCATCTAAAGATGCTGATGGCAACATACCGATTGAGCCTGTAAGCATTGCCGCTTCATCAGACAAGATATCGCCAAACAAGTTACCTGTAACGATTACGTCAAACTGTTTTGGCGCACGTACAAGTTGCATTGCAGCATTGTCTACATACATATGTGAAAGCTGAATATTTGGATAGTTTGCTTGCTGTAAGTC
This sequence comes from Acinetobacter sp., assembly GCA_031277915.1. GTDB lineage: Bacteria > Pseudomonadota > Gammaproteobacteria > Pseudomonadales > Moraxellaceae > Acinetobacter. The sequence goes on from JAITLL010000010.1 coordinate 23,841, forward strand.
AGTAACCGTTTGCTTCCATAGCTCGGTCACTTCTAAAACGTTTGCTTTATCTACAGAACAAACTTTACCACCACGCAACCCTGCAAGTTCAAAAGCAACTTTTGCAATGCGCTTAATTTCGCTTTCAGAATAGACATCAGTGTTATAGCCTTGTTTTTCACCGTTTTCGAGTTCACGAATACCGCGTGGCTGACCAAAGTAGATACCACCAGTTAATTCACGAACAATTAAAATATCTAAGCCAGCAACGATTTCAGGTTTTAAGCTAGAAGCATCGGCCAATTGCGGATATAAAATCGCTGGGCGTAAGTTTGCAAAAAGGTTGAGTTCACTACGAATTTTCAAAAGGCCGCGTTCAGGGCGAATTGAGCGTTCAATGGCATCCCATTTTGGTCCACCGACTGCACCTAACAAAATAGCATCAGCTTTTTTTGCTTGTTCGCTTGTTACAGCTGGATATGGTTCTCCATGTGCATCAATCGCTGCCCCACCTAATAGGCCATGTTCCCAAGTCAACGACAAATTAAATTTTTCATTTACTTTATTTAATACTTTTTCTGCTGCCCCAACAATTTCAGGACCAATCCCATCACCAGCCAAAATTAAAATCTGTTTAGACATGAAGTTTTCCATTTTCAAAGACAAGACAGTGTTATGACTGTCGTGGTGTTAGTTTTTTCTGTTCAAGAAATTCACCTAGTCCTGTGGTTACATCAAATGGTCGACAAAAACGGCGAATTACTCGCCCATCCTGCTCTAAGTCAACACATAATGGATCTGGTACAGAAACATTGAGTAAACTACCCGAACGGTTAGATTTGTCTCGGTACATTTTAAACATATAGCGATGATTAGCTTTGAATTGGTGAATAACATGGATAGTTTCTGCCCGATCTGGAGAAATCGGATAGTAACGAATCACCACTTCATATTGCTTAGCAGGCACAGATAAATACAAGCTATTGCTTTGACTTAACACCGAACCGTTTAATCTCACAATTCCTTGATGAATTGCCTGATTACTAATTCTGCGTGTCTGTGCATCAACAACAGTAATATTATTTAGCCGTTCAAATTCGCAACTTTTTGCGCCCGAACAATATATTGCTGCATTCTGCCCCAAATTTTCTTGTTCAGCCTGCTTAATACGAACAGTATCCAATACATTATGAGTGCTCTGACAAGCACTTAGTGTTATTGCGCACAGGCCCAACAAAAAGCTATGAGTAACGTTCCTCTTCATTGTTCAAGCCCAATCCTCATCTAGTGCATAATTTTAAGCTGTTGTTATGCTTTAGCATGTTAGCAAGAGTTTGAACACGACGCCATGACTATGTTTAAAATGTACCAAAAGGTTAATTTATCTCTTGGAATACCCAAGGACGAATCTGTTTAGTTTTTTCTTCATAAGCGCGAATTGCGTCCGCATTTTGAAGAGTTAAGCCAATATCATCTAAGCCATTTAACAAGCAATGCTTGCGAAATGGGTCTACCTCGAATTTAAACGCTTCACCTGTTGGTGTACGAACTTCTTGAGCAGCTAAATCTATAGTTAACTGATATCCTTCATTCGCAGCACATTCTTTAAATAACTGATCAACAATATTCTCAGGTAAAATAACTGGCAACATGCCGTTTTTGAAACAGTTATTAAAGAAAATATCAGCAAAGCTTGGCGCAATAACAGTACGAAAACCGTACTCATTTAATGCCCAAGGTGCATGCTCACGACTTGAACCACAACCAAAGTTGGTACGAGCAATTAAAACTGTTGCACCCTGATAACGTGGTTGGTTCAAAACAAAGTCCGATTTTTTGGGACGAACTGAATTGTCTTGTCCTGGATAGCCTTCATCTAAATAGCGAAGTTCATCAAATAAGTTGTCGCCAAAACCAGTACGTTTAATCGATTTTAAAAACTGTTTTGGAATAATTAAATCTGTATCAACATTGGCACGATCTAATGGTGCAACGATACCTTGTTCAACTGTATAAGCTTTCATGGTTTGCTCCAGACCGAATTAAAATGAACGAACGTCAACAAAATGACCTGCGATTGCAGCAGCAGCAGCCATTGCCGGACTCACTAAGTGAGTACGACCACCATTACCTTGACGACCTTCAAAGTTACGGTTTGATGTCGATGCACAGTGTTCACCTGGTTGTAATTTGTCTGCATTCATTGCTAAACACATTGAACACCCCGGTTCACGCCACTCAAAACCAGCTTCCAAGAAAATTTTGTCCAAACCTTCTTTTTCTGCCTGCTGTTTAACCAAACCAGAACCCGGAACAATCATCGCTTGCTTAATGCTAGATGCTACTTTACGGCCCTTAACCACCTCAGCAGCAGCACGAATATCTTCAATACGTGAGTTGGTGCAAGAACCAATAAACACACGATCAAGCTGAATATCAGCCAATGCCTGACCTGCATTTAAACCCATATATTGATAAGCACGCGTCCAGTCACTGCGTTGAACATCATCTTTCGCTTGTTCCAAAGTTGGTACAGCTTCTGATACAGGGATAACCATTTCAGGTGAAGTTCCCCAAGATACTTGTGGTTCAATCTCTGTACCATTTAACTCAACAACAGCATCGAAAACCGCATCAGCGTCTGAATGTAAATTGTTCCAGTAAGCAACAGCTTGCTCCCACTGCTCGCCTTTTGGTGCATAACTACGGCCTTTTACGTATTCAATGGTTTTGTCATCGACAGCCACCATACCTACGCGAGCACCCGCTTCAATTGCCATGTTGCAAACAGTCATACGTCCTTCAATCGACATATCACGAAAAACTTGTCCGCCAAATTCAATTGCGTAACCTGTACCGCCTGCAGTACCAATTTTAGCAATAATAGCCAACACAACATCTTTTGGTGTTACACCCTTGCCTAAAACGCCATCTACACGAATCAACATGTTTTTTGATTTTTTCTGAATCAAACATTGTGTCGCTAAAACGTGTTCAACTTCAGATGTCCCAATACCATGTGCCAAACAACCAAAAGCACCGTGAGTCGCTGTATGCGAGTCACCGCACACCACAGTCATACCCGGTAATGTTAAGCCCTGTTCAGGTCCAACAACATGCACAATACCTTGACGAATGTCATTAATACCAAATTCAACGATATTAAAAGCCTTACAGTTATCATCTAAGGTTTGAACCTGAATACGAGACGTATCATCTTCAATACCTGCAATGCCCTGATCACGCTCTTTTTTAGAAGTTGGAACGTTATGGTCTGGTGTAGCCACGTTTGCGCCTAAACGCCATGGTTGACGACCAGCAAGTTGCAAACCTTCAAATGCTTGTGGACTTGTTACTTCATGCAATAAATGACGGTCGATGTAAAGTAAGCATGAACCATCATCACGCTGAGTAACTACGTGGTCATCCCACAATTTGTCATATAAAGTTTTGCCTGCCATGTCGTCTTGCTCCATTGGACTGGGTAATTCTAATCTTTCTTCGATTATAGCCAGAGTTTCACATAAATCTAATTTATCATTTTTATAAATTAGAAAACTTTTAGGAATCATTCCCGTATTTATTAATATCATGCATAATATACAAATCGGTTTTGTTAATGATTATCATTTGCATAATCCATTTTTAATCTTATACTCTCATCTCTATACTAAAAATATCAAATATAGGTAGAGAGAATGATGATGGCTAATATTCAAAAATTCGTTGTAAATAATCAACGTACATTAAAGAAAACCTTAAGTTATTACATTATGCACATTAGTGTTGCCATGTTAGTCGCATACTTTGTAACAGGTAACATCTGGATGGCCTTAACATTAAGCATGTTAGAACCAACAGTACAAGCATTTGCATTTTTCTTTCACGAAAAAGTCTGGGCAGCTAAAGACCGCCGTATATCAGCTTTAAAGGAAAAAGAGACAACTGCTTAGCTTAAGATTAATACGCTAAATCACAAGTTTATAGAACGTTTAGCTGCAAGCATGATACGATTTTGGCTTGGCAACTTTAGCCTCTCTCGATTTTTCTATTCCAAGTAGAGTTGTATTATGAATCTTGCAGCCTTTGAAGCTTTTGTAAAAGTTATGGAAACAGGGTCTATCTCTGTAGCTGCAGATCAACTGTTTATTACCCAGCCTGCTGTCACCAAACGCATTCATAGCCTAGAAGAGTACTTTGGTGTAAAGCTATTTGAGTCGGCAGGACGTGGGGTTCAAGCAACTCATGCTGCACACTCATTATTACCAAAAGTCAAAAACTGGTTAAACGAACTTCGGGATATTCACCACACGCTAAGTCACGAACAAACTCAAATACAAGGTCGTTTAAAAATCGGGACGAGTCATCACATCGGTTTACATCACTTACCTGCACCGCTTAAACACTTTGTTCAGCAGTTTCCACAAGTCACTCTAGACGTGCATTTTGTTGACTCAGAACAGGCACACGAACAGGTCCTTGCTGGTGATTTAGAGCTGGCATTTTTAACACTTCCACCTTCAGGTGATGAGCGCCTTAACTACATTACAATCTGGAATGATCCATTAGTCTTTGTAGCTGCACCGTTTCACCCCTTGGCACAGCACAAGAATTTGACCTTACAAGACTTAATCGAATACCCAAGTTTACTGCCTGCTGCACAAACCTATACGGCTCAAATCACTTTGGCCGAGTTTGAAAAGCAAGGACTTAAACCAAAAATTACTATGAGCAATAACCCTCTTGAGTCCATTCGCATGTTGGTGTCTATTGGTTTAGGTTGGTCAGTTCTACCAAAAACTTTATTGAATCAAGATATGCAACAGCTTGATCTAGATGTAGAAATGAATCGACAGTTAGGCATGGTATGGCATCCTGCACGTACACAATCTAGAGCTATGCAAGAGTTGATTAAAATGATGCAGGAATAACAACATTAACGACTATATTTTTTAACAAGGATATAAATCAGAACAGTAAATGGTAATAGTAAAAACAGAATGCCCCAACTGAAACATATAGCAGCGAAAACAATTCCGCCAATTGCACTCACAAACAGTAAGACAATGATATAAATAAGTAATTCACCAAAAATAGCAGTAATGAGCTGATCTATAAATTCCTGAAAGAAGCCATTGCAACGTTCATTTTTAGTACGCTTGTTTTTGACCATGCTACTTTAATTAATAAATTTATATATTGATTGGAAATAATACTGTAAATATATATCGTTTACTCTACTATCATTACACTTTTCATTTAAGATTCATAATCATGAAGAATCAATATTCCAAAATAATTAAAATCGGTTTATACGGATTCACAACTCTAGCTGTCTTAATCTTTGCAATGTTTATCTGGTTTAAACCGATACGTGTTGTTTTGGCACATCACCTTTCATTATTACATTGTGAGGATCATGTATGTGTAGATGATCCAAAAACTGAGCCTCTTGCAAAAATACTTTATAATCGAGCATTACAAGAAACCCAAGATAAAGTAGGTGCTTTTCATCAACAACCCACTATGGTTTTTTGCTCAACACTTGGGTGCGCAAATACCTTTGGTATAGAAAAAGCAGCCGCTAAAGCTGTGGGTAATCTCGGGTTATTGGTTGCACCTCGTGGCTGGAAGGACTTCTACATCACTCACGAACTCATCCATCACCGACAAGCCGAAGAATGGGGAAATATTGCAATGCTAACTAAACCGAAATGGCTGGTAGAAGGCATGGCTTACACTTTAAGTGATGACCCACGCCCTACGTTATCGGCCCCCTTTCAGCAATGGCGAGCTCAATTTAAGCTTTGGCATCAACAAAATCCTGACCCCAATATTTGGCTGACCACAGAGAAAGTTAAATAATTTATTAAAGTGCATTATCTCCAGCAATCTGAATCTTGCCATCAGCAATTTCATTCATAAATTGTTGATAATCTTTTAGATTGCGCTCTGCATATTCTTCTGCATACGTTTGTAATACATCTATAATCGTATTGCTCGCTCCAATATATCCCATAAGTACATCTGCATTTCCAGATTTAGCATGGGCATGAGCTAAAGCCAAACCACAACCTTCAGCATACTCATAGAAATACTCATCATCCATGCCATTAAGGTCAAACGTGATTTTCATATCACGTAACTGACGTATATAAAAATGTTGATTTGATATTGAAGAAAATCCAAGAAATATATCACTTGCGGCTTGAATGAGTTGTTGTCCATGCACCACACGCTCGCCTTCGTGATTTACTTTTTCTACAAATAACGGACTAAGAATGGATGACTTCGCTTCTTTCATTTGTAAAATTAGCGGTTCCCGATCTGCATCCTGAAATAATGCAACCGCTGATCGTGTACCAACACTTCCGACACCAACCACTTTTAAAGCCACATCTGTACATTGATAACGATCAAAAAGTACTTGGCGATCATATTTTAAAGAATCACGATATTCTTTAAAAAATACATCCACATGCTGACTAAATGGTTCATCTACACTTGGGTGCCATAATAACGGTGCAGCATCCACAAAATGACGCAATCCTGTATCTTGATCTTGCTGTGTAAGCTTCGGTAAAACAGAATACACCGTTTTTTTCTGCTCTAAATTAAGATTCTTCTCGCATTTCGCTCTTAGTTTTCGGCGTTCAGTATTTTCTAATAAGGTAATGGCATCAATTTTTTCATACCAAACTTGTAATGGCGAAAGTTTCGCACTTTCTAATAACTGCTGACGATAACTATTCAGCATTATTTTAATTGCCTTTAAGCCCACTTTGTCTGCAAGCTTGATATCACGCGCCGCAATTACAAAGCTGGTTGCTAAACGCTTTATATCCCATTCAAACGGGGCAACTAAAGTTTCATCAAAATCATTGATTCCAAATAACAGGTTACGTTCTGGACTTGCAAAGCCACCAAAATTATTTAAATGACAATCACCACAAATCTGTTGAAATAAACCTGAATTTACTTGCTCCCATGCTTGGTCAAAAAGCATCAAAGAAGCCATACCACGATAAAACGTAAATGGAGAAATACTCATTCGTTTTGCACGAATCGGTTTGAGTTTTTCTAAACGTCCTTGGTTACTCCAATCATAGATCGTTAAAGCAGTTGTACCTTTTGGTCGTTTAGAAAGCTTTGATAGCTGTTCACGCGGTACTTTTTTACGTTGAAGCTTACCTAATTTAAAGCCGTCACTTTTACTTAGTAATTTTCCCTTATAGCTATGACGTGTTAAATCAATACTTTGATCATTCCAAAGTTGTTTTGGTAATTTAATCTGTGATGTTTCTGGCATTATTGTTACCTCATTTTTAAACTTATAATTTTTATTAGATATATCCACATTTAATCTTAAATCAGTATGAATAAGAAATATTAATTATTTTAAATATATTTAAGAGTTGGAAGGCCTAACACATGGCTCATCCAACTCTACACTCTTAAATCGACCAGTCCTGAATTTCCCAGTTGTGTTCTTGGGCCAACGTCTCAAGACGATCATCAGGATTGACTGCAATCGAGTGAGTTGCATACTCAAGTAAAAAACGGTCATTGATTGAGTCTGAATAAGCCCATGACTCAGATACGCTACGTCCTGCCAACCAGTCGTCAAGACGTGCAAGCTTACCTTGTTGATAACATGCCAAGCCCGCGACCTTACCGGTATATTTCCCGTTTGCCACCTCAGCATTGGTTGCTAAGATTTCAGTAATACCAAATTCACGGAAAATTGGCACCGTAATAAAATCACTCGTTGCAGTAATACCAACAATAGTGTGCCCCAAATCTTGATGTTTCTTAATCGCCTCGAAACCCTTAGAACGCATTTGTGGACGAATCACTTTTTCCATAAATAACTGATGAAGCTCAGTTAAATAGTCATTGTCATGCTTTGTTAAAAAACCAAATACAAATTCATTATAAGCATAAGGGTCAAGTTGCCCTGCTTTATAATCTTCATAAAATTTATCATTCATCTGACGATGATGAACCGGATCAACCAAACCTTCATTGACTAAAAATTCACCCCACGAGTGGTCTGAATCGGTATTTAACAAGGTATGGTCTAAATCAAACAACGCCAGTTTCATGAAAATTCTCGTTTAAACTGAAATTTAAGAAAAAAAATGTAAATCTATCTCCGCTAGTCGATAGAAATTCGTTAAGATCGTAGCAATTTAAACATTTTACTTTGATCTTTTCGAGCTGGACATAAAAAAGTGTTTGTCCCCGCGATTAAAGTCAACGATATAGATAAATATTTAGGTAGCCAAATGATCGACTCAGAAGGTTTCCGACCGAATGTCGGGATCATTTTGGCAAACGATGATGGACAGGTTTTATGGGCAAAGCGCATTGGTCACAATGCTTGGCAATTTCCACAAGGAGGCATCCAGTTTGGAGAAACCCCTGAACAGGCACTTTTTCGAGAACTGAGAGAAGAAATCGGCTTATTGCCCGAACATGTCCAGATTATTGCGCAAACCAAAGGATGGCTGCGTTATCGTTTGCCACATCGGTACATTCGGTCAGATTCTGACCCCGTATGTATCGGACAGAAACAAAAATGGTTTTTACTGAAGTTAACTGCATCTGCAAAAAATATTCAGTTAAACCTCTCCGACCCGCCCGAATTCGACGAATGGCAGTGGGTTAGCTATTGGTATCCGCTTGGACAAGTGGTGAACTTCAAGCGCGATGTTTACCGTAAAGCCATGGTGGAGTTGTGTACACAGTTGCCGTTGCAACAATTACCCTAAAAATCATTTATCTAGCAAATGATTTTTATTAAAAGTGCTGTTATAAATACATTCATAGTCTAAAAAAATACTGGAGTATACATCCATGTCAAACATGCAACTCGACACTCTAAGACGCATTGTCCAAGAGATTAATGCGTCCGTGAGTTTGCATGAATCGTTAGACATTATGGTCAATCAGGTTGCTGAGGCCATGAAAGTGGATGTTTGCTCTATTTACTTACTCGATGAACGTAATCAACGTTATGTCTTGATGGCTTCCAAAGGCTTAAATCCTGAATCTGTTGGTCATGTTTCATTGCAGTTAGGTGAAGGCCTAGTTGGTCTGGTTGGGCAACGTGAAGAAATTGTTAACCTTGATAATGCGCCAAAGCATGAAAGGTTCTTGTATTTACCTGAAACAGGCGAAGAAATTTATAACTCATTCCTTGGCGTACCTGTCATGTACCGTCGTAAGGTTATGGGGGTTTTAGTTGTCCAAAATAGACTTCCTCAAGATTTTAGTGAAGCAGCTGAATCCTTTTTAGTTACACTCTGTGCACAGCTTTCAGGGGTTATTGCGCATGCTCACGCGGTCGGTAATATCGACGTATTTCGTAAGCCAAGTAATGGACCAGCCTATAAAACCTTCCAAGGCGCATCAGGTGCAGGTGGCGTTGCTTTAGGTCGTGCTATTATTTTATATCCACCTGCCGATTTGGGTTCTGTACCTGACCGTGAAGCCGAAGATATTAGTCATGAACTTCGACTTCTAGATCAAGCTATTTCATCAGTTCGTTCAGAAATTCGTTCTTTAGATGAAAAAATGCATGACTCACTCATGGCAGAAGAACGCGCTTTATTTAGTGTTTTCTTACGAATGCTAGATGAAAATGCATTACCTGCAGAAATTAAAGATCTGATTCGTGATGGGCATTGGGCACAAGGTGCGGTACGTCGTGTGATTGAAAAGCACACTGCCCTATTTGCGCAAATGGAAGATGATTATCTGCGTGAGCGAGTTTCCGATCTTAAAGATTTAGGACGGCGTATTTTAGCCTCTTTGCAAGAAGAAGACTCAAGCCATCGCGAACTCAGCCCAGACAGCATTTTAATTGGTGAAGAAATCAGTACTGCCGCGCTGGTTGAATTACCGGTAGACAATATTGCAGCAATTGTAACCTCAGAAGGTGCAGCTAATTCACATATGGTGATTGTGGCACGTGCATTAGGTATTCCAACAGTGGTTGGTGTAACTGAACTACCTGTAAATACGCTTGATGATGCAGAAATGATTGTGGATGCTTATCAGGGCCGTATTTTTGTAAACCCTCCACGCCGTTTACGTCAGCGCTATAAAGAAATTCAAAAAGAAGATGAACAGATCGCAAAAGACCTCAAACAATATGAGACCAAAGAAGCGATCACTCCAGATGGTGTGTCTGTTCAGCTTTTTGTAAATACAGGTCTTATGATTGATGTTGTTCGTGGTGTACAACGCGGCGCGCAAGGTGTTGGCCTATATCGAAGTGAAATTCCATTCATGTTACGGGAACGTTTCCCTGGTGAAGAAGAACAACGTGCTATCTATCGCCAACAGTTGAGTCACTTTGCCAATAAACCTGTGGTCATGCGAACCCTCGATATTGGTGCCGATAAGGACTTGCCTTACTTTAGTATTGAAGAAGAAAACTCAGCTTTAGGGTGGCGTGGTATCCGTTTTACGCTTGATCATCCAGAGATTTTCTCTGCGCAAATTCGTGCAATGCTTAAAGCCAGTATTGGTTTAAATAATTTACATATTCTCTTGCCGATGGTGACGACAGTAAGTGAAGTCGAAGAAGTACTTTATTTGCTTGAACGTGACTGGATTGCGGTGCAAGAAGAAGAACAAGTTAAGATTACCAAACCCAAAATCGGGATTATGGTAGAGGTACCAAGCGTACTGCTACAAATTGATGAGTTTGCTGAACTCGTCGATTTCTTCTCAGTTGGTTCAAATGATTTAACGCAATATTTGCTCGCAGTTGACCGTAATAATCCACATGTAGCAAACGTTTACTCGCACTTTCATCCATCCATTTTGCGCGCCTTGACTCGTCTGGTGAAGGAATGCCATAAATACCAAAAACCAATCAGTATTTGTGGTGAAATGGCAGGTGACCCATTATCAGCTATTTTGCTTATGGCAATGGGCTTTAATACTCTATCTATGAGCTCAAGCAACATTTTGCGTGTACGCAAAGCGATTTGTCATGTACCCATGACAGATGCTCAGAAGCTACTCGATGATGTCATGAAAATGAATAACCCACTGATTGTAAAAAGCTGGCTTGAGTACTACTTTAAAACGCATGGTTTAGCCGATATGGTTAAATCTAACCGTCTTGTAAACGTATAAATACTTAAAAAGGAGAGTTTTAACTCTCCTTTTTTATTGAACTTTTTTAGATTTTCTCTTTATTTCAAATTCTCATTTACCGTATCCAACAATTGTACTCAACCTTAAAATCGGTTTTATCTATCAATACAGACAATTTAATCCATTTGAAAAATAAACATTCAGATTTTAGTATATTTAAAGAACGAAATTGAAAGATATTGCGATGTTTCAATGATTAAGGAGCTCATGCTATGCGTTATTATTTGCAAAAGTCGAACCATTTTCCCTCTTGTTTTTTAGTCTTCATGCAGTAAATTGAAGGAATAATAAACAAAGGAAACTTATGTAGTGTTGAATAAAAATGATGAGTTGACATAACAGTGAAAAATTTTAAAACGGTTTACTTCACCACTTATTCTCTCATTTCTTTATTCGATACACATCGTTTTTTAACTCAGAAGTCCAGGAAAATGAGCATTCGGTTCCATTTAAAGCTCAAATAAATATTACCCAGAGAGAATATAATCATGTCAAACGAATCAAAATGTCCCTTTTCAGGTCATAACTCAAAACCACAAGTAGCCCTCGGTGGTGGCACGACTAATTTGCATTGGTGGCCAAAACAATTACGCGTTGACTTGCTCAATCAGCATTCGGAACGTTCCAATCCTCTTGGTAAAGATTTTAATTACCGCGAAGAATTTAAAAAAATTGACTACTACGCACTAAAAGCTGATATCAAAAATGTATTAACCGATTCCCAAGATTGGTGGCCAGCTGATTGGGGAAATTACACAGGTTTATTTATTCGCTTAGCATGGCATGCTGCTGGTACCTATCGTATGGGTGATGGCCGTGGTGGTGCTGGTCGTGGCCAACAACGTTTTGCACCCTTAAACAGCTGGCCTGACAATGCAAGTTTAGATAAGGCACGCCGTCTGTTATGGCCAGTTAAACAAAAATACGGGCAAAAAATATCATGGGGAGATTTATTTATTCTTGCCGGCAATATTGCACTTGAGTCTTCTGGCTTCCGTACATTTGGTTTTGGCGCGGGTCGTGAAGATGTTTGGGAACCAGACAACGATGTAAACTGGGGTGATGAAAAAGAATGGCTAGCACACCGTAACTCTGAAGCTTTGGCTGGCAGTAATCTTGCTGCAACCGAGATGGGTCTCATTTATGTAAATCCCGAAGGCCCAGAAGCCAGCGGTGATCCAAGATCGGCTGCACCATTTATTCGTGCGACTTTCGGCAACATGGCAATGGATGATGAAGAAATTGTTGCATTGATTGCAGGTGGTCATACTTTAGGTAAAACCCACGGCGCAGGCTCTGCCGACCATGTTCACGCTGATCCAGAAGGTTCACCAATTGAACAAATGGGAATTGGTTGGGCAAGTAGCTTTGGTACAGGAGTTGGTAAAGATGCAATTACTTCAGGTTTAGAAGTCATTTGGTCACAAACCCCAACTCAATGGAGCAATTACTTCTTTGAAAACCTATTTAAATACGAATGGGTACAAGAACGTTCACCTGCTGGTGCAATTCAATGGGTAGCAGCAGATGCTGAAGCGATCATTCCTGATCCATTCGATCCATCAACTAAACGTAAGCCAACGATGCTCACTACGGATTTGACCTTACGTTTTGATCCTGAGTTTGAAAAGATCTCTCGTCGCTTCCATAACGATCCGCAAGCTTTCGCCAATGCGTTTGCCCGTGCATGGTTTAAATTAACTCACCGTGATATGGGACCAAAAGCACGTTATTTAGGTCCTGAAGTTCCTGCTGAAGATTTAATTTGGCAAGATCCATTACCTACTGCCACTGCTCTACCCTCTGCTGTCAGCATAGCTGATGCAAAAGCAAAAATTATTGCACTAGGACTATCTGCTGGTGAGTTGGTTTCTCTTGGTTGGGCATCTGCATCAACTTTCCGTGGTGGAGACAAACGTGGTGGTGCAAACGGTGCACGTATTGCGTTATCGCCACAACGTGATTGGGAAGTAAACCAAAAAGCAGTTACCACTTTAAGTAAAATTGAAGAACTCAAAGCATCAACCCAATTATCATTGGCTGATTTAATTGTATTGGCAGGTAACGTTGGTGTAGAACAAGCTGCTCAAGCGGCAGGTTTCAATATTAGCATTCCATTCGCCCCAGGTCGTGTGGATGCATTACAAAGTCAAACTGATATCGAATCTTTACAATTACTGCTTGGCCTTGCTGACGGTTTTAGAAATTGGAAAAAACAGGGAGTCAATACAGCAACTGAAGCATTATTAATTGATAAAGCACAGCAACTAACTTTAACTGCACCAGAGTTAACTGCATTAATTGGTGGTTTACGTGTACTCGGTACCAACTGGGATGGTTCGCAACATGGCGTGTTCACTCATCAGGCTGGTGTACTTAGTACAGACTTCTTTACGAACTTACTCGATATGTCTACTGTATGGACACCTGTTGATTCAACAAATGAAGTCTTTGAAGGTAAAGACCGTAAAACAGGCGTAGTAAAATTTACTGCAACACGTAATGATTTAGTCTTTGGTTCGAACTCAATCTTGCGTGCATTGGCAGAAGTTTATGCTCAAGCAGATGGTAAAGAAAAATTTGTTCAAGATTTTGTTGCTGCATGGACCAAAGTCATGAATCTTGACCGTTTTGACTTAGCTTAATGTAAGTCAAAAAATAAAAAGCCAGTTCAACTTGAACTGGCTTTTTTAATATCAATCAGCCCGTTTTTAGACCGTCAATTTATGACCTTCTCGAATACAATAAAAAGGATTAGCAAGTTTTGAAGAAGCTTTAATAGCGTGAGCTAACGCATGTTCTGGATCTTCACGTCCTTCATCTGTTAACTGAAAAGTTCGGTAGTGAATCGCCATAGAACGATGAGCTTGTAGATCTAAATGTGCATGTACCGCATCTTGAGGATTCATATGAACATAGCTCATTAATTTACGAGGCTCATAAGCTCCAATTGGAAGTAAAGCAACACGCGGTGCTCCATAACGTGCATGAATTTGTTTAAAATGCCCCGCATATCCAGTGTCACCGGCAAAAAAACAATGTCCTGTTTTTGCTAAAACCGAAAAGCCGCCCCAGAGTGCTTTATTTTGGTCCCGTAAGCCTCGACCCGAACCATGCTGAGCAGGTGTATAAACAATTCTTAACTCGTGATAAGGGATTTCTTGCCACCAGTCCATTTCAATCACATGAAACTCTTTAGGTAAATAAAACCCGTTACCAAGCCCTGTATAAATTGGCATTGCAAATTTCTTATGCAACCATTCAAGTGTTGCCAAATCCATATGATCATAATGATTATGGCTCAGTAACACCCCATGAATAGTCGGTAACTGCTCTAAAGCAAAGCCAGCTGGACATACACGGCGTGGGCCACGGCCTTGTAGCGGACTCGCATAATCGCACCATACTGGGTCTGTAATAAAGTTATAAGGTCCAATTTGAATGAGTACTGTGGCATGACCTACAAACCACACTTGCCAATCATCTAAGTCTGCATGAGGACGATTTTGTGGCAAAGCAATCGGTGTATTAACACGCACCTCATATTCATTTTGAATGTCCACATTCCACGTATAAGACTCACGAGTAACCAACCAACGTAATAGTTCTTTTGATCCTCGTGCAGGTGATCTAGGCTGCTGATTATAAAAACGAGTATCTTCCTCATGACCTAATTCAGGATTACAAAAAGGCGGTTTTATCCATGTATGCGTCCAGCAGGACTGAGTCGGCAATTGATACGTTAATGTCGGCTTGTCTTTCATGGGCTTATTCTATGGTTGTAGCATCAGGAGAATGAATCATTGTGCTTTCTATCTTAGCGATTTAAATAAATTAAGCTATGACACTTACACTTATTTATCATATAAATATCCCTTTTATTCTTGTCACCGACATACACCAATCTAAAGTGCCACAAAAAAATGTTTAGATATGTTGAGTTTGTGATTCGTTACTTACCATTCTTATTACAAGCTATTGTATAACATAACAATTATAGAATAGGTCAACTATAACTTAAGAAAGCTGCTTTTAACCTCAACCATAACTTATTTTAAGATAGCTTAACCTCATCAACTTTTATTCATATTAATCGATTACCCTTTCCATTCATAAATTGGAAGAATTGAAAAACATAACAATACATTTACAAAAAAAATACTCCCAACACATTTCGTGCTAAAAAAGGCAACATCCCAGCACATGGATTAATAATAGTTTTTTCACAATATGAGAAAACTTTAAATGTTTTCATAAAAGTATTTAATATTTTTGTCAATAATCTAAATTATGAAGATAAATTAATATATTTTATAAATTAATAATTAAATAAATTTTCATATTAAATTAATAATGAATTATAAATTTTCATTTATTTTATAAATACCTAAAGCACCTTCACGTTATATAGTTTTATGCTTTATACTTTACTTAAATCATAGTAAGACATTTTTTGGATTAGTCTTATGGAATTACGCCATCTTCGATATTTCATTACTGTTGCTGAAGAATTAAATTTTAGTAAGGCCGCTCTCAAACTCTATACTGCTCAACCCTCCCTTAGCCAACAAATTAAAGATTTAGAAGAAGATGTCGGAGTGCGGCTTTTAAACCGTACAAAAAGGAAAGTCGAGTTAACAGAAGAAGGTGAAGTATTTTTAGAGCATGCTCGTTTAACTCTTGCTCAAGCCGATAAAGCAGTGGCTATGGCACGCCAAGTCTCAAAGGCTAAACAACAGTTATTACGCATTGGTTTTGTCCCCATCGCAGAAATGAAAATTTTTCCTTATGTTCTTCCCAATCTGCGCTTACAACATCCTGACCTTACCATTGAATTATCAAGCTTAAACAATACAGAGCAACTCAAAGCCTTAAAAAGAGGTGAACTCGATATCACGTTTACACGTGATAACACCGAAAATGATGAAATTCAAAGCCAATTTGTTTTAACAGAACCTTTAATTTTTTTACTCCCAAGAAACCATCCTCTCGCTAAATACGAACGCATTCCAGTAAAAGCTTTAAATGGTATTGATTTTATTATTCCTGCTGTAGAGCAATCTAACACCCTACACAATACTATTTTAGAGTTCACTAAGACTCATGATATTGACTTCAATATTGTTCAAAAGGCCGATAGTATTTTACTCAACATTAACTCTACCGGTTCTGGGCTAGGATGTACTATATTGCCAGCTTATGTTGCACCTTTGGGAGTTTCCAATACAGTTGCTCGTCCTTTAGATGTTGAATTACCTTCTCTAGATTTATTTGTCAGTTATCGTAGAAATACACAATCTGTAGGGGTTAAAAGATTTATAGATCAATTGAATAAAGTATTTCATCTCGATAAAACTTTAGATTAAATATCATCAACCAAATTATCTTTATTACTAAATAATAAATGATTTAGAAAGTATAAAATAAATGAGTCTAAAGTTTATTTTATACTTCCATCAATTAATCAAATTACGATATTTTTTATATTTCAGATAATTCAAAAAATTATTTTAAAAAACAAAAAAATATAATCTAAAGTATAAAACACATATAAAACTTAATGTTAAATTAACCAAATAGTAAAAAATATATTTACCATAGCATAAGGAGCGTTGAGTAAATGGTAGCACTATTACAGCATTTAGGACGTAGCGTACGAAACCGCCCTCACTTCTTTATTGCTTTATTTACCGGAGTTATTGCCGCAAGTTTACTAACAATGTACACCTCGTGGAAATGGTCCACTATTTTGTTAGCGAGCTGGAATGGTTCCGTCAGTTTATATTTATTCCATGTTTTTAAACTGATGAAAAATGCTGATCACTCACAAATGCAGCAGCAAGCAAAAAAACAAGATGAAAGCAAATGGGTCATCATGCTTATTGTTTTACTCTCAATCTCAATGTGTCTAGTAGCAATTTTAGTACAGCTATCTCAACTTCCTTCTGACCATTATGCAAAATTAGGACATGTTGCTTTAGCTTTACTCACCATTGTTTCAGCATGGCTTTTTATGCACACCGTTTTTGCATTGCACTATGCACATGACTTTTATATGGCACTATCCAGAAATGAAGAGAATGGCGGACTAGAGTTTCCAGGAACCAAACATCCCACTTATCCTGACTTCTTATATTTTAGTTATATTATTGGTACATCGGCACAAACAGCTGATGTTTCTGTCACGACTAGACATATGCGTTTACTGAACTTATTTCATTTCGTACTCGCATTTGGTTTCAACACCACCATTTTAGCGATTTGTATTAACGTTGCTGCGAGCTTTATTAGCAACTAAAATTTTTTATATAGAATACAAAAGCCACCCAAAAGGGTGGCTCGAAACGGCATAGGTTTACAACAATGAGCCCATACTGCTTTGTTTTAAGCCTTCGCGTAGTTTGATAGTTTCAACATAACGCGTAATGGCAGGATGGGATTCAATCACACCCATTTTCAATTGCCATAACAGCATTGCTCCAATACTTACATCTGCGGCAGTAAATTGCTCGCCACACACATACGGATTTGCTTCACTGAGCCCTTGTACTAAAGCTTGGTAAGCATCGTTGTAATCACCATAACCTACAAACATTTTTTGTTCTGGCTCAATTTCAATCTTTAAATGCGCATTATTTGAAGCCGCTGCAAAAGGACCAGCAGTAAAAAATAACCAGCGATAGTACAAACCACGTTTAGGATCATCGAGTGCAGGAGCTAAACCTTTATTGAAAAATTTATCAGCAAGATAAGCACAGATTGCACCTAGCTCATAAATCACGACGTCGCCATCCACCAATACTGGCACTTTTCCAAAAGGATTAAGTTTTAAATATTCTGGTGATTTCATTTCAGTTTTGTATGCGACTTCAATCTGTTCACATTCAACACCAAGCTCGACTAAAAGCCAGTCGACAACTACACCACGCGATTCTTTGTTAGTATAAAGTTTAAGGCTCATTTTCATGGCTCCTTGTTTATCGTGGTTCCTAGTCTACAAATATCTTTTGTCAGTTTTTGTCAGTAGCCTGCGATTCTTGTGCCCACCACTGCTGAAACAGTTGCTGCTTAAATGATGGGTATAATTCTTGGCTTAAACTTAAGTGTTGAATACGATCCATTCTAAAGTGTCGAAAGTCCTGTCTGAGTTCACACCATGCAGCCAACACAATTTTGTCATTAAAATATCCCAAGGCAAAAGGCCACAAAGTTCGAACACTACTCCGTTGTTGTTCATCATGATAATGCATCGAAATTTTGACTTGCTGCCGAATGGCTAAACGTATTTGTTCGACTCGACTTTCATCCACAGGCAGCCATGTGTTAAACGCTCTTAAGGTTGTTTGCTGTAATAAATATTGGCGATGTTCAGGCAAAACAGAATTCAATTTAGCTAAGATTGATGTAGACGCGGATTGTAAAGAGTGATCAGGCACACTCTTCAACCAGTACAATGCCAAAAAAATAGCTTCAACTTCATTTTCATTGAGCGTCATGGGTGGCAATACAATGTCTTCTTTAAGCTTAAACCCTAAACCCGCCGATGCATCGATTCTCACGCCTTGCTCACGTAGACTATCAATGTCTCGATAAATACTACGCAGACTTATTCCCATGCGTTCAGCCAAGGTTTGTGCGGTAATTGGGTAACGCGCTTCACGAAGTTGCTGTAAAAGATTTAATAGACGAATAGAACGACTCATTTTTCTCTTCTTATTGTTTTCAAAATCAAATAAGGAGGAATTATCCCCCTTCTTATATACTTCTAGATTAAGCTACATCTACAGTAGATAACTGAGCATATCTTCTCAAAAAATGATGAAGCTCTTGTACATCTTTCGCAATGGTTAAAGGTTGGAACTTTTGCAGAACTTCAACCGAATGTACACCATAACCGACCCCAATACGTGGCATACCTAAACGCTGTGCCATCTCAAGGTCATAACTACTGTCACCGATCATTACGGCTTGTTCAACACTCACTCCAGTGACAGCTAATATTTCTTGCAACATAAGCGGATCTGGTTTTGAACGTGTTTCATTGGCTGCTCGAGTGGCATCAAACAAATGAGTACTCTGTGTTTTTGCGAGCACACGGTCTAAGCCACGACGGTTTTTACCGGTTGCTACGGCAAGTTTTAAACCTTGAGATTTTAAATCATGTAACAGTTCAGCAATACCATCGAACCATACATCACTTGTCGAGTTCGCAATATAGTGATCGCCATATGCTTTTAAAATCGATTCATGCAGCTCAGGTCGTTCCGGAAATAAAGTTTGCATTACTTCCGGCAGGCCTAAACCAATAATACTTTTTGCAGCTTCGTCAGTGAGCATTAACTCATGCTGTTCTGCTGCATGCTGTAAGCTGGCAACAATCTGACCAACAGAATTATATAAAGTGCCATCCCAGTCAAAAATTACTAATTCGGTTTTCAGACTCATTTTGCTACTCTCAAAGCCTTTAACAATTGGGTCATGTCTTCTGGTAAAGGCGCTTCAATTGGGGGATAACCCGGAATATCTAAACGCATCGCATGTAAACACAGACGACGTGCTTCAGGCCCTGCATATACCGTGTTGTGGCCATATTTATCATCCCCAACCAATGGATGTCCAATACTTAAACCATGCACACGAATTTGATGAGTACGCCCTGACAAAGGTGAAGCATGAACCAATGTGGCATTTTTAAAGCGCTCTGCAACCACCCATTCAGTTTTACTTGGCTTACCTTCTTTAGATACACGTACACGACGCTCACCGTTTGGTAACTCGTAACGAAATAAAGGCGCATCGATAAGCTGTTTATCAAGGCTCACCTGACCTTTTACAATTGCAGCATAAGTCTTACGAATTTTGTGCTCGCGCAACATATCTTGTAGCAGCTTTAAAGTGCTACGTTTTTTGCTAATCATGACTAGGCCAGAAGTATCACGGTCAATGCGGTGAATGAGTTCTAAATATTTTTTGCCTGTTGCTGCACGTAAAGCCTCAATCAAACCATAGGCAACACCACTACCTCCATGTACAGCAATACCAGATGGCTTATTTACAACTAATAGGCCTTCATCTTCATAGACTACGCGGCTTAATAAACTTTGTGCCACACTATCGCTTACAGGAGCAGCTGTCTCATCTTTTTGTTCATAGCGAATAGGCGCAACGCGAATCTGATCGCCAATTGCGAGTTTAGTCTCGGCTTTAATACGTTTTTTATTTACGCGAACCTGACCTTCACGAATCAAACGATAAATTCGACTCTTTGGTACACCCTTTAAACGTGAAAACAGGAAATTATCGATTCGTTGTCCTGCTTGATGCTCATCCACCTCAAACCAAGTGACACTTTGCCATTGCTGTGTAGAATTCATACTAATATTTAAACCTGAAATTTTACGAAATTTGATTAATAAATGACCGATTAGCTTAGTTTTTTCACAAGAAATCTAAGCTTAGCCCATAGGCAGATGCTGCAAGGTTTGATATAGTCAGCGCACGGATACCGCCGTAAGTGAACATCTAAAGGGAAATCTCCCTGATTGAAACCTCAATCAAAATGATGCTTTCATCACCAGCTCGGATTGGTCCTAAAGAATTATGCCGACGCCGAAGGCTTATTATATCGGCAAAATGACAAACTGTTGCGTTTAATTCAGTTTGTTCAAAAAAATATGTTACCAACTCTAGTTGGTTATGGAACGTAAACTGATACACATCAGACAAATCGCTCCTTAATGTTGCCTTCAGGCTAAAGCGTTGATGCATTGGAACTGCCGAAAGCACTGATACGATGAGCATTCCGTATCAAACTTCCAATAAAGAAGTCACTTTGCGGCCAATGACAGTGAAAGTCATTAACCAATGCACCGCTCACCCGCCAGTGAAGCAAAAAGGAATTCCGATTTAAAGGTTGAAGCAGTATTGCCTACATCACAGACGAGAATCGAAGCTAAGGCTAAATGTAGCCGGTAACAGATGACTCAGACCACAAGTATTTTGAGATCTGGGAAATGATCCGTCATGTTCGATGTTCGTTCAGAACCTTTAAGTTTGTTTGGTTTGTTTGTGTGAGTCACTATTAGGTGTCACACCCATGAAACGTATGTTGATTAATGCAACTCACGCCGAAGAAGTTCGCGTTGCACTTATCACTGGTAATCGTCTTTACGATTTTGATTTAGAGAATCGTACCCGAGAACAGAAAAAATCCAATATCTATAAAGGCCATGTCACCCGCGTAGAACCTTCTTTAGAAGCCGTTTTTGTTGAATACGGTGCAGGTCGTCAAGGCTTCTTGTCTATGCGTGAAATTGCGAATAGCTATTTCCAGGCAGACCCACGTCAGACTTCAAACATTCGTGAACTTATCACTGAAGGTACTGAGCTTTTAGTTCAGGTTGAAAAAGAAGAACGTGGTAATAAAGGTGCAGCACTCTCTACTTTTATTTCTCTGGCAGGTCGCTATTTAGTTCTCATGCCAAACAACCCGAAAGGTGGTGGTATTAGCCGTCAAATTTCAGGTTCAGTACGTGAAGAGTTAAAAGAAATTTTAGCGTCTTTAAATGTACCTCGCGGCATGAGCGTGATTGTACGTACCGCTGGTATTGGCCGCACTCAAGAAGAATTACAGCTTGATTTACAACACTTGCTTGACCTTTGGGCACAAATTCAAAGTACAGCAAGCTCAGGCCCTTCTCCAATGCTTGTTCACCAAGAAGCTGGTGTTGTAACACGTGCGATTCGTGATTACTTACGTGATGACGTTGCTGAAATTTTAATTGATAGCGAACAAGCTTATAACGAAGCATATAACTTTGTTAAAGCAGTCATGCCACGTCAATTAGACAAATTAAAAACTTATACTTTAAACGAGCCATTGTTTGCTCATTTTGGTATTGAAAGCCAGATTCAAACTGCTTACGAGCGTGAAGTAAAACTTCCTTCTGGCGGTTCAATCGTGATTGACCAGACTGAAGCTTTAGTTTCAATCGACATTAACTCTGCGAAATCAACTCGCGGACATGACGTTGAAGAAACTGCGCTTAATACCAACTTAGAAGCAGCAGAAGAAATTGCTCGCCAACTTCGTCTTCGTGACATTGGCGGTCTAGTTGTCATCGACTTCATCGATATGACTAAAGAACGCAACCAACGTATGGTTGAAGCAAAACTTCGTGAAGCAACACAAAGCGATCGTGCCCGTATCCAATTCGGTCAATTGTCTCGTTTTGGTTTAATGGAAATGAGCCGTCAGCGCTTACGTCCATCGCTTGAAGAAGCAACAGGTTATGTGTGCCCTCGCTGTCATGGTACAGGCATGGTCCGTGACCTACGTTCGCTTTCTCTTTCAATCATGCGTAAAGTGGAAGAAATTGCTCTTCGTGAACGTCATGGTGAAGTTCAAGTTGAAGTTCCTGTTGAAATTGCAGCATTCTTGCTCAATGAGAAACGTCATAGCCTGGTGTATTTAGAACAGACTTCTGGTGTGCGTGTAACTGTATTACCACACCCTCACTTAGAAACCCCACATTACGAAATTGCTTATAACCCAGATGGCTTTGCACCATCTAGCTATGAACGTACTGAGGCAACTCGTTCTAGTGAAAAAGAGTTAGGCTATGAGTCTTCTGAATGGCATTTAGAAGAAGCAGACCACGGCCATGCACATGCAGCAGCCCCAGCTTCAAATAACGCCCCTGCTCAGAAAAAAGCAAACCATGCAACTCAACCTGTAGCACAGCAACCTGCGGCTCAAAAAGCAGCAAGTCCTTGTGCATGGTTAGAAAACTTATTTGTTCAAAAACAAGCGCAAACTGTTGATCAATCTCGTTCAGCACAAAATGCTGCTGCTGCGATTGAGCAAATGATCAATACTGGTGCAGTAAGTCGTGGTCAGTTTGGACAAGTTGTAACACCAGCAGTTTCTGAAGTTGCACCAGTTCAAACAAATAATGCTTACATTTCACAGTCACCTGTGAAACAAGAAGTTCGTGAACATGTTGAAAAAGATGATAAATCTCATCAACAACGTCAGAACAACAAAAAGCGTAAACATAAAGAGCAACGTGAACAGCATCACCAATCTCATGAACCACAGCATCAAGTTCATGAAGAAGTAGTTCAATTGTCACGCCAAGAGCAACGTGAATTAAAACGTCAGCAAAAACGTCAACAACAGCAAGATCAGCAACATCAAAATAATGATGTACAACAAACTGAAAATGTTGTTCCACGTCGTGATCGTAATAATCAACAACGTCCGAACCGTCCAAATCGCCATCGTGATCCAAGCGTATTAAGCGAAAATCAAAATGCGCCGGCACCAGTTGTTGTTGATGAAAAGCAAGTTAAAGTTGATGTCATTGACGCACCTAAACATGATGTCATGAACACTGCTTTAATCATCAACGTTGATCAAGGTCAAAGCGAAATTGTTGCGCTAACGTCTGAACAGAAGGTTGGACATGTTGAAGCGGCTCCTGTTGAAGTTGCTCAAGAGCCAACTCCTGCACCAGTTGTAGAAGAGAAAGCTGTTGTTGCAGAAATAAAAGAAGCTCAACCAACTAAAGAAGCGGCTCAGCCACAAATCCAACGTGCTAGCAATGACCCTCGTATGCGTCGTCGTCAGCAACGTGGGGCTAAACAAGCTAAAGCAGCTACTCCAACTGTTACGCCATCGCAAATTCCGACTTTGGCACAATACACGATTGGTAGCTTAATTCGTCACGTTTATGGCGAAGACTGTACGGTACTGATTGAACAATTTGGCTTAGTACCAACGTTTAATCGTGCAATGCAGAAGTTCGCAGAACAGTATGCTAGTACTTTGGTAGTTGAAGTAACTTCTAAAACAGAAGAGAAAAAACCAGTAACTCGTGATGCAGAACTTCCAAGCCGTAAACCAACTGAAGAAGCAGAACCAGCACCAGTACTTCCACTTACTCCATCGCAAGCTCCAACTCCACGTGTTGCAAATGATCCGCGTGAGCGCCGTCGTTTAGCAAAACTAGCTGCTGAGCAAGCATTTGAGCAAGTGAAACAACAACATTCTGCTCCAGCGGAAGAAGTGGCTGCCCCTGCTCCTGTAATAGAAGAAGCCGTTACTGCGCCTACTGAAACTCAAGCACCTGTTGTACCAGAACAGCAACCGCTTGAGCTTAATCAGTCAACTGAAGCAACACAGCCTGAGGCATCTCCAGCCCCTGTAGAAGAAAAAACTACAGAAACTGTAGCTCAAGCTCCTGTAACGAAGGCACCTGCGCCATCAAAAGCTGCAAATAAAGCGAAAGTAGCAGTTGAAGAAACAGCAGCGCCGGCTGAAGCAACCGCTGAGGCCGAGTCAGAAGACGCAAAAGCTGACAAGGATAAACCGAGTCGCCCTCGTCGCCCTCGTGGTCGTCCACCTAAAAAAGCTAATCCTGTAGCTGAGTAAGCCATTTGCTCAATTGCAGCTAATTTAAACAAACCTAGTCATTTCGATGACTAGGTTTTTTTTGTTATTTTTAACCAATTAGGTTGATTGCACTAGAAGAAAAGTTTTAAAAGCATGGTGAACCATGAAAACTATTGGACTTTTTGCCTACACAACCTTTTTTGGATTGATCGAAAAATAAATAGGATTGATATGAGCCAGACAACACAGACCGATATCATTACGCTTGGTGATGTTGCCACAAGACTTCCTAGCTTCATTCCCAAAGTACCCCATATCCTAAATGGTCTTAAACAGGCTTATTTAAGAACATCACATACTCCAACAGGTTTGGGTATTGCTTTTGAAAAAGCTGTTAAACGGAATCCGAAAGGCACGGCATTATTATTTGAAGATCAAAGTTATTCTTATGAAGCTTTAAATGAATGGGCAAACCAGATTTCTCATTACTACCTTTCTATCGGAGCGCGTAAAGGGGACGTCATTGCTGTAATGATTGAAAACCGCTCCGAGCTGATCGCAACAATTGTTGGTTTAGCTAAAATTGGTGTCACGATTGCACTCGTGAATACTTCTCAAATCGGTAAGGTTCTCGCTCATAGCATCAATCTAGTAAAACCAATTGCAGTTATTGCTGGTGAAGAAGTTCGAGCGGCTATTGATGAAATTCGTCAAGATTTAAATGTTGCTAAAGATCGCTTCCACTGGTTTGCAGATCAAGCCACACGTCAAAACGCAGGTACAGCACCTCAAAGTTATGCAAATTTAGCTGAACAAATTGATCAATTTCCAAAATTTAACCCTTCAACTACTCGTTCTGTAACGGGTAATGATGGTCTGTTCTATATCTACACCTCTGGTACAACAGGTTTACCAAAGGCTGTTATTTTTAAGCATAGTCGCTGGACATTAGCTTATGGCACTTATGGCCATATCTTAAACTTAGGTCCAGATGACGTTATGTACGTCACCTTACCGCTTTATCACGCAACAGGTGTGGTGGTTTGCTGGTGTGGTGTAATCGCCGGAAGTTCAACACTTGCGATTCGACGTAAATATTCGACTAGCGCATTTTGGAAAGACGTTCAAAAATTTAATGCGTCTGCAATTGGTTATGTTGGTGAACTTTGCCGCTACCTAATGGATGCTCCTGTCACCGAACTTGACCGTAACCACCGTGTCACAAAAATGATCGGTAATGGCATGCGCCCAAATATCTGGGATAAGTTCAAACAACGTTTCGGTGTTAAAGAAGTCCTAGAGCTTTATGCATCAAGTGAAGGTAACGTTGGATTTAGCAATATTTTCAACTTTGACAACACAGTTGGTTTTTCTCCTACACCATATGCGATTGTTCAATTCGATAAAGAGAAAAATGAGCCTATCCGCGACAAAAATGGTTGGTGTCAAAAAGTAAAAGCTGGTGAGGTTGGCTTGTTAGTTGGAAAAATTACTAGCCGTTCTCCATTTGATGGTTATACCGACCCTGAAAAGAACAAATCAGTAATTTGGAAAGATGTTTTCAAAAAAGGCGACTCTTATTTCAACACAGGCGATTTAGTTCGTGATATTGGTTTCCGTCATGCACAATTTGTTGACCGTCTAGGCGATACTTTCCGCTGGAAAGGTGAAAACGTATCGACGACTGAAGTTGAAAATATGGTATGCGAATATGAAAAAATTGCTGAAGCTGTTGTTTATGGTGTAGAAATTCCAAATACCAACGGCCGTGCTGGTATGGCAGCCATCACACTGGCAGATAACGAAGAGTTAAATGATGCAGATTTAACCGAAATGGTCACTGTATTTAAGAAATGTTTGCCTGCTTATGCAGTACCTGTGTTTTTACGTGTGCAAAAAAAGGTCGAAACAACAGGTACATTTAAATATCAGAAGAATAAATTGAAGGAAGATGCGTTTAATCCGAACAAAACTTCTGAACGTTTACTCGCTTTATTGCCTGGTGCAAACAGTTATTGCGACATCACAACTGAAATTTTTGACAACATTCAGGCATATAAATACCGTTTTTAGTTCATTTTTTAGCTAAATAAGAGGAAATCGTGCTTTTTATAGGCAATCATGCAAATGTTTTGAAATTTCCTCTTGTGTTAGTTGAATAACTTGCTAAAATACGCGACATCAAAACGATACAGTGTTTAGAAGTATTACTTCTCTCTGAGTCAATACGAGTTTGATTGTTTCAGAAAATCCTAGATTTTCTCTTACACTCAGGTAAAACGTTGTTTTACTTAATTCTCGCTCAGGGTCGTTAGCTCAGTTGGTAGAGCAGCGGACTTTTAATCCGTTGGTCCCGCGTTCGAGTCGCGGACGACCCACCACTTATTTGTTTTGACCTATTTGGGTCGTTAGCTCAGTTGGTAGAGCAGCGGACTTTTAATCCGTTGGTCCCGCGTTCGAGTCGCGGACGACCCACCAAATTCTAAAAAGCCTCTCACAATTTGAGAGGCTTTTTTTATTGTTATCTTATTTTCTTTTTATGACTAAAAGATGACGATGCATTTGCGATTTAAAACCTCTCCAACCCAACTCATAAAGACTTCTAATCGTTTTGGAATATAACTCCTGTTGGGATATAAAATGTTAAGTGGAAGTGACGGCGCACTATAAGCACTAAGTACCTCAACCAAGATTCCCCGCTCAATCTTATCTTGAACATCATAGTATGGAAGTTGAATAATTCCCAAACCCGCACTAGCTGCCGCAATATAAGCTTCAGTATTATTTACACTTAAAGCACTATCCATCATCACCATTCCATCTTGATGTAAAAATACGCCCTGTTTTTCTCCTACAGCTCCCGCGTAGTTAATCAGTTGGTGCTGAGATAGATCATCTAATTGTTCAGGCGTACCGTACTGTTTTAAGTAATGGGGGCTTGCACAATTCACCATGACCAAATGACCAATCAATCTTGCAATTAAACTACTGCTATCTAGCTCACCTACCCGAACGACACAATCAATCCCCTTTTCAATTAAGTCAGTCATGTCATCAGAACTATTAAGCTGCAAATAAATATCCGGATAACGATGATAAAAATCTGACAGCTCAGGAATAATCACTTGATGCACGATACGGCTGGGCATCGAAATTTTTAATGTGCCACGGTAATGCTGTTTTTGTGTCTGAATGAGTTGTTCTAATTGTTCATAGTCCAATAAAAGGTTTTTGCACTCTGGCAATATTCGCTGTCCATCTTGCGTCAAGCTTACTTTACGGGTAGTTCGATGGAATAAGCGTACACCATAGTGAGTTTCAAGCTGTTGAATGGCACTAGTTACGGTTGAGCGAGGTAAATCGAGTCGATGTGCAACCTCACTAAAGCTTTGTCGTTTAGCGACTTCCGTAAAAATAAAAAATTGCTGCAACCGATCCATCTAATTGTTCGTATTTTCTGAATAGTTAAACCAAACTAGCATAATTGATCAAAAATTACCGCCAATCTAGACTAAAAACACATTAAAACAAGTCATCATAGGAACAACCATCATGGCAGCTCATACGCTTAAAGATAAAGTGGTACTGATTACTGGCGGTGCAAAAAACTTAGGTGGACTCATTAGCCGTAAATTTGCAGAACAAGGCGCAAAAATCGCAATTCACTATAATAGTTCAGAAACTCAAGCAGATGCTGAGCAAACACTTGCAGATGTAAAAGCATTCGGTGTAGATGCTGTTTTAATTCAAGCGGATCTAACGCATGTCCATAACATCGAAAAACTTTTCGTAGATACCAAACAACATTTCGGTGGAATTGATATTGCCATTAATACCGTTGGAAAGGTTTTAAAAAAATCATTTTTAGATACTACAGAACAAGAGTTTGATAGCATGAGTGATATCAACTCAAAAATTGCCTATTTCTTTATTCAATCGGCGGGTCGTCATTTAAATGACGGTGGAAAAATCTGTTCAATCGTGACTTCTCTTCTGGCGGCCTACACGGGTCTCTATTCAACCTACGAAGGTTTAAAAGCACCTGTTGAACATTACACCCGCGCCGCATCGAAAGAATTTGGAGATCGTCAAATCTCTGTGACTGCGGTTGCACCTGGCCCCATGGAGACCCCTTTCTTTTATGGACAAGAATCTGCCGAAGCAGTGGCTTACCATAAATCGGCTTCAGCTTTAGGTGGGCTTACTAAAATTGAAGATATTGAGCCATTAGTCCGCTTCTTAGTCACCGACGGATGGTGGATTACAGGTCAGACAATTTTCGCAAATGGCGGTTATACCACTCGCTAAAATCAAAAAAGCCGCATCTCATAGTGCGGCTTTTTAGTTTGCTTCTTTACAAGAACTCTTCTAGTACCGAGTTTAAGAAAATATGCCCCTGCTCTGTACAAGCTAAACGAGAAGTATCCTCTACCAGTAGCTTTCTAGCTCGCAGTGATGTGAGTACATCACTTAAATGATCTAAGCTTAAGCCTGTACGCTGTTCATATAACTCAGCTTTTACCCCATCATTTAAGCGTAAAGCATTCATCATAAACTCAAAAGGTAGTTCATCTGCTTCAATCTTTTTCATTTGCAAATGTTCAGCTGGAACCTTAGCTAAGTAATCTTTCGGTAAACGAGTTTTCTGGAAACGATATACACCATCTGGTTGTGTTACTTTGCCATGTGCACCTGCACCAATCGCAAGATAATCACCAAATTCCCAATAATTTAAATTATGAGCTGAAGGCTGCTCTTTACGCCAAGCCGACACTTCATAGTTTACAAAACCATTTGCCTTAAGATATGCCTCACCCTGCTCTTGAATATTTTCTAACACTTCATCTTGAGGTAAAACAGGCTGAGTTCGGAAGAATACCGTATTTGGCTCAATGGTAAGTTGATACCAACTGATATGTGTCGCACCATGCTCTACAGCAACATTTAAATCATGAAGTGCTTGCTCTAGTGTTTGCTCAGGTAAGCCATGCATTAAATCGACATTAACTCGCTTAAAGCCTGCTTGTCTTGCCTGCTCAATTGCATCCATAGCATTGCTTGCTGAATGAATACGTCCAAGCTTTTGCAAGTGATCGGTATTAAAAGTCTGTACACCAATCGACAAACGGTTAATCCCTGCCTCTAAATAGCCTGCAAACGGGTCATGTTCTAATGTTCCCGGATTAGCCTCTAAAGTAATTTCACAACCGTCTTCAAAGTTAAGTAATGACTTAAGCTGCTCAAATAGCCATGCATAACCTTTGGCAGAAATAAGTGAAGGCGTTCCACCACCAATAAATACACTGCAAATTGAACGTCCCTGTGCCAGCGCAACTTGTGTTTCAAAGTCGGCCACCAACGCTTTTAGATAGGTTTGCTCGAGTTCTGCCGAAAGCGTACCATCAGGCACGGCATGCGAGTTAAAGTCACAATAGGGACATTTACGCACGCACCAAGGCATGTGGATATATAAAGATAACGGAACAGAAGCAGGATTTAATACAGCCAAGGAGCAAGGTCCAATTTACACAATATTTCTATTTTAACATGACTGCATCAATGGGCTTATGAAAACATACCTTAATTGCTTTAGACTGTTTTTTAGACATATTAAATATTGATATAAATGATGAAATTCTCTAGTCAACTTTTCCTGATCTTACCCTTAGCTATGGGAATCGGTGTTGCCATGGCTTTTCAAACCGCAATTAATGCTCAGCTTCGTGAGCAATTACACTCACCTTTGCAAGCGGCATTATTATCATTTTTCATAGGTACTATTGTTTTAGCTATTATGGTGCTCTTCCAAAGTGCCGAGAAACCCACTTTAAGTGAAATATCTAATATTCCGTGGCTTCTTTGGACTGGAGGATTCCTTGGGGTTTATGCAATTAGCATGAGCATTTATACTGCACCTAAGCTTGGTTTTTTAACCTTTACAGGATTAGTCGTTTTTGGGCAATTGGTCATTTCTATGTTGCTTGACCATTTTGGATGGTTAGGTACAGACAAGACTCCTGTTACATGGCAACGGTTTCTAGGTGGAGTGGTCATCTTTGCTGGTGTATTACTCACCTTACAGCGCTAGTTTCATTTTTATATTTATAAAGAGTATCTTTTGTGTCGAATGTCACGTCGTTTCGGACTGAATTAAAACAACTCTTCCATTTAATGCTACCTATTTTAATTACGCAGTTTGCTCAAGCAGGGTTCGGGTTAATTGATACCATTATGGCTGGGCACTTATCTGCTGGAGACTTAGCTGCTATTGCAGTAGGTGTAGGCTTATGGATTCCTATTATGCTTCTGTTTAGCGGCATCATGATTGCCACTACACCGTTAGTTGCAGAGGCAAAAGGCGCTAGAAATACAGAACAAATCCCTGTCATTGTTCGCCAGTCATTATGGGTCGCCATCATTTTAGGTGTAATGGCTATGCTCATTTTGCAGCTTATGCCTTTTTTCTTACACGTGTTTGGTGTTCCAGAAAGCTTACGACCTAAAGCAAGCTTGTTTTTGCATGCCATTGGTTTAGGTATGCCTGCTGTAACCATGTACGCAGCGCTACGTGGCTATTCGGAGGCTTTAGGTCACCCTCGCCCTGTAACCGCGATTAGCTTATTGGCCTTAGTGGTTTTAATCCCTCTAAACATGATTTTTATGCATGGCTTAGGGCCAATTCCTGCGTTGGGCAGTGCAGGCTGCGGCTTTGCAACCTCTATTTTACAATGGCTGATGCTGATTACATTAGCAGGCTACATCTATAAAGCTTCAGCTTATCGAAACACGTCTATTTTTAGCAGATTCGATAAAATTAACCTCACTTGGGTTAAAAGAATTTTACAGCTTGGTTTACCAATTGGTTTAGCAGTGTTCTTTGAGGTGAGTATTTTCAGTACAGGGGCATTAGTCCTTAGCCCACTAGGTGAAGTGTTTATTGCCGCGCACCAAGTGGCTATTTCAGTTACCTCTGTGCTGTTTATGATTCCGCTTTCACTGGCAATTGCCTTAACCATTCGTGTGGGAACCTATTATGGTGAAAAGAACTGGGCTTCCATGTACCAAGTGCAAAAGATTGGTTTAAGCACAGCAATATTTTTTGCTCTATTAACCATGTCATTTATTGCTCTAGGCCGTGAACAAATTATCTCGGTTTATACTCAAGATATAAACGTTGTTCCTGTTGCAATGTATTTACTGTGGTTCGCAATGGCATATCAATTGATGGATGCGCTACAAGTAAGCGCTGCCGGTTGTTTAAGAGGCATGCAAGATACCCAAGCACCGATGTGGATTACGCTTATGGCATATTGGGTGATTGCTTTCCCTATAGGACTGTATTTGGCCCGTTATACCCATTGGGGCGTAGCTGGCGTATGGCTTGGTTTAATTATTGGCTTAAGCATTGCCTGTGTTTTGTTGCTTTCACGGCTCTACCTAAATACAAAGCGCCTAAGTCAAACCTAATAAAAAGCCGATGAAATATCGGCTTTTTATTTTATGCAGACTTTGCCCGCGGGCTTGCTCCAATTTGCCAAACAAAGGGTAAATCCGTACGGTTTACCTCCCAATCTCCAATCACCTTTTCTTTGTAAATAAGCGGATTATGTGAAGACACAGTCCGCGCATTACGCCAGAAACGGTCCAGTTGTTTCGCTTGGCTACTTGCCGATGCCCCTAAAGCATTAAATAATTGGCTGGTTAAATCGAGTACTAGGTTAGAAATCACCACCTGTCCTTGTGCCGACTCAAGCTCAGCATCTACATTAAATTGATGCTCTTTCACCTCTGACTCGGCAAAGTGACTTTCATAGACTTTTTGCAACGCCTCGGCCGTTTTTAAGGTAATTGCCTGACTTGCATAAGCTTGAGCGGATGCCTTACCCACCACTTGTAAAACTTGTGGGTCGTGACGAACCAAGTCACCATTACCATGACTAAAAATACGTTTACGTTCACGGATTTCCTGACTAAACGTTTCAACCGCGGCACGCGCAATACCCGTTAATGTTGCAAGATGCACCACCTGATAAAAAGCGGTTTGATACTTAAAACGTTGATCAAATGGAATAAGATTTGAAGCTGGCAAATGAACCTGATGCACTTTTAAAGTACCACTGCCTGTTGTCTTTTGACCAAAACCATCCCAGTCATCCAGCACGCTTACACCTGTTTCATGACGGTAAATAGCAGCAATTACATGACGGTCGTTCACTTCATCGTAAGCAAATAAATCAATCCAGTCTGCAAAAATACTTCCGGTTGAATAGTACTTTTCACCATTCACCACTAAGTTACCCGAAGCATCTTTAGTGACACGTGTAACGACATCACCAATTTGTACATTTCCAACTTCTGTCCATGCATTTCCGACTAAATCACCTTGTACAAAACGTTGGAACCAAACCTCTTGTGATTGCTCTTTATGAGCGACCAAACGGTCTTCAACAAATGCGAAATGGCCTCGTAGCGCTTGTACAATGTTGGAGTCAGCTTCTGCTAACTCGGCTAAAAGCTGGAACAGTTGAGGTAATGAAACCCCATACCCACCATATTTAACAGGTACCCGTATAGCACCCAACTTAGCTTCTTTTAACCATTGAATCGGTTCGAAAGGTAAGATTCGCTCTTTTTCTCGCTCAACAGCGCCTTGCACAATTTTTTCAAAAATGGGACGGAATCTGTTTGCGACCTTTTCATAATCTGCGCCTACCGATAGTTCTTCTAATTCAATTTGAGCTATTGTCATCGTTATTCTCCTAATCCTGTTTTTTCTTCAATTTAGCTCCATGCATGACGAGGTGGCTGAACGCCATTGAGGTAATAATTACCAACAATGTGATACTTCCAGCGCACAGGGTCATGCAAGGTATGGGTACGGGCATTGCGCCAGTGACGGTCTAAGTTGAGTTCAGATAAAGTAGAACGTGTACCCGACAACTCAAAGAGTTTATTGGCTGCCAAAATAGCAATTTCTGTGGTGAGTACTTTAGCCTCAGCCACCAATAGTGTGGCTTGGTTTACATGTTCTTCGGTGGTGTCAGCAATGGCCTGATCAATTGCATCTCCAGCCAAGTCCAGTACTGCTTCTGCTGCACGCAGTTTAATTTTTAGATCACCAATATTTGCGATCGTGTAAGGGTCATCACTAGCTTTTTCTAAACCTGAATCGACCCATGCACGGCTATGATTTTTGACGTATTGAATCGTTTCTTCAATTGCACCACGCGCAATACCAGCGTCGACCGCAGCCTGAATAAACTGAGAAATAGCACCAGCTGGTGTTGGGCGCTCAAATGCTTGGTATATCGGAACTAAATATTCTTCACGTACTGGAACCTGATTTAGTTCTACCGTACCGCTAGCCGTGGTACGTTGTCCAAAACCAGACCAGTCATTAATAATATTGACCCCAGATGTTTCACGTGGCACAAGTGCAGCATAAGGTTGACCCTGTTCATTTACAGCAACAATTGGAATCCAATGTGCGAGCAAGGCACCCGTTGCAAAGAATTTTTTACCATTAATTTCATAGCCATGTTCGGTCTTTTGAAGTTTAGTGGTGAGATCCGCGACTGTTTTACTGTGTTTTTCCGAAAAAGCATTACCAAAACGAATTCCTCTTAACACCAAGTTAAAGAAGAACTGTTGCTGTTCAGGTTTCGCATCTAGTCTTAAATGTTCAATAAAGGCCAAATGGTTTTGAGGCAACTGAGCAAGAGATGGATCAACACTCGCAACTGTTTTAATCACTTCCGCCAAAGTTCGATATTTAACTTGCACACCGCCAAATTGCTTAGGTACGGTAATTGCCCATAAGCCACTTTGTGAGAACTGTTGAATTTCATCTAAAGGCAATCGACGCTCTCGATCTCGATCAGATGCTTCTTGGGCAAACTCTTGAGCAAGTTGCTTGGCAACTTCAATTGCTTCTTCATCAGAACGAATAATATGTGCATCTTTCGACTGCTCAAATACAGATAAAGGAACCGCTTGAGAGCGCCCATAGGATGAGTTTAGACTGGTCATAACTTTTATTGTCTCTATTTCTTATTTGACATACCATTCACCTTAGCACTAAAAAAACAGCGGCTTTATAGATATTAAAGCTTTGTTTATGAAATGAATTTTAAAAAGCTTTTCACATTTTTTACTTTAAAAATAACATTTTGTTTTTCGAAAATTTTCTTACATGCGATAAACAATTTCATATAGGCTTTTTCAGTTTTGTCACCTATGATCAAAACTAGAGAATATTATGTTGTAGTCAACGAGGTATCGAAGATATGGCAAAGAGTGCAAGTTCACCTGGCAAACGATTTATGAAACTTGCAGGAATGACCGCGAGCATTGCAACAAAAACCGTTTCTAACTCGATTCGAAACCTGACTGCGGATGAAGAACAGAAACTGGCTGCAAAAACTAAATTGTTCCAAGATATCGGTCTACAAATTGCAGACACCTTAGGTGAAATGAAAGGTGCTGTCATGAAAGTCGGACAAATTGCATCGCAATATAAAGATATCTTCCCGCCAGAAGTTGCTAAAGCGATATCAAAACTACAACGCCAAGCTCCAGCCATGCCTTTTGCAGCGATCCAGCAACAAGTTGAACGTGAGCTTGGAAAACCGCTCAATGCTGCCTTTAAATCTTTTGATGAACAGCCTTTTGCTGCTGCATCAATTGGACAAGTTCACAAAGCTGTTTTACAAAATGGCGAACAAGTGGTAGTTAAAGTTCAATATCCCGGTGTTGATGAAGCCTGCGAGAGTGACTTAAAACAAGTTCGTTTAGCACTACGCTTAATGGGTGTACTTAAAATTGATAAAAAACTGCAAGATCAAATTTTTGCAGAGATTCAAGATAGTCTGTCAGCAGAACTTAACTATGAAATTGAGGCTCAAAATCTTGAAGTCTTTAAAACGTTTCATAGCAAATTAGACGATAAAATTATTATTCCGAGCGTTTATAAAGACTACTCTTCAAGACGTATTTTAACCTTAAGCCTTGAACAAGGTGACAGTATTGAAACTGCTAGCACTTGGCCTCTCGAAATTCGAAATACGATTGGGCATCGTCTCATACGTGCTTTGGGTCAAGAAATGTTCTTTTTAAAGCGTTTTCACTGTGACCCTCACCCAGGCAACTTTGCTTTTCGTCAAGATGGTAGTGTGATTATTTATGACTATGGCAGTGTTAAAACGCTTTCAAATGAAATCATTTATAACTTTAAACGACTGGTGAATGCAGCCCGGCATGAAAACATCGTGCTCATTGAAACAGAACTACTTGAGCTACATGCTCTTGTAGAAAAAGGCAAATTCCCAAGTGATCTTTATAAACTCTGGATCGAAATTTTATTACGTCCTCTTACAACCACTTACGATTTTGCCGAAAACTCATCTCATCATGATGGCATGTTACTTGTGAAAAAATCATTGAAGTATTGGGATGTCTTTAAGCCTTCACCAGATACATTAATGGTCAATAGAACTATTTCAGGACACTACTGGAACCTGATTCACTTAAAAGTACATGACAACCTAAACGATTTATTTGAAGAACTGGTTCCGCCTTCTAACTCACTTGAATGAACCGATCAATGTCGCCTTTTTGGGGCTACATTGACTTATTAATTGTTATGTTATAACATTTCTTTAATCAAAAATAATTTAGGACAATCTCTCATGCGTAAAGATATTCATCCTGCTTATCAACAAGTGTTATTTCATGACACCAATGCAGACATGTACTTCTTAATTGGTAGTACTATTCAGACGAAACAAACCAAGGAATATCAAGGACAAGTCTATCCTTATGTGACCCTTGATATTTCGAGTGCATCACATCCTTTCTATACAGGTGAAGTACGTCAAGCAAGTAATGAAGGCCGTGTTGCAAGCTTTAATAAACGCTTCGGTCGCTTCAGTCGTAAGAGTTAATCTTACGTTAAGTTTTGACCAATAGACTAAAATCATTGGAAGCCTAAGACTCATCTCCTCCACTTAGGCTTCTTTTTTTATGTGTATTTTTTCTATACTTTTTTCAGTTGTGTATAAAAGAAAACTTATCCACAACGTGTCTAAAAAATATTCTTAACTTTCCAGACAGCCCATCATTTTTTATAGTTACCAAGCTTTCAAGGCATGTATTCGATGCTATGCTTAAGCCCCATTTGATAGGAAGTTTAAGATTATGGCACAAGAGTTACTTGCCCAATTACAAACAGGCACAGCAAAATTTTCAGACGTTTTAGCTCATATTGAAGCACGTTACCAACATACTCCAACAGCTTTTCAAAATGGCGCACAGCATAATGCTGCGACTGAAAATCAAGGCAGTGCAAAAGTTTTCTCTTTTGCTAAGTTACAAGGTTTAGACCAAGCACAAACTTTAAGTTTATTTGCAGAGCACTACGCATCTGTATTGGCTACGCCTGAAGGCACTGACCATCAAAATATTCGTCAGTTTATGCAAAATGGTTGGGATGGTGTGAAGTTTGAAGGTCAAGCTTTAACTGAAAAATAATAAGTGCTAGTAAGTAATGTCTTAAATTAGAAGATTGTCACAACAGAATTTTTTCAGTGACGTTCTATATCTAGACTAGCCTTCGGCTCGACCTACTTTTCTTTTGGAAAAAGTAGGCAAAACCTGAGCTGCGACTAAAGCAGCGCAAGATCAACAGAACCTGTTCACTGTTTACACTTATCAAGTATCTTGCAAAAACAAGATATAGCTGATTTCAGTCAGGCTGTTGATGACTTTAACGCGTATCAAATCCCAGAAATAAATCAGAAGTTTTTAATTCATCATTTACTATCGTGACAAGCGGCATGGATGCCGCTGTTTTGCTGTGCTACATGGATGTAGCATCAGCGAAACAAAAGATTTTTGCTTACTTTTGATCTTTCAAAAGTAAGGTATGCCTATACAAATGGTCTTGGAGAGTATGTAAAACAGAGGCCGTGCAGTATATCCCTATCCTTAAACATCGGAATATCAGTTGCCTGCCACCCAATAATAAGTCGCCAACCCCAAACACGTAAAAATTAACGACCCAATTAAATGAATAGAAATTGCCAACATCGCCATTCCCAATTTACCACTTTGTAATAACGTCACAATCTCAATTGAGAACGTTGAAAAAGTAGTTAAAGCACCACAAAAGCCTGTGATTACAAAAAGCTTATAGTTGGGACTTAAGTCACTATGAGCAAAATAGGCCATTGCAAAACCAATAATAAAACCACCGACTAAATTAACAGCAACGGTACCAAGTGGAATTTGCGGATAAATCGGGTTGAGTCTTAAACCTAAAAACCAACGCAACCATGCCCCTAGCACAGAACCTACGGCAATTGAAAGTAAAGGATAATACATAGAACCACCCCTTTAGTAAGATGCTAAAAGAGCAAACAAGAATGATGGGAAACGTGACATGGCGTACTCCAAAAAACAAGCAGAGTACGCAATAAACCTACGTACCCAGCGATATAAATACATGAGGGTAACGTAGGCATCATTAGCCAGTACGGCGGTTTTTCAAGGGAGGAATGCCATCTCCCTGCTTTAAGTATATTAGATCATCTAAAATTTGATTGAAATATACTTTTTAGATTATGGACGTTCAGCATATTGTGGTAAATCGTCATGAATACATTCCCACTCTGCTTTTGAAGCGGCAAAAATATGCATTGTCGGTTTTTGGTCTAATGGTGTATCGAGTGACCCAATTCTTACACGGTATAGTTCAGGCTGGGCATCACGCGAGCTAATCAGCGGTGAACCACATTCACTACAAAACCAGCGGTACACACCGTTCACAGCAAATTTTTTGACGAGGTCTTCACCTTGGGTAATTTTAAAATCTGTACTTTTAACAGGAGCATTTGTGGCAAATGCTGTTCCATTAGATTTTCGGCATCGTTGGCAGTGACACTGAATAATATCTCCGATATCGCCTTTAATTTCATAGCGAATACCCTGACATAAACAACTTCCTTGATAAACTGATGATGCTTGAGACATGTTCTCGTAAATCCTATTATTATTGATTGCTCAAAAATAACACTTTTCACATATCAAAAATAGCATCAAATTCGCTGTTATTTTTCTAAGAATGAATGTACACCTTCACCAGCTGCTCGCCCGGTAGCAAAACATGCTGTAAGCAAATATCCACCTGTAGGAGCATCCCAATCCAGCATTTCGCCACAGCAAAAAACACCTGAGGCTTGTTTCAGCTCTAAGCTTTCATTTAATGCATCTTGCTTAACACCACCAGCACAGCTAATCGCTTCTTCAATAGGCCTAAAACCATCTAACTTAATTTGAAGTGCTTTAATTTGCTGAGCCATAACTTCTGGTTGGTTCCATAGCGCTTTATCAATAATTTCTCTGATTAAGTTAATTTTGGCCGTGTCTAAGCCTGCTTTACGCCAGATATTAGTAAGCGATTGTTTTTTGCTAGCCTGTAATTTTTTAACTAACTGTGTAAGTTCTACATCAGGTAATAAATCTAAAAATAGATTGAGACTTTGTCCTTGTTTTTGTTGTTCTCTAAAAGCACGTCCAAGTTTATAAATGACACCACTTTCTAAACCATAGTGAGTAATCACAATATCACCATGAGTAACTTGGCTAGGTTCAGCCCACGCATTGATACGCTTTAAAGGTTCACCAAAACAGCTTTCCATAAAAGCTGACCAAGTGTGCAATACCCCTGCATTACTTGCTTGAAAAGGTTCAATACTGGATTGATCCATCCATTGCTGCCAAGCACCATCACTACCCAATTGAGACCAAGACACAGCCCCACAAGCCAATATCACCGCATCATATTGCTTGGTAAAAGTATCAGTGCTTCGATTATTTTGGTTTTCCAAAGTCACCGTTGTACCTTGTAAATTAATACAGCAATGTCGATAAAAAAATTTAACCTGCTGTTCTGACAAACGTTTTAGCCAAGCACGCAGTAAAGGTGCTGCTTTCATTTCAACAGGAAAAATGCGACCAGAACTACCCACATACGATTCAATCCCCAGACTTTTCATCCAGTTTTGAATCCAGACTGCATCCCATTTTTCAACCCATGGTTTGAGCCATTCCGCCTGGTCATAACGTTCAATGAACTGTGCTAACGGTTCAGCATGCGAGATATTTAAGCCCGTTTTACCTGCCATCAGAAACTTGCGTGCAGCTGACGGCTTTTGCTCATAGACATCAATATCATAAGCATATTGGCTCAGTACCTCAGCTGCCATTAAACCAGCTGGACCTGCACCGATAATGGCAACCCGCTTACTCGCCATGTGTTTGCCCTTGTAATGGCGCAAACTCATCAAATCGGGTTTTATAACCGTCAGGCTTAGTCATCACAAGCTGTTGGCAAAGTTCTCCACGTTCTAAATACTTAATTTCAAAATGAGTACGTGCAGATGTTTGCGCAATTTTTTCTTTTTGATAAGGTAGCTTCCACACATCAATCAACTGTTGTTCAGCTTCTTCAATATATTCAGGAATATTACTTGCCAAAGTAATGGTTCCACCTGTCTTCAAACGAGATAATAAAAACTCAAAAAATGGCATATTCAACCAGCGTTGTGCCGGATTATGTGGTTCTGGATTTGGATAGAGAATAAAGAAATGTTCTACTTGAGCAGGGTGTAAAGCATGCACCACCCAAGGCAAAGCATCTGCATGTACAGGCACCAAATTTTCTCTCGGTTCTAAACCATGCTGCTTTTGCATTGCCAAGAATTTTTCTCGGGTTCGTTCAATCGCATATAACGTATGCTGCGGCTGTTGCCCGCTAAACAGCAAAGCATGTTTACCCTTACCCGCCCCAATTTCTACACAAATTGGAGTATTTTCAATTGAGGTAAAGTCGCGAGGCGCTTGCATACGTTGTGCTTGAAATTGACGAATCTGCATAATCACATCAAACTAAATAAAAATCGGCACAAGTCTAACAAGTCACCTGACTTTTGCCTAATCTATTTCTCGTCACTTTGAGGATATCGCTTTATGCCACGTACATTCCCCTGCCCACGTTGTGGCGAACCAAGTGTTTGGGAAGGCAATGAATTTCGTCCATTTTGTTCTGAACGTTGTAAACTCATTGATTTAGGCGCTTGGGCAAACGATGAATATAGACTGCCTACCCAAGATGCTCCTCAGCAAGACAAGGGTAGTCAACATGAAGATGATTATGAAGATTAACCCGCTTTGCCTGCGACAAACGGATTAAACTGTTTTTCATAGCCAATGGTACTCATGGGACCATGACCTGAAATAAACTGGGTTTTATCTGGCAAACTAAAGCATTCACGCTGGATCGATTCAATCAGCTGTTCATGATTACCACGAGGGAAGTCAGTTCTTCCTATTGATCCTTTAAACAGGACATCACCAGTCCAGAGTAAGCCATGATTCTTGTTATAGAACATGACATGCCCTGGGGTATGTCCTGGTGCAAAACGCACCTCAAACTCATCTTCACCTAGTTTGAGTACTTCGCCGCCTTCAAGCCATTGATCGACTTTTACTGGCTGTGGAATTGGAAAGCCATAACGTGCCGAAACTTCCTGAATCATATCTAGCCAGAACTGATCTTCTTTATGCGGACCAACAACAGGAACTCTCCATTCTTGTGCGAGTTCACCCACCGCCCCTGCATGATCCAAATGCCCATGAGTCAACCATAGCGCCTTTACTTTTAAACCTAGGGCTTCTACTTCTTTCTTTAAAACAGCCGCGTCACCGCCTGCATCAATCAAAACTGCTTCTTTTGTTTCACTGTCCCAAACTAAAGAACAATTTTGAGCAAAAGCAGTAACTGGAACAATTTTGACTTGCAGCATAAGAACCTCTGGCTAAAACACAATTAACGGTGGGCTAAGGTATGGGTAAGGGCATCAAGATTAGCCTGAACTAAACCTGCAAGCAAATCAATATGAGCCTGATCACTATTTAAAGCGGGAATGTAAGCATAGCTTCCACCACCTGCTTGTTGAAATAGTTCAGCATTTTGAATCGCTAATTCTTCAAGCGTTTCTAAACAATCAGCAGAAAAAGCGGGGCTTAAAATCTGAACAGACTTAACGCTCTGCTTCGCCCAATCTTGTAAAAGTTGGTCGGTATAAGGTTTCACCCATTCTTGTTTTCCAAACCGTGATTGGAAACTAATTGCCCATTCATCATCTTTTAAATGTAAGGCTTCAGCGACTAGCTTTGCCGTGATGTGACAACGGTCTGCATAAGGGTCACCTTTATCTGCATAAGGCTGTGGAATACCATGAAAAGACATTAACAATTTTTCAGCTTTACCATGCTGTGCTTGATAAGCTAAGACACTCTCTGCCAGTGCTTGAATAAACATTGGGTGCTGATAATAGTCTTTAATAATCGTCAGACCCGGCAAATTTCGCTGAGTAGGAATCCATTTGGCAAATGCGTCATATAACGGTGCTGTCGATGTCGCAGAATATTGAGGAAATAAAGGCAATAAAATGACATGCTCTTGCGGATGAGCTGCCAGTTTTTCTAAAACTGCATCAATACCCGGATTACCATAAGTCATTGCAGGTACTACAGTTAAATCAAACTGTTTATTTTCACGTTCTAAATAAACCTGCACACGTTGAGTTTGCTCAAACACAATTTCACGCATGGGCGAATCGATAGACCATACCGAAGCATACGCATGTGCTACTCTTTTCGGACGAAAAGGTAAAACGAACAAATTTAAAATAATCCACCAGATGAATTTTGGTATTTCAATTACACGTGAATCAGATAAAAACTGCTTTAAAAAACGGCGCACCGCTGGGACAGTTGCCTCATCTGGTGTGCCCAAATTCGCTAAAATGACAGTAACTTTCGGTTTTTGTTCAAACGACATGCGTAAATGCCTTTCAGTTCATCTTATGACACTAATGTAACAGCTTTCATCATTATATATAAATTGAATCGCCCTAAGCTTTTAATCGAGTCCCGCGATGATTCCATTTATAACTGAGCAAGATCTTTTGAGCTTTTGTCGTTACTTTCCACAAATTGTGCTGCTCTGTCTTTGTTGGAACAATCCACCCTTGCGATTGCATTTGCTTTTTAATTTGGAATAGCGCTTTATGATTAATTTGTGCACAAGCCACTGCATGGGCACGCGGTAACACCTCACGAGCATCTTCTAGCCCTGCTTGATTGAGATATTCATTCAGACAAGTTCCGAAGTTTTCTTCTGGCATTGCTGTCTCAAAATGTTTAGCCAAAATACTTAACAGTTGAGACCAAGTCATTTTTCTTTGCCGCTTAAGCTCTTTAAAGTTACCATCTTGAAACGCTTGAATCTGATATTCAAATGCAAAAATATCTTGCGGCGCCACTTCATTTGCTTGAGTTGATGATGTTAACTGCTGCTCTAGTTGCAACAGTTTGCTTTTTAGTAAATTAATTTCGTCTTCTAACTGCTGCGCTTGGCGTGCTGGTACCCAACCTTGCCCCACATGTTGCTCAACTATTAAGGGTATATTTAAACGTACAGCTAACTCTAGATCACGCGGACTTTTGAAGTAAAAAATATGGTCAGCGTCATGTAATAATTTCTTTCGAAATGCTAGAAATTTCTCCTTAAGTAGCGGATGAGCTTCTTGTAAATGCATATCACGGCTTTCAGGCTGTTCATGCATAAATACCACAATAGGTTTAGCTCGACTTAAAGCATATTCATACTCTAAAGAAAAATAGCTAGAACCTGAAATTGATTGTTCACCATACTGGCTACCTAATAGCAAAATGACATAATCAGACTCATCAATTTGCCGACGAGCCAGTGTGGTTGTTAGAGGACTTCTATACTCTAAACCCCAAGCAAAAAAGCCCATACTGACTAAAGTTTGAGAGAGAACCATACGTTCAGGTTGCATCTCGCGACCTGACGTTGAAATAAAAGTCTGATAGCGTGTATCGAGCATAACAATACCCTTATCGCCCCATAATCTCTATCTGGCCTGAAATAAGCCAAGATTATGAACCGCCCCAAATAAGAAAAAATAAATATAAAAAACGCTTTCTTCTGAATACCTACAACAGAGCTCAACTCAGATTGTGTAGTGTCCATATCAATTCTTGTGGAATCATATTCTGTAAAACAGGTTGCAATGCATCGGCATTATTACCACTGACATAACATTCAATACGTGCAACATTCTGACCTATTTGGTCACATAATAACTCATTTTTTATTAAAATACGGGCTGTTTGTCGGGCAACTGCTAATCCTGAATCAACCAGTGTGAATTGGTTATCAAAAAGATGATGAATAGCTTCATTTAAGAACGGGTAATGCGTACAACCAAGTACCAAATAGTCAGCACCTTGATCAACTGCGGGTTGTAAAACTTCTTTTAATGCATTTAAGCAGATAGGACTCATTTGCTGCCCTGCTTCGACACAAGGTACAAGTTCAAGACTGGTTAAAGTCATGACTTTAACACCTGCTGGAACAGCAAATTTTTCAACAACGTCTTTAATGAGTCGCCCACGAAAAGTCGCAGGTGTTGCCAATACTGCAACCACTTTAGAACGGGTCTGCAATACGGCAGGTTTTAATGCAGGTACTAAACCAACAATTGGAAAGTGCTCACCATAATGTTCACGTAAATGGTCAAGACTAAATGCTGAGGCAGTATTACATGCCACGACCGCAATTTTACAGCCCTGGCGGTACAACCAATCAACTGCCCGCGCTGTGAGTTCT
Organism: Acinetobacter sp.; assembly: GCA_031277915.1. Classification (GTDB taxonomy): domain Bacteria; phylum Pseudomonadota; class Gammaproteobacteria; order Pseudomonadales; family Moraxellaceae; genus Acinetobacter. The sequence goes on from JAITLL010000010.1 coordinate 68,150, forward strand.
CTAATTTCGTCATCAGAACGAGGGCCGTAGGGAACATAAGCCGTATCGGCATAATAAACAATACGTTCATTTGGCAAATATCTGGCAATTTCTGCTGCAACCGACATTCCACCAATTCCCGAATCAAAAATACCAATTGGGGCATCTGCTGATGCTTTAGGCATAGATTCTAATTCGGTAAATAAAGGCTGTATGGCTGTCATGGCAGTACTAGAGAGTGTCGGAAAATTTCACTCTATAAAGCTTAAACCTCAAGTGCCTAATTGCAAGTGCAAATTACCACTTTTTAACTGCAAAATGGTTTCACTTTTATCATTTTCAACCAGTGTTCCATAGTTCACAAGGTGATAGAAAGCTTGGCGTTGAATAAGCGCATTAATCCCAAATCGGACATGCACATAAGGACGTAACTCCCCTGCATATCCCCGCATAAAAATTGGGTGCTCTTCATCAACTAAAACGACATCCTGATTGGTCGTCGTCACTTGTAAAAACTGATCCCCTGAAATTTCGACCTGATCGACCTGATTGACCAATAAAGGTTCATCTTCAACTTCGATTTCAATTTGTTCTACAGGGGTTTTCAGGTAGAATTTACCCTCTTCTTTCCATAGGACTTTGGTAAACAAATCCAATAGGGCTTGGCGCTTGATTAATTGACCTTCGTGCCACCATTCTCCATTGGCTTTCACCGTTAAATCCATTTTACCGCAATGCTTTGGATGCCATTGCTCTAAAGGTGGGATTGACCTTTTGTGACTTTGCTGTACATCTTTTAAGTATTGTGCAATGTTCATTAAGTTTTTATCATCAGATAACGGTATTTTTCCCATATCCAATGGGGAATTATTTTGATTTACCATAGTTTATGCCTTGCTGACGAGAAAATATGACGACTCAGCCAATTGGCTAGATCATGGTTTAAAACTATACTAGCCAAAACGATAAAAGGCACAATAGCATATTTGCGCCTATGGATTAAAACTCACGGCAGCACCGGATGATCTGACATTACGGTTGCCACCTTTAAGTATTGAGGAGTCCTACATGGAACACATCGAACGCGAATCGATGGAGTTTGACGTTGTCATCGTAGGTGCAGGACCTGCAGGTCTATCTGCTGCGATTAAAATCCGTCAATTAGCGATTGAGAATAACTTACCCGATCTTTCAGTTTGTGTAGTTGAAAAAGGCTCTGAAGTAGGTGCGCATATCTTATCTGGTGCTGTGCTTGAGCCACGTGCTATTAATGAACTTTTCCCGAACTGGAAAGATGAAGGCGCGCCTCTTAATGTACCTGTTACTGAAGACAAGACTTTCTTCTTACTTTCAGATACCACCTCAAAAGAAGTACCCCACTGGATGGTTCCTAAAACCATGCACAATGATGGTAACTACGTTATCTCTTTAGGTAACGTGGTTCGCTGGTTAGGTCAAAAAGCTGAAGAACTAGAAGTTTCTATCTTCCCTGGCTTTGCTGCATCTGAAGTGCTTTACCATGAAGACGGTACTGTAAAAGGTATTCAAACAGGTGACATGGGTATTGGTAAAGATGGTGAACCGACGCATAACTTCACTCCAGGCTATGAGCTTCACGCTAAATACACCCTCTTTGCTGAAGGTTGCCGTGGTCATTTAGGTAAACGCCTCATTGCGAAATACAACCTCGATAAAAATGTTGATCCACAGCACTACGGTATCGGGATTAAAGAGCTTTGGGAAATTGACCCAGCAAAACATAAGCCGGGCTTAGTCATGCATGGCGCTGGTTGGCCATTGGCTGAAACAGCTTCTTCAGGTGGTTGGTGGTTATACCACGCTGAAAACAACCAAGTGACTTTGGGTATGATCGTGGACTTGTCTTATGAAAATCCACATATGTATCCATTCATGGAAATGCAGCGCTGGAAAACTCACCCACTGATTAAACAATATTTAGAAGGTGGTAAACGTATTTCTTACGGCGCACGTGCTGTAGTGAAAGGCGGTTTCAACTCATTGCCTAAATTGACGTTCCCAGGTGGTTGCTTAATTGGTGATGACGCAGGTTTCTTAAACTTTGCAAAAATCAAAGGCTCACACACTGCCATGAAATCAGGCATGTTATGTGGTGAGGCTGTATTTGAAGCGATTGCTGCCGGTGTAGAAAAAGGCGGTGACCTTGCCATTGCACGTGTTACCGAAGGCGAAGATTTATTTGTTAAAGAATTAACGTCATACACTAACAAATTTAACAACAGCTGGTTAAAAGAAGAGCTTTATAACTCTCGTAACTTTGGCCCAGCAATGCATAAATTCGGCCAATGGATGGGTGGTGCATTTAACTTTATCGACCAAAATGTCTTTAAAGTGCCATTCACTTTACATGACTTGAAGCAAGACTTCGCTGCATTGAACACTGTTGATGCAACCAGCTTTAAGCCAAACTATCCGAAACCGGATGGCAAGCTTACATTTGACCGTTTATCTTCTGTGTTTATCTCAAACACGGTTCATGAAGAAAACCAGCCAGCTCACTTGAAGCTTACTGACCCTTCAATTCCAGTGAATGTGAACTTACCAAAATGGGATGAGCCTGCACAGCGCTACTGCCCTGCTGGTGTTTACGAAATTATGGAAGAGAATGATGGCTCTAAACGCTTCCAGATTAACGCAGCGAACTGTGTTCACTGTAAGACTTGTGACATTAAAGACCCATCTCAAAACATCACATGGGTAACGCCAGAAGGCGGCGGTGGTCCAAACTATCCAAACATGTAATAGAACAGTCACCTTCTCTGCAAAAGCATAGCTTTTGCACTTGCGGCAGGACAAAGCGCTGCTTTGTTCTTCCTGCCTCAGGTAGTGGTGGTCCGAATTACCCTAATATGTAATTCCTTGCGACACGGCAAAGCGTTGCTTTGCTAGCCGTGTCTCATATCCAAACATGTAATAAAAAAAGCCCCGATTATTCGGGGCTTTTTATTGGAATTTGCTTATTGAAAAGGTGGTATTTTTGCTACGTTTAAATTGAGGTTCTTTTTATAAAAAATAAATGTACCTAATAAAAACAGGCCAAGAAAACCAAAGTTTCGCGCTAAATTGAAATACCAATCTGATTTACCAAACAATGAATCAATAACTAACATAAGCCCCATAAAACCTGTATGTAAAATCAAACTCATCTTTATTTTTGGTTCGGGGGCAAAATATGTATTTCTATAACCTAATATAATTGACCCGAGAATTATAAAAGTGAATAGAATTACGTTAGCAGTATTCTCAGCTAACCAAGAAATTTCTATACGTAACAAACCAGCAAGACATGCGAACCAAAGGAAAATAAATAAGCTTCGTTTTAGAAAATAATCGTTCATTTTTATATGTCATTTATATACTTAATTTTATAGATTATATAATGATTCTTATTTGTAAAAAATTATCATTTTAAAATAAATTAAATGTTTAATGGCTTCCAAAACTATTCTTTAGAAGCCTTATTATTCTATTACCCTTTTTTCACTAAGTAATGAAATTCTTTGTGACCATTTTCATCTAAGCATTCTTCTTGCAAAAGCAACTCATGGCCTAAATGCATACAAAATTTAGGAATATCCCATGAGGTCGAATTATCTGTTGCGAAGACCTCAACCACGTCCCCTGATTTAGATTTACGGATGGCCTGATGCAACATCATGACAGGTTCCGGACAACGTAAACCACGTGTATTAAGTTGTATAGTAGGTGAAATGGGTTGTTCTGACATAACAAACTCGAACAAATAGAATTTTTACATTTTAGCATAAACCTATCACTGACTTATGAACTGTAACTGCTGTTTACATAACAATATGTGTTTTGTCTTTTACTTTGTTTTATAGATGCATAAGGGCCTTTTCTTCGGTATGATCAGTGTATTCATTTGATACATTGAGTCTTTAGGAAAGATCATGCAAGAGGAACCGAGTCCGTCGTGGGGAATGCGAGGCTTACGAAAGTGGTTAGGTACAGCGCCCGAAACCCGAGATGAATTATTAAAACTAGTCCAAAATTCACGTCGTTTTTTAGAACCTGATACTGTTGCCATGCTTGAAGGTGTTCTTGACCTTCC
>JAITLL010000039.1 GCA_031277915.1 Acinetobacter sp.
ATTGTTATACTCTCGTTTAAAAGATGATTTTACTGAGGCTGCATTCCAATGATCAACGATGATCAAAACAAAACGACTTCTCTTAGTTTAGAACAAATTCGCGAAGATATTGATAGTGTGGATCAACAGATTCAAGAATTATTAAATCGCCGCGCAAGCCTTGCTGAAGCTGTTGCGAAAGCTAAATTTGCTTCCGAAGAGAATCCTTTGTTTTATCGTCCTGAACGTGAGGCACAAGTATTACGCAAAGTTATGGAACGCAACCAAGGTCCTTTGTCTGATGTAACCATGGCGCGTTTATTCCGTGAAATTATGTCTGCTTGCCTTGCTTTAGAAGCTCCACAAAGTATTGCATTTTTAGGGCCGGAAGGTACTTTTACTCAATCTGCCGTGCTTAAGCATTTTGGTAAAGATGCAGTTGTTCGTCCATTACCAACAATTGATGAAGTTTTCCGTGAAGTAGAAGCGGGTAGCGCACATTACGGTGTAGTTCCTGTTGAAAACTCATCTGAAGGTATTGTGAACCATACTTTAGATTGCTTTAAAACATCGAATTTAAATGTGATTGGTGAAGTTGAATTGCGTATTCATCATCAATTTCTTGTTTCTGAAAATACGCGTAAAGACAGCATTAAACAGATTTATGCTCATCAGCAAACTCTTGCTCAGTGTCGCCAATGGTTAGATGCGCATTATCCGGGTGTTGAACGTGTTGCTTTAAACTCAAATGCAGAAGCTGCGCGTCGTATTCGCAATGAATGGCATTCAGCAGCTATTGCATCTGATATTGCAGCAAGTATGTATAACCTTGAAATCCTACATAGCAATATTGAAGATAATCCGGAAAATACAACTCGTTTCTTAGTGATTGGTCGTGAAAAAATTCCACAAAGTGGCAATGACAAAACATCATTATTAATTTCAGCGCATGACCGTGCAGGTGCTTTATTAGAAATTTTAGCACCATTTGCAAAACATAATATTAGCTTAACCAGTATTGAAACTCGTCCAGCATTACCTGAAAAGTGGGCATATGTATTCTTTATCGATTTAGAAGGTCATATCGATCAAGAGAATGTTGCTGCTGCGATTAATGATATTCGCCCAATGGTGAAAGAGATTCGTATTTTAGGTTCTTATCCTGCTGCTGTTCTTTAATCACTCATGTTGGAATAATGACATGTATCAAATAGAACAGTCATTATGCTTAAAAAACAAATTGCTCAAAGGTTTAAATAACTTTGAGCAAAAGCAAAGTTGAAGTTATGTCACAACCCCTATTTAAAAAAGTTGCATTTATTGGTTTAGGACTCATCGGGTCGAGTTTGGCTCGTGTTATTGTTGCAGAAAGGTTGGCGACAACTATTGTGGCATCTACACGATCATATAAAACTTTAGAAGATGCAAAATCACTTGGCTTAATACAAGAAGGATTTTCTGATCCTGTTGAAGCTGTGAAAGGGGCAGATTTAGTCGTTTTAGCCTTGCCAGTGCGAGCTACGCAAAAAGTGCTTGAGCAAATTAAACCTTATTTGTTAGAAACCACGATTGTAACTGATGTGGGAAGTACAAAAGGTAATGTCGTTGATGCAGCAAAAGCTGTATTTGGTGAAGATTTACCAGCGGGTTTTGTACCAGGACATCCTATTGCGGGTAGTGAGCATACAGGGGTTCATGCAGGTAAGGTTGATCTCTTTGCAAATCACAAAGTGATTTTAACGCCGTTACCAACAAGCGCAGAATGGGCAGTTGATAAACTGATTCAACTTTGGTCAGCAGCTAAAGCTGAAGTTATTTGTATGGATGTTGCCAAGCATGATGAAGTTTTGGCGCATACGAGCCATTTACCACACTTGATGGCATTTAATTTGGTTGAGCAACTTGCAAACCGTGAAGATAATCTTGATATTTTCCGTTATGCAGCTGGTGGCTTTCGTGATTTTTCACGAATTGCAGCTAGCGATCCCCAAATGTGGCATGACATTTTCTTTGCCAATAAAACAGCGATATTAAATGCTGTAGATGGATTCGAAAAGCAACTTACCGTACTTAGAAAATTGATTGAAAATGAAGACTCTCATGCATTAATGGGTTTACTCGGTCATGCTCAGGCAGCACGTCAGCATTTCAATCATATGTTAGCCAAAAAACCTTTAATGGAGAAAAATAAGGTGACACAGCAATTCAGTATCTTACCGGGAAATAAGGCTTTTAAAGGTAAATTTACCGTACCGGGTGACAAATCTGTGTCACATCGCTCCATTATGTTTGGTGCTATTGCCGAAGGCACGACCCATGTCACTGGCTTTCTTGAAGGTGAAGATGCCTTGGCAACTTTACAGGCTTTCCGTGACATGGGTGTAAGTATTGAAGGCCCTAAAAATGGTGAAGTGACCATTCATGGCGTAGGTATGCATGGTTTAAAAGCACCAGCAAGTGCATTGTATATGGGTAACTCTGGTACAAGCATGCGTTTGCTCTCAGGTATGCTATCAGCACAAAAGTTTGATTCTGTTATGACAGGTGATGCATCACTTTCTAAGCGTCCAATGGAGCGTATTGCTAAGCCATTACGTTTAATGGGTGCGCAAATTCAGACCACAGGTGAGAAAGGTACACCACCTGTAAGCATTACTGGTAGTCAACAATTAAAAGCGATTCAATACGATTTACCTATGGCATCTGCTCAAGTGAAATCAGGTATTTTACTTGCGGGTCTATGGGCTGATGGTGAAATCTCTGTTACAGAACCAGAGCCAACTCGTGACCATACAGAGCGCATGCTTCGTGCATTTGGCTATGATGTTAAAACCGAAGGCAACAAGATTTCTCTTGTTGGTGGCGGAAAATTAGTAGGTACTGACATTCAAGTACCATCAGACATTTCATCTGCTGCTTTCTTTATGGTGGGTGCTGCAATTACTGAAGGTTCTGATGTTGTTCTAGAAGCTGTAGGTATTAACCCAACACGTACTGGCGTAATTGAAATTTTAAAACAGATGGGTGCTGACCTGACTGTTGAAAATGAACGTATTGCTGGTGGCGAACCTATTGCTGATATTCATATTAAAGGTTCACGCACACTTAAAGGCATTCATATGCCAGAAGACCAAGTACCTTTAGCAATTGATGAATTCCCAGCTTTATTTATTGCAGCAGCTTGTGCTGAAGGCCAAACGGTATTAACTGGTGCGGCAGAACTTCGTGTGAAAGAGTCTGACCGTATTCAGGTCATGGCTGATGGCTTAAAAATCATGGGCATTGACTGTACACCAACTGATGATGGAATCATTATCGAAGGTAAGGGTAAGTCAGGCGATTGGTCACCAATCTTTGCGGGTGGTGAAATCGAATCACATCATGACCACCGTATTGCCATGAGCTTTAGTATGGCAGGCCTTCGTAATTCTGGTCCGATTACGATTCAAGGTACTGAAACTGTGGCGACAAGCTTCCCAACTTTCACTGAGTTGGCGAATCGTGCAGGCTTAACAATCGAAGTTAGCCAATAACTTTTGACCTAACACATTTTATAATTGCTAACACAATAGCAACGGCAGCAGCGGGCTAAAGGCTTGGCTGCTGTTTGTTTATTGCTTATGCTAAGCGCAGATAATGATAAAAGTGTTAGGATAAAGGATGAAAAAATTACAATTTATTGCCAGTTGCCCACAACATGGAGTGCTTGATCATCCACCAAATGAATGCCATATCACTCAAGAATATGTAGCGGCTTTATTATTTAAACAATTGGGACATTATGGCTTTGATGCACAGCACATTGTGCATGAGCATGAAAAGGTAGAAGTCAGTATTGATAATCATCTTTTACCCTTGTCGATTACTTGCCAGAAAACAGACCATGATGGGCATTTAATGTGTGAAATCTCTGCCAATCCTGATGAAGAACAAGATTGGTTTGAGAAAATTGAAACACAAAGCATTATTCGTCAGCTTGCACAAGCAGTTGAAAATAGTTTGAAAGCCGATCAGAGTTTTTCAGCATTTGAGTGGAAAAACTAAAACATACGCCTGTTAAGACTTATTTAAGAAGTGCGGCTTTAAAAAAAAGCCGTACCGTTTCTTTAGATTAAAGGTAAAAATACAAAATCTTTCCCGAAATTCCTACCTATCTTTAATGCATTGTGTATATTGAAATTATTACGATATTTATATAATTAGAGTGTGGTTTTCATGACACAAGTCAATATTGCAGCGTTATCTCCTCAAGTGGTTTGGCAGCATTTTCAAACACTTTGCACTATTCCTCGCCCATCAAAGCATGAACAGCAGCTTCGTGAGTTTTTACAAAACTGGGCTGAAAGTCGAAATTTAGAAACTTACGTAGATGAAGTTGGTAATTTGATTATCCGTAAGAATGCGACTGTGGGTAAAGAACATGTATCTGGGGTCATTCTTCAAGGCCATTTAGATATGGTCACACAAGCCAACACTGGCACAGTACACGATTTCTTTAAAGACCCGATTCGCCCGGTTCTTGAGGATGGCTGGTTGATTGCTAAAGATACTACTTTAGGTGCTGACAATGGCATTGGAGTAGCCTTGTCTTTAGCTGTTTTAGATTCAAATGATATTGCTCATGGACCAATTGAAGTACTTTTAACAGTCGATGAAGAAGCAGGCATGAGTGGTGCACGGCTTTTACAGGCAGGTGTGCTAAAAGGAAAATGGTTATTTAATATTGATACAGAAGAGTGGGGTGAGCTATATCTCGGATGTGCTGGCAGTATTGATGTTGAACTAGAGCAGCCACTCACTTATGAACCAATTCCTGAAGATTTGACGATTGTGAATATTCAGGTTGCTGGCCTTAAAGGTGGTCACTCTGGTGTAGATATTCATTTAGGGCGTGGTAATGCCAACGTTATTCTGGCCCGCTTTTTAAATGAGTATTTAGCACCACTTGGTGGACGACTTGTTGAGTTTACAGGAGGTACAGCTCGGAATGCTTTACCGCGAGAAGCAGTGGCAACCATTGCAATTTCGTCTAACCAGTTACCTGAACTAGAAAAGTTACTCGCCGAATATCAATCAACATGGAAAAAACAGCTACAAGGTATTGATGATAATTTGCAATTAACTATTCAACCGAATAACGCTGAAGTGATGGAAGTGATTGCTCAAAAACAGCAAAACGAATGGTTGCAAGCTTTAGCAACAAGCCCGTATGGCGTTGCAAGTATGAGTCAAGCTTTACCAGATGTGGTTGAGACTTCAAATAACGTTGGGGTTGTAAAACTAAATCGAGAGGGTGGAAAAGCTGTTTTAATGGTTCGTTCAATGGTGAACCAAGAAGCTGAGGATTTTGCTAAGAAAATTCAGGCGCATTTTAGTCAATTTAATATCGCCTCTACACTCACGCCGTTAGTTTCGGGATGGACACCAAATCCTGACTCAGCTGCTCTAAAGTGCTTACAACAAGCCTATCAAAAGGTGTTTAATATTGAACCAAATCTCAAAGTGATTCATGCTGGCTTAGAGTGTGGGATTATTGCTGAACACTATCCAGATTTACAGATGGTTTCGTTTGGACCAGATATTCAAGGTGCACATGCACCAGGTGAACGAGTCAAAGTAGAGACTGTAGAGAAATGTTGGAAGTTGTTGGTAACAGCGTTAGCCTCTGTAGAATAATGTTTAGAAATAAGAAGCTCAGTCATGAGCTTCTTAAACTTTAACTTTTACATGAAAATGATTTGTAGTTAATTCTATAAATTTGAAATCACAACAAATATGACTTTTACTCTATTTTTAAAAGTTGTCCTGTTTCACTTAAAGTAAACTCATCAAAATCATTTGCTAAATAAAAATGGCCTTTATAAAACTGACGAACTTCTTCGGTAATAGCTTGTTGCCCAGTTTTATCCTGATGTCTAGGGCTAAAATGCGTCAGAATTAAATTATCCAGAAATTGTTGCTCTGCAAATTCAGCCACCATTTTTGCGGAACTGTGCATTGGCCCTTTACCTACTTTATCTAAAACTGTTTGTAAATAAGTCGATTCATGAATGAGTAGTTGAACATCTTTGCAAGCACCAGCTAATAGCTCTGGTTGGTCATTATCACCACCTATAATTGCATGAATCTGTTGATTTTGAACTTTGATAAAGTCTTTCGATTTTAAAATTCGTCCTTCAAATTCAACATCGTAGCCTCGTTTTAAATGCCCCCAAATATCGCCTTTGGGTACGCCAAGCTGAGTTAAAGTTTGGATATCTAACTTTTCCTGTGTAGATCTCATATAAATGCTAAAGGCAAAACTTGGGACACGATGGCTGAGGGGATGGGCCTGAACTATAAACTCATCAGAGACCTGCTGAGACTGTATTGCCTCGTTAACATCAATAAATTTAATTGGATAGGGTAGATGCAAATCTGTAAGTTGAGCCGTGATTTCAAACCATTGCTGAATTTCCTTTGGTGCAATCACCATTAATGGTTTGGTACGGGCATTCATGCCTGCACTTGCCAGTAAGCCAACTAGGCCATAACAATGGTCACCGTGAACGTGCGTAATACAAATGGCAACTAGGTTTTGTAGAGAAAGTCTGGCTTGCTGAATACGGTGCTGAGTACCTTCACCAGCATCAATTAAAACCCAGTTCTTATTTTTACTATTACGAACCGCTAATCCTGAAACATTGCGTGAAAGAGTGGGTACGCCAGAGGATGTGCCTAAAAAAGTAAAATGAAGCATATTTTTGGAATTTTTTAGTTAAATGCGTGCTGTATATTATAGACACTTATTAAAATTTTATAGTAATTATGGCGAACGAATGATAATAACCAAGTAAAAATAGATTCGTTTTGGGGTAAGTTGGAATAATTTTTAGAAGTTATACGGCTCATAAAATGGTGGACATAGGCCGAATCTATGTCCACCAAATACACTTTATTTCATGATAATAAAGCGTGTGATGATTTGACGAAGCTGTTTTAAATAACCTGTAAAGAAGTGGTTGGCACCAGGTAAAATCGTAATTGGATGCTTCTGCGGTTTTGCCCATGCAATTGCATCTGAAAGTAAGGTAATGTCATCTTGCTCACCATGAATGAGTAGAATATCACCTTGAATTTCAGGAGTTTTATAGTGGCGCAAGCCCACTACAGTAGCCGTTGGTAAACCACATAAAATTAACTGTATAGGTCGTAATTCAGGATTAAGCTGTGCAAAGCATTTTGCTAAAACATGTGAGCCGAAACTAAAGCCACCTGCATAGAACGGCAGACCTTCGTGAAGCTTACGAACATGTTCAATTACAGCTAAAATATCTTCAGTTTCACCATGGCCTTCATCATGAATACCTTCACTACCACCTAAGCCACGGAAGCTAGGGCGATAAACAATACAACCATATTCATTAAAGATTTGGGTTAAAAGGGCAGGGACTTTATGTTGAGGGGTTCCTCCTTGCAATGGATGCGGATGACAAACAACCGCAAAGCCTTTGATTTCACCTTCAGGGCGGTCAACGAAAAGTTCAATTTTACCTACTGGACCCTGGATGAAAGTTTGCTCAGACATATAAGAACCGCTAAATAACAATACGTGATGCTATTTTACCGATAGTCGTCATTGAAAACACGAGTTAGCATTAAAAAATATCTACTGTTATAGTTGGTATTAAGAATAATTTTTTCAGGTTGTCTATGCTTGCTTTAATTTCTCCTGCAAAAACTTTGGATTATGAAACAGCGTTACCTACAGATGAGTTTACTCAGCCTCGCTTGTTAGAACATTCAGAACAATTAATTGATGTTAGCCGTAAACTTTCTGCTTCAGAAATTGCCAGTTTAATGAGTGTCAGTGAAAAAATTGCAAAACTCAATGCGGATCGTTTTAGAGACTGGAATCCCGAATTTAATTTCTCAAATGCTCGCCAAGCAATCTATGCATTTAAAGGGGATGTCTACACCGGTTTAGATGCTTATCATTTAAAAGACAAAGATATTGATTTTGCACAGCAGCATTTGCGTATGCTCTCTGGTTTATATGGTTTATTGCGTCCTTTAGATTTAATGATGCCTTATCGTCTAGAAATGGGTACTAAATTAAAAAATACACGCGGCTATAATTTGTATGAATTCTGGGGTGATATTATCACCAGTCAGATTAATGAAGACTTGGCAGCCATTAAATCAGAATTGTTAGTAAATCTAGCTTCAGATGAATATTACAAGTCTGTCAATGAAAAGAAAATTAAGGCTGAAATCGTGAAGCCTGTTTTCCTTGATCAGAAAAATGGTAAATATAAAGTCATTAGTTTTTATGCGAAAAAAGCACGCGGTTTAATGGCTCGCTTTATTATTGAAAACCAATTAAATAAAGCTGGGGATATTAAAGCGTTCAATACCGATGGATACTACTTTGATAATGAGAATTCATCAGCAAAAGAGTTAGTGTTTAAACGTGATGAGCAAGTGGCTTAATTAAATTAATAATTTTACGTGCTATGCGACCTTTGGTCTCATGTTTAATTTATTAATCTCTATATTGGCTATGCCTTACTTTTGAAAGGTCAAAAGTAACAAAACCTTTGTTGAACAGAGGGCACATCCATATGGCCCCTGTTCAACAGTGGCATCCATGCCACTTGGCACGATAGCTTTTGTTATCGTGCTTTAAAATTTAGGCAAAATTAATGATTACTTAAAGAAATAACCTGTTTCTGGTGAGCTTGCATTTGCCATACGTTTGCGTGGCATACGGCCCGCTAAAAATGCTTCACGACCCGCTTCAACAGCTTTTTTCATTGCAGAAGCCATTAAAATAGGATTTTGAGCGGCTGCAATAGCAGTATTCATGAGTACGCCATCACAACCGAGTTCCATCGCAATAGCAGCATCACTTGCTGTGCCAACGCCTGCATCGACTAACACAGGAACTTTTGCATTTTCTTTAATAATTGAAATGGTGTGCGGGTTTAAAATACCCAAACCTGAACCAATCAGACTACCCAAAGGCATAATTGCTACACAGCCCATACTTTCAAGTTCTTGAGCAATGATCGGGTCATCAGATGTGTAGACCATAATCTCAAAACCGTCATCAATCAAAGTGCGTGCAGCTTTCAAAGTCTCAGTTACGTTTGGATATAACGTCTTTTCGTCACCTAAAACTTCAAGTTTTACCAAGTTATGACCATCTAGAAGTTCACGTGCTAACATGCAAGTACGTACTGCACTATCAGCATCAAAACAACCTGCGGTATTTGGCAAGATTGTATATTTTTCTGGTGGAATGACAGAGAGTAAATTGGGTTGATCTGGATTTTGTCCAATATTCACACGGCGGATTGCGACAGTTACGATTTCTGCACCACTCGCTTGAATGGCTAAATCTGTTTCATTTAAGTCTTTATATTTGCCAGTTCCTACCAATAAACGAGATTGAAAAGAACGTGAACCAATAATGAGAGGGGTGTCTTGCATGGATAACTCCGACTTAGCCGCCGCCAACAGCGTGAATAATTTCGATACGGTCATGTTGAGCAATCGTAATTTGCTCTAATTTGCTTTTAGAAACGATTTGCTGATTGTGCTCGACAGCAAAACGTTTTCCTTCAAGTGCCATTTCCTGAATGAGTTGCAACAGGTTTTGACAAGGCGTGTCCGTTAATTCGCCATTTAAATAAATTTGCATGATCACATTCCAATTATTTTGCGTATTTGAGGGTATTCCAAGCCAAAACGAGCCATCCAGCTATCATAAATGCTCCGCCAATTGGGGTAATTGCCCCTAAAATTCTCGGTAATCCAAGCGCCATGATATAGAGTGAACCACAGAAAAATAAAATACCAATCTGAATCAATATGAATGGCAATTTAATGGGGAACGTCAGGATGACTTTGCTTAAAATACCAAGTGCTAAGAGACCTAAAGCATGGTAGAAAAAGTAGTCGGTTGCAGTATGCCACCAAACAAGTTGCTCAGGACTCGCATGAGCTTTAAGACCATGTGCTCCAAAAGCACCCAACATGACTGCAAAGGCAAGATTAAGGGCTGAAATGGCAATCCACATAACAAAAAACGCAAATGAATAATGAAGGGCAACGTTATCATAGATTGGGTTGGCTAAACATAGCCAGATAAAACAAAAGGGCTAATCGCCCTTTTATTTTTAAACTTATTTTAGCTTGCAGACATAGCAATTTTAATTTTTTCCATTGCATTCTTTTCAAGCTGGCGAATACGCTCTGCTGATACATTATATTCGGCTGCTAACTCGTGGAGAGTAGACTTATCATCATCTAACCAACGGCGTTGTAAAATATTACGCGAACGGTCATCTAACTGATCCATGGCATCATGTAAGGCAGATGTACTTTGTTCTTCCCAGTCTTCATTTTCAACTAAACGAGCAGGGTCGTAACGGTTATCTTCAAGATACAACGCAGGTGCTGTGTGTGGTGTGTCATCGTCGTCATCGCCTTGCGCTTCGAAAGCAGCATCATAAGCTGTTAAACGACCTTCCATTTCCAAAACTTGTTCTGGAGTAACATTTAAGTCGTTAGCAATCGATTTAGCTTCTTCGAGCGTTAATTTTTTACTCGATTTTTTTAAACTACGTAAGTTGAAGAAAAGTTTACGCTGAGCTTTAGTTGTTGCAATTTTTACAATACGCCAGTTGCGAATAACGTATTCATGGATTTCTGCCTTAATCCAATGGACGGCAAAAGATACAAGACGTACGCCCATGTTTGGGTCAAAACGTTTTACGGCTTTCATTAAGCCTAAGTTACCTTCTTGAATAAGGTCGCCTTGAGGGAGGCCATAACCTGCATAGCTGCGCGCAATATGAACGACAAAACGTAAATGCGACATTACCAGCATTTTTGCGGCATCAAGATCTTGGTCATAATAATAACGTTCAGCAAGTTCTTTTTCTTGCTCGGCCGTTAAAATAGGAATCTGATTGACAGTACTGATATATGCACCAAGGTTTACACCGGGCGCAGACAATGACAGGGGCATCAATTGATTGCTGCTGTCACTCATGAGTTCTCCTTATACGGATAGGATGGATTAACCAATAAATTCATCTTAATTTGAATTGCCTTCATAATTAAGGAAAATTGGGTAGAAAAATGTAAAATTTTATGCAGTTTCTAATCTTTTATTTTAACAAAGAATCATTGAGTTTCAATTAAATAGTGAAATTCTCTTTCTGAAATCTGCATGGTTTGACACATAAAATGATGTAAATTGCAGTAACGTGTTACATCAATTTCACTATGAGGGTCAGATGATTTTAATAAGAATAGTTGCTTCCCTGATACTTTCTTAAGTTCACGTTTCAACATTAATAATGGCATTGGACAAGGTTGACCAAGGGCATTAATTTCAATAGGCGTTACAGCAGAAGAGGTTGTGCTCATTCATTATAAAAACAACTAAAAAAATTATTTTAACAAATTTTTTTATGAACTCTAGCTGTTTTATAAAAATTAAGAGGTAAATGATTATTATAAAAATTATAGTCATAAGCTGTTTAAAAAAAGAGCTAAAAAATAGGGGGAAATATTTGAAAAAAATTCTATTAATTGTCATAAACCCGTGTTAAGCTCGAACCGTTTTAGGGATTACCACACAGTTAAATTGTTTTAATAACCTATAACAAATGGATGTAACCGGAAATTGTTGATAGTTTTACAGAATGATTACAAGCTTTAAGATTATAAAAATTTTAAAACCTTGTTTGCTCTGCTGTTTGCAACACCGGAAGGTCCTTTTTTCATCATCTGAGGATTGACTTATGACAGCTCGTGAACAAGGCGTAGTAAAGTGGTTTAATGACACTAAAGGCTTTGGTTTTATTCAACGTAACGGCGGCGACGATGTATTCGTTCATTTCCGTGCGATCGTAGGTGACGGTCACCGTTCTCTACGTGATGGTCAACGCGTAGAGTTTAGCGTTGTACAAGGTCAAAAAGGTTTTCAAGCTGAAAACGTTCAGCCTTTAGACTAAGACTAAATTCATCTTTTTGATGAGTTATGGACGCTCCAATTTTTGAATTGGAGCGTTTTTGTTTATAATGATCTTCTCATCCGAGAGATTGTTTGTTAGAGCGCGTATTTATGACATCTGGTTTTGAAACCTTGAATTTACATCCGCAACTTAAAAAGGCGATTGATGCTTTAGGGTTTACTCAAATGACCCCAATTCAGCAAAAGGTTTTAAAATATACATTAGCCGGGCATGATGCAATTGGGCGAGCACAGACAGGAACAGGTAAGACAGCTGCCTTTCTGATTAGTGTAATTAATGATTTACTTAATAATCCAGTCCAAGAGCAACGCTTTCGTGGCGAGCCTCGTGCTTTAATCTTAGCGCCTACTCGTGAGTTGGCATTGCAAATTGAAAGTGATGCAAAATTTCTCACAAAATTCTCTAATTTACATGTCGTGACCCTATTGGGCGGTGTTGATTTTGATAAGCAGAAGAAGCAACTTGATGCTAATTTTGTCGATATCATTGTTGCTACACCCGGGCGTTTAATTGATTTTGTAGAACAAAAAGAAGTTTGGCTCGATCAAATTGAATTTTTAGTCATTGATGAAGCTGACCGTTTATTAGATATGGGCTTTATTCCTTCGGTAAAACGTATTGTTCGTTATTCACCACGTAAGGAACAACGCCAAACTCTTATGTTTTCGGCGACATTTAGCTACGACGTTTTAAATCTGGCAAGACAGTGGTTATTTGAACCTGTAACAGTTGAAATTGAGCCTGAGCAAAAAACCAATAATGATGTTGAACAACGTGTTTACGTGGTTGCTAAACAAGATAAATATCGTCTTTTACAAGATATTTTGCGCGAAGAACCGATTGATAAGGTCATGATCTTTGCAAATCGTCGTGATCAAGTGCGTCGTCTTTACGATCATTTGAAAAAAGACGGATATAAAGTAGGGATGTTATCTGGTGAGATTGCTCAAGATAAACGCATGAAAATGTTGGAGCAGTTCAAGCAAGGTAAGCATAACATTATGATTGCAACTGATGTGGCTGGCCGCGGTATTCATGTAGATGGTGTATCGCATGTAGTCAATTTTACTTTACCTGAACAGTCTGATGATTATGTTCACCGTATTGGACGTACAGGCCGTGCAGGGGCACAAGGGGTAAGCATTAGTTTCTTATCGGAAGATGATGCTTTCTATTTGCCGGAAATTGAAAAAGCAATTGGCAAGAAATTACCACTTACTCGTTTAGATGGGTATTGTTAATCAAAAATCCCAGTCAATTGACTGGGATTTTTTTAATTAGTTAATTTTGCAGTAAAAGGTGAGTGTGGTCTGATAATCATCATCTTTTGCTAGCGATGCATTTTTACCAGTTAAAGTACCAATTACACCAGCTGCCGCTTCAACCATTTGACCAGTCTTTTCACTGACTACATCTTTTAATACACCGTGATAAGTAGTTTTTTCATCAACAATAACCGGAGATGTATTTTTAGAACATGTTTTTTGTGCAGCAGTGACCGCATTATTTTTGGCAATTAAATTAGTTTTACCAATACCTGTAACTTCAAACTGATTATTTTCTTTTTGAACTGCTAGAGTGTTTTTAGGGGTGGTTGCACAAGCACCAAGCAATAAAACAACACCGCTCATTGCACTTGCTAAAATTATTTTTTTCATAATTCACCTAAATTAAAAAAACCAAAAGACATGCTTATTTGAACACAAGTTTTCTAATTGATTTTGAAGACGTTGTATGAGTTTTGATGTTTTGTATTAAAAAATGTCAAAGTATGATTTCGCTAATTTTATAAACTAGATTACATGGTGGATTAACTGTAGATTATGATAATCTATTTCGAATTTTTGAGTTAGATCAATATTAATGACGGATTCAGCAATACAAATAATTCACCAAAATATTCATCAGCGTCAGTCTATTGGCCAATTAACTGAACCAGCTCCAAATACAGATCAATTAGAGTTGGCTTTTCAGGCTGCTTTAACCGCTCCAGATCACCATAGACTTAAGCCGACACGATTTGTAGTTATTTCAGGTGAACAACGCGCTGCTTTTGGTGATGTTTTAGCGAAAGCATTGGCTGATTTGGGTGAAACTGATCCTGCTCAACTTGAACGTGTTAAACACCATCCTTTTCGTGCTCCTTTACTCATTTTGGCACTTACACAATTACAAGATCATCCCAAAGTACCACATTTTGAACAAATCTTAAGTACAGGTGCAGCAGTACAAAATCTTTTATTATCTTTGCAAGTTCAAGGGTTTTCAACCATGTGGCGTAGTGGTGCTGTTGTTGAATCGAATTGGTTAAAACAGCACTTAGGTTTGCAACCACATGATTTAATTTCAGGTATTATTTACGTCGGCACAGCAACTAAGGCAATTGCACCGCGTGCAAATATTGAAAGTAAAGAATTCGTAAAAATTTGGCAGGCTTAATGTCTGTAATAGTAAGAAATAGGATAATAAAGCATGTCTGAATTTAAGTTTACAGATTTAGTGGAACCTGTTGCGGTCGATAAAAAAACGGCTTTACGCATTACTGTTTTAGGCGGTGGTAGCTTTGGTACAGCCATGGCTAATTTAGCTGCTCGTAATGGCTGTGACACTATGATCTGGATTCGTGATGCTGATACAGCAGAAGAAATCAATAAAACCCATATTAATAAACGCTATTTGCCAGACTTTGTTTTGGAGTCATCATTACGTGCTGTGTGTGACCTAGAACAAACAGTGTGTGATCGAGATATTATTTTGGTGGCCATTCCAAGTCACTCATTTCGTGATGTATTAAAGCAAATAGCTCCTTTTATTACTGCACAGGCGGTTGTTTCTTTAACGAAGGGTGTCGAGGCTAAAACTTTTAGTTTTATGAGCGATATTATTCGTGAAGAACTACCAGAAGTTCCATATGGGGTGTTATCTGGCCCAAATCTCGCTAAAGAGATTATGGCAGGTATGCCATCTGGTACTGTTATTGCCAGTGATTCTGAACTCGTTCGTTATGCTGTACAGCATGCTCTTCATAGTGCTTTATTTCGAGTTTTTGGTAGTGATGATGTGCATGGTGTTGAACTGGGTGGGGCGCTTAAGAATATTTATGCCGTTGCAATGGGAATTGGTGCTGCCTACAAAATTGGCGAAAACACTAAAAGTATGATTTTAACGCGTGCTTTGGCTGAAATGAGTCGTTTTGCAGTCAAACAAGGTGCAAACCCATTAACGTTCTTAGGTTTATCTGGCGTTGGTGATTTATTTGCAACCTGTAATAGTCCATTAAGCCGTAATTATCAAATAGGTTATGCATTAGGCTCTGGTAAGACACTTGATCAAG
This sequence comes from Acinetobacter sp., assembly GCA_031277915.1. Lineage (GTDB taxonomy): Bacteria > Pseudomonadota > Gammaproteobacteria > Pseudomonadales > Moraxellaceae > Acinetobacter. Next base: position 15,346 of record JAITLL010000039.1, read on the forward strand.
CAAGTAAAGAATTGGGTCAAACTGCTGAAGGTATTAATACAATTGTTCAGGTGCGTGGTAAAGCGCAAGAATTAGATGTATATATGCCAATTACCAATGCACTATATGAAGTAATCTTTGAAGGTGCTCCACCATTAAATATTGCGCTTTCACTTATGAAAAATGGGCATCGTAGTGATGTTGAGTTTGTTCTGCCGCATCACGAAGTCTGACGAATAAATGTCATAAATTGTGGTTATAATGCAGGAATTATTAACAAGGAAATTTTATGCAACTGACATTAGTTCGTCATGGGGAAGCGGCACCACCAGTAAATGGTAATGATATTAAACGTCCACTTACTGCGCGTGGACATGCACAGGCTGAGCAAACAGCAACATTTTTAAAAGATATTGTAAAACCTGATATTTTTGTTGTGAGTCCGTTGTTGCGTGCTCAGGAAACATTGGCGCATATCCAAACCTATTTTAAAGATGTGCCTGTACTGTTGTGCGATAAAATTAAGCCAGATGATGATGCAAAAGAAGCGGTTGAGTGGTTGTCGCAAATTCCTTATGAGTCGATTGTGGTGGTTTGTCATATGAATGTTGTAGGTCATATTGCAGAGTTACTTACTCATGAAAATTTCAATCCATTTGCACTTGCCGAAGCTAGAATTTATGATCAAGCTGTTATTGCAAATGGTTTATCAACACAAAAAAATAGTTTTATACCCACAATATAATTAAAAAGGTTATTTAGCCGACATGCTGTATATAAGGATGCCTGAAACCAATGGAGTTTGGCATTGGTCTAACGGAGAGAACTGGTTGCAGGCTGCAAGTCTCGATCAATTAATACAAGACTTGCAAATACACCAAGGAAAAGAGGCTGTTGTCTTTTTCCCAAGTCGTCATGCTCAAATGCTTCAGCAAACTATGGCGAAATCCCATTACAAACAGTTAGGGGCTGATGGGGTTAAATATCTACTTGAAGAGTTTGTGACTTTGCCTATTGATCACATGAAAGTAGTTCATCATTTTCATGTAGATCAGTTAATTGTCTTGGGTGTTGCTCAAGGGATGGTCGAGACATGGCAACATTCTTTAGTTTTATTACCGACTAAACTTGTTGCTTTGCTACCAGATTTTCTAATATTACCTGAACCACAAACTCAGGAAGTTATTCTGTGTAATATTGATCGCCAACTTTTAGTGCGTGAAAATAAGTGGTTAGGTAATTCACTCGATGATTTAGGGCTTTTTTTAGAATTTCAGACAGCCGAAACACATTATCAATATAGTGGTTTAACAGCAGAGCAACTGGAAAGTTTAGATGCAGCTTCAAGTATGGAGCAACGTTCTGAGTTTGTTTATCAATTTCAGCCTCTCGATAAACCGAAGCAACATCCATTTAATGTTTTACCAAAATCAAAAGGCCAAGAACGCACTTTTTCAGGCTACTGGAAAGCTTGTGCTGCCGTCATTTTAGCAATTCTTGTAGTGCAGTTTAGCTATGATTTATTGCGCTGGATCAAATTAAAAAAGGTGGCGAATCAAACGGCAGATCAGGCTGTTGAGCAATATAAGTATTGGTTTGGACCTTCCAGCCGAGTGAATGAACAAAATATAAAAAGTCAATTTGAAAGCCATTTAAGAATGAGTCAGCAAGGTGATACTCAAACACTTTCTTTATTAAGCCGTGTTGGGCCTATTTTAATGCAAAAACAGATTTTAGCTCAGCAGTTAAATTATGATGCTTCAACTTTAACAATGGTATTAAAAGCTAAATCGGCAGATGATTTGCAAGCTTTAACACAACAACTCAATCAGCAAGGATTTAAAGCTGAATTAGGTAACGTCCAAGCGAATGGCGGTGGGGCAATTGGGGTGGTGAAAATACAATAATGAAGATGTTAGCTCAATTGCAGAGTCGTTTTGATCAGTGGATTGAACAAGTTGTTCAATACTTAGAACGATTAACTGTCCGTGAACGTGTTATGGTCGTTTTTACTACAATTTTTGTGGTAGTGGCTATTGTTGGTTCTTCGCTTTGGAAAATGCATTCCCTGGCAGAACAACAGCAGAAACGGTTAAATGATTTAAAAGATTTGATGGTATGGATGCAGAGTAATGCCGTCACAATGAAGCCCGCAAATGAGCTTGGACTTGATAAGCCTGGAAAAATACAACGGATAGCTCAACAGCAAGGTTTAACTGTGTCTTCTCAGCAAAATGGAGAGCAGTTACAAATTGTTGTAACACATCAAAATTATGCAATTTTAGCTAACTTTTTAACACAACTTGCACAAATGGGCCTTAGTATTCAAAAGATGGAAATGGTTTCAAGTGAAGGTCAGATTAAATTAACAGCGACAGTTCAATAACATATCAAAATATGCTTATGTCAAGCATGGTGTTTTGTGCTGCCTGTGCCTATAATATGCGTACCTAAAATCAGTAGACTGTGATTGGTATGTTATATTCACTTGCTCGCCCGATGTTGTTTAGTTTAGCACCAGAGCGTGCCCATGAATTAACATTATCCATGCTTGATAAAGCACATAAGCTAGGCATGCTGCGTCAGGCCGTAGAAGCAAAGCCAACTCGATGTATGGGAATCGAATTTCCTAACCCAGTGGGTTTGGCAGCAGGCTTAGATAAGAATGGTGCTCATATTGATGCCTTAGCCGGATTGGGTTTTGGTTTTATTGAAATTGGCACAATTACTCCTCGTCCACAGGCGGGCAATCCAAAACCGCGTTTATTTCGTATTCCAGAAGCTAAAGCCATTATTAACCGTATGGGTTTTAATAATGATGGTGTCGATAAGCTGATTGAAAATGTTAAAGCATCAAAATTCCGAGGCATTTTAGGAATTAATATCGGTAAAAATGCTGATACACCTGTAGAAAAAGCAGTAGATGATTATCTCATTTGCCTTGAGAAAGTTTATAACTACGCGTCATATATTACAGTTAATATTTCATCTCCAAATACTAAAAACTTGCGTAGTTTACAAAGCGGTGATGCGTTAACTGAATTATTGCAAACCTTAAAAGCACGTCAACTTGAGTTGGCTGAGCAATATAATCATTATGTTCCTTTGGTTTTGAAAGTCGCTCCTGACCTCACGGCTGAAGATGTTGAATTTATCTCTGCACAATTACTTGATTTTAAAATTGATGGTCTGATTGTGACTAACACGACATTATCGAGGGAAGGTGTTGAAAATCTTCCTTATGGTAATGAGACTGGTGGTCTATCTGGTGCTCCGGTATTTGAAAAAAGTACAGAGTGTTTGCGTTTGTTTGCTCAATCACTAAAAGGACAAATTCCTTTGATTGGCGTGGGTGGTATTTTGTCTGGTGAGCAAGCTGCAGTGAAACAACAAGCTGGGGCAACACTTGTACAAATTTATAGCGGTCTAATTTATACGGGACCAACGCTTGTGAAGCAATGTGTTGAAGCTATGACTTAAGTGAACATGAACACTATTGATATCATTATTCTCATACTTTTGCTCATTGGGGGGCTAAACGGTTTGCGACAAGGATTTATAAAAGCCTTTGCGAACTTGGTAGGATGGATTTTTGCATTAATTATGGGTGCAAAATATGCTGTTCTTCTAGCTCCATCAATGTCGGGTTTAAGCCAAGATCCGGTGGTTCAAAAGATTGCGGCTTTCGCGTTTATTGCACTCATTATTATTGTTTTAACTTGGATCGTCACTGCATTTTTAAATAGCCTCTTGAAAAGTTTAAAATTGGGGCCATTAAATCGTTTAGCAGGTGGTGCTTTTGGTTCGTTGAAAGGTTTGCTGGTTGTTCTTGTTACCATGCAAGGCGTAGGACCTTGGGTTGAAAGTTCAGCAAACTGGAAACAATCCATACTTATACAGTTTTTACTGCCTTATGCACCTTTAGCGACTGAGTTGTCTAAAGATGCAGCAAGTGAGGCATATCATCAGATAACATCTGGAGGTAGTGCTGCATCAAGCACCCCTTCAAAAGTAATGGACGAATCGGGAGAATCAGAAACCCGATCCGATCATTCAACAAAGAATCCTTTTTATTAATTCCTAGCTTGTCTGCGAGGTTGCTATGTGTGGAGTTGTTGGTATAGCCGGTAAATCGCCAGTGAACCAAATGTTGTTTGATGCATTAACGATGTTGCAGCATCGTGGGCAAGATGCAGCTGGAATAGTAACCTGCCATGAAGGCCGTCTTTTCCTTCGTAAGGATAACGGTATGGTGCGTGATGTCTTTCATACTCGTCATATGAGAGCGTTACTTGGTAATTACGGTATTGGTCATGTGCGCTACCCAACTGCGGGTTCAGCTAGCAGTGCCGAAGCTCAACCATTTTATGTGAACTCACCTTATGGGATTACACTTGCACATAATGGTAACTTGACCAATGCAGAAGAAATTCATGATGACCTGTTTAAAACAGATTTACGTCATATGAACACCGACTCTGACTCAGAAGTTCTTTTAAACGTTTTTGCTCATGAGTTGCAAAAGAAAGGAACACTAAACCCGACAGCGGAAGATATTTTCCATACGGTTTCTCGTGTTCATGAGCGCTGCCAAGGTGCTTATGGCGTAGTGGCTATGATTACTGGTCATGGTTTGGTTGGTTTTCGTGATCCAAATGGTATTCGCCCACTTATTTATGGTTCGCGTGAGACTGAACAAGGTGAGATGGAATATATCATTGCATCAGAGTCCGTAGCGATTACTGCACTTGGTTTTAAAATCGAGCGTGATATTGCACCAGGTGAAGCAATTTTCATTGATTCTGAAGGTCAATTATTCACTAAACAATGTGCGGCAGAAGCAAAATACCGTCCATGTATTTTTGAATATGTTTATTTTGCTCGTCCAGATGCAATTATTGATGGTATTTCAGTTTATAAAGCCCGTTTAAAAATGGGTGAAAAATTAGCGCATAAGATTTTGCGTGACTGGGGTGAAGACCTTGATATTGATGTGGTTATCCCAATTCCAGATACAAGCCGTACTTCTGCATTAGAACTTGCAAATATTCTTGGTGTGAAGTTCCGCGAAGGCTTTATGAAAAACCGTTATATCGGTCGTACCTTCATTATGCCTGGTCAACAACAGCGTAAAAAATCTGTACGTCAAAAATTAAACCCTGTTGAGTTAGAGTTTAAAGGCAAAAACGTTCTTTTGGTTGATGACTCTATTGTACGTGGTACCACGTGTAATGAGATCATTCAAATGGCACGTGACTCAGGTGCGAAAAAAGTATACTTTGCTTCAGCAGCACCGAAAGTAATGTATCCAAACGTATATGGTATCGATATGCCTGCTAAAACTGAGCTTATTGCATCAGAACGCAGCGTAGAGGAAATTCAGGAAATTATTGGTGCTGATCGTTTGGTTTTCCAAGATCTAGAAGACTTGAAGAATGCTGTGCGTACCAGTAAAGTGCCTACATTGACTGAGTTTGATTGCTCTGTTTTTGATGGTATCTATGTGACTGGCGGCATTGATGCGCAATATCTAAACAATTTGGAGCAGAAGCGTAATGACTCTGCGAAAAAGGGAAAAGATGGATATATTGATGTCAATATTGATGCTGCTTCAGTAGATTTGACAGGTATTAAAGAAGAATAGAAATAGCCGAAAAAAGCGGGTGTTTCCCGCTTTTTTCTTTTATGATGAAACCTAACAATGTAATTGGGATTATTTACATTGAAAGAAGTAAGCCACTATTTAATCGAAAATAAGAATATGGCATGGTCCATCACTATGTGTTTGGTTGCTGTGCTCTTAACTATTTTTATTTTAAATCTAATTTTAGGTTTATTGGTTCATTTTTTTGATTATAGCCAGCCGATTTGGTGGCATGCTTTAAGCCCATATTTTATTGCTCTTTTACTTTTTATTATGGTTTGGTCAGTGGTGACTGAGCTCTATATTTTGCGTAAAGGAGGTCATTCACTTGCGAAACAACTTAAAACACGTCGCTTAGTGAAAGGTGAGAGTACACCTGAAGAACATACTGCATTAAAAATTACAGAACATTTAGCACAAATATTTTCTCTTAACGTTCCCACATTATATGTTTTGCCTGACGAGGTCGGGGTGAATGCATTAACAGCAGGCTTTCACTCAGACGATATTGTCATTATTTTGACTTGGGGTGCTCTACAGAACCTAGATGAATTAGAACTATACGGTTTACTCGGCCATGAGTTTAATCAAATTTTATCGGGTGAAGCTGTAGAAAATACTAAATTAAAAATTTTATATAGTGGTTTGACTACTTTTAGCCAATGGGGCAGTAAGCTTGCAAAGCAAGGCTTTAAGCGTTATAGCCCAGGCTATAAGCATAAATTTGAAACAGTCTTTGTAGCTGTTGGTGGCGTAATCTGGTTGGCCGGAAGCTTGGGTGTGTTGATCACTCGTTTTATTAAATATTTAACGTTAAGTGGTCGTACATTTCGTAATGATCAAAAAACTATGCGGTTATTAAAAAATAGTACGAATACCCAAACATTATTGCGTATTTATGTTCACCATTCAGGGTCACAAATTCATAGTGCATATTCTGAATCAATCGCACATATGTGTTTTGCAAACTCACTGAGCCCTCAAAGTTGGATGAATATTCATCCGAGTATTCGTGAGCGTATTTATGAGCTTAACCCAACATTGTTGCAAGATTTACAGTTAGAAAATTTAAAGAAACTTCGGAATCGACCTCTATTTAGTCTGTTCCGTTCTTTAGAAGAATCTGAGACCGAAATTTATATTCCGTGGTCATCTCCACAACCTTTGCCTTTATTGCGATTATCTCCAATTAGTTTTGCATTGAATGATGCGATTAAGCCTTTAAGTAATGATGTCCGTCGTAATAAAAAGCGCCCTGAGTTAATTCAGAGGGCATTACAAACGGCTACTGGTTCGCGTGAGGTGATGGTTGCAATTTTAATGATTCGTCAATATCGAGAGTTTATTCCTCAAGAAGCTCCAGTAAGTCATTCGATTGTTGATGCTTTACTTAACCTTGATGGGCGTATTCATATTCAGATATTTCACGATGCATGTAAAAATATTGGTCACATGCCTGCAAGTATTTCTCGTCAATTTTTGACCAAGCTGGCCCTTATTATTCAGGAAGATGGTGAAATAGGTCTGCTTGATGCACTTTTACTCGAACGAGTTAAACATGAATTGAACTTGATGCCACTTCATTTGCCAACAGCATTTGAAGAGGTGAAACCCCAGATTGTTCGCTTAATTGATGCCTTGTTGCATGTGCAGCAAATTAATAGTCCAAATCAGTTGGAAGTTCGTGAACGGATTTTACGTTCTTTACTTAACCCTGATGAAATGCATATTTATGATGAAATTTCGGATGAGCCTTTGGACTTGGCTGAAATTTTAAATGACATTGCTGGGTTGTTACTTCGTGATCGTTTAAGTATTTTAGCAATTGCTGAAATGTGCTTGTGGAGTGACCGAATTATTACTCAAGATGAACTTGATGTACTTGAGCTACTCTATTGGCGATTTGGTTTTGAGTCTGACGAAATTGTAGAACAAATGCAGAAGAAAAATAGCGTTATGATTATTTAAGAAACATACGTTGTTTACAAAAGAGATCATTAAAAGAAAACGCTGAAAAAAAATCAGAAGCCCGTTAGAATGTGTGTAGATTAGAGGTACTGATTGAAACATGATTGGGCAGCAAAGAAATATACTGGCAACTTTAGGAATTGATGTGTGGATTCCTAAAACACAAGTGTGCCAAAAAAATAATGCCCCCACTGTATGGCGAGATCAGGTTGTTGAACCTCATATTTCAATTGGTGTACCTGCTATAGATGTTCCTTCTTTTGAACAAAAGTCATCTAAGCCTCAGCTGCCTGAAGTTCCTAAAGTTGTGGAGGGGCTTCCAATAGCAGTTGTGGAGGTTCCACAGTCTGAGGTGGTTGTAGAAAAACCTATAGTTGTTGAGCGAGAGACAATTGCTCCATTTGAATTGCAAGCTTATTGTTTTGAAAAGTGTGTGATCTTTGTTGATGTAACTGCATTGGAAAAAGAAGAAAAGCAACTTTGGATGAATATACAAAAGGCCAAAGTGGGTCATTATGCTGAATTAAGATGGCCTTTTCCGTTAGCAGCTTATCAAGATCAACGCGGCGTGGGGTCATATATCCAAGGTTTTTTAGATGCTGTAGCGGCAGAGAAAAAGATTTTGTGTTTAGGTAAGTGTGCCTATATTCAACATGTAAATATTATTCATTTAGCTAGTTTAAAAGAAATGTTAGATAAGCCTCTCCTTAAGAAAAGGCTGTGGCAACTTATGCAAGATAACAATGAGTAGCAGGGATATACATGAAAAAGGTTGTAGTTTTTAGCCAAATTGATGAAGAAATTTTGTCACGGTTGCAGCAGGATTATCATGTTGTCGTATTAAACCCTAAACTGGGTGATATTAATGAACAGATACGACAAGAAGTTGTAGATGCTGATGGAATGATTGGCGCAGGGCGCTTGCTCAATGAAAGTAACCTTGCTCCAGCACAAAAACTAAAAATTATTTCATCTGTGACTGTTGGTTATGATAATTATGATGTTGCTTATTTGAACAAAAAGAAAATTTGGTTATCAAATACACCACATGTTTTGACTGAAACTACGGCAGATCTTGCCTTTACTCTATTGCTGAGTGCAGCTAGAAAAGTACCATTTCTAGACCATTGGACTAAACAAGGTGAATGGAAAAGAACAGTTGGGCCGCAGCAGTTTGGGCTAGATGTTTTTGGGAAGACACTAGGAATTATTGGGCTCGGTAATATTGGTGCTGCAATTGCGCGTCGTGGATTTTATGGTTTTAACATGAATATTGTTTACCATAATCGACGAGAAAAGCCTGAATTGGCCGAGCCATTGAATGCTCAATATTTAGGTTTGGATGAGTTGCTTCAGCAATCTGATTTTGTAGTGACAGCAGTTGATTTAAATACTGAATCTAAAGCTTTAATAGGTAAAGCTCAATTTGAACTTATGCAAAAGCACGCTATTTTTGTCAATATTGCTCGTGGTTCAGTGGTCGATGAACAGGCGCTTATTGAAGCTTTGCAAAATGAGGTAATATTTGCGGCTGGTTTAGATGTATATGAACAAGAGCCTCTACAAGATTCTAAACTTTTTAAATTACCAAATGTTGTTACCTTGCCTCATGTGGGTTCTGCTACAGTGGAAACACGCAAAAAAATGGCAAATTTAGCTTATAAAAACTTAGTGGATGCATTGGAGGATAAAACACCGAGGTATTTGGTGAATCCTAAATTCGTATAAATCTTGAATAACACTTCATTGCAAATATAGTCTATTTTCAATGTTATAGTGAAAGCCTGTTGATATGATGCAAGATAATTCAAGCATTATATGAATGGGCTTTTTTGTTTGTTTAATTTTTTAATAGAGAAGAACTTTTGAAATTTTTGCCAGTTATCTTAAGTTTGGCTTTTATAACAAATGCCTCTTATGCTGATCCTTTTGATCCCAAACCAGCTTCTGGCCAAGTAGAAATTCCGAACATTGGAAGTGGAGTGGGGTTGCTTGACCAGCAAAAAGAAAAATTTATTGGTGAGAAAGTTTTCCGCGAAGTTCATAAGCAAATGCCAGTCATACAGGATGTATGGCTGGAAAATCAATTTTTTCAGGTCTTTTCAAATATTTTAAGTGAAACGCAGCTCGGACAACCTATTGGTCTGGTTGTGATTAAAGACTCTCAAATTAATGCATTTGCTGTTCCAGGTGGGCTATTTGCATTAAATACAGGTCTCATTTCGTCTGCCCGTAATATTGATGAGGTTGCTGGAGTCATGGCACACGAAATTGCTCACGTTTCTCAAAGGCACTTTAGTCGTTCAGAAGAGGCCTTTAAAGGGCAGGCTCTTCTAAGTTTAGCTGGTTTATTGGCGGGTGTTGCTTTGGCTGCTCAAGCGGGTGGAGATGCTGGTGCTGCTGTTATGTTGGGGACACAAGCTGCACTACTTGATAAACAACTTACATATAGCCGTAATCAAGAGCGTGAAGCAGATCGCATTGGTATGCAGTATATGTATGCCGCTGGTTATAACCCGCAAAGTATGGCTGATTATTTTGAGACAATGCATAGGGCGACTAGCCATGTAAGCTTTCTTCCAGATTTTTGGCTTACGCACCCTTTAACGACTGAACGTATGAGTGAAGCACGTTTAAGAGCAAACCAAATGCCTAAGGTTAAAAGTCAAATATATGATGTCGATTTTGAAATTTTAAAATGGTACACCATGGTAGTTGCTGGAGAAGCTACAGAAAATCAGTTGCAGAGTTTAGCTTCGCAAAAAAATTTGGCAGGGTTGTTAGCTTTGTCTGTGTTTTATCTTAAACAAGGAGATTACACACAAGCTCAAACAACATTAGACCAAGTGAAATCTAGTGGTAAACCGTTAGTTGCTCTTATTCAAACAGATATTTATTTGGGCCAAAATAAGCTTGATCAGGCCTATAATTCGATTGCTCCATTGCAAATGACCATGCCTGAAAATAAGGCTTTTAGCTATAAGTTGGCTGAAGTGTTGTTGCGTCAGGGGAAATATGCCCAAGTACAGACACTTGTTCAACGCTTTATTAATAAAAATGCCCGAGATATTCAAGGCTGGCAACTATTACAACAAGCCGCTAATTTAGATAAAGCTTCACCATTAAGAGCGGTGAATGTATTGCGATACCGTGCGGAAGCACAGTATTGGTCTGGTAATGAAGAAAATGCGATTAAATCAATGTTACATGCACAACGACTTGCAAAAGATAATCATGCAATGTCTGCTAAAATAGATAGCCGATTAAAACAAATGCAAGATGAGCAACAAATGAAAATTTAAGCTTTATATTTTGATCTCTTGATTTGCGTACGCGCAAATCTATTTAAACTTAAGATAAAGTCTAATATAAGAAAATACAAAAAGAAGAGGGGAAATTAAGCTAATTTAGCTTTAATTTTTGCTGAAACTTGAGCAGGATCGGCACGCCCGGCTATGATCGGACGTAGAGAATTCATCACCTTACCCATATCTTTCATGCTAGTTGCTTCTTGAGCAGCAATCGTTTGCTCAATGATAGAATCAAGCTCTTCCTCAGTCATAGCTTCTGGTAGAAACTGGGAAATAATCTCAGCTTCGGCTTGTTCTTTACTAGCTAAATCATCACGACCAGCACCTTCAAAGGCTTTGATCGATTCTTTACGTTGTTTAATTTGCTTTTCAATGACCGCAAGAACCTGAGCGTCGCCAAGCTCTATGCGCTCATCAACTTCGATTTGCTTAATTGCTGCTTGTAGACTACGCAAAACCGTCACTGTTGCCATATCTTTGGCACGCATAGAAGTTTTTAATGCATCAGTAATTTGGTCTTTTAAAGTAGTCATAATATCAGCAGTCAATCACAAATTAATTAGTAAAGGCGAGTAGTACGTACAGATTCACGCGCCAATTTCTTTTGGTAGCGTTTAACTGCAGCAGCTTTTTTGCGCTTACGTTCTTGAGTTGGTTTTTCGTAGAATTCGCGCTTACGAACGTCAGCTAAAACACCAGCTTTTTCGCATGAACGTTTGAAACGACGGATAGCTACGTCAACTGGTTCGCCTTCTTTCAACTTAACTTGTGGCATGTAAAATCCTCTAGATTATGGATAAGATCAGGCACACCATTGCGCCAGATCACAAGTGAAGGTCAGTATTTTACTCATTTACAACTCATATCACAAGTCTATAATAGCGATTGCAATATTTTGACTCATATAAAAGGCAGTTTTGATGATTGTTTTAGGCTTGGAAACTTCTTGTGATGAAACAGGGTTGGCACTTTATGATAGCGAACTCGGCTTACGGGGACAGGTTCTTTATAGCCAGATAAAACTTCATGCCGAATATGGTGGTGTAGTTCCAGAGTTAGCTTCTCGTGACCATGTTCGTAAACTCATTCCTTTAATAAATCAATTGCTTGAACAAAGCGGTATAACAAAACAAGAGATTGATGCAGTTGCCTACACACGTGGTCCAGGTTTAATGGGAGCATTAATGACGGGCGCATTGTTTGGAAGAACGTTAGCTTTTTCTTTAAATAAGCCTGCCATTGGTGTTCATCATATGGAAGGGCATATGTTGGCTCCATTACTTTCAAGTCAGCCACCCGAATTTCCATTTGTCGCATTGCTTGTTTCAGGTGGTCATACACAATTGATGGCTGCTCATGCAATTGGTCAATATGAACTCTTAGGTGAATCTATTGATGATGCTGCAGGTGAAGCTTTCGATAAAGTTGCGAAAATGATGAGCTTGCCGTATCCGGGGGGGCCAAATATCGCAAAATTGGCATTATCTGGTGACCCGTTAGCATTTGAATTCCCACGACCAATGCTTCATCAGGGCTTAGACTTTTCTTTTAGTGGCTTAAAAACTGCTGTTTCTGTTCAATTGAAAAAATTGAATGGTGAAAATCGTGATGCTGACATTGCTGCATCATTTCAAGAAGCTATTGTAGACACCTTAGTAAAAAAATCAGTAAAAGCTTTAAAGCAGACAGGACTCAAGCGTTTAGTAATTGCAGGTGGAGTGAGTGCAAATTTACGATTACGCGAACAATTAGAAACTTCTTTGGCGAAAATTAAAGCGCAGGTTTACTATGCAGAGCCTGCTTTATGTACTGATAATGGTGCAATGATTGCTTTTGCAGGTTACCAGCGCTTGAAAGCAGGCCAGCATGATGGCTTGGCTGTCACGACTACACCACGTTGGCCAATGACGGAATTGTCTATTCCTGAGTAAAATTATTCATCTGCAAAGGCTTGTTGGTTTTCAATATCTATATATTCGATATAACCACGGCCTTGCACTTCATTGCCAAAATAATGACCCGTAAATATATAACTACTTGCATAACCTTGCCCATGACCATAGCGGAATGGGCAGTCAATTTCTGCCTGAATATTTAAGATAATTTGTTTTTCCTCATTTCTAGCAATCCAAGAAAAGTATTTGGGAAGTCGCATTTTTTTGCCCATTGGAGAAATGAAGTCATCAATTTGATGTGAAATAATGTCAAAGCTGACATCTGTATAAATTTCAGCGGGTCGGTCAATATGCCTAATATGTAATGTATAGGTTACCGTTTGCCCCGCAATATCTGCTTTTGTTAGAAGAAGTTGAGTATTTTCATTCAAATTAATGATTTGATAAGTAAAAAAATCCAGCGGTAATTTATGGTTTTCAGGAATAAGTTTATTTGTGAAAGAATGGGGACCAACTGCTCGAGCATATTCGTAGGTGCAAAGTCCTTCGCTTTCAATGTATTTATCTTGATAGTTTAAAAAACCTTTAAACTTGGCTAATAAACTCAAATGATCATAAACAGGTGTTTTTATAAACCATGAAACATGTGAGGTCACATCAATATCAAAGTCGAAATCTAGACTTTCATAATGTCCATTAATATGAATTTGAGGGAATTTTCCTTGAATTGAAATTTCTTGACCAAGCTCTATCAAATTTCCATCTTTATTAATTTTTGTATCTTCTTGAATGATATAGGCTTTCAATAATGCTTGTTCAAGGGCGGCTGTACTTGAAAAGAAAGTAGCTGTTTTTCTGGGATTTCCAACAATAATATCATCATGATCAAAAGCAAGTGCACCAGGCGTACCGATTAAAATCATAATATTTAAATAGCGATGCGGTTCTGGCAAAAGTGGAAAAAAGATGCCGTAGTGTGTCCAGCTATAGTATTTTTCTTCAACGCGTGGGCGAATGATATGAGATTGAGTAAAAGGAAGTGTTGAATATTTTTTTGCTTGGTCTAAAAAACCTTGTGCAAGTAATAAACTTTTAGCAATAGTTTTGCTTGCGGTAGAAATTTTTGGCAATTGTTTTTTCATATATAAACCTAAAGAGGATGATCTATAGTTAGGTTATGAAAAACAACTGCCAAAGCTAAGCGGTTTATAGGCCAAAGCTAAGGCTTTGTGGGACATTTTATTTAACTGTTAGACAACTCTTTTAAGGCATTTAAACCAATCCAATGCTTAGAAAACTGATAAGCCGCACGGCCAGAGCGCTGACCACGCATTTGACACCAACGTAAACTTTCAGCTCGAACTTCATCGTTAAAAGGCATGTTTGCTTTATCAAGATAATGTTCTACGATTTCTAAATATAAGTTTTGATCCATTGGATAAAAAGATAACCATAAGCCAAAACGGTCTGATAGAGAGATCTTTTCTTCAATCGCTTCTTGAGGGTGTAGTTCGGTATATTGGGGTACATCAACCTTAGTTACAGGCGTATTTTCATGCATAAACTCGGGTAATAAGTGACGGCGGTTACTGGTTGCGTAAATAATAAAATTTGTTGAACCCGATTGTAATGAACCATCTAATACACTTTTTAGACTACGATAATTTTCATCTTCAGCATTAAAAGCTAAGTCATCACAATAGACGATATACTTTTCAGGTCGGTTTTGGATGATTTTTTGAATTTTAGGTAGGTCTGCCAAATCATCACGCTCAATTTCAATTAAACGTAATCCTTGATGTGCATATTCCGTGAGTAAAGCACGCACTATAGAGGATTTGCCTGTACCACGTGAACCTGTTAAAAGGACATCATTTGCGGGTAGGCCATTTAGAAATTGCAAAGTATTTTGAATGATTTTTTCTTTTTGACGTTCGATGCCTTTTAAGTCATCAAGATAAATATTCTTAGGTGTATAAATGGCTTTAAGTTGCTGGTTTTCCCATCTAAAAGCAGGCGCGGTAAAATCGGTTTCTTGTTTCGGTTCAGGTAAGACCTGCTGTAACTGATTTAATACAAGAGATAATGTTTGAACTAAATTGTCGGGTAAATCAATGGTAGCCATGGTTAATCAATCATGTTAAACAGTAATTTACTAGGATACTAACACCTAAATTTGCAAGCCGACAAAAAAGTTATTGCCTATACAGTTTATCGGTTTTGCAATTGATTGAAATGTTCAGACCGCGCATAGTGTTGTCATGTCTATTCAGTAAAATCATCTGTGAAGATGAGGACGAAATATGTTTGAAAAAATACGAAGTGATATGAATCCGCATCAGGCTTACCGTATCAAAAAATTACAACGTCAGTTAGACATGGCTGAATCTTATGAAGAGTGGAAGTCTTTTGCATTAAAACTGGATGAAGAAACAGGTGCACAAGAGTGGAAGTTCGATAATAGTTCACCTTATTTTGACGCTGAGCTCATTTCTTATCGTTACACTTTACTGAAAAGATATCGTCAGCAACATCGTACTTTAGATTTGATTTATCTTTTAAAAGAAGGGCTAACCTACGATATTGCAAATATTGGTCACCCTATGCTATTTGCTGCAACGCATGTAGGTACAAAAAAATTAATTGAAGATTATATTGAAGAAGTCAGCCAAAGCTTGGCTTACATTGCTTCTAGTGAATGTATTACCTTTCAAAGAAAAGAAAAAATCGAGTTTTTTGAAAACTGTGAAAAAGCATATGGACAACCCGCACTTATGTTTTCGGGTGGTGCAACTTTAGGTCTTTTCCATACTGGTGTATGTAAGGCTTTAATTGAGCAAGACTTAATGCCGAAAGTGTTGTCTGGCTCCAGTGCAGGGGCAATTATGACAGGCATGCTAGGAACTTCTGCCAGTGATGACGTTCAAAACTTATTAAATGGCGAGCAATTTTTTAGTGATGCGTTTCATTTTAGAAAGCTTCGCGAACTTATAAAAGGGAATGGCGGCATTGCGGATGTCCACTACTTGAAAAAATTTCTTATCGAAAACTTGGGTGATCTTACTTTTGAAGAGGCATTTAAAAAATCGGGGTTAAATATTAATGTCGCAGTTGCGCCATACGATGCAACAGAAAACCCACGAATTATGAATGCAATTATGACACCCAACGTTTTAGTTTGGAGTGCTGTATTGGCTTCTTGTGCTGTGCCAGTTTTATTTCCGCCTGTACGTTTAACCAGTAAGCGTTATGATGGTGAACATACGCCGTATATGGCAAACACTAAATGGGTAGATGGCAGTGTCCGCAGTGACTTCCCACAAGAAAGAATGGCAAGGCTTTATAATTTAAACTATACCATTGCCAGTCAAGTGAATCCGCATGTTGTGCCATTTATGCAAGATGATGCACACCGTTTCCGTAAGGATGTTTTAAGTTGGCCTGAGCGAATTTTGAGACGCCAAGGTAAAGTACTGTCTATGGGAATAATGGATTTTACCCGTCAAAGACTCGGTGCTATTTCTCCAGTAAGAAGATTGCTCGACCACGGATATGGAGTAATAGGGCAGAGATATTATGGTGATGTCAATATTATTGCTAAATATGGCTTAAAACATTATGCCTATACATTGCAAAACCCTCGTCCGCATTTGTTTAAACGTTTACAGCGAGAAGGTGAGCGCGCGACTTGGCCGAAAATTTCTTCTATAGAAACTCATGCACGTATTGGTAAAACTATTCAGCATTGTTTAGAAGTTCTACGTTTTGAAGAAAAGAGACAACAACCAGAGTCTTATTATGCTGAAGCATGATTTTGCTTCTCATATAGAAAATCTAAAATGTGTGACAAAACCTAAAAGTGCAGATTTAGGACGGCATCTATGGACATGTACTATAGATGCCCATCACTACTGGCTAAAATATCAAGTGCCGCATGTATATGCTCAAAGTGAGCAAGATTTTTTGCATGAATTGCAATTTTATGAAGATATTCAGCATAAAAACGCAAATTGGCTTTTACCATTTAAAATAGTTGATGCCGACACTGTTTCCCAATTACAACAAATTGAAGGGAAAGTATTAATTTTGCCAGATACAGATGGCTGGTTTGATTGCTCCTCCCAAAAGCAAAACTTCAAAGATATTTATGAGACAGTCTATAGCGCGCTTATGGCTTTAGCAGCGCTTCATGAGCTGGGATGGATTCATGGAGACATAAAAAGGGAACACTTTAGACATTTTGAGCAGCAGCTCTATTTAATTGATTTTGAAAAAACACGGCTTATATCAAGTCCAGATTCAATCATTGATGCTACGCCAAGATATATGGCACCTGAACTGTTTCATGGAGCAAGTAAGAGTATACAAAGCGATTTATATGCTTTTGGAATTGTGTTGTATGAATGGTTAATACAAAGTCGTTTACAAGCAAGTAGTTATCATGGTTGGGCTGTATTGCATTGCCAAAATTTAGACATTCAGTTGCCTGATTCAGTTCAAATTTTTTACCCTTTACTGGCAGGGTTGTTGCAAAAACAACAGAAAAATCGGTTTTCAAATGCATTTGAAGCGATAAATTGTTTAAAAGCACATTCAAACTTATAAAAATCATTGATCTAGTATCTGTATACAATTTACACGGTCAGTTTTTTTTAGAAAAAAAACACTTGTCACTGTTAGATCTTATCGCTAATATACACAGCCATCGGGGGCGTGGCGAAATTGGTAGACGCACTGGATTTAGGTTCCAGCGCCGCAAGGTGTAAGAGTTCGAGTCTCTTCGCCCCCACCACTTTAAGTTAACACTTAAAGTTGATTTGAATGTTAAGTCATTTAAATCTTGGAAGAGGATTGGTGTAATGGTAGCATGACGGTCTCCAAAACCGTTCGTCAAGGTTCGAATCCTTGATCCTCTGCCACATTTATTTTAAATAAATGTCCCAGATGGGGGCGTGGCGAAATTGGTAGACGCACTGGATTTAGGTTCCAGCGCCGCAAGGTGTAAGAGTTCGAGTCTCTTCGCCCCCACCATTGAAAAAAGCAAGACGATGATCTTGCTTTTTTTATGATTAAATCTAAAGGGTTTAATTGTACATATAGAGGATTGGTGTAATGGTAGCATGACGGTCTCCAAAACCGTTCGTCAAGGTTCGAGTCCTTGATCCTCTGCCAAGATTCAAAAAAGCTCCTGTTATGGGAGCTTTTTTTATTTTTAGCCGATTTTTAATAAATAAATTTTGTTCTTAACGTAATGATTTATAAAAAATAGTATTTAAAAAATAAGATTTATTTTACATACAGACGAATCTGTATAAAAAATGCTTCCACTTTGTTAAGTTTTCGTTAAAATAAAAATAAGTTGATATTAATCACGGTTTAATTATATATGTTGAACTATAACAAATTTAATAAAAGTGTCTTATTCATCTGTTTATCAGTAATGGGGAGTATAAGTTTTGCAGCTGAGCCTGATGACCCGATTCGACAGCGAATTCAGGCTGACCAAACGATTCGACAACAACAGCGTGATAGTGCATTAGAAAAACAAATTCAACCAGATGTAAACGTCAATCTAGGGCAAGAACAAAATAAGATTTCAGCTCAGCAATTACAATATTTACGCTCTAATAGTGAAACGCCTTGTTTTGAAATTAAAAAAATACTGTTGGAAGGTGATGAGGCTCATCAATTCTTATCAGATTTTCACGTTATTACTGCTGGAAAGAACAATATTATTGGACGATGTTTAGGGGTAAATGGACTAAACCAAGCGCTTGATCTCGTACAGAACAAAATTATTTCAGATGGTTATGTGACCACACGTGTTTTGCTTCCTCAGCAAAATATCGCATCGGGTGTGGTACGCGTTCGTGTTATTCCTGGACGAGTGGATCAGATTAAATTTGCTGAGGGTACTTCTAAACGTGCACATTTATGGAATGCTTTACCGATGAAGTCGGGCGAGCTTTTAAATATTCGTGATATGGAGCAAGGTTTAGAAAACTTTAAACGTGTACCGACGGTTGAAGCTGATTTTAAAATTCAGCCAGCAGAACAAAAAAATGAACCGGGCTATAGTGATGTAATTTTGGCATGGCAACAGGCTAAACCTTATCGACTACATTTGGGAATTGATGATTCAGGTTCTGATGCTACTGGAAAATATCAAGGTACAGCGACTTTGTCACTTGATGATGTACTGACTTTAAATGATTTGTTTTATGTTAGTTATAACCATGATTTAGGTGGTAGCGGCTCTGGTAAGCATGGTACAGATGGCCTTTATGCAAGTTATACCATTCCATTTGATTATTGGTTATTTTCAACCAGTTATAGCCGGTCTAACTATCTGCAAACAGTCGCTGGAAGTAGTGAAACTTATCAATATAGCGGTAAAAGTGAACTTATTAATGCAGATCTATCACGAGTGATCTACCGAGATGCGCACCGTAAAACCGCATTAGGTTTTGGTGGATGGTATCGTGAATCACAAAACTATATTAATGATGTAGAAATTGAAGTACAGCGCCGCAAAACTGCTGGCTGGAAAGCAAGTCTTGATCATACTGAATATTTTTCTAATGCCACGCTCAGCGCTAATGTGACCTATAAACGTGGTACCGGGTGGCTCAATGCCATGAGAGCGCCAGAAGAAGACTTTGGTGAGGCTTATACCCATGTCGGAATTTTGCAGGCAAATGCTTCTTTACAAGTTCCTTTTAAAGTGGGGCAGCAGAACCTGCAATATCTTACAGAATGGCGTACTCAACATAGTAATCAACCGTTAACCCCACAAGACCGATTCTCAATTGGAAGCCGTTATACCGTACGAGGTTTTGACGGTGAGCAAACTTTGCTGGCAGATAATGGATTTTTAGTTCGCAATGAACTGAGTGGCTCAATTATGAATAAGCCACATTCGTGGTATGCAGGTATCGATTACGGAGAAGTTGGCGGTAAAACCGCACATTATCCAAACCCTTTACCGGGCACAAGTTTATTAGGTGCAGTTATTGGGTTACGTGGTCAAATTGCACCTTTACGTTTGAATTATGACGCTTTTGTCGGAACGCCGTTGAAAAAACCGGATCACTTTAAAACGGATGATTACACGACTGGATTTAGCGTGAATTGGACCTATTAATTTAAGTTTAAAGGTCCAGAACTTAATCAACTTTATTAAAAAAAGATTTAGTGAGATTTTAGAATGAATAAGAACCGTTATCGTATTATTTTTAGCCATGCTCGCGGTATGTTTATTGCGGTTGCCGAAATTGTAAAAAGTAAAACCAAGCAAGCAGGGCAAAGTCAGGGCCAAATGGGAACAGAATCGACTATAGATTCGGTTCTACCTATTCATTATAAAAAACTAAATCCACTTAATTTTGCTGTGATTGGTTGTTTGGGCGCATTGGTAATTAGCTTACCAATGAGCAGTGTGGCTGAAACTCAGATTATTGCCGATAAAGGTGCGCCTACATCGCAGCAACCGACTATTTTAAATAGCGCAAATGGGACGACTCAGGTCAATATTCAAACGCCGAGTGCGGGTGGTGTGTCACGTAATACTTATACTCAGTTTGATGTTGGGCAAGAAGGCGCCATTTTAAACAACTCACGTAATAACACCCAAACCCAATTAGGGGGCTGGGTACAAGGTAACCCTTGGCTTGCAAAAGGCGAAGCTAAAGTTATTTTGAATGAGGTCAATTCTAATAACCCAAGTCAACTCAAAGGCTATATTGAAGTTGCAGGTAAACAAGCACAAGTCGTGATTGCGAATCCTTCTGGTTTGATTTGTGATGGCTGTGGTGTGATTAATGCAGACCGATTTACTTTAACCACGGGCCAAGCGGTGATGAATCAAGGTTATCTTGAATCATTCCGCGTTCGTGAAGGACAAGTTACGATTGAAGGTAAAGGCTTAAATGGAAGCCTAACACCTTATACCGATATTTATGCACGTGCTTTAAAAGTCAATGCTGGCTTGTATGCCAATGAACTTAACACGGTGCTTGGGCAAAATGATATTCAAGTCAAAGACCAAGTTACTCCTCAAATTAAAGTAACTACAGGGCCTACATCTACACCTCAGCCGAACTTTGCCTTAGATGTGGGCCAGCTTGGTGGTATGTATGCCGGCAAAATCTTTTTAGTCGGGACAGAGCAAGGATTAGGTGTTCGTAATGCTGGCTCGATTAATAGTACTCAAAGTATGCTTACGCTGAATGCAAAAGGTGATTTGGTCAATAGTGGTAATTTGATTGCAAATAAAGATCAGGTTCAACTGAAAGCTCAAAACATTCAGAATACAGGTAATATCAGCAGCGCAACTTCACAAATTTCAGTTGAGAGCCAAAATCTAGATAACTCTGGTCTAATCAGTAGTGCAGATGAGTTACATCTTCAAAATGAAAGTAGTATTACCAATAGTGGGACGTTAAATGCTGCCCGAATAGCCATTACCTCTACTACACTAAAAAATAGTGGTTCTATTGAACAAACAGGCTTGCAAGGACTTGATTTAAAGTCGGGTTCAATGACTAACCTTGGCGGTAAAATCGGAATTGCTAAGAATACGACAGGTGGCGGTACGAGTGGATCAACAGGTGGCAGTGTTCCGATAGTTCCAACTGATCCATCCAAAGATGGCGGAAGTTTAGAAGTCGTTACCCCAATAGATACCACGCCAAAAACGTATGACACTGGTTTTATCCATGTGTCAGATGTACTGGGTAATGACCAAGGCGCAATTGTTGCCAATGGTGGTGTAGATTTAGATAGCCAAAATGGTTTAGATAACCAAGGAGGTCAGCTCAACCTAGGGGCGGTCACGATTAAAGGTAGCAACTTTAATAATAACCAAGGTCAATTCACTGTTAAAAGCGCTGATATCCAAACCTCAAGTTTTACTAACCAGCAAGGTCAGCTTGCATCTAATAGCACGCTCAATATTCAAAGTCAGTCTGCCAACAATAAAGGCGGAAAAATCCAGTCAATTGGACAGCTTGATTTAGCGGTAACGGGTGAGTTGAATAATATTGATGGACAAATTGCCAGTGGAGCAACTGTCAACGTGACTGCAAGTGATGTGAAGAACCAGTCAGGTGTTGTGTATTCAGAAAACCAAGCTGTAAATATTAAAGCAAATAAAGCGATTGATAATACTGAGGGGCTCATTCAGGCTAAAACCAATTTAAATTTAGATAGCCAATCCCTTAATAATACAGCTGGACAAATTGTTGCAGATCAAATTAATCAGAAACATGTGACTGTTAATAACAATCAGGGATCTATCGCAGCTCAGCAAAATTTAAACAGTACTGCCCAGCAGTTTGATAATACTCAAGGTCAGATTCAAGCGAAATCAATAAAGTTACAGCATGAGCAACTTAAAAATACTGGCAGTGTTTATGCTGACCAGGATTTAACAATTTCTGGAAAAACGATCCAAAACTCAGGTTCTTTGGCGGCTGGGGAAAATGTACAAATCACAAGCTCAGTATTAGAGCATGCACAGGATGGTTTAATAGCCGCGGGCTTAAATCGAGAAGGCAAACTTGCTGATACTGGGAATCTTACGATCAGTGTTGATCAAGCAGGTTTACATGGTCAAACATTCGCAGGTCGCAATATACAGGTTGATGCGACTGGAATGATTGATGCAGCACAGGGACAATTACAATCAAAGACGATTGCACTGAACGCCGGTACTGATATTTCAACTCAGGCTGCAACCGTTGTCGCTCAGGATCAACTTAAACTGACTAGCCAGAATTTGATTAATAATCAGCAAGGCCTATTGAGTAGTCAAGACCTCACTCTTACAGCAAAACAGCTCGATAATAGTCAAGGTAAAATCCAGCATACAGGCAATAATGAATTTACTCTAAACTTTGTGAACGGCTTAAATAACAAAGCAGGTGAAATTAGTAGTAATGCATCTTCAATTAACCTAAACACGTCTGCTCTAAATAATGAAGCTGGAAAGATTATCCATGCAGGGAATCAGCAACTGAATATCACTGCCGATGAATTGCAAGGAGCACAAGGTTATATTCTCAGTAATGGACAGCTATTATTGAAGGGCGGGCAAGTTGTATTAAATGGTGCAACTACTTCGGCGAATCAGATCAACTTGACTGCGAATAGTTTGAGCCATCAAAAAGGTCAAATGGTTCAACGCGGAACATTAAAACCACTTACACTCGCTGTTAAAGAACAGATCAATAATCAATCTGGACTTATTCAGAGTGCAACGGCCCTTGATATGACTTCTGGCAGCCTGAACAATCAGGGCGGTCAGTTAAGTTCAGCACAAGACCAGAATCTAAATTTACAAATAAAAGGATTATTGGATAACAGCCAAGCGGGTAAAATCTATGCAGGTCAAGATAGTATTATTCAGGCTGGTGCTGTCGATAATGGCTTAGACGGACTTATTTCTGCACAAAATGCATTAACCGTGACCAGCTTAGGCGTGATCAACAATCAATCTGGCAAGATCATGGCCAATAGTGATGTTGGGGTTCAGTCAGAAGGACTAAATAATACTGGTGGGCAAATTGGTTCGGTGCAAGGTGGGTTAACGCTAGATGCGGGTACAGGGCAACTCATCAATCAGTCGGGTTCTTTACAGTCAGCTCAAGATATCCAGATTAAGGCAAATCAGTTAAGTAACCAGTCGGGTCTGATCAATACACAAGGCACGATTCAAGCACAAATCACTCAGGATATTGATAATAGTGCAGGTCAGATCGTTGCCAACAAGGCAGTCTTACTCAGCAGCCAAAGTTTAAATAACAATGCAGGTTTGATAGGTAGTGTTGAAGATATTGTCAACATTAATGCGGGTTCGGGTGTGTTGAGTAACCAACAAGGTCATATTCAATCCGTCAAAGATTTAACATTAAAAGCGCAAGGGATTGATAACCAGCAAGGTGTCATTGCCACTCAAGCAAAATTGGATATGCAGCAGCAATGGCTGAATAATACCAAAGGCCAAATTATTTCTGGAACAACCTTAAGCTTTGTTGGAGAGGAATTTAATAACCAGGGTGGCTTACTGCAAAGTGGTGCTGATCTTAACTTCAAGCTCAGTGGCTTACTCGATAATAGTCAATCAGGACAATTGGCAAGCAATGGTAACACGGTCATTCAAGCAGGTTCGGTCAAGAATAGTGGGCAAGGTAAAATCAGTGCTCAAGGTGTATTGGATATTGCTGCTGTGCAAGCGATTGATAACCAATCGGGAACGATGGTTGCCAATCAGGATATTACCCTAACAAGCCAAGGTTTAAATAATAGCCAGGGTCAAATTGGAACTAAAAATGGTTCATTGACGATTGATGCGGGTCAAGGTCAGCTCTCTAACCAAGCTGGTTCTTTGCAGGCTGGAACTGAACTTCGTCTACAAGCAGCAGGAATTAACAATGATTCTGGTATTGTCGGTTCTTTAGGCAACAGCCATATTTTAAGTTCGGGTGATATTAGTAACAACGCTGGACAGATTGCGACGAATGCGACCTTGCAAGTCAGTGGGCAAAACTTAACTAATCAGGCTGGAATCATTCAGTCGGGCAATGGTTCAGCATTGGATCTTGTGCTCAATGGTACCCTAGATAATAGTCAAGCAGGCCAGTTGCTGAGTGGTGCTGGTTTGAACCTGCAAGTGAATGCTTTAGATAACAGTCAGCAAGGACAAATCAGTGCACAAGATACACTCAATATCATGAGTGCAGGACTGATTAATAACCAAACAGGAAGCATCATTGCCAATCAAGATGTCACTTTAAACAGCCAGGGATTAAATAATAATCAAGGACAGATTGGCAGCATTCAAGGTGGTTTAACGGTTGATACTGGAAATCAGACTTTAAGCAACAAAGTGGGTACATTACAGGCAAAAACTGATTTAACAGCAAAAGCATTATCGATTGATAGCAGTGAAGGGCAAATCATTTCTCAAGCGAAAATTGATTTGCAGAGCCAGAAAGAAGTCAACAACCAGCAAGGGACAATCTCTGCTGATCAAGGCATTCAGATTAAAGCCCAAGGTCTTAATAATAATTTAGGTCAGATCGGTAGTCAGGGTAATATTGTGCTGAATGCAGGCCAAGGCCTATTGAGTAATCAAACCGGGAAGGTGATTGCCAGTCAAGCTTTACAACTCAGCGCAGATCAAGTTGATAATAGCCAGCAAGGGCAACTGAACAGTCAAACCACTCTAGATATTCAAACCAAAAAAGATATTAATAATCAAAGTGGTATTATTGCTGCAAACCAGAAAGTTAATTTAAATAGCCAAGGGCTCAATAACAATAAAGGTCAAATTGTCAGCCTCAATGATGTTTTGACTGTGAATAGTGGCACTGGTGCCTTAGATAATCAGTCTGGTGTTTTACAAGCGAAAGGCAATATCCAGATTGATGCTGAACAGGTCAATAGCCAATCCGGTTTAATCAGTTCAGAAGCTGGAATTGACCTACAAGCTCATCAGCTTGTAGATAATAGCTCTGGACAGATTATTGCGAATCATGCAGTACAGATACAAAGTCTGGGACTTAATAATAATCAGGGTCAAATCGCAAGTGTGAATGATGGACTAAACATTCATAGTGGTTCAGGAGAGCTTCAAAATCAGGCGGGTCTGTTGCAGGCACAAGGAGATATTCAACTCACAGCGAATCGCTTATTGAATCAATCTGGTTTGATCAATACGCAAGGCAATCTAACCGCACAGATCAATCAGGATATTGATAACAATGCAGGTCAGATTGTTGCCAATCAAGCTGTACAGTTGAATAGTCAGGGTTTAAACAATAATGCAGGTCAAATTGGCAGTGTTACGGGCCCTGTAACGATAGAGGCTGGTTCTGGTGATCTGAGTAATCAATCCGGCAAAATCATTTCCACACAAGACTTAACGTTAAGTGCTCAACATATCGATAATCAATTAGGACTAATTTCTGCCCAACAACTGGTATTAAATACTCAAGGTTTAAACAACCTAAAAGGCCAGATTATCTCAGGTACAGCCTTAACATTTGTGGGTAAAGACCTCAATAACCAGGGCGGTTTATTACAAACGAATAGTGATCTGAATCTTAATTTAAGTGGTGTGTTGGATAACAGTCTAGGTGGACAGCTGTATAGTGGTGGGTCTACCATGGTTCAAGCCGCTTCTCTAAACAATAGTTCGCAAGGTCAAATCAGTACTCAAGGTAACTTAAATCTTACAACAGCCCAAGCGATTAATAATGCTGGGGGAATCATCCTCGCATCTCAGCAAATGCAGCTAAAGAGTCAAGGGCTTAACAATGATGGTGGTCAAATTGGAACAGAGCAAGGCGATCTGGTTATTCAGACAGGTGATTTGGCTTTAAATAATGGTACAGGTGCGATCCAGTCTGGAAAAACGCTCAGCCTTGATGTTAATGGTCTCACCAATAGCGGAGTGATCAGTGCTTTAGACCAGTTGACTGTAAATAGTCAGGGTGACGTTAATAACGATCATGGACAAATTTTATCGAATAAACAGCTTCAGTTGACTGGCCAGAATTTGAGTAATCAAACAGGGATTATTCAAAGTGGTGAACAATCGAATCTGAATTTAGATATCAATGGTGTGCTCAACAATCAAGCTGGGAAAATTCACGGCGGTGCCAGTACCCAGATTAATGCCAACTCAATCAATAACAGTCAACAAGGGCAAATCAGTGCACAGGATGCATTGAATATTATCAGTGCTGGTTTGGTTGATAATCAGGCAGGAACGCTGGTTGCCAACCATGATGTCACTTTAAACAGCCAGGGATTAAATAATCATCAAGGGCAGATTGGCAGTGTTGAAGGCGGACTTGCTATTGATACTGGAAATCAGGCCTTCAGCAACCAGGCAGGTACATTGCAGGCAAAAACTGATATCGCGGTCAAAGCATTATCAGTAGACAATACTGCGGGACAAATTAATGCTCAAGGTGGTATTGATTTAGTCAGTCAACAAAATATCAATAATACACAAGGTTCAATTGTTGGTGATCAGCGTCTTAACTTTAAAGCCCAAGGCTTGAATAACAATCAAGGGCAACTCGGCACGCAAGGGGATTTAAACTTATCTGTAAGTAGTGGGACTCTACAGAATCAGACCGGTTTATTACAAGCTGGGCAAAATATCATCGTTGATGCAGTGGCCATTGATAATTCATCGTCTGGTAAGATCAATGCACAAGGCAGTGTCACATTACAAAGTACAGGGCTTATCAATAATACAACTGGAGTCATCGCAGCCAATCAGGATGTGATGCTCACGAGTCAGGGCTTAAATAATACAAAAGGTCAAATTGGTAGTGTGGCAGGCAGATTGAATCTAGAGAGTGGCGATCAGATTCTCAATAACCAGTCGGGTTCATTGCTTTCTAACAATCAAATCAGTATTCATGCGACAGGTCTAAATAATAGCCAGGGTCAGATTGTTGCCCAGCAACTTCTGGATATTAATGCCGAGTTGCAAGCGCTCAATAACCAACAAGGTTTAATGAGTTCGGATGCAGTTAATGTTACTTCTGGCGCATTTAATAACGATCAGGGTCTGGTTCAGGCTAAAACTTCACTGGTACTTGATACCAACGGACAGAATCTGGTGAATACCAATAGTGGTACACAAGGTGGTTTACTCAGTCAGGGTAATCTCACTTTAAAACATCTCGGTACACTTGATAATAGCAAAGGATATGTGGCCAGTGGCCAAAACTTAAGTTTAAGTGCTCATCAGGTAGAAAACGGTAGTGGTACTTTATTGGCTGCTCAAAACTTAAAATTACAGGGAACTGGTCAAAATCAGTTACTGAACAATCAGTCGGGCCAAATTCTGTCGATGGGAGATATGCAACTCTCAATAGAGCATATTAATAACCAGGGCAAGCTGACATCTGCCGATGCTGATAGCCATATCATGGCAGCCGGTCAGCTCGATATTCAAAGCCAGCAGCTGAATAACCAGAATACTAAAGCGCTCACAGATACCGATACCTCGGTTCAGGGCATTGATGCTGGAAATCTGAATCTAGATGCTTCGATTGTAAATAACCAGTCGGGTACGATTCGAAGCAGTGAAAACAACCAGTTGAATATTAGCCAACAACTGAATAACCAAGCTGGTGAAATCAGTGCAGTGAAGCAACTTGGTATTCAAGGTGACCAACTCGTAAGCAATAACCTGAATGGGCAATTGCTGGGGGGTGAGAATCTCAATATAAATGTAAAATCTTTGAGTGGTGATGGCCGAGTTTTAAGTTTAGGCGATGCGAATATCACCCTAAAAGATCACTTTAAACAGACGCAAACGGGACAATTGCAAGCGAATAACAACCTGAGTTTAAGTACGGTGGGTGATATTCAAAATGACGGTACGATCAATGCTGGGAATACTTTAAAACTAAATGCTTCAAATGTTAATAATAGTAGTAACGCCAAAATAGAAAGTCATGATACTCAAGTGACTGCTCAGCAGCAGATCAACAATACGGGTTTGATCAATGGCGATTTAACCACTTTAACTGCTAATACTTTAAATAACCAAGGTACTGGCCGTATTTATGGAACGGACCTCGCCATTAGCGCGAATACCTTAAATAATTTACCGGATGTCAATGGGGTAGCCCCCGTGATTGCCTCACGAGGGGACATGAACCTGGGTGTGCAAACGCTGAATAATCTGGCTAACACAACAGATTATACAAGTCAGGCATTCATCTTTAGTGCTGGGAATTTATATTTAGGTGGCGCTTTAGATACGAACCGTAAAGCGACGGGTCAAGCGGCTGTTATCAATAATGAAAGTGCAACCATTGAGTCGCTCGGGGATATGCGTTTATCTGCCAAACAGATCAATAACATCAATAAGCATTTTATAACGGATGATAACGTAGAAGTATCGCGTGTAGATGGTCTGGAAAAATTCTGTAATGCCTGGTGTACCTTTGATGGTCAATATGATGATGGAAACCCCAATGAAGATTGGATGAAATATAAATATAGTGAAATTACTTATGAAACCAGAACAATTGAGTCTGCACCTGCGCAAATCAAGGCAGGTGGCAATCTGGATTTAAGTGGTGCACAGGTATTGAACGACAAGAGTCAAATCCTAGCTGGCGGTGAGCTTAAAAATGTGGGGGGTACCATCGTTTCAGGGAATAGCCTTGATGGGATCAGAAAGGTTGTAGATCAGGGGACTCGCACTAAATATTGGAAATATGAAGGACAATGGGATAATCCTTTTGAGGTGTCAACTGAAAGTACCTTTGACTTACAAATTAGTCAGGCCTTGGGCAATCAAAACTTTAACCAAAGTCCGATTTCGATTACAGCAGTTGCTAATAATCAGAGTGGAGACCAAGTTCAGGCAGGTCAAATCCAGGCAGGTCATCTCAATGACTTAAAAGTGAATGATGCTTCTGCACAAGTTGGACCGGTACAAAATGCGCAAGGACAGCAGCTTGGTGTTATTGATACGGGAGCTGTCTCTCATCAGATCAGTGTTCAGAGTGCACAACAGAACCTGTCAAAACAAGAGATGAAAGCGATCAATGTTGATGCTAATGGATCTGGCTTAGATGTGTCACAGGCAGGACAAGCCAGTGGACAAAATTTAACTTCTATTCAGCCAGATACTATTGGGTCAGATGTTCAGGTTGGTAGTGTAAATCAGAATACGAATATTATTGATGCTAAGGACAACACGACACAGGTCTCTGTTCTGGATCAGCTACAAGGTCAAACAGCGTCTCAAGTATCAGGTGTAACAACGACTGATCAGGCGCCTGCACCAGATCAGGCTGGTACAGGCGAGCAATTTGAAATCCGTACGGTCAATACGAATAACGTTAAAGTTGCCAACAATGCATTATATCGAACGGGGGTAGATAGTCAGGCCGGTTATTTAGTTGAAACTGATCCGAGCTTTACCAACTATAATCGGTGGCTCTCTTCGGATTACATGCTCAGCGCTTTAGGCCTTGACCCTGCACTACAACAAAAACGTCTAGGCGATGGTTTTTATGAGCAACGTATGGTGCAAGACCAGATTGCCAATTTAACGGGTTATCGGTTCTTGGAAGGTTATGCTTCAGATGAGGAACAATATAAAGCCTTAATGAATAACGGGGTGACCTTTGCCAAACAATATGGTTTACGTCCGGGTATTGCTTTAAGTGCTGCACAAATTGCGCAATTGACCAGTGATATTGTGTGGCTCGTTGAAAAAGACGTGACGCTACAGGATGGAACGAAAACTAAGGCACTGGTTCCGCAAGTCTATGTTAAAG
Organism: Acinetobacter sp.; assembly: GCA_031277915.1. Lineage (GTDB taxonomy): Bacteria > Pseudomonadota > Gammaproteobacteria > Pseudomonadales > Moraxellaceae > Acinetobacter. The sequence continues at coordinate 45,470 of JAITLL010000039.1, forward strand.
CCCGTGTAGGTGATTTAAAGGGTGATGGTACTTTACTGACAGGTAATAGTGTTAACTTTAAGTTAAACGGCGATTTACTAAATGGTTCAACCATTGCTGGACGAGAAGCTGTTCAAATTACCGCAGATAATATTAATAACCTGAAGGGACGTATTCAGGGGAATACGGTTGATATCACTGCTCAAAAAGACCTTAATAATATTGGTGGTCAAATCAGTGCCAAAGATGCAATGGCTGTTAAAGTCGGTGGCAACCTCAAGATTGAGACGACGACCAGAACATCAACCAGTCAGGTAGGTGATTTTAGTGCAAG
>JAITLL010000018.1 GCA_031277915.1 Acinetobacter sp.
GCATTTATACCGTGAACGCTAAAGGCACCACGGCAAGTGCAGCTTCAACTGCGGTAACGGTGACACCGGGTACCCCAAGTGCGGATGGCGTGACTGACTATGCGGTGGACTTAAGTCAACAGACTAAAGACAGTTTGAAGAATGGGGATAGTGCATTACAAAGTATCGTTACACAAGTTGATGGTAAAGATGTTAAGACCATTAATAAGGCAAATAATACAGCAAACTTTGTGACTGGAGATAATATTGCTTTAACAGCTAACTCTGATGGCAGTATTACTGTTGCAACGCAAAAAGATGTGAAGTTTGATAATGTCACAACTAACAACCTAACAACTACAGGCGACACCAAACTTGGTGATCACTTTACTGTGAATAAGGACGGTGCTCACTACACTGGACCGATCACAGCGGGAGACAACATTGTTAATAAAGACTATGTTGATCAAGCTGCGACAGGCATTACAGACAAAGGTTTAAACTTTAATGCAAACAGTGGCAACGTTGTTCATAAAAATCTAGGGGATAAATTAGGTATTATTGGTAGCGGTGAAAAAACTGACGACCAATATAGCGCTAGCAATGTAAAAACAACGACAGATGCTAATGGCAATATTGTCGTGATGTTAGATAAAAACCTAAATACAGATAGCCTCGTGTTAAATGGAAAAGATGGCGTAAATGGAGCACCAGGTACACCAGGTTTAAGTATTAAAGGTGAGACAGGCGCGGCAGGTGTAAACGGTAAAGATGGTGATACAACAACACGTCTTGTCTATACCCCAGTCAACGCAGATGGAGCACCAGGTGCACCAGAGCAAGTGGCTACTTTAAACGATGGGTTAAAGTTCGCAGGCAATCAAGGCAACTTAATTGCTAAGAAAATGAATGAAACCTTAACCATTAAAGGTAACTTGGCAACTTCAGCCGATGCGACCGCAGAAAATACACGTGTAGATTCAGAAGATGGAAACTTAGTCGTTAAAATGGCTAAAGATCTAAAAGATTTGAATAGTGTCACAACCAACAACCTAACAGCCACAGGCGACACCAAACTTGGTGATCACTTTACTGTGAATAAGGACGGTGCTCACTACACTGGGCCAATCACTGCAGGTGACAACATTGTTAATAAAGACTATGTAGATCAAGCATCAGCGTCTTCAAAAACTGAAGTTGAAGCTGGCAAAAATATGACTGTACAAAGTCATAGTGGAGCAAATGGCCAAACGATCTATAACGTATCAACAGCCGATAAAGTCAATTTTGACCAAGTGACTGTGGGTAGCGTGAAAGTGGATAAGAATAACGTTGATGGCGCAGGCAATACCAAAGTGACTGGTGTTGGTGCTGGAGATCTTAATTCAAAATCTACCGATGCAGTGAATGGTTCACAATTATATGCGACTAACCAAATCGTTAATAATCTGAGTCAAGGTTTTACACTTCAAACCAATGGTGCAAATGCGACTGCAGTAAAAGCAAGTGATACCGTTGATATTGGTACTCAAGATGGTGAACAGAATCTAACTGTGTCTAAGTCTGGAAATACGATTAAGTACGGTTTAAATCGTGATCTAAATGTCGATAGCGTGAAAGCTGGAAATAATACTTTAAATTCTAAGGGTTTAATCATCGATGGTGGTCCAAGTATTACATCCGATGGCATAGATGCTAATGGCAAGGTCTTGAGTAACATTGCTGCTGGCGTAAAACCTACTGATGCGGTCAATGTCAGCCAGTTAACCAATGTTGTAGCAGGCGCTAAAACTGAAGTCGAAGCTGGCAAGAATATGACTGTACAAAGTCATAGCGGAGCAAATGGCCAAACAGTCTATAACGTTTCAACAGCGGATAAAGTCAATTTTGACCAAGTGACTGTGGGTAGCGTGAAAGTAGATAAGAATAACGTTGATGCTGCTGGCAATACCAAAGTAACGGGTGTTGGCGCTGGAGATGTTAATTCAAAATCTACCGATGCAGTAAATGGGGCACAACTATATCAATCTAATCAAAATGTTGCGTCTTATTTAGGGGGCGGGGCTACTGTTAATGAACGAGGCCAAACAACAGCACCTACTTATAATGTAAATGGTAACACTTACAATAATGTCGGTGATGCATTGGGAAGCTTAGATCAAAAAGTTACCACTGTAGGTAATCAATTAGAACAAGCCTTCTATTCAACAAATAATCGTATCGATCACTTAGAAAACCGTGTAAATGCTGGGACCGCGCAAGCTCTGGCAGCAGCAGGTTTACCTCAATCTTATATTCCCGGTAAGAGCATGATGGCCATTAGTGGTGGTACATACAGAGGAGAGAGTGGCTACGCTATAGGTTTGTCAACCATCTCTGATAGCGGTCGATGGGTATTTAAAGTCAATGGCAGTGGCGACTCACGTGGTGACTTCGGTGGGTCTGTTGGTGCTGGAATTCAATGGTAATGAAATGATGCTCGGATGTTCATGAAAATGAACATCCCACTATTTCTTTGAAAATTTTAATCTGATTTAAGTGAGCAAAAAATGAAAAAATTTACTATTGCTATTCTGGCATTTGGTCTTCTGGGGGGATGTGCGACAGGTACAACCATTTCTGAAGATGGAGCAACACATGACTTAAAATGGCATAAGGCTTCAAATACATTTTTTAATAAACACCAAGGTACCTTTCCAAATTTACAAAGTTTAAGTCAAATTAGAGAGGGAATGACCAAAGATCAGCTCTATGAATTGCTTGGACGTCCTCAATACGAGGATGGTTGGAGACCACGAGAATGGAATTATTTATTTCATTTTACAACTCCTGGTCAGGGTGAAAATGGCGTAACGACTTGCCAATACAAGGTTCTATTTGATAAAAAAATGTTTGCGCGCAGTTTTTATTGGAACCCAATCGATCCTAAAGATGGCGTATGTCCTCCTGCTGTAGCGCCACCAGTGAAAGAAAAAATTGCTGAGAAACCACCGACAAAGCGCTATACCTTAGGTGCAGATGCACTATTTAGATTTGATAAAAGTAATATTCAAGACTTAAGTCCTAAAGGTAAAGCGGATCTCGATAATCTGATCACTGATTTGAGACAATTTAAGGTTGTCAATTCCATTCGGATTACCGGCTATACCGATCGTTTAGGAACACCATCTTATAACCAAAAACTTTCTCAAGATCGAGCTGCCAGCATAAAACAGTATTTTGCCAATCGAGGAATCAATCCAAACATTATTGTTTCGGAAGGACGAGGAGAGGCTCAAACCGTTGAAGGGTGTGGAAGTCGTCTTTCGAAAGCTGAATTAATTAATTGTTTAGCTCCTGACCGTCGCGTAGTGATTGATGTTGATGGTTATATTGAACAGTAATTCATGAGCAGCATTTTCAGAAATATTTATTTTTAATTTGCTGATGAAATTAAATATTGAATAAACATAACCTCGCGATATAAGCAGAGCTTATTTTATTCAAAATATCTTAAGTAAAAATTTAAAAAGACATGAACCAACTTTTTTAGGAAAGTTGGTGCATTAATTTTTTTAAAATTTTAAAAATGCAAGAGAAATACGGATGCTTAAAACGACATTAGTATGCTTGTGGTGGTTAAAAAGTCAGCACTTTAAAATCATAATCGAGTGCCTCAATCTTGAGCTTAAAATAGGCGTGCTTAAAATTTTAATGTTAATGGCTATTAGATTACGTAATACCGAAAGTATATTAAAAATCTCAACGAATGAACTCTTTCTTGATTCAAATGTAATCGTAGCTTCGTTGTACTGGTTGTCTAAAATTAAAGTCATTGTACTAATGAGTGAAGCTGATTTAATCGAAAGAAAACAGTATTTAATTCGTTATTCACAACAAGAACAAGAACTTCGAGATGCTTATGATGATTGCTGGGTAGAGCTACCTAATCAGAAAGTACTCAAAATGTTAAAAACAACCGCAAATAATCAGAAAATTACATATGAAGCATTAAGTAATTATCTGATGTTGATAAAAGGTGTGAAAAAGAATACCAAAAAAATCAAACCGATTTATTTTGATGAAGACTTTGTTAATGGGTGCTTTAAAGGAACATGGAGAGAGATATTAGTGAGAAATGAGTTAATTGAGTTTTGGGGGGGACACCACTTCTAATCAAACAGACTGCCATAGAGAGGCTGTTTTAACAATAAAACTCGAGATGCGTTAAGGCAGTCTTTGTGGGTCTTTGCATGATTTTTTTGCTCAAAAAGAGTAACGGTAGTCTGATTTCATAAGACATCACAACTTATTTTATAATGGTAAAACGATGTTAAATTTAGAAATATCTTCAGCAGAATTAAAAGTCATTTGTACCTCAATACATCTGTTTAATAGCAATGGATTTCATAACACAGGTATGAACCTTTTGATTAAACAAGCCAACATTCAAAAAGCCACTCTTTATAGTTATTTTCAGTCTAAAGAACGACTTATTGAAATGTGTATCAACTTTCAAACAAAATTACTCAAAGAAGCCGTACTGGCTATTATCTACTCAAGCCACTACCGTACTCCAATTGATAAACTCAAAGAAATTGTTATTTTGCATGCTGATATTAAAAGCCTTTACCATCTTATACTTAAAGCCATTTTTGAAGTAAAAATTATTTATCCAGAAGCTTACAACATGGCGGTTGAATATAGAAAATGGTTGCTTCATGAAATTTCTGAGTTGATCTTTAGTTTAGAAACCCATGCATTGAAACCTGATGCAAGCATGGTTTTAAACCTGATTGATGGTTTACTACTACAACTTTTAGACTCAAATAATTTAGATGATAGGGATAAGGTGGTGGAACGTTTTTTTGGTGGGGTGAAGTTGCAATAGTATGGTGTCATAGTGGGCTGGCTCAGAGCCAGTACCCACCGATTGAATGATTAGATTTAAAGCTCTTATTTCTTAGTCGTATCTACAGACACTACAACAGATAAACCAGGACGCAACGATTTAATATCCGCTTGGTTTTCAAGAAGCCTAATACGTAACGGTAAGCGCTGAACAATTTTAGTAAAGTTACCAGTTGCATTCGTTGCTGAAATGGGTGAGAAAAATGCACCAGTCGATGGTGAGAAGCTATCTACTAAACCCTTTAACTCAACATTATAAGCATCGACATAGACAGTAACGGGTTGACCAATTTTAATTTGCTTTAGCTCAATTTCACGGAAGTTGGCTTCAACATAAACTTGATCTAAAGGCACAACCACCATGAGTGGATTACCTGCGCCAACAAAGTTACCTACGTTTGCAGACTTTTGCCCAATCATGCCATCAATAGGTGCTCGAACTTCTGTATAGCTCAAGTTTAGTTTAGCTTTATCAAGTGCAGCTTGTGCTTGTTTCAAAGCGGCTTGTTTGGCTTGAACCTGAATTTTATATTGGTTGAGCTGGTACTGAGCATCTATTACTTTTTCTTTACTGCTGTCTAAATCGGCATATTGTTCAGTCAAAGTAGTTTTTGACTGCTGCGTAATCAATCTAGACTCTGCTCCAAGTGCTTGTAACTGCTCATAGCGGGCTGTATTGTCTTTTGTGAGTTTAATTCCAGCTTCTACTTTTCTAAGCTGAGCTTCTGTTTCTCGAATAACCGTTGGTTGTCTTTCAACAGCTAGCATTGCTTCATTTAGGTCGGCTTGTGCTTTGGCATAATTAGATTCGGCCTCAGCCATAGCTGCTTTATAGTCGCGTGGGTCAATACGCGCTAAAAGCTGGCCTTTTTTTACGGTTTGGTGGTCTTTAATATAAATTTCTTCGATATTGCCCGACACTTTAGGGGCGATGGTAGAGTACTCGACATCCACCCGTGCATCGTCGGTTTTAATAATCGAAGAAGGTATAAATATAAGCTTTAAAATCCATAAAATGGAGGCTAAAACAATAATGAATGCAATAACCATAACCCAGTGTTTTTTAAGATATTGCACCTTTGTTAACTTGGGTGGTTCAGTAATGGTGTTATCTTGGGCTTCGTGAGTACTCATAAAGATTTTCCTGAGTTATGACTATTCATTAACTTAATGAGAGCAATGCGTGGCGGATAAGTTCGAACTGGCAAAATCAACATAACGATAAATAAAATTGCGGTAAGTCCCGCTAAAATCAGATATTGATCGCTAATGACCAACACCGACTGCTGTGCCTGAATGGCAGAATTTAAAGCAGATAAACCACCTGAAACACGTTCGGTACCATTTGCGGTAAGCACAGGTGGGGTAAGAGGGTTAATTACAGGACCTTGAATATTTTGAAAAACGTGTTGGGCAGTATTTTCAATCAGCCGTGTTGAATGGTATTCACCACGTACGCGATTGACCCAGTCCAAAATACATACACCTAGTACGCCGCTAATGGCACGTGGGGTATTAATCATTGGTGAGGCGTAAATTGCCATCGTCGGATGTACACTGTTTGTACCCATCATGAGCAATGACAACACCACACAGGTTTGACCTAAACATGAAATTGCATGCCAAAAATAAAACTGGTCTTGATTCCATGTGGTATCGAGTTGGCTTGCACCTAAGCAACCAGCCATAACCAGAAGTAAACCGAAACCATGTACATAGCGGCTGTCGACCCAAGCCTGATTTAAAACTTTAATAACAATGGGAATATAAATAAATTGTAAGGCCGCAATTTGTAAGCCAATCCACATGGTTTGCGTGGGTTTATAACCATGTACAGCACTGAGGTAGTTCAGTGGCAATGTACTGGTTGACATCCCAATAATCACAAAGCAAAACAGAGCAATAACCGCGTAGGCAAAATTCCGTATTTCGAGCATTTGCGGTTTAATTAATGGTGTTGGGTAACGCCATTCATGTATTAAAAATAAAGGTAAGGTAATGGCACTGATTAAAGCCAACACACTAATTAATTTAGAATGGAACCAGTCTAAATGATTGCCATGCAATAACATGGTACTCAAACTTGCTATGCCAATAATGGCTAAAATCGCACCTGTCCAATCGTAAGTTTTGATTCTTGAATAATTTAATGGATCTTGTGGAATACCAAAATAGACCAGCGCAGCACTTAAAGCACAAAAAGGAATGGTCTGAAAAAATATCATTTTCCAGCCAATCACATCTAAATAAAAGGCAGCGAGTGCAGCACTTAAGTTAGGAAAGAAAGTTGCGGTTAATGCATAACAGGCTAAACCCCAGAGTCGAATATCTGGCCCTAAAAAGCGTAGGGCACATGCCATGAGTAAGGGAATGGTTAAACCATTGGCAAGCCCTTGTAAGCCGCGTAATAAGTAAAATATTTCAATATTGGGACTAAAAGGAATTAAAACACTAGAGATGAGGCAAAGCCCTATAGCGAAAAGAAGAACTCTGCGCATAGAAAAAATAACGGCCCAACTCGTGGACAAGATCATTCCAATAATCATGGTACTGGCATAAATACTGCTGACCCAATAACCAGAGTCGACACTAATACCCATTGCACCGCGAATATCGACCAAGGTAATGCTGGTGATTCGGTTATTAAATTCGACAGTCATTGCTGCAAAAATTGCACCTGCCAAACCGATGAGTGGTCGTATATTCATCTTTTACCTTAAATTTTAAAAATGAACTTATTGCACCGAACAGGGCAAATATTAAGCTCAACTGTACCGATCGGTACTGTACTATCTTATTAAAATTACGTCAATTCTCGATTTTGAACTTTTTGATGAGTTACACTAATCATGAAATTTCTAAATATATTTGTAGGTTCGTATGTCAGATTGCATTAAAGCCAATGAGAAAGATCAAAAAATTTTGGATGCAGCAACAAAGTTTTTTCTGATCCACGGTTTTAGTGGCACAACGACAGATATGATTCAAAAAGAAGCTGGTGTTTCAAAAGCCACCATGTATGGTTATTTTAAAAATAAAGAAGCGATGTTTGCTGCGGTCATTGAACGTCAATGCACCAACATGCAAAAACAAATTATTTTAGTGGAGACGCAAGCTAAAAATTTACGTTCAGCTTTAACCGAGATGGGAAAAACCTATCTCTGCTTTATATTGTCACATTCAGGTTTGGCTTTTTTTAGGGTTTGTATTGCTGAAGCAGTCAGATTCCCAGAGTTATCAGAAAAATTCTTTGAACTTGGACCACAAAAACTGGCAAATATTATTGCGGGTTATCTTGAAAAATCGGCCAAACAAGGGGAAATTGAATTAAGTTCTTCCTCAGAGGCGGCAAATATCTTTTTATCGCTTTTACGAAGTGATGCACATTTAAAATGTCTAACCCATCCTGATTATTTAATATCTGAGAATGAAATTAGTATTTGGGTTGAATATGTAGTCGATTTATTTTTAAAAAATATAAACTATCAGGAAAATCCAACTTCTACATAAAATTGATAAAGCCAAGGCCGCAAAAGCGACCTTTTCATTAAGAGCTAAAATTAAAATAGTTAAGGTTAGTGATGCCCTTGCGAGACTCCACCATTCCCATCTGGAAGGCTAATGCGAATATTTTGCATCATGCCTTGATCTTCATGATCTAAAATATGGCAGTGCAATACAAAATCACCGATATAGCGTTGGTATTTGGTTCTTACAACGATTTTATAACTGGCTCCCTGTACATTTTTAACCCAAATGGTGTCTTTCCATGTACCTTTCAAACCACGATATTGGGGATCGGGAGGAGCCGATTTGTCGTAGTCATCAATAGCATTGATATCGCTGACATCTTTACCGTTAGGGTCATACACTGCCACAACTTGAAATGGGTTTACATGAATATGAAAAGGGTGACTGGCTAATTTAGAGGTAAGTATCCATTCATCGGTTTTACCTAACTCAAGAGTACGGTCAATTCGGCCCGGTTTGTATGGTTTTCCATTCACCTGAAACTGAATTGGATTAGCCTTAGTATCAATATTAAATTCTAAAAATTGTTTATACGGTGTTGCTGGTAAGTCCTGATGAGGAACAAAATGACTGAGCTTTAAATTTTGTTCTAAATCTTGAAGCACAGCAGGAAGCATATCTGGTGCAATATTGCGTGTTGCATTATTGCTTAAAGCTGTTGTTAAAGACTGAGGTGGTGAAGTGGCTTTATTGACTTGAATAATCCCAAGTAAGCGTCTCTCTGAAAATGTGCGATCCACGTTAGCAGAGGCAGATGCCGCTTCATCAATCAAACAATAACGGCCTTCTTGCGGGAATTGCATTAAGGCATCAAAACGGTAACCCGGTTGAAAAACAGTGATTGTTTTATCCATAACCTGTTTGAGAGCTAGACCATCTGCTGCAATGATGTGTTGACTCACAATAGGGCCAGTACAACTCTCTCGTAATAGTTTTTTCTCGCCTGTTGGGGTCAAATCAAGTTTGGAAGGTATATTTTGCATTTGGCGAACGCTCAGGTTAATACTGTCGCGGACACCAGCATGAACCATTCTCCAACGTTCGACTTGTCCTGCTATGGTTTGAGTGATGAAAGGTTGAACTTCACCATTAATGCTCGTATAGCGCCCAGATGTTCCCCAATCACCAGGACCAAAGCCTTGATAGTCCCTAATTTCACCAATTTGATTATTTGGGCAAATATAGTTTCCACTTTGGTCAGTTTCTATTTTTCCATTAGTATCATAGCAAGCGTACTGGATTTGCTGAAAAACCAGCGTTCTTTCTTTGAAACCATAAGTGAGTAAATCGAGATCACCTGTTTTATTTGGAGTGGGTTGTCGATATCCACGAATAATTAAAGCGCCTGCCATCCCACTTGCAACTTGAATAGCAGTTGAACCATGTCGATGTGGATGATACCAAAACGTCCCAGCCGGATGGTCGGGTGGTATATTGTATTCGTACTGGAAGTTAACACCCGGATTAATCGAAACTAAAACGTTATCGCTATTTCCAGCTGGGTTAATCCATAAACCGTGTGTATGCATATTGGTGCCATCAAAACAGTGCGGTTTATTTACATCAAAATGGTCACCAGTACAGCTTGGGTCCTTAGGAAGTTTTGTGTGTGTAATTGGGTCTATATCCAGCTGATTATTTAAAGTTGCCCGTACAGTTTCACCGGGAAAGACCTCAATAGTTGGAGCAATATAAGGTGTATCAGGTCGTGTATTTGTGCCTTGATAGCTACGTAACATGACTTGGTCATAACGGTTTGTTGCAGGGTTCCAGAGTCTATTTATCGTTTTTTTAACGTCCCAAGTAAACAGAGCTTCATTTGAAGATTGCATTTGTGGAGCATTTGTTGATGCAGTAGTAGGGTTCGGTGCTGCAAGCAAAGCTTGATGATTACGTGCAACAGACATTTCAGGTGGGTCTTCTAATATACGGTTAGAAGACTCATCTGCTAAGGCATACCCACTCACTAACGTTAGAGGGGTGCATAATATTAAATGAGCTATTTTCATCATAAATATAGGCCTGAAAAATCAGGCCTCTCCCTTATTTATTATTTTGAAGTTTCTAAACGAACTTGAGAAATACTCAGTCCTTGAGAACTTACCTTTTCCTTCACTGGATTAAGCGTTAAATCGGTAGCAACAAACTGAACTTCCACGTCTTCAGCAGGTACGCCTAATTGATGAACTTGATCGCTGACTTGATAGACTAATTGACCCATAGCACCATTACTCGCATGCCCGCCGTGGCTATGATCTGACACACCGAAATAGTTAATTGTGGCAACATAAATTTTTTGTTCAGGTTTATTTTTAGGAGATAAATAAATCTTATAAGTCAGATTTGGATTACCCACCATTTGTACATCATCTAAGATTAAATAAGTTTGTCCTGATGAAAGTGTCATTCGAGAAAGTGGACTAGCACTTTTTAAGGAAGTTGCGGTTTGAGGTGCTAAAGCTACTTTTTGACTTACACCCATCAGTTGAATGGTTTTATTACTGCTGACTGGTTTATGAACCTTTTTAAATAGATTTACTTTTCCTGCTTGACTACTCATAACAGTTCCTTGAACTTTACAAGCGTTTTCATTGGTATAGCGCACTGGAATTTTACCAGGGGTAAATACATCAGCAATGGTCATGGTGACTTTATTGCCGTTTTCATCTGCAAAGGTATATCGAGTGTTATACCAGCTATCTGGCATACCTAAGTTTTTCTTTGCCCACTCAAGTGTAATGGGTTGCCCGTTGGCTTTTTTATTTAACCAGCATTGCCACAAGCGGTCTATATTGGCATGGTGCATATAAAATACAGGGTCTAAACCTGCAATTGGTACAAATCCCATATCTGGCAGCACACAGTTTCCACCCACCGCACAGTGCATTACACCATGGGGTTGTTGCTCTAATTCTAAAGAGAATGCTCGGAATTCATTCCATTTAAATGCTTGGGCTGCGCTGGCACTATCTGGATCTATAGGACTGATATATTCATTTAAACCAGGGGTACGAAACTGGTCATATAAACTACCTGTTTGTTTGCCTCGGACCAATTGAGGCAGAGCTAAGCCTTTACCATCAGCTGCTTTTTCTTGGTAATAGTCCCAGTAAGGAAGTGAATAATCTTGCCCAACATATTTACGTACTGTTCGCTCATAAAAATAAAGCATCATACGGTGCCAAGGTAAGAAGTTTAGATTGTCATAAGTTGGAGTGCTATGTTGGCACGTACCCCACACCTCGTCAGTAAAGCCATCTTTTGGGACTATGGAGTTTTGCATATGTTTATAGTAACTATCACATAATGCTTTACCATTTTCTTTTAAACAATCTGGCATACGCTTATTAATATAAGCTTGCTTATCAGTTGCATTTGGACCAGTGCCAAAATAGCCGTGTGTATTGGCCCAATAGTTAAAGCTTGTACGAAACTCCGGAGATAATGGATTGGCATTATTATTTGCTCGCATTTTTTCCAGACCTTTTTGTAGTGCACTTACTTTGGCTGGGTCTTTTGCAAACTCCGTGGCACTCATTCGTAGCGAGTCAGCATGTGTTGCGAAGCTCATGCCAAATAAGAGAGTACCCAAAATATAATAATTTCTCTTCATGATTTAAAATCCTTGTCGTGTTTAATATTCTTATAGTTAGTAAGTTATTTGTAGTATGTGGAATTTTCCAAATAACTGGATAATTCTTATACATCAATCTAGCACATAAAATAGTTTCTATTAAAGGTTTATATTCAATATTAGCTTTAGATTAGATTAATTTAATTTTTAAAGTCGTAATTTTTTAGAAAAACTTAATTTTGTGATTTTAAATAAAATCTTGTTTTATTAATAATTTTATTTTTAAAGAATAAATTTAAAATAAAAAACAATTATATTTTTGAGTAATGTGTTTTGTTTTTTACTTTTTATGATTCTTGGTTGTCATTAGTTTATTTTAATTAAATTTAAGTATTGAATGCTTGTCTGCATCACAAAATTTGATTTGAAATTTATAACGGTCTTAATCGTGAGTATGAAATCTTTTTTGAAAATGGGTAGGTGGATAGCCCATAATTTTACTGAACATTGCTGTAAAAGCCGCTGAGTGTTCATAACCTAAACTAAAGGCAATTTCCGTAATTGAGATATTTTCTTTTAATGCATTTAAAGCATAAATGATGCACACCCGATTACGCCAAGCTTGAAAGGACATGCCTGTTTCTGACTTAAACCAGCGGTGAAAAGTCCGTTCACTTTTATTGTGGTCATGTGCCCAGTCTTTAGGACTGCTATGAATATCGGGATGCTCCATAAACTTTGCACACTGTTTAGAGAGTAATGTGTTGTGAGGCAGAGGAATAAATAGAGGCAGGGCTGGTGCAACTTCTAATTCATATAACAATAAATCGATAAGAGCGCCGTCACGGCCTGTGCATTGGTAGTCCACAGGTAGCTGATTTGCCTGAATGAGTAGTTGATGCAGTAACGGTGAAACTTGTATGACTTCGCAATATGTTGCCTGTCTTGGTGCATTATCTGCTTCTATGTACAAACTATAAGTACTGACTTTAGATAGCCATACCCGATGTGGTTTACCTGCGGGTATCCAAACACCGCTGTAGGGTAACACGAGCCATTGGCCATCTTCGGTTTCAACTTTCATCACTCCTTCGGGTGCATATAAAAACTGGGCACGGCGATGGCTATGCGTATCTAACAAAGTATCCGCAGGATAGTCTGATCCTAACGCTAGAACTACTTGCGGTAGATGGTCTACATCATTAATCGGAATATTACGCATATATTTTTGGCTGAAATTAATAAAAATATGGCTTTTCTACGTTAGTTTGCCATAGGGCTATTTTATATCATGCCTCTATAAACGTAAGGAAGATGATCATGCTATATGAGCTATTTTTATTTGGACTACTTTCAGGCATAACCACTTGGTTATTTGGTTTTGGCGGCGGTTTTGTTGCTGTACCTTTGCTTTATACCATCATTATTCAAAAGTGGAGCAATGAAAGCAGTGTCGGCATACATGCTATGCAAATCGCCGTAGCCACATCAGCCTTCGTCATGCTCTGTTCGGCTGCTTTTGCAACCTTTCGGCACTATCGTTCGGGACATATAGATTGGCAAAAGATCCGCTTTTTATGGGGTGGTATCGCATTTGGCGGAATAGTCGGTGCGGTAATGGCCTCATTGTTTAATGGAAATTGGCTTCGCTGGATATTTATGGGCTATGTGTTCATAACGATTATTGATTGTTATTACAGACCAGGGTTTATGGTGACATCAAGGCAACAGCAAAACTATGGGCAGAACAGCGAACTTATTAAAGGTGGAGTTATCGGCTGGGTTGCAGCACTTTTAGGGGTTGGAGGAAGTGTCATGACGGTTCCTTTATTACGGCGGCGGGGGTGTTCTATGGCTGAGGCCGCGGCTATTGCAAACATTCTCACGCTGCCTTTGTCTTTAACTGCAACGCTGACCTATTGTGTATTGTCACTTTGGCAATCTACATGGGCACCCAACGGATTTATCGGTCTAATCTGGTTTGAAGCTGCTTTATTCTTGGTTGCTGGAACATGGATCGGACTATATTTTTCAGAAAAATTTATTTCAAAACTACCTGATTTATGGCGGGCAAAGTTGTATCCATTACTTTTGATGATGGTGTTAATTGTCATGATTTTTGTAAATTAAATTTTTATTTCAATTATTTGAAGAATAATTTCTCTTAAATATCGAATCTCTAAATGCTCTAAAACTGCAAATTTTATGTCTTAAATGGCTTTGGAAAAAGTTTGAAAAATAGACTTGAAATATATAGTGGCTTTATGCCACTATATATTTATCGAAGGTCATCAGACAAAAAGAGGATGATATGGCTATCCAGCTTTTAGATGCGGTAAGAAAAGAAGTTCCAGTGAAATTTACGCAGTTTTCTGGTGGCGAGCGTCATGTTCAACTTGATGAGAAAACTTTGAGCTTACTAGCTGGCAACGTAGTGGTTCGCGCACAAATGACCTCAAGTCACGATGTGATGGACTATTTACTACTTGAAAATATATTGCTGAATCAGGGTTTAACCATTGACCTAGAAATTCCGTATTTTCCATATGCACGCCAAGACCGTATTTGTGCAGTGGGCCAAGCGTTTTCACTCGATGTTATGACTAAGTTGCTTAACATCAATGCAGATAAAAAAGCGGGCAAACAAGGCAAAGTGACTGTTTGGGACTGCCATAGTGAAGTAACAACAGCATTACTTGCTGCCAATACGTCTTTTAGTGAAGTTGTAAATGTGAGTTCAGTCGAGATTATCAAAAAGAGTGAAGCGCTGAGTACACTGCTAAAAGATGAAAAAACCGTGCTGATTTGCCCAGACAAAGGTGCAAAAGCACGTACACAAATGGTTGCAGACGCTTTTAATGTTGAGCGCAAACAACCTGTCACTATTGTTCAGTGTGATAAAAAACGTGATCCAGTGACTGGCAAAATTTTGGGTACGCATGTACATGCTGCTGATTTATCAGGCCTAACAGCCGTCATTACCGATGATATTTGCGACGGCGGTGCGACTTTTATTGGTATTGCCAAAGAACTCCGTCGCCTCAATTGCCACAAGGTCGTTCTATATGTGACACACGGTATTTTTAGTAAAGGAATAGCGGTTTTTGATGGACTGCTTGACCAACTATTTACCTCGGACAGCTTTCCACAACAACCATCAAACAAAATTTCAGTAATTGCTTTTGCAGCAGAATAAAGAGAACAAAGATGACTATTAAACTTAATCCATTAAACGCTATCGATTTTTATAAAGCTGATCACAGACGTCAGTATCCGGCAGGTACGGAGTACGTCTACGCAAACTTTACACCGCGTTCATCTCGACTTGCTAAAATGTTGCCTGACTTTGACGATAAAGTTGTGTTCTTTGGGCTTCAGGGTTTTATCAAACACTTTTTAATCGACACGTGGAATGAAGGCTTTTTCAAACAGCCTAAAGATAAAGTGGTGGCTACATATAAACGCCGTATGGATAGTTCATTAGGTGAAGGCGCTGTACCGGTCGATCACATTGAAGCATTACACGACTTGGGATATTTACCATTACGCATTAAAGCATTGCCAGAAGGTAGCCGCGTCAATATGCGTGTACCTGTACTTACAGTAATTAATACCGCCCCGCGGTTCTTTTGGTTAACGAATTATATTGAAACCGTGTTAAGTGCTGAGCTTTGGAAAAGCTGCACTACCGCCACAATTGCCTACGAGTACAAACGCTTATTAACTCAATATGCTGTAAAAACTGGCGCACCACTCGATTTTGTACCAGTGCAAGGACACGATTTTAGTAGTCGTGGTATGAGCGGAATTTATGATGCGGCGCAATCAGGTGTAGGGCACTTGACCAGTTTTATTGGAACAGATTCGGTTGCTTCAATCGACTACGCAGAAGAATATTACAATGCAACTGGTGTGATTGGTGTATCTGTACCTGCAACCGAACACAGTGTGATGTGTATGGGTACAGAAAACAGTGAGCTAGAAACCTTTAAGCGTTTAATCTCTGAGCTTTATCCATCTGGTGTGGTTAGTGTTGTGTCTGATACTTGGGACTTTTGGAGAGTGATTACCGAGTTTACAGTGGCTTTAAAACCTGAAATTTTAGCAAGAAAACCCAATGCTTTAGGCTTGGCGAAATTGGTTTTCCGTCCAGACTCTGGTGACCCAGTTAAAATTATTTGTGGTGACCCAGATGCCAAAGTTGGCAGCCCAGCGTATAAAGGCGCAGTTGAATGTTTATGGGAAGTGTTTGGCGGTACAACAACTGAGCAAGGCTATAAAGTACTGAATGAACGTGTCGGTTTAATTTATGGTGACTCGATTACCCTAGACCGTGCACAGCGCATTTTGGAAGGGTTAGAAGCCAAAGGCTTTGCTTCAAACAACTTGGTGTTTGGTATAGGTAGTTTTACCTATAACTACTTAACTCGCGATACCTTTGGGTTTGCTGTAAAAGCAACTTGGGGACAGGTAAATGGAGTAGGCCGCGAGTTGTTTAAAGACCCGATTACAGACTCAGGAGTAAAAAAATCTGCGAAAGGTCTATTACGTATCGAAGAAAGTGAAAATGGTTTTACCTTGTTTGATGAGCAAACAGCCGAACAAGAACAAGGCGGCGCACTAAAAACAGTCTTTGAAAATGGTAAACTTCAATATGAGTGTACTCTGGATCAAATTCGTGAGCGTTTATCCGTCGTATAACTGAGTTTAGATGAGTCGTTACATGGGTATCGGCTCATCATTTTTATCAAGAGGCTGAACGTGACTATTCAAACTGAACAAGAATTCCTTGCCAGTTATGATCGCCGAGATTATGACGCACCTTTACTCACTGTAGATATGGCTATTTTCTCGGTATTTAATGGTCAGTTGCAGGTACTACTCATTAAGCGACCAAACTTTCCAGCCAAAGACCAATGGGCTTTACCGGGTGGTTTTGCCGATTTAACCCACGATCAAGACTTGATGGCTACGGCGTATCGTAAGCTAGTCGAAAAAACAGGGATTGCTTCACCTTACTTGGAACAAGTTGCCTCTGTTGGCAATGCCAAACGTGACCCACGTGGTTGGGCAGTGACTATTTTGTATTTTGCTTTAATCGATTTCAACGCCTATCAGCAACAAGCTTTGGCTGAATACAGTGAATGGGTGCCAGTGACAAAAGCACAAGAATTAGTATTGGCGTTTGATCACAATAAATTGCTTAACTTGGCATTAGAGCGCTTAACCAATAAAACTCGTTATACCGCATTACCAGCCAGCCTTATGCCTGAATTATTTACGCTGACCGAGCTACAAACCATTTATGAAATTATTCTTGGACAATCTTTAGATAAAAAAGCGTTTAGACGCCGTGTGACAGAAGCAGGTGCAGTGGAAGAAACCAACCACAGTAAAGTTGTAGGGAAACGCCCAGCTCAGCTTTACCGTTATGCACTCGATTCTTTCGACTTTATATTTCCTCGTTCACTCGAGTTACCTAGAAATAAAGAGGGCGAAGATAAGCAAAACATTGAGCTTTCTAACTAGCGCATATTGATGCACTTTGATTTATAATACCGCGCTTATGATTGATGTCATGTTTTGATCAGCACGTTGCCTATGTCACACGTTTCTCCCTGCTTCCAGCAAAACCAGTTTTTTGTGTTGGTGGAGTATCTCACTTCACTGCATGAAATTTATCCTGTGAAACATGAGTTTTCAGGATATCCGGCTGCAATGACATTGGCAGATCGTGTACATTCGGATCATGATATTGCGCCACTTGAAGCCAGCAAAAGTTACCCAGATTCAATCGATAAAGTCTTACACTTTTCAGGTAAGGCCAGAGACATACAAGACTTCGAGCACTTTTTAGCACAAGCTCAAGCAGCCAACATTCAAAACTTGTTATTGCTTACAGGCGATAAACTCAAAGAACACCATAATGGACGAGATGGACAGCCTCGTAGTCGTTACTTAGAGTCAGTAAACGCTGTAATGGCTGCCAAACAACATGGTGGGTTTCGTATTGGGGTTGCCTTTAATCCATTTAAATATGTCGAAGCTGAGCGTGATGCGCAGTACTTAAAGCTGCATAAAAAAATTAAAGCAGGTCCTGACTTTATCATTACCCAATTGGGCTATGACATTGAAGCCTTAAAACAAGCCAAATCCTTTTTAACGAAGCATGCTTATTCGCAGCAAATACTGGCTTGTGTCATGCCACTGACTTTAGGCCGTGCCAATTTTATGGTAAAGCATAAAGTTGCAGGTATTGTAATTACCCCACACATGTTAAAAGTTTTGGCAGACGAAAAACAGGCAGGGCATACAGACCGCGTTTATTTACGCTGTGCTTTACAGATTTTGATATGTAAACATTTAGGGTTTGCAGGAATTCACTTATCTGCCTGCCATAAGCCAGAAGAGCAAATGCTGCTTGAAAGCTACATTGAGCAATACAGACATCTGGAGCTTGAAACCTTAGAAGAGCTTTGGAACTCACTTTGGCAAGTCACTACAGGCAAAGAGTTTTCACCTGAAATTGCTCGGTTTTCACGTCAGCCAACGTCTAAACAATTAATTAAATATCGTCAACTGCATGTTATGCATGAAGCAATGTTTGGATCAAAAATTGCTAAAGGCGTTGGACGGTTTATTTTCAAAGCATCTTTTTGGGATAACGCTTTGGTTGCCAAAGCATTACTTAAAACAGAAGTACTGAGCAAACATAGCCTTGTCGGCTGTGAAAGCTGTGGTCAGTGCCGCCTAAGCGATACTTTATATATTTGCCCTGAAACGTGTCCAAAAGGTTTAGCCAACGGCCCTTGCGGCGGAACAACTTTAGACCGCTGCGAATTTGGTGACCGTGAATGTATTCACTCGGTCAAAGCGAGACTTGCAAAAGCGGTTAAGCAAACCGACATATTAAAAGATAAATTGATTCCCACAGTAGCAATTGAAACAAGAGGAACTAGTTCTTGGAAAAATTGGTATTTAGGGGCAGAAGCTTGAGATTTGCATTTATGCTTAAGCTTATTACAGCAATAATTCAAATTTAAAAATAAACTAATTAAATATATATTTTACTGTTAGCTTTAAATTATATCTTATAGGATAAGTTCATCTCTAAGATAAAATTATAGGTATACCATCTGGTCAGCAAGATTTGATCTGACATTTAAATGACTAGTTTGCTTTGAAAGCGAGTATTGACGTTAAAACCTATAAAGATTTTGATTAACACGATAACAAATTAGAGAACCTTACAACTGTGTTTTCTGTTTATGTCATGATATCGCTGGGATTTCTAATAATCATTGTCTTAAATGACTAAAAACAATATTTATTAAAACAATGAGTAACTTCACTAGCAATTGTATTTTATTTACAAGTTAACCTACTTGAGATTAAAAATGAGCAACTATATTTCGAATTTTAGAACAAAAATTTCTGGTGTTAGTGTGTTACAAGAAAATGATGTGCTAACTGCTTTTAAATCACTAAAAAAGTTGCCAGGTGGTTTATTGATTCTCTCAAAAATTGTCAGTCGTGTCGCTCCATACTTTCAAACCGTAGATCCGATCATTGAAAGTTTGAATACCCGTACATGTACAGCAAATATGAAAAAACGAAAATCTGTCGAAAATCATATTGGAACTGTTCATGTTATTGCGATTTGTAATGGATTAGAGTTTGTGATGGGTGTTTTAGCAGAAGCATCTGTTCCAAAAAATTTGAGGTGGCTGCCTAAGGGAATGCAGGTTAATTACTTAGCAAAGGCGGATTCAGATATTAAACTAACGGCTACAATTGAGAAAGATTGGGAAGTTGGTGATTTTGATATAAAAGTGCAGGCTCATAAAAAGGATGGTGTATTAGTTGTTGATGGCACTATTAAGCTTTGGGTAACTGAAAAGAAAAGGTAAAAAACTATCTGTTCCTACCTCTTTGGTTATTGTCTTAGTGACAACTAAATCCCGCTAAATTTCGATTGTAGGCTAGGCTTTTAGCTTATAATTTGCATCCAAAAAAAATTTAATGGCTTAAATAAATAAAAACCACTAGCGGTATGAGACCCATCGTGATTACCAAGCTCATTATGACCAAGCCCGTTCTGTGGTCAGCTTGAAATAAGCCGCATTCGGTGTACACAACAAAATGAAAAGTCTGCCAAGTCGTCAATTACGGAAGCAAATAGTGGTGTAGTGGCAGCACAAGCCGATTGATACTGATCGACTAAAAGTGATGTATTCCATTTACGAACAGTATTATGAAAATACCAGATTTTCTATTTTTGTAGATGATTTTAAAAATAACAATTGTTTGTCTTAATTATGTCCAATCAAAGCGACTGCGTAGGAGTATACTTAAAGCGAATCTTTTGCGTTAAAAGAAAGGCTGTCTCAATGAAAAAGTTGGTTGCTGTACTTGCTGTAATTGTTGTTTTAACTGGATGCGTTTACGACCCTGTTAATTATGACAAAATACACGACCAAGAGTTCCAAGACCACCTCAGGCAAAACGGTTAGCAATAAAAAACCCACTCAATGAGTGGGTTTCATTTTTGGTTCTGGTAATCTCTCTTTACCTTCCCGTGAAACAAATACGGCAAAAGTGGAAGCTGCTCTCTTATGGCTCATTTTATTCTTCGTTTATACATGTAAATCTGATTTCAGTTTTAGGAAAGTTACCTAAAATATAGGGTGGTTTTGTCTCTAAAATAAAACGCTCATCTTCATTAAATAAATATCAACCACAACCATTTATTGATAGCTCATAAACACCCAGAAAAAATGTTTCTTTTCTCATTGTATTTTGGATTTTTTTGATGCCTTATATCTTTGCATGGTTTAATTTAAGATCTGGTTATTCCTATACAGCTCGGTGGATAAGCTTTATTTGGATGATATGTGTTTTGTTTATTGTTATCGCAGATTAAACTGCCAACTATTAATAATGAGTCAATTTATGAAAAAGATTATTTTTACTACAGTATTGGGTTTGGTAATTTCTAATTTTGCAAATGCAGATACGCTTATTCCAAGAAGCGTTCAAGGTGATAAAGGAAAATATTATTTAATAGAGAAGAAAAAACAAGGTGATATTATTATTACACTTCACAAACGTATTGGTGTAGAAACTATAGATTACACTCGATTGGAAACAAACTGTAGAACGATGAAAATGCGTGAAATTGGAACTGGAGAGGGATCAATAAAAGCTATAAAAATCAATCCTACTAAGTGGTTTGATTTAGTAGAAGGCTCAAGTAAAAGTGACCTAGCTCATTTTGTCTGTAAGAAATAAAATTAGCAAAAGTTAAACTTCTAAATCATCAAAATTATTGAAAAGAAAAAGAATCTTAAAAGCATCATAGGGTGCTTTTTTATATCTACATATTTTATTAAAAGTACTTTTGTTTCTATATTTTCAAATTCGTTATTGTACAAACTCTTTAAATTTTTCTATTTATGTTATAGAAAAGGATGGGATGGGTATTAAGCCCAAAAGAAGCGCTTAACCGATCTTCTTAAAATTCGATGGATTTCGTTAAATAAGCAGACTATGACTGCACTTTTAGAAATTTGTACTAAGTTACTAAAATTACAACTTAAATGGATTATAAGTCACTATGTTAAATACAAATGAAAAAAATAGCTGGATCGAATCACTTGATTTATCAAATGCTTCAGTAGATATCATTACTAAACTCATTCATGAAAGAAAAGTGTCTTGTGAAGAGCTTGTGCATCATTACTTCGATATTATTGAAAAACAGCAATCCTTAAATGCATTTATTAGCACAGATAAAGCTTCAGCAATTCAGCAAGCTCAATATTGGGATAAATACCTACTGACTGGAAAAACATGCCCAGCTTTGATGGGTATTTTAATTGCGGTTAAAGATAATATTCATGTTGCAGGTTTCCCAAATAGTGCAGGTACACCAGCTTTAGCTCAATTTAAGCCTCAAACTTCTGCGCCCGTTATTCAAAAACTCATTGATCAAGGCGTGATTATTGTCGGTAAAGCCAATATGCACGAATTGGCCTTTGGGGTCACAGGTTATAATACTGCCATGCATATAGAGGGCGTGGTGGGTACACGAAATGCCGTAAACTCGTTGCACATTGCTGGCGGGTCCTCCTCGGGTAGCGCGGTGGCTGTTGCGGCAGGTATGGTTCCGATTGCTATGGGGACAGACACAGGCGCTTCGATTAGATTACCGAGTGCATTAAATGGTTGTGTGGGTTTTCGTCCAACGGTAGGACGATATTCACAAGACGGTATTACCCCAATTTCACATACGCGGGATACCGCTGGCCCTATAGCGCACACAGTATCTGACATTATTTTAATTGATCAGCTTATTACTCAAGAATCAAGAAAAGAACCATTACAGCCTCATCAAATTCGGCTCGGTATCAATTCATATTTTTGGAATCATTTAGATGAAGATGTTCATGAGCAGGCGCATATTGCCCTTGAGCTTTTAAAAGATGCAGGAGTCGAAATTATTCCTGTCGATATGCCGAATTTAGAACAAATCAATCAAGCTATTTCATTTCCTGTGGCCATTTATGAAGGCAAATATGATCTGATTCAATATTTGAAAGATCATCATGTAAATTTGACCATAGAGACTGTAGTCGATCAGATCTCAAGCCCAGATGTACAGGCAATTTTTAAACTGAATATTCTTCCTGAGTTAACTCTAGATCAGACGGGGCAATTTGTTCCTGTTTTACCTTTGTATGAAAAAGCGATTAGTGAAGCTCGACCGCAATTGCTTGAACTCTACCAAAACACATTTAAAGCGCATAACTTACATGCTTTATTATTTCCAACTTCACCGATTGTTGCACCACTAGCAAACGAAGAAGTCTATTCAATTGAAACTTTCCAGACACTGATGAGAAATACAGACCCCGGTAGTAATATTGGAATACCAGGACTGAGTTTACCTATTGGTAAGGGCGCGAAATCAAAACTACCAGTTGGATTTGAAATAGATGGCCTAGCTCATCAAGATAGTGAACTGCTTGCGATCGGAATAACTTTAGAAGAAATTTTTAAGGGTTTAAATAAGTAAAAATAGGCTGCCTTGACGTATTTAACAAGAGATTCGCCGTAGGTGATTCATGTGCAAATATTTGCTCATTTTTAGTCAAATTAAATAGATTTGAGCAAATATATGCGCAAAATGGTGAATTTTTGCTAGAGCAGGAGTCTTTTTCATAGTGATTTTGATTTTGTTACAAAATCAAAATAAATCATTTTAGATTTAATAAACCTAGCGAATTTGACACTTTAGCCCAACTTATCTTGTGCCGTTGAAACAATTAACATCGTTTGAAGATAATAATCTACACGTGCGTGATTATTGTCCTTATGTGAGTTATGCGCATTAAAGGCTGCATCATGGAGTTTCACCACTCGAGCGATCGGATTCGAACTACAACGAATTAAATATTCTTTACGTGTTTCATTTTCTCGTTTAGTTAATGCATCGACGGTATCGCGAACTTCTTTTCCAAATAAACTTTCGATTTTGTCTAGGGTAAGAGGTGTGTCTTCAACACTATCGTGTAGAAGAGCGGTAATAATGTAGATTTCTGAAAATTGATGCTCAATTAATGAATTAACTACACCTTTAATATGGTACTCAAAGTAATCATGAGGGCCATACTTTTGACCTTTATGAGATTCTTTTGACAAAGTCTCTGCGAGTTCAACTTGATTTTGAGTCATTTTTTGCTCTTATCACTTTAAGTATATGACGCGGCCTAATTTGTAAGATGGTCGCTTAGGTCATAATTTTATACTGAATAGCTGCTTTGTTGTGAATACTCTGGTTTGTTTGGAGAGTCTCTGCAACGTGATATTCAACGTATGAAAAAGAATAAATAAGTTATTGCTATCTACAAATATACAATGCGCAAAAAATTGCTCAAATTTATCTAAAATAAATCAAATTGCGCAAATATATTCACAAAAAGTATTTTTTATAGTATTTTTGAGAAAATAATTGCTCATTTACATCAATGAAAAAATTAACAATACAAGCTTTACTCAATAAAAACTGGATAGATATAGCAGAACTAAAGCTGTTAGAGCCTAAGTTAGGTTCGTCTAGTGCTAGTGAACTCGAATATGAATTGAATTATGCCATTCAATATTCAGACAGACGAGATGAGCACGCCTGTAGTTTATCGCTTCCTGTACAAATTCTTATAAAACACGAATCGAGCACATGGTTTGGCTTTTTAGATGACATTGTTCCATCTGGAGCCGCACGCCGTTATTGGGTGAATTATCTAGATTTACAACGTTTAACCCATGCAGAGCAAGAAAGTATTTTATTAGAAAAAGGGGGAATGGCACCCGTTGGTAATTTAAGAATTAAGGAAGCATTGCCTCCTCTAAACCCAGAATCAACCTTACATTTACGTTATTTTTCTAAGGAAGATGTGGCTGAGCGTAATATTGATTTTCTGGAATATGCTCAGCAAATGGGTGCTATTAGTGGTGGTGCAACTGGTGCAGGCGGTGAAGCTCCCAAGTTACTTATTCGTGTTTCACCAGAACAACAAGTCTGGATTGATACCTACCAAGAACAATTTGATCAGCCAGATCAGCATTATTTAGTTAAATTCCCGCGAAATAAACGTAGTGAGATTGACTGTAACATTCTCAGAGCTGAATATTATTACTATCAGATACTCAATGAGTTAGGTTTTAATACGATTGAAACAACGCAAATGCAGCTCATTGAAGGTACAAAATATCCATCTTTGTGGCTACCACGGTTTGACACCGAATGGCGTGATCAAAGTTGGCATCGTCATGGTCTAGAGTCTGTGTATTCGGTACTCAATAAGTCTTCTGGCAGTCATCTTAATCATTTTGAAGTCATTGAAGATCTATGTAGATTACTCACAAGCATTGACTCAGATTTTGATGCTTCACAATTTGTTTGTGAGTGGTTACAACGCGACTTACTCAATATCATTTTTGGTAACTCAGATAACCATGGTCGTAATACATCATTCCTAAAAAAATCTGGAAAAATTATTCTTTCTCCTATTTATGACTTTGCGCCTATGAAAGCCGACCCAGAAGTTGTGACCAGATCAACGACTTGGGGAAGTCCATACGAAGAAGGTGGTGAATACCGTTGGGCGCAAATTACTCAAAAACTTGCCCCATGGTGTGATCCTGCCGTATCGCTAGCAACATTAAAGACTCTGGCAAATAATCTGCTTGGCTTAAGACAACGACTGGTTGACAAAGGTGTTCCGAAACAAATTATTGAAATGCCTGCGCTGTCATTTGATTACATAGAAGCTAAATTAAAAAGATGGGAACTGCTATGAATATAAAAAATCAAACCCAAGACCGTCAGCAAGTTCTTATCGATTTATATAAACAGTATTTGTTGAGTGAGATTACGCTAGGACAACTACTGTCGTATTTACGCAAAAATGTGTTGGGTTTGTCGCAAGAACAATATGCTAATTTGGTGGGTATAAGCCGTCGGACTTTAACTGACATTGAACAAGATAAAGGTAAACTCACTCAGTCAGTGCTAGATAAAGTATTTAAGCCGCTTGGTTTAAAAGCAGGGCTTGTACCTACACATGAACATATTGTGAGTAAAATTATAAAGCCAACTGAGTAAGTAATTAATTTAAAGGTTCACAAGGGTACGCTTGTGAACCTTGGAAAGACATTTTTTGAGCCAAATTAGACCTTAAGTTTTTGAAATTTTAAACTTTAACTTAATGATATAAAAGATGATTGTAAATATTACTTAAGAGTTTCCTTAATTATCTAATTAAATGAAAAATAATAACTATTTAAATAATTTCTAGCCAATTTCACATTGACACCTTAATTTTTGAAGATTACCATTTGCGGGCTGGCCTACATCGCCAGTCGGTTCTCGCAGACCGTATTTTTGGACTACATCAGAGCTATTTCTTCTGAGGAATAGTTTTGCATGTAAATCTCGTTCCCTCCCGTAGCGGTAGGACGGGAGAGGGACACCCTTGGGTGTGCTGGAGTCCAAACCAGTCTGCGAACCCTCTTTCGTTCTGCCACCATAATCTTATGCTCTGGCAGAACTCCATATATAAGGAGTCGGCTTTGCACATCCATAATTTATTGGCAACCTTTGCCAAAAGCTATAACAACACAGCTTAAAACATTTAACGCAGCTTGATCGCCGTAAGGCTTTTCAGGCTTTAGCTCGTTATTACTTAAAACTTCATCAACAACTAAAACTTGAGATGTGCTCGGCACAGTCTTTACGGCTTTGCTACGCCTTTTTTTCACCTTTAGAAAAGTGGAAGGCTTTTATATCTCATTTATATACAACAATAATTTTTTATAACGGTAAAAATATGCAAAATTTAGTTCTCCCAACACGTGCATTAAAAGTCGTAAATAAATCAATTGAGCTGTTTCACTATAATGGGTTTCATATAGTCGGCGTAGACAGACTCGTGAAAGAGTCTGGCATTCCAAAAATGACGTTTTATAACTACTTTCACTCTAAACAACGCTTTGTTGAAATTTGTTTGATGGTACAAAAAGAACGACTTCAAGACCAAGTGATTGAAATGGTCGAATACGATGAATACACAAGCGCAGTCGATAAACTCAAAAAGCTCTATGATTTACACGCAGACATAGACGGGCTGTATTACCTGTTATTTAAAGCCATATTTGAAACGAAAAATAACTACCCAAACGCGTACACAACCGCCGTGAGATATAGAACATGGCTCACCAACGAAATATATAGCCAGCTTAGAGCACTTAACTCCGATGCTACTTTTACTGATGCCAAGCTATTTGTGTATATGATCGATGGCGCCGTGATTCAGCGGTTAAGTTCGGATGAATTTGATGAAAGGGTAGTGGAGGTGTTTTTAAGAGGGATGGGGGGAGGTGTAAATAATTTTGAGTAGATGATCTAAAAAGACAGTAAGCGTTAGATAAATATTTATTTTTTATCAACTGTTCTAAAATCAATGCAGTAATAAAAGCCAAAATTAATATAAATAATTTCATAGTTTAATATAACTTATATTAAACTATGAAAAATTAAATAAGCAGTTTAAAAAGGCAATATAAAAAATGGATCAAATGTTAGACTTAAGTGTAATTGATAAATTAATTGATGAAGAATCAGAAAGTGTAAAATTAAAAAAAATCAGTTTAGAGTTAGCTATATGGAGGTTTTTAACAGTTGCTGAGGATCATGTAAGATGCTTATACATTGCTGAGAATATGAGTTTTGAAGAAATTAGTTTTATTAACTTTCAAATGAAATTTATTTACAAATTTTCTATTCAAAAAATTTGTAGAGATATGTTGAAAATAAATGTAAAAAAAATAGATCTAAAAACAAATCAACTAGTGTATAAAGAATATGGTGAATTAATATCATCTAGTTTTAATTATGTTAAAAAGTACAATATTATTTCAAGGCTATATGATAATTATTTTGATTTAAGTATAAACGGAAATATAGTGGATTGCACCTATAAACAGAACGCTTATTTGTGTGAATATAGTGCTTTAGAATTGTTAGGACATGGACAATCTGAAAGAGACTTATTTGTAAGTGTCATCCTAAGCTTTTATTATTTAAATAAGGAAACCTCTTTAAAATGTTTTGTATTTGACAATTTTGAATCAAAAGTATTATTGAAAAATAGAAGTATTTCTTATAAATTTGATTCTTCATTTTTGAATATATTAAATAATGCATTTGGAGAACTAAAGAGGAAATGTGTTTTTAATGGGAATTTTATTTTTAAATGGGGAGATTCTGAGACCACTAGGAAAGTAATAGATGCAATTCTTACTAGATGTCTTTCTCATTTATTAATCATGTGGGTGGCTGTAAAAAAATATAATTTTGTAGGTGGCTTTGAAGATAGTCTTGTAC
This sequence comes from Acinetobacter sp., assembly GCA_031277915.1. Classification (GTDB taxonomy): domain Bacteria; phylum Pseudomonadota; class Gammaproteobacteria; order Pseudomonadales; family Moraxellaceae; genus Acinetobacter. The sequence goes on from JAITLL010000018.1 coordinate 27,921, forward strand.
TACAAATTAAGAAAGAAATGCTAGTCGAAGAAATATCTTTAATATCTAATATCGATAACAAAAATATTATATATGAAGTAATTGATTTTTTAACCTATCTAATAAATGATCCTAATGCAGATTCTGCTTTACAACCAATATTTGATTTTCAAGGTAATTTGTATTTACCATGCATTCATATAATTGAATCAAATATAGAGAGAAATATTTTCACACTATATTCACGAAAGGAAACAAAAGAATATGATAGTGGTAGTAAAGTATTTGAATTAAGTATGATTGAATCTATTGAGAAAAACTTAATTAATTATAATTATAAGAAGAATTTTAAAATCAGGATATCTGGAAATGACCAAGAATATGATTTTATTTTAATTGATAAGATAAATAAATTTATTATGATTGTTGAGTTGAGATGGATGATTCAACCTGCAGACCCAAGAGAAATCTCAAGAAAACTTAATGCTTGCAGAGAAAAGTTAGATAAAGTTAAAGAAAAAAAAGAATATATGATAAATTTCAAAAAAAATTTTGAAAAAAGTTTATATTTAGATAACTTAGATGAATATTCAATTCAAGGAGTAATTGTAATTGATGGATATGGTGGAGAATTTTCAGAGGATATAGATATCCCTTTAACTACTATGGAAATTTTTAATATCGCATTATGTTCATGCAAAGGGATAGTAGAAGTCTATGAGAGTATTAAGAGTTTAAAATGGCTTCCAAAAGAAAATGAATTTTTTTGTAAGGCTAATGAAGCTTTCGAAATTGGACACTATACTTTTAATATTTCTGGGCTGAGCATAATAAGTAGAGATACGAATAGCTATGTTAAATCATTAAAAAATTTTTTTGAAAAATTTGAAATTTGATATTTTGTCAAGATGGAATATATGTTTTTATTTTTTATAGAAAAGGTAACGCAATATTTAAATTAATAACTTTAGAATAGTATGAATTAAATTTTATTCAAGTAACTTTTAGAAAAAACATGAAAGACATTGAAATCTTAGAAATTGGTGATTATGAAAAAGATCTATCACTATTGTTAGACGATTCTGTAATAACAAGGCCTCAATAGGTTTTCTGGCTCCGATAGAAAAGAAAGAACTCTTAAATTATTGGCGTGAGGGCAACCATAAATTAGCACAAGGGAATAGCCGTTTATGGATTGCTATTCAACAAGGAAAAATTGTCGGTAGTGTTCAATTGTCTTTGGTGAGTAAAAAGAATGGAGTTCATAGAGCTGAAGTTGAAAAACTCATGGTGCTTACAGCAGCAAGAAAACAAGGAATAGCAACGTTACTACTGGATGAACTAGAAAATTTTTCACGAGAAAAGGATTTGCGCTTACTTGTCTTAGATACACGTGAAGGTGATGTGTCCGAACTTTTATATAGCAAAATTGGATTTGTCCGTGTGGGTGTAATTCCAAGTTTCGCATTAAGTTCCAATGGAAACTATGACGGTACGGCGATTTATTATAAAAGGCTTGTTTGAAACTAGAAAAAACTTCCAAAAGCTTATACAACTGCCGTGAGTTGTAGAACATGGCTTACTAACGAAATATATAGCCAACTAGTACTTAAGTTAGATGCTTCTATTTTCGTAAAAGCTCTATAAAAAGCCCTGAATATTCGGGGCTTTTCACTTAAGTTTTACTTTAATGATTCTGGTACATAATTTGGCGAATCAGTACCATAAAATGATTCAACATCTGCATCATATAAAGATTTATATCTATCTTTTGATGCGACATCTTTAGTTTCATCAATAAATTTTTGTATTTTAACTTTATAGTCAGTGTGACCGGCTTTATACATTTCAGTTAAATATACAAATTCGGCGTCTCTGTACTGGGGATCATCTTTGCTAGTCGATTTACTCAATTCGGTTTGTATGAGTTGTGCTGAGGCTTCATGACACTGTTGAATTTTTACTTTGGCCTCATTTAATTTTTCAAGCAATGTACATCTAAACATTATCCGTTGAGACAAGGGTTTCTCTTTAATCTGTTGTTCATTTAACTCATAAGCCTCTTTATACATACCAGACAGCATATAAATATTCATCAATGCCATTTCTCTTTGTTTTTTGGCAGTAACTTTTTTAATTTCAGGTATTAAAGGTGCTAAAGTTTGTTTTATCTTTTCATCTTCACCAGAAGTCACAACTTCATTTGTGATTGTTTCATATCTATCTAAAATCGCTTTATCACTTGCCGATAGTTCAGTGTTTACGTTTTGAGAACTGCTTTTCGCAGTAGTATCTACCTTTTTTTGTTCATTTGATGCCTTGCTACAAGCAGTAACTCCAAATACAGAAATGAGAACAATAGTACTGATTAATTTTCTATTCATGATTTACGTCTTGATGCTGAATTTAAGGTAAAATAAAATCTAGTGTGAGGTGGGTTTGGTCGAACAGTACCACCATCAAATTTTGCGGTGTACATCTCAAGCCAATTTCATGCCTTTTTCTATTGACCACATTCTTTTTAAATGAATCAATTGGGGATAAAGCATTAAAAAAGCCCTAAACATTTAGAGCTTTTTTAATAATGATCTATTCACATACTTCTACAAAGTTTCGGGCAGTTTTATCTTTACTGTCGCGTAATTTAATAATTTTCTTTCTTTCACCATAAAGACTGTGAACATCATTTACTGTTTCATTTTTAAGCTGGCTTTTGTATGGACCTTCAACTTTGTTCACGTAATTTTCCATGAATACAGTCATCCAACATATTGTGTTGAGGTCACCATAGTCATAACCGTTTTTATCTAAGCCTTGAACCCAATCTGGATACTCATCATTTAAAAGGCTCCGTGCTGTTTCTAACTTAACATAGGAATTATTAAACAAAGAGTTTTTCAAAGCAGGCTCATTGTTCACATTCTTATTTGCTTCAATGATCAATCTATAATTGTCAGTGGCATAATTTTTCAGATCTACTTTCACATACTTATCAATTTCTTCTTTATCTGTTGAAGCCTTACAAGAAGTTAGGAATAAGCAGGAAAGTAAAAGTATTGGTATTAATGTAATTTTCATATTGAGAAGCGGTTATTAGGTGGAGAGTAGTGGTAATTCTGAATATATAACGAAACAGTTGCTTGATCGTAAGGACGACCAAATACATTTTTGTACATATATTCGTTAATACTATAGGGACCATTGTTGGTATACGTAGCTAATGCATTAGCTGCAAGAACAGGCTTACTTGCATTAGATAATGCCAAATCTATTATTTCACCAAAGTTTTGTTTAGCAATTGCCATACGAGCCTTAAAGGTATCCTTTGCAAGCTCTGTAATCATCTCTGCACCTTTATTCCTAGAGTGCTTCTGAGCATATAGGGTGAACTTTAAGTACATCATCGTATGAAAGGAATAGCGTCCCAATACTTCATCTGAAAATTGCCGTAAATCAAATTCAAGACCAAAACGGATTGCTAGATCATGCTCAAATGGATAATGCTGTTTTACCCAGTCCCATTGTGCTTGGTTCATCATAAAAGTATAAGGCACTGTTGTATGATAGTTTAGAATCTTAACAATGCTATTACATAAGAGAGGATCAAGTAACTCATCTGCATGACAGACTTTAACCTCGTTATCCAAAGATGGAATTAATGTTGGTGAAAATACTTTATCTTGTGCCATTTTCAATCCTTAAAGCGGTGGTAGCGGTTTAGAAGCATCAATCGTCTGAAACTCCACCTCATCAGGTGTAGCAGCATTGATAATATGAGTTTTACCTTCTTTATCAGTCCAACCCGTTTCTACCTTTCCATCCTTCTTATAAATAATTGAATAGGGAATATCGCTAAAGACCTTTTGTGTCTTCTCATCCTTTAACTGGAACTGAATTCCATATTCTTTAGGTTTATCTTCTACAAAGCTATCTTGAGCAGCTGTATGTGTAGCAGTTGAACCTAGAGAAGACCCGCCGCCATTGTCCTGTACTACCAGACCTTGTTTTGGCAGTAATTTACATCCACATGATAAACTATCACCAGCACGGGCAGCCATTTTACCAAAGATATTCATGTTCGGATCACCTGATACAATGGTGGCTAAAACCTTATGTGTAGGGCAAGTTGCTTTATCCCCAGTACACGCTACAGCAATCCCGTCAATTAGAAACAATGAGTTTCCACTAATTACTTTACCACCACCAGTCGTTGGGCAACCTATTGTTATATATGGTGTAGCCAATTCTATTCCTTGTTATTATCGTAAAGGGGAAAGATAATAACAAAGATTGAACAGACAAGTATGTATAGTTTTTATTTGGAGATTTATTATTAAGATGCTGATATATTTTTAGATTATATTTCACTATAAAATTTTTAATCTTGCTGTACATTCTGTTTACAGTAGCCACAACTATTTATTATAAAAAGCTTGTTTAATTGCATAGTTCAGCTTTTAGATCTAAATCAAACCAGCTAAAAGGGAAAAGTATCCTACTTTCTGACTGCATAACTTATACGCTCAAAAATAATGTGAATGTTACAATTTGTGTGATAGCCCTCTAAAGAGGGCTAACTTTTATAATTAGACTTACTTCTTCACTTTAGTAGAGAGTATTAAGGCTAATAAAGGAGCAATGACAAATCCAAGGAATAGGAATAATGCAGCAGAACGTGCACCTTCAATACCGCCTGGAGAAGTAAAGCCACCTAAATTTGCAATAATACCTGCCAGTGCAGCTGAAAGCGCAGTAGCATAAAGTTGTATGGTGGTAATAGAGGATGATGCTAACGTTTCTTCACCACTATTAGCTGCTGAAAAAACACGGGTTAGAATGTGTGGCCATGCTAGTCCTATACCAAAGCCTACAGAGGCTAATGCCATACAATAAATGATAATACCTAAAGCTGAGTTACTCCATGCTGCCTGATACGTTAATATTGCGAGTAAAACTAATGCTATTAATATAACTAGGGGACTAAAACGAATAAATTTATAAATAGTTTGTTCACTACGTCCAGCACTAAAAATAGCTGCTAATGTCCATCCTCCAGCCATCATTGCAGTCATGTAACCCGCAGTTAACGGTGAAAAGTTATTAATGATTTGTAAAAAGTATGGTACGTAAATTTCAGTAGTTAAAGCAGCAACTAATAAACACATTAAGCCGTACAGTACGCCTAGCTGACTTGATAAAGAGTAGGAACCTGTAGGTAATAACTTGTTTTTCGCTTTATTATCAATTTTTGATATTAATACAATTAAGAATAGGCTAATGATGATCCCGAGTAGATTGTATTCTATTTTTAACGATAAACTTCCGATGGATACGGATAGTACAGACAATACTAATAATCCAATACTTAGATATGGAATTTTAGTTGAATTATTTGATTTCTCTGTAAATTTAAATTGAATAATAACGATAAAAGCTAAAATAAGGGATATTGGAAGCAATATTCCAAATGCCAAACGCCAGTTACCGAGTTGTGCAAATATACCGCCGATAGCTGGACCAACAAGGGTCGCGATTCCCCACATTGCGGAAACCAAAGCCATTGCTCTCGACCAAAGATTTTGAGTAAACACAATACGAATTAGTGCATAGCTTAGAGCAAATAATATTCCTCCACCAAACCCTTGTATTGCACGCCCTAATAATAAAAATGGCATTGATGTAGCCATAGCACATACGATTGAACCAAGAGAAAAGACTCCTAGAGCAATTAAATATGCAGTTTTAGGTTGAGTCTGTTCAAGGAGTTTACTTGCTAATGCAGAGCCGACAATAGATGCAATTACAAATAACGTAGTATTCCATGCATAAAATTCGAGACCGCCAATTTCATTAATAATGGTCGGTAAAATTGTTGTTACTACATAAATATTAATTGCATGAAGAGCTACGCCACCTGCGAGAGCAATCGATTTTAAGCCGTTACTTCCACGTAGAAGAGCACTCCAAGACTGTTCAACTGCGGTTTTCTGATTCATTTTTTTAATTCCATTATTCCAGTAATTGATGGAATGATAGGATGATGTTATCTTTTAATCAATATCTAATTTTCTTCTGTATTTGAATTTGGCAAAAATGAGCAACAACTCTGAACTTGAAAATTTAGCTAACCTAGCCAAAGCTATAGGCCATCCTCATCGTCTTGCACTATTGCAAAATTTATTTATTAATGAGTATCCAGTTGAAACATTATCCGAATTAACTTCATTGTCTGTCACGAACACTTCTCAACATTTACAACAATTAAAGAAAGCTGGTTTAGTCTCATCTCGTCGTAATGGTAAGAGTATTATCTATAGTATTGGTGATGGCCCGATTGCAAATATCTTGGCTGCATTGCGTAATTTTCAGTTATTTCAACATAATGAAATAAAAAGTGTTATTTATCATGGAGTTCATTATCCAGAACAGTTAGATGGCGTATCAATTGCTGAACTCATTGAAAAAATGGATAACGGAGCATATTTACTGGATGTTCGTTCTAAAGAAGATTATCTAGCAGGGCATATTCCGGGTGCCGTAAATATTCCTTGTGAAGAACTTAATTTACATTTAAGTGAGCTGCCAAAAACTAAACCAATTATTACTTATTGTGGTGGACGTTATTGTATTTTATCAATAAATGCTGTTGCTCAACTAAAAGAACATGGTTTTGATGTCTCGCGTGTTCCTGACGGTTTTCCAGGTTGGCAGGCGGCAGGTTTACCGATTGATTAAGAGAATATTTGTATGAAAGCCCTTTTATTAGGGCTTTGTTTAATTGCATGGTTCAGCTTTTAGACTCAAATAAACCTGATGAACGGAAGAGATTGCTTGAGTCTTTTTTATATGGCTTGGTTATTTAGTTTTTGTAGTTGTTTGCGACAAATAACTCAATATAAATTTAAGTATATGATTTAATTGATTATAAAATATTGAGATAAAAAGAAGGAAGTTAAATGATTTCAAAGAAATTTATATTACTAGTCTTTTTATTAATACTTGTAAAACATGAGGCGTTGGCCGATTCATCTATTGATGTACTACTAGATGAGGGTAAAGATTATTTTGAAGGTATTAATGGTAAAGAGCGAGATTACGATAAAGCTTTAGAACTATTTTTAGTGGCTGCAAAACAAGGAAGTCCATTAGCAGAAGCTCGAATTGCATATATGTATCAAACAGGAACTGGGGTTACTCAAGACTATTCCGAAGCTTTTAAGTGGAACCTTAAAGCTGCAAAGAACGGAGAATTACAAGCACAATATAATTTGGCATTGATGTATAAAGATGGTTTAGGTACAGGAAAAAGCGATACAAATGCTTTTAAATGGTTTAAACAGGCAGCACTCCAAGGTGATGCATCTGCTCAAATAAATTTGGGGTTAATGTATCAAAATGGCGAAGGTGTAGATAAGAATGTAGATAAAGCATTCACTTGGTATAAGAGCGCTGCTGCTCAAAATGATTTCATGGCTTTTTATTACTTGGGAACGTTCTATGAAGAAGGAATCAGTGTTAAAAAAGATGAAAAGCTTGCATTTGATTACTATCGAAAAGCTGCATTATTAGAGTATGGACTTGGTCAATATGAATTAGCTAGATGCTATGAATATGGAATTGGAACAGATAAGAACATGAGCAAGGCAATAGAGTGGTATGGTAAGGCAGCTACGAGAGGTAGTGACGAAGCTATCGAAAAATTGAAAGAACTAGAAAGCAAAAAATTTTAGAATCTAATCAATCAGTTAATTTATTTTTGATTAAATATAACTGATTTATTCATCATTTAATGCACATTCAAAGTTACTTGGGTTTTCTTTACATCTTACTTTTTTCAAAAAATTCATCATTTTAGGGTCATAAATACCTGATTTGGTTAGCTGTATACGTGCCTCGCGCATCATTTTCATATAATTTAATTGTTCATTTTTAGGAATATCCATCCAATATTTTGAAGGAATATCACTTTCATATTTGGCAATAATGCTAAACGTTCTATTGAGTTGGCTGGCTACCCAAGTTCGAGACTTTTGCCCAAAACCTGCTGGAAACTGGTCTTTACGAATAATGAAGTTTGCTGAAATTTGAGTTAAAGGAAAACGAATGATTGCTCCTTTCTCTCCTAAACCTTTGTATAGTTCAAAAGGTTTAAATGCCACAATAGGAGCGGGCACAATATCAATTTCATGGTTATTAAACTTTGCACCAGCATTGGTCACGTCTACCGATACAGCCTGACCGCCAACATGTTGCACAAGCTTTGGTTGGGCTTCATCATATTTAAATACCCCAATTTTCTTACCAGCAGCTTTCGCTAGAGTATTTATGCTTCTATCATTTACAAATAAATATGCAGGGCCAATTGTGCCTAAACCTGCAATTTCGTAAGGGCCTACCACCATGTTTTTTGCGGCCATTGGTGAAGACAACAGCTTATAGGCGTTAATTGCCGTTTTCATATTTGTTAATGCGCCAACGGCATCTAAAGATCCTGTATATTTATTAAATTGACGGCCACGTAAACCATTAATAATAGCGCCATCACATTTTCCAACTTTTAAGTCTTCAGCCGCAACACGTTCATCAACATAGGCTTTTAAAGATATATCAGCTCCCCAATTTTTGGCTTCAAGTGCATAATCCTTTGCTAAAGCGAAAGCTTCTCCCGACTTACCAATTGGGTCAAAAACACAGACAGTTTGTTGTTTTGCATAAATAGTGGTTGTTAAACATGTGCTTGTAATCAATAAAATAATTTTTAAACGATCCATATTTAATTATCCATTATTTAAATTATAAAAATTATTTTATGAATCTGGGTTAGATTAGATATGGCATTTCAAGGAAAATATTTAGTGAAAAAGTCAAAAGACAGCAACGAAAGTGGTGTGGACTATTTTTAATGGAAAGAGAGTCTATCAACAATAATCTAGTTTAGGCTTAGGGTGGGCTGAACAAACCATCAGCTTACCCGGAGTATCTTTTTAATTATCCATTAAAATTTTTATAGTGAAAGTACTTTTGGAACCATGATTGCTATATTGAATAGAACCTTTAAGCGCAACCACAATTGCATGTACAACAGCTAGACCTAAGCCTGTACCGCCAAACTCTTTATTTCTTGATTCTTCTAATCTAAAAAATGGTTTAAACAGATCATCTTGGAACTCAGTTGCAATGCCGGGGCCTTCATCTTCAATTTTTAATATCCAATTTTGTGAAATTACTTCCGAAGAGATTTTAAGTTTTCCTGCATTTGAATAACGAATTGCGTTATCAATTAAAGCAATTAAAACTTGTTCAATACGGCGACGGTCACAAAATACAGGAGTTGTCGTTAGGTCTAGTTCTGGTACTAAGTTTGCTTGTTCTAAGCGGTCTTCAAAGGCTTTAAGGACTTTTTCAACCACAGACTTAAAGTCGAATAACTCATAATTTAATCTTAGTTGCTGGTTCTCTACTAAACTTAGGGTTCGTAAGTCTTCGACTAAGTGAGATAGACCTTCAACTTGATTTAAGAGACTTTTGAATAGAATTTCATCAGGATTAAAAACGCCGTCGATTATGCCTTGTAGGCGGCCTTGCAAAATTGTGATTGGAGTTCTCAGTTCATGAGCTATAGCAGCATTCCACACCTGTGCATTTTCCACAGAAACTTCTAGTTTTTGAGCCATATCATTAAAATTATGTAAAAGTTCGGACATTTCAGCCGAGTGAACCCTATTGTCATAAGCTCTAGCAGAGAGATCACCCTGACTAATTTTGTTGGCTGCTTCGGCTAAGAAATTGATCGGAATAATAAAGCGTTTAGCCAAATGCATACCAATCACGAGTGAAATCAGACAACCACAGAAAATGACGGCAGACATCCAAATCCAATCTATAAAATGAAATTCTGTCCAATCCTCTTGTAGAGAGTCTAAAGTGAGCCAACCTTTTTCAATAGCATAGCTATAAATGAGATAACCTAGTAAAACTGAAAATAGGGTAATACTCAAATTAACAATACTGAAAGCAATAAAAAGTTGCTTACTGATTCCTAACTTACTTTTCATAAAAAATTCCCTAGCCCTATTTTTAATATTATTTAAACATCATCTTTTACAGCTAGTGGATTATCGAGTCTATATCCTACGCCACGCACATTAACTAACATGTGGAGTATTCCTTGTTCCTCCAGTTTTTTTCTAAGCTTACTCACATGGCTATCTACGGTTCGTTCCAGTGCATCACTATCATTCATACAATGATTCAGGAGTTCACCGCGTGTAAAAACTTTGTGAGGTTGATCAATCATGAGTGAAATAATTTTATATTCAGTGAGCGTTAGATTAAGCAATATTTTCTTGTTTTGAGCATGAAGATAAACACTATGAGTATCTGTATCAATTTCAATGTCTTTGTAGACCTTATTTTTATTAGATGCTTTATTGGTTAGCTCAGTTCTTCGTAAGACTGCCTGAACTCTAGCGATGACTTCATTCGGGTTAAAGGGCTTAACAACAAAATCATCTGCACCGACTCTTAATGCCATGACCTTATCAATATCTTGATCTAGCGCCGTCAGCATAATCACGGGAGTTTGAGCTTTTTGGCGGATTTTATTTAACACTTCCCAGCCGTTAAGCTCGGGTAATTTAATATCAAGTAAAATTAAATCAATGGGTTGGCTTGAATGTATTTCAATCGCTTGCTTTCCATTCATGGCTCGTACAACAGTCATTCCTTCTCTTTTTAAATAATTTTCAATAATGTCGCCAATATCATAATCGTCCTCTACAACGAGAATAACCTTATCGCGACAATCAAAAGAAAAAGAACGATCAAACATAGAAATGTGGTTATATAAAATGCTTCAACTCATCATACGCTAAATTATCTGTATTTCTCCACAGTTCCTCCACACTCTAGTGACGATTGCTACACACTCATCAAAAATAATGTCAGCATCAAAAACTCACTTGGTTTGGACAGTATGCAAAAGCATCTTTTACTTCCTTTATTTTTATCTATTGGGCTGATATTACAGGGGTGTGGTTCAAAAGAAGCGGCTCAAGCTGAGCCAGCACCAGCGAAAGTCAGTGTATTAAGCATTCAATCGCAATCAGTTAATTTTAGTGAAAATCTTCCTGCACGTGTGCATGCATTCCGTACCGCGGAAATACGTCCACAAGTCGGAGGAATTATTGAAAGAGTTTTATTTAAACAAGGTAGTGAAGTTAGAGCAGGGCAAGCTTTATATAAAATTAATTCAGAAACTTTTGAAGCAGATGTAAATAGCAATAGAGCTTCACTCAATAAAGCTGAGGCAGAGGTTGCGAGACTTAAAGTTCAGTTAGACCGTTACGAACAGCTCTTACCAAGTAATGCAATTAGTAAGCAAGAAGTGAGTAATGCTCAAGCTCAATATCGTCAGGCGCTTGCTGATGTCGCGCAAATGAAAGCTTTGCTAGCTCGACAAAATTTGAACCTGCAATATGCAACTGTTCGGGCGCCTATCTCGGGTCGTATCGGGCAATCTTTTGTCACTGAAGGTGCATTGGTTGGTCAAGGTGATACGAATACCATGGCCACAATTCAACAGATTGATAAAGTCTACGTCGATGTTAAGCAATCAATTAGTGAATATGAACGATTACAAGCGGCTTTAAAAAGTGGTGAGTTATCTGCAAATAGTGAAAAAACTGTGCGTATTTCTAATAGTCAAGGACAACAATATAACGTCACAGCAAAAATGCTGTTTGAAGATATTAACGTTGACCCTGAAACAGGTGATGTAACCTTTCGTATTGAAGTAAATAATACCGAGAGAAAACTACTTCCGGGTATGTATGTACGAGTTAATATTGACCAAGCTTCTATTCCTCAAGCTTTATTAGTTCCAGCTCAAGCGATTCAACGTAATATCAATGGTGAACCTCAGGTCTATGTGATCAATACAAAAGGGGGAGCTGAAGTTCGTCCTATTGAAATTGGACAGCAATATGAACAGTACTATATCGCCAATAAAGGCTTGAAAGTTGGTGACAAAGTCGTTGTTGAAGGTATTGAGCGTATCAAGCCCAATCAAAAACTAGTAATGACGACGTGGAAAAAACCTGCATCAGAAAATAGTGCTTCAAATGTAGAAACAAAACCGTCTACAAATCAAGGAGCTCAATAATGATGTCACAATTTTTTATTCGACGTCCCGTTTTTGCATGGGTCATCGCAATTTTTATCATATTGTTTGGGTTACTTAGTATTCCAAAATTGCCAATTGCTCGTTTCCCTAGCGTAGCTCCACCTCAAGTGAACATTAGTGCGACTTATCCGGGAGCAACTGCCAAAACGATTAACGATAGTGTTGTTACCTTAATTGAAAGGGAATTATCCGGTGTAAAAAATCTACTTTATTATAGTGCAACAACAGATACTTCGGGCACAGCAGATATTTCTGTCACTTTTAAACCGGGTACAGATGTCGAAATGGCTCAGGTCGATGTTCAGAATAAAATTAAAGCTATTGAAGCACGTTTACCACAGATTGTACGGCAGCAAGGTTTACAGGTTGAATCCTCATCTTCAGGCTTCTTGATGCTGGTCGGTATTAACTCTCCTAATGGTCAATATTCAGAAGTAGATTTAAGTGATTATCTGGTTCGAAATGTCGTAGAAGAGCTAAAGCGTGTTGAAGGCGTAGGTAAAGTTCAATCTTTTGGTGCAGAGAAAGCGCTTCGAATTTGGGTCAATCCAAATAAATTAGTTTCCTATGGTTTATCAATTACTGATGTCAATAATGCAATTCGTGCAAATAATATTGAAATTGCACCTGGGCGCTTAGGCGATTTACCTGCAACTAAAGGTCAACTCATTACGGTTCCATTGTCAGCACAAGGTCAACTATCAAGCGTAGAGCAGTTTAATAATATCAGCTTAAAAAGCAAAACCAACGGAAGCGTCATTCGTTTGTCTGATGTCGCAAATGTTGAAATCGGATCGCAAGCCTACAACTTTGCTATTTTAGAAAATGGTAAACCCGCTACTGCTGCCGCAATTCAGTTAAGCCCGGGTGCTAACGCCGTAAAAACAGCAGAAGGTGTTAGAGCAAAAATTGAAGAATTAAAGCTCAACTTACCAGAGGGTATGCAGTTTAGTATTCCTTACGACACCGCGCCGTTTGTTAAAATTTCAATTGAAAAGGTAATTCATACATTACTTGAAGCGATGGTTTTGGTTTTCATTGTGATGTATTTATTTTTACACAATGTACGCTATACGCTTATTCCTGCGATTGTTGCACCTATTGCTTTACTCGGTACTTTTACCGTGATGCTGCTTGCCGGATTTTCGATTAACGTACTCACCATGTTTGGTATGGTGCTGGCCATTGGGATTATTGTCGACGATGCCATTGTCGTCGTTGAAAACGTTGAAAGGATTATGGCGACTGAAGGATTAAATCCGAAAGAAGCGACATCTAAGGCAATGAAAGAGATTACCAGTCCTATTATTGGTATTACATTGGTATTAGCCGCAGTATTTTTACCTATGGCGTTTGCGAGTGGTTCAGTCGGAATCATTTATAAACAATTTACGCTGACCATGTCCGTGTCTATTTTATTCTCGGCCTTATTAGCACTCATATTAACACCTGCACTTTGTGCAACCATTTTAAAACCAATCGATGGTCATCATCAGAAGAAAGGCTTCTTTGCATGGTTTGATCGTAGCTTTGATAAAGTCACGAAAAAGTATGAACTGATGCTACTTAAAATCATCAAACATACTGTACCCATGATGATGCTTTTTGTGGTGATTACAGGCATTACCTTTGCAGGAATGAAGTATTGGCCAACAGCATTTATGCCAGAGGAAGATCAAGGCTGGTTTATGACATCTTTCCAATTACCATCAGATGCAACGGCCGAACGCACGCGACATGTGGTGAATGAATTTGAAAATTCGCTTAAAGACAAACCCGATGTCAAAAGTAATACGACGATTATGGGATGGGGTTTTAGTGGTGCAGGACAAAACGTAGGTGTTGCTTTCACGACTTTAAAAGATTTCAACGAGCGAACGACTACCGCAAGTGCCATGACGAATGCGGTTAATACATCAATGGCGAATAGTGCGGAAGGCGAAACAATGGCAGTACTTCCACCTGCTATTGATGAGCTAGGTACATTCTCTGGTTTTAGTTTGCGTTTACAAGATCGAGCAAACTTAGGGATGCCTGCTTTATTGGCTGCCCAAGATCAACTTATGCAGATGGCGGCTAAGAACAAAAAGTTCTATATGGTTTGGAATGAGGGTTTACCGCAAGGCGATAATATTTCTTTAAAAATTGACCGCGAAAAGCTTAATACCCTTGGTGTTAAATTCTCAGACGTTTCAGACATCATTTCAACCTCAATGGGTTCAATGTATATCAATGACTTCCCTAATCAGGGTCGTATGCAACAAGTGATTGTACAAGTTGAAGCTAAATCACGTATGCAACTCAAAGATATCTTGAACTTGAAAGTGATGGGTTCGAGCGGTCAATTGGTGTCGTTGTCTGAAGTGGTAACGCCTCAGTGGAACAAAGCGCCGCAACAATATAATCGTTACAACGGAAGACCATCTTTAAGTATTGCTGGTATTCCTAGCTTCGATACATCTTCGGGTGTGGCAATGCGTGAAATGGAACAATTGATTGCTAAGTTGCCTAAAGGCATTGGCTATGAATGGACTGGTATCTCTTTACAAGAAAAGCAGTCTGAATCTCAAATGGCCTTTTTACTTGGTTTATCAATGTTAGTGGTGTTTCTTGTATTGGCTGCACTCTATGAAAGCTGGGCGATTCCACTTTCTGTGATGTTGGTTGTGCCACTTGGTATTTTCGGTGCGATTATTGCCATTATGTCGAGAGGTCTAATGAATGATGTGTTCTTCAAAATTGGTCTCATTACGATTATTGGTCTATCCGCAAAGAATGCCATCTTGATTGTTGAGTTTGCAAAGATGCTCAAAGAAGAAGGCATGAGTTTGATTGAAGCCACAGTTGCGGCAGCCAAACTTCGGTTACGACCAATTCTGATGACGTCTCTTGCTTTTACATGTGGTGTAATTCCTCTTGTGATTGCAACAGGTGCAAGTTCTGAGACTCAACATGCATTAGGTACGGGTGTATTTGGTGGCATGATTTCAGCAACGATTCTGGCTATTTTCTTTGTTCCCGTGTTCTTCATCTTCATTTTGGGCGCCGTAGAAAAGCTATCTTCTAAGAAAAAAATCTCATCTTAAGTTAAATGCATCAGGGGAAATACTTAATTTCCTCTGATGCATCCTATGCTCAACTCATTTTATTATTTGGAGAATACTATGTCGAAAGTGGCAATCGTATCTCGTGGACTCGTTGTTTCTGCACTTTCTGTTGCACTCGTCGCATGTGTAAATATGCAAGCACCACAGCCGACAGCGATTTCTCATATTTCTCAAAATTTTACTCAGAATTCTTCAGGAACCACTATTGTGGAAAAAAGTTATAAACAGTTTATTTCTGACCCTAAATTATTACAGGTCATTAAAATAGGTCTAAACAATAATCGGGATTTACGGACTGCTACGCTTAATATTGAGCGTGTACAGCAACAATACCAAATCACAAAAAATAGTCAGCTCCCGACCATTGGCGTAACGGGAAATGCAGTAATATTGGGCTAGAGTCGGTTATCGATTTACAAAAAGATTTGGAACATGCACTACTGTGCGCAGAACAAATGCGTGTTGAAAGTGTTATATAGCTGTTTTAAAAACATAAAAAGATAGGTGAAGATGCTCGATTTATAAGCCTGACTCTCGGATTTTTCCGGGGGCCAGTCCATAGCGTTTTTTAATCGCACGATTAAAATGAGACTGACTCGAAAATCCTAATCTGTAAGCAATCTCACCAATGGTCACTTTGCGCTGATGCAAATCATGCAATAGCGCATAGCCACGTTCTAATCGTAAGGTCCAGATATAGTCACTGACCGAAGACTGATCTTGTAAGTGAAATAGCCGATTTAAATGGCGCAGTGAAATTCCAACAGCCGCCGCGACTTGTTGAGTGGAAAGGTCGGGGTCAGAAAGATTATTCGCAATATAATGTTTAGCTGTTTTTAAATAAGCATGATGTGCCCAGCTCAACTGTGTACCTTTTGTGTGGTTAATCACGGTGGTAGAAATGAGTGCCCGAATATCATCGTAAAAACAGGCCCCATCTTGTTCCCACGGGTTAATAAAATAGTTGCGAATAGTGGAGCTTAGATTTGTGGCAAAAAGTTTGTCACTTTTTGATTGATTAGACAGTTGAAGCGGCAGTTGATCGATACGTAATTTACAAAGCTCTGAAAAAACATGGGTAGGGATGTCGATCAAATATTGCTGCATTTCGGTTAAAAAACCAAAATGATATGGCACCCTTGTGTCATAAATAATGATCTCACCCGGTTCTAATAACAGACATTTTCCTTTTTGTACAAAATAGGCTTTGCCACTAATAATCAGACAGGCAAAAATCGACTCTGAGATAGAGCTGCGTATGTTTTTTTCATCCCGCTCAATCATATGATTATTGCCAATAATATTGGCTATGCCCAACTCGGGTAATTTCACACAGGTCATTTCACATTGAATTCCTTCAAGATGAAGCGAAGAAGTCTTCAAACCAATGAGTGAATGGGTATTAGATGTGTTCCAGTATTCAAGTTGATCAGTAAAAGGCACATCCTCTGTCGAATAATGCGCATAAGAAACTATGCTGGAAGTGTTCATCCTAAACCGTCCTTATTTTAGTTTTTCATAAAACCTACTGTTATAACTATACTCATAAAAGGTTTAAAACAACCCTTTTTAATTGAAAGTGACCATTTCAATACTTAAAAAATAACGACCTCATCAAGTCAGCTAAATACCAAAGAATAATGTCCTGCTAGATCAAAAAACACGACCAGCTTAGATAAGCCAACCGAGCATTGTTTCGCTAAAGTGATTTCCACGATATCAAAATTAAGGAGATATATCGTGGTTGACAAAGCGAAGGATGAATTTTGGCAAGATATTTCACCTATTCTTAATCCATTCAAACCAGATGCATTACCAGAGGCTTATATTGCCGATGCAGCATCGGACGATGAACGTCTTTATGTACCTTTTACCGATACTGTATCGTCGCGTCCGCTATGGATTTCACCTTCACAAAATAAATGGTGCGATATCCTCATGGCCAAAAGCGCCGGTCTGGTCAATCGACACTACCATCCACACGAAGTTTTTGCCTACACCATCTCTGGAAAATGGGGCTATCTGGAACATGACTGGACAGCAACAAAAGGGGACTTCGTTTATGAAACGCCGGGCGAAGGACATACGCTCGTCGCTTTTGACCATCCTGAACCAATGCGTGCTTTTTTCATTGTAAAAGGGCCACTGATCTGGTTGGACGAACAAGGCAACCCCGACGGATATTTCGACGTGCATTCATATATCGAGATGTGTAAAGCACATTATGAAAAAGTCGGCCTCGGCGCGGAGATGATTGAAAAACTTTATCGTTGATCAACAGCTGCAAAGGAATATGCAATGTATACATCTCATCGGTCCTTTTTGACCTACGAAAATCGGTTATTGCTGATTTTGTGCGTGACCTCCGGTTTCGTGTTTTTTGACCGTCTGGCCTTGTCGTTTCTATTTCCTTTTATATCCGATGAGTTACATCTCAGTGAAATGCAGCTCGGCCTCATGTCTTCTGCACTGTCGTTGACATGGGCATTATCGGGGGCATTGTCAGGCGCGTGGTCCGATGCTCGAAGTATACGTAAACCCATTCTTTTGCTCGCTGTACTTGGCTTTTCAGTATGTGCGGCTGCTTCTAGTTGGGTGGTCGGGTTTATGAGTTTACTCATACTTCGTGCCTTGATGGGGTTGTTCGAAGGGCCAGTTTTACCCATGTCACAGTCCTTAATGGTAGACAGTTCCACACCTGCACGCCGTGGACTAAATATGGGCCTGTTACAAGGCTCATCTCCCGGACTCATTGGTGGTGTGATCGGACCGCCCGTGGTGATCGGTATTGCGACGCATTATGGATGGCGTGATGCATTTTACGTTTCATGTATCGCAGGCTTGGTTCTCGCCTTGTGTATATGGCTTTGGGTAAAAGAAAAGCCGAGTCAGGCACAACCCGTACAAGCACAGCAAAACTCTACTGTAAGCAGATGGGTTCTACTACGTGAACGGAATATTTTGTTGTGTGTCCTGATTGGTTGCTGTTTTCTCACGTGGTTTGTGGTGATTATTTCATTTGCACCGACATTTTTAATGAAATATCGGCATTTTTCTGCAACGGACATGACCATTGTTATGACTTGTCTGGGTGCAGCGTGGGTGTTTTGGGGATTTGTGGTTCCCGGGTTATCCGACCGTATGGGGCGTAAGACAGCTCTATTGATCTTTTCCCCAATTGCTGCTTTATGCCCAATTGCCATGATTTATGGTACATCCGTCATGAGTCTAGGATTATTCGTGTTCTTGACCTATACGGGGCTTGGTTGTTTCACATTATTTATGTCGACCATTCCCGCTGAAACCGTACCACGCCATTCAATTGCAAGTGCACTGGGACTGATTATGGGAACAAGTGAACTGGTCGGTGGCTTTTTTGCCCCGATCGTCGCAGGTTTTGCGGCGGATCATTATGGGTTAGCAATCGCCATGTGGATGGCTGCCGCCGCCGCTATGATTGCAGGCATTTTCTCGGCTGGACTCAAAGAGACCGCACCGATCGTACTAAAAAAGCAAACCGACAACGTAATTTCATAAATACAAACTGATGATGGAGAAAAATATGATGCGCGCGCTTAAATGGCATGCTGCCCATGATATTCGTTTAGAAAAAATTGAAGTACCGACACCCAAAGCTAATGAAGTCGTTGTTTCGGTTGCATATTGTGGCATTTGTGGCAGTGACTTACATGAATATGACAGCGGCCCACATGCAATTCCGATAGAAGTACCTCATAAACTGTCAGGCAGTGTGGCACCCATCATTATAGGACATGAGTTTTGTGGCACTGTGGTGCAGGTCGGAAGTTCTGTAAGAAACTTTAAAGTCGGCGACCGTGTTTCGGTAGAACCAGAATATCGCTGTCAACAATGTGCATATTGCGAAACTGGTTCATACAACCTATGTGTATCAATGGGTTTTGCCGGTTTAATGGGAGACGGCGGTATGGCTGAGTTTGCCGTTATTCCAGCTTATATGTTGCACCATTTACCCGATACGGTGAGTTTTGAACAAGCTGCGACATTTGAGCCAGCCGCAGTAGCACTACATGCCTTACACCGTGCTGAACTCAAGCTTGGTGACACATGTGCCGTATTTGGTTTAGGGCCAATTGGCCTTTTACTGGTTGCACTCGCAAAGTTACAAGGAGCCACCACCATTGTTGCGGTCGATGTTTCAGAAGAACGCTTAAGCTCTGCTAAACAAGCTGGAGCAACGCATGTGTTCAATGGTCGAGAGTTTGATAGTCATGCATTGGTTCAGGCCATTCAAGCGGAAACAAACGGGTTGGGGGTAGATGTTAGCTTTGAAGCTGCTGGCTTAAACGCCACTTTGGAAAATGGATTACAGGCCCTGCGTAAAGGAGGGAAACTGGTCATGGTGGGCCTCATGTCTGAAGCTAAATTTAACTCATTTGATATGGTGAATAATGAGTTATCTCTCATAGCGAGTGTGGGTTATCGACATGTCTATGAAGAACTTATTCAACTGGTTGCAAATAAAATGTTTGATCCATCTTTCATTGTGACCAAAGTTGTCCCGTTGGAGCGCGCTGTTACTGATGGTTTCGATGCACTGCTTAAAGACAGATCACAAATCAAAATTTTGGTGGCACCGAACTTGAGTTCTTAAGTATTTATAATAATTAGATGAGTCAAAATTAAAAAAGCCCTTCTTATATAAGGGCTTTTTTAAGGATTTTTATCAATCTAAGAATCTACCAGTAGCTCTATTTCTTTTGATAAGACAATTTTAAACCTAAAACAATACTATCATTATTTGTGAATTTTCCGACAATATCTCCATTTTGGCGTTTAGCTTCAGCATCTCCGAGCCATAAATATTTACCACCAAACGAGATTACCCATTCGGGTATAAAGTGATATTGGAACCCAAGACCAACTCCCCAATAACCATTAATTGGTCCTAATGCATTTGCAGGATCACCAAGGCCTGAATCCCAATTCACCGAGGTTGATAGAACAAACTTTTCAGACATCTTTTTCGCCAGTCCAACTTGAGCTGACCACTGATTTTTCTCATAATTAATTAATGGGAAGCCTGTATGGTTCGGACTTGCCGAGGCGGTTCGTTCTGCTAATTTAACTGGCTTTAATTCGAAATCTTTCCAAGGAACCCAGCGAACATTTGCAGTTAATAAAATCTGCTTACTTAAACCTATCTGAGAATCAAAGTTAACTGATTTGGGAGAAGTAAATGTTATAGGTGATATATAAACATCATCATTTAAAGCACTAAATTGTTCTCTACTTTCAGTTTTATGCTTGATTTCTGAACGATAGGTGAGGGCTGTTTTTAAACCTAATTCAGGCTTTTTAATGTTTAAACCTATAACCCAACCAGTCGCATAATCTGGGTCCAGTTCGGCATTATAATTTGCCATACCTTTATAGACATGCCCTCGTAATTGAACTTTACCTTGTATCTCTTCAATCGCTGGTCCTGCATAAATATTAAAATATTTATTAAGATTTAAACCAACCAACGCCGTCAAATTATGGCTACTCAATATAGCATTAGTCCCTTGTTCTAGGTCATTTAGAGATTGAGAAACAAAATCACTTTGGCCATGATGTTGAAGATTAATACTAAAGGGTTGGTCATAAAGAAGACCAATACTAATATTTTCATTTAAATCAGTTTTTAATCCGCCTCTGACGGATGAATAATTTTTGGTAATATTTGGAATATTCTGTGGAACACCAGAATGGCCTAGCCCCATATCTTGCCCACTTATTTGAGGAATAACATAGTTATAAGAGGCTGAGGCATAGGTTCCCTCTTGGAGAAAATCGGTAATTGGCTGCCCAGATCTATCTAAAGCAGCCGCATATATTGTAGTTAAGAATGGTGATACTGCTAAAATAAGCACAGTGTAATAAGCATTATGTGAATACATGGTAGCCTCAAATTCCTTTTGGGGCATACAACATCCCAATTTAATATTTTTTATTAGAATGTTGTATGAATATTATCTATATTGTGATTTAGAATTAAGTAAATATCCTTAGTCTGGTATGGGTTAATTTTGACTTTTAATACTCTCCTATAGTTCTCTAAATTTTTCGTTTCTATATTGCCGTTAAGGGCGGACAACACATCTGAAACCTATATGACTACTGGATGTATCAATAGCTTCAGGATGTCTAGCTGCTGGCCTATATCGTCGACAATAATTAGGTGCGCAGAGGTGAGAACCTCCTTTAAGTACCCGTCGGGGAATATCTATATGTGGCATTGTGGGATCATGACTTTGATGTTCTTTGCCACCTCGAGGATTGTGTCGTATACAGCAAGGTGAAACAGATTTGAATTGATGGGTTGGCGACCAAAAATCTGCTGTCCATTCCCATACATTTCCGATCATGTCATATAGCCCATAGTCATTTGGTGGAAACATTTTTACGGGAGACGTTCGGGAGTAGCCATCCTCCATTGTATTTTCATATGGAAAGTTTCCTTGCCATGTATTCGCCATATGTTTGCCCATAGGGGTGAGTTCATTACCCCACGCAAATTCACAACCCTCAAGATTTCCTCTAGCTGCATACTCCCATTCTGCTTCAGTCGGTAAAGATTTCCCTAACCACGAGGCATAAGCCAAAGCATCACAATACGCAATATGAACAACTGGATGATCATCTAAACCGTGAAGTGTAGACTCAGGACCCTGTGGATTACGCCATGTAGTTCCAAATTCAAATTTCCACCAAGCCCAATCTGTTAACTCATCTCGATTTGTAGGAGAGACAAAGAGTAAGGAGCCAGGTTGTAACATATGAGCTGGAGCTCCTGGGTAATCGCTTGGATTCGGAGGGAGTTCAGCAAAAGTTACATATCCAGTTGTCTCAACAAACTGTTTAAATTGCAAGTTTGTAACAGGTGTTTTATCAATCCAAAAAGGAGAAACATTCACATGATGGGCAGGGGCTTCTTCCGGATAATGGGCATTTGAGCCCATTAGGAAAGTGCCCCCATTTAGGTAAACCATATCGTTCATATCAATATCATTCATCACTCGTGGTTGATCTGTCATACTCATTTATCTAAAAGGTACAGGAGTCTTATATTTCTTCATGGTTTCTAAATGCCTCATCACAGCTTCTTTTAAAACTGGAATTTGAGGTTGTTTTAGAGGAGCCATGGCATGCTCTTCTTTTGGGTCAATAAGTAAATTGAAAATTTTTCCACCATACAGCAAAGGTTGAGCTGTTCCTTGAAAAGGACTTGCTTGAGGCCATGTATCCGGATTGTTAAAGCTTTGTTCTTTAACTAATAATTTATATTCAGCAATACGGATTCCCATAAAACTATCATTTGCCCAATAATATTGGACCCGGCGGCGTGACTTCCCATCGTCAGCAATGAGAAATGAGGACTGATCGATAGTATCCATATAACGATCACTAGGCATGCTATTACCTGCACCCGCTAAACTGAGGGAAGTTGCATAAATATCAGTTAGATCAAATAATCCTTCAGATACTCGTCCCGGTTTAATGACTCCAGGCCAAAAAGCAATTCCCAGAACACGGACGCCACCTTCAAAACTAGTGGCTTTTCCTGCACGAAATGGGGTAACACCTGTATCAGGAAATGTTTCACTAAATGGACCATTATCGCTCGCTAAAATAATGAGTGTGTTCTCTGCTTGACCAGACTTTTCTAATGCTTTTCGTATTTGTCCTATCCGATAGTCAATTTCTACTAAAGCATCTTTGTAGGGATATTTCGCAAGCGATTTACCTAAAAAATCAGGATGTGGATAATTATCATTGTGGCAGCAACGTGTCCCCATATAGAGAAAAAATGGTTTATTGCTATTCTTTGCATCATTAATAAAGCTAATTGCTTTATCTGTTAATTTTTCATCTACTAGACGAATTGAATCATTATCGATCGGGAAAACAGCTTTTGCTTCTTGACCTTTAGAAGCTTCTACAATAGCCATTATTTCGCCTTCAGCAGCCCATTTTTTTCGGGCAGGATCTAACATCAATTCTGGATTACGCCAAGATTCTCGCCATGCTGTATAGTCGTCAGATGATGTAAGTATTCCATAATAATGATCGAAACCGACATTTTGTGGTTGAGCTTCTTTGGCAGAACCTAGGTGCCATTTACCAATTGCTTGTGTTACATAGCCAGCATCTTTGAGTTTTTGGGGAAGGGTTGTGTTGGGGTTAATCCCTCTTTCATGAGCACCTTCACCGGGTAGCATTGGACGTAATAGACCTGTTCGAATAGGTAGTTGTCCAGTTAAAATTGAAGCTCTAGTAGGTGTACAAGAGGGTTGTGAATAAGTATTCATTAACTGTAGGCCATCTTTGGCCATACGATCCATATTGGGTGTAGCAGCACCTGTAGAAACTCCGCCGCCGTATACTCCAAGATCGCCCCAACCAACGTCATCTAATAAAATAACGATAATATTAGGAGCATGACCGAAACGTTGTTTAAGTACATTTAATCGTTGCTGGGTAGATGATTCTTGTTTAACACGAACAATGGAGGGTTCTTGATTCGGATGGTCGGCTTTGGTCTGTGCTAAAAATGTATCATCTGTCATCGCTGTCGTTTGGGCATTAATATGTTGTGCCAATGTTGATAAAGCAAATGCAGAAATTAGAGCTGTACTCATACGTAATTTTGTATTTAAGAGCATGATATATTCCTGATCATTGGAAGATATATCTAATTTTTAGCAACCGTAATGTTGAGCTTAATAATTAGAAGTTGAGTAATAGAAAAATTTAAATTAAAAAGTGGTTTTAAGTGATGTTATAAATCAGTATCTTATTTGATATAGGGGCAATTTTTTCTTTAACTGATTATATGGAGGCTGAATAACTTTAAAAAAAATAGAGTGTAATCCAAAATTAAACATAATTTATTCCTTTAATTAATCTATTCGGAATTTTCCAAGAGTAAAAATTAACTGAACTTGGAAAATATATAACCTAAGCTATATTTTTTGTATGTGAATTTCAATTAGTAGAAATTCTATTAAATTTATTAAGTTGTTAATACTTATAATTTTTTATAAAATTTTGACCTAAAGTAGAAGTGAAATGGCATAAATTAGAAATAAACAATTCATGAGGATAAGTCATTCAAATATCAAAGCTATTAGAGCTGTCGTAATCAATTTCAAAGGATACGCTGTATGAAAATTATTGTTTAGTGTATGATAAATCTAAGATTTAAAAAGTAGATCTCCATATTTTTTTGAAATAGTTTTGATTAATTTTTTCAAAATATTTATGAAAGTTTCTGACTAAAATTAATTTATCTGAATAGGTTTGGTTGGTGTAAAAGTGAAGGTAAGTTTTAATACAAATGGTAAAGTTCGAATTGGTTTAATTAATCATATACTAGATAATTGTGACTCTTTTAATATTACCAGAGAAGAATTAATAGAAAAAATTAATTTAAATGAAAACTTATTGATAGACCCTAATTCTTTTTTATCATTTCAATATTTAGAAAAAATAATACTTTTCTTATTTTCTAATTCAGATGACCCATTAAAATTAATCAAATTTATTGACAAAAATAACTCTATAGCAAATGGAGTATTAGGTTATTTAATTGAAATTAGTTCCACCTTGCAAGAAGCAATAGAGACTTTTGAAAAATATTGGGAGCTAAATGGTAAAATTGGTAAGGTTTTTCTAATCGAAAAGGAAGAATTTATTTCTCTAGAGTGGGTATGCTTATTAGGTAGTCCAAAATTTATAAAATATGCAACAGAGTATAAAATTGCTTGGTGGACTAGTATTGTTCAACTCGTCAAAAGTAATGAACAAACGATCTTGCATTCGATACATTTTCAACATGATGTTTTGAAACCTGAACATGTTGAATTTTATGAAAACTTTTTTAAATGTCCTGTATATTTTAATCAGCCAAAGTCAGCAATTGTTTTATCAAAAAATGCATTAAATTTACCATTAAAAACAGCAAATCGTAGATTGTATGAAAGTATTGAAAATTACGCCAAATTAATTGTGAAAGAGTCAATAGAGAGTAATGAATTTACGAGTAAAGTACGTTCTATCTTATATGAGCAGCTATATATAGGAGGAAATTTTTCACGTGACTATATTGCAAGTAAATTAGGGGTAAGTGAGCGTACATTAAGTAGAAAATTACTTGAAGAGCAAAGTAAATATAGTGATATTTTAGATGAAATTAGATTTGATCTTGCAAAAAATTATTTGAGAAACAAAGATTTTAAAATATCTATAATTTCTAAATCTTTGGGGTTCTATACTTCTACTGCTTTTATAACTTGGTTCAAGTCCAAAACAGGAAGTACACCAAATAAGTTTAGAGAGACTCATAAAGAAAAATGCCTGCTCAACTCTATAAATAACTGAATATTCCTAGATGAACAGGCTAAATTTCTAAACATACCTTTAAGGGTGCTTAGGTAAAGTTAAGCACGCCGTATTCAGAGCCACCTTTAAAGCCAATTTTCAGCCAGTTTAAATTTTTAAACAGAGGGTTTTCAGAACTGTTAAGCGCAGGGGCATCTTTAACACTTTCAAGAAGTGGGCAAATTTCATTGGCTGAGAGATACCACTCTGCATCCTGCCATGTCGCTGTTTTTCCAATACTACTTCTTAGTTAGAAAGTTCGTCACTGAATGTCCTCTCTTATTAAAAATTAATCTCTAATTTTTTATCAATAGCTTAAAACAATAGTTCATTTTGGCTTATCAAACTCAATATATCTATATAAATTTAAAGCGCTTTATAAACCTCAAATTAATAATAAATTTGAATTATTTATTCTTATTTTTTTTATGATCTATTTTAAAGCAAATGTCATTTTGTGTGCTTGACGATAAGAGACTTGAGCACTATTCTTTGCGGACTGGCCACATTGCCAGTCAGTCGTCGCAGACTGCACAATGAAAGACCGTATCAGGATTATTTCTTCTGAGGAATAGTTTTGTGCGTGGACTCCTCGTTCCCTCCCGTAGCGGTAGGACGGGAGAGGGACACCCTCGGGTGTGCTGGTCAAGTCTTTCTCCAGTCTGCGAACCTTCTTCCGTTCTGCCACCCTAATTTTAATGTTTTGGCAGAACTCCCAATAAAAAGGAGTTGGCTTTGCACATTCATTATTTCTTGGCAACCTTTGCCAAAAGCTATAACGACACAACTTAAAACATATTTAGCAGCTTGATCACCAATAGGTTTTCAGGCTTTAAGTCATTAAGGCTCAAAAAACTTGCATCAACAATAAAACTTGAGATGTGCTCGGCACAGTCTTTATGGCTTTGCTACGCCTTTTTTTCACCTTTAGAAAAGTAAAAGGCTTTTATATCTCATTTATATACAACAATAATTTTTTATAGCGGTAAAACTATGCCAAATTTAATTCTCTCAACACGTACATTAAACATCGTAAATAAAGCAATTGAGCTGTTTCACTACAATGGATTTCATATAGTCGGCGTCGACAAAATTGTGAAAGAGTCCGAAATACCAAAAATGACGTTTTATAACTATTTCCACTCTAAAGAACGCTTTATTGAAATTTGCCTAATCGTGCAAAAAGAACGACTCCAAGAGAAAATAGGTTCTATGGTGGAATATGACGATGCCACAAGCGCAATCGATAAACTCAAAAAGCTTTATTATTTACACGCAGATATAGATGGACTGTACTATTTGTTGTTTAAAGCTATTTTTGAAACTAAAAATAACTATCCAAATGCCTATACAACTGCATTGAGATATAGAACATGGCTTACCAACGAAATATATAGCCAGCTTAGAGCACTTAACCCAGATGCTTCATTTTCGGATGCTAAACTGTTTGTGTATATGATCGAAGGTGCCATTATTCAGCGCTTAAGTTCGGATGAAGTTAATGAGAGAGTACTTGAGCTGTTTTTTAAAACAAGCATTTGAATATAAAAGAATAATTTAAAATATGGTGTGATGAATAGACCATGAGCGCTGTGCGATCAGCCGAAGTAGAGTGGTGGCAGTCCACCACTAACTACAAGGTATCTACAAAATCGTTGGCTATTCAATAAGTAAAGTTTACTATTTGCTATGAAATATTATAGTGAGGCTAGATTTTTTGATAGCTACGATTTTTGTTTGGCTTTTTGGCGTAAGACATACAAATATAAGCTTTCTACTTTTTCACGTGCCCATGGCGTGGTACGTAAGAATCGTAATGATGATTTAACACTTGGATCTATGCAAAAACATCTAATTTCAATTTTACGACTTAAGCCTTCAAATCCACCGTAGTAGTCCAATAATTCATCCAAAATGTCAGCAAGTTTTTTGCCGTGTAAAGGGTCATTGGAGGCGTTCATAATAAATCAACAATATTTTGGGAGCCCATTATTATAACCTGAGCTAGTTTGAAAATGAGAGGGTTGAAATTTAAACCTAATTAGCGGGAGAGATTGCTTGAATATTTTTTGATGCATTGGTGTGAGTATTTGAAATACTGTATGTATTGTGGTGATGGAAATCCAAAGAATAGCTGTACACACGTACTATATCAGTTTTTCTAAGCATGTAAAGGAGTTTTTGAAAATTTATTTATAAATTTCAATAATATATAAATAAATCAATGTATTTGAATTTAGCCTAAGCAAACTAATAACTTTAATATTCAAAAGTCCATTTAGGGAAAGAAGTCTGTACAGCAGCAGCAACCAGTAGCCAAAAATACAGCCCGTAAAGGCGGTAAGTAGCTTACACGTTCTAGCTAGGGCAAAATAAAAGTGTAATTACATTTTGTAGAAGGTTGCCTAGAGAATTATTCTGACTAAAACTAGAAATAGAGTTATGCCAAAGGTAATTAAGAGCGCTAAAGCCCAGCATACAGTGGCACAAGTTTAATAATTGACCACAGTAAAGAATAAACGGCGTAGCAACAACGTAGAGTAGCCAGAGCCATATATGGTAGGTTCTTATATATCTTATTTAACATAATATAGATTATGCGAACAGTTATATAATTCATGCTTAGATTACTGTGTTGCTGAGTTTTCAGCTCTGGTATTTTATTTTGTTTAGCCTACATTGAGTTTCTCTTACCAATATTTGATAAAAATGTGACGTCTCATCTTTCTATTTAAATTTAGGCTACTACAGTACGTTTCAGAAATTATTGTGGCGCTATCTCGGTTATTTTTTTAGCTTTTACTATGCTTAGACGTTTAGATCATTGCTTAGCTAAAAATTTGAATTAAATTACAGATATGAAATCTACTTAATAACTGAATAGCCAAATTCATAGCCATATGTTCTCTGTCACTATAAAGTAATTTTTCTTACGCTCATCATGTCTTTATTTTATTGAAGGAAATAAATTAAGAATTAAATTTAAGTAGTATTGTGGCTTAATTCTATACTATGGAATTTTATTCAACAGTACTAAATATTCTAAATGATTGTTTAGAATATATTCAATATCGTTTTTTATTAACTTAAACTTGTTATATTTTAGTTTGCATAAATATAAAAGCACATAACTAAATCAAAAATAATATATTATTATGTTAAATAATATTAATGGTTAAAGTGCTATGAGTTTTAAAAAGTAAGGTTATTCTTATTAAAGTATTTATTATCAGTAATTTATTTTTATGCAAATCAATATTTGTTATTGTTTAATAATGTGATTTGATTATCATTTTTTGAGAGGTGTCTATAAACTAATAACTATTTATATAAATAAAATGATTAATGAGATATAGGTCACATGTTATTTGTTATTTTTTATTAAGATTAATTTTTATATTGTCTTTAAATAAAAAATATTGTATCTCTTATATTAACTATTTAATAAATAGGTATATATAAAATGAAAAATAATATATTTAAGTGTGTGATTTTGGCGGTACTTTCCACTTCCCCACTATTTTGTTATGCAAATAACACAATAATGATTAAAGGAAATATTGTTGAAGATACGTGTTCTACGGTAAATATTGAAAAAGAGTGTGTCCAAATCAATACTTTGAATACGACTATTGATACTCAATATTTAAACAAAGATAATGTATTTAACTTGGCACGACATACTGAGAAAATGGATACGAGTATCGAAACTATAAGTGCTAATAAAAAAGTAGTTCTTGTTAGCTACCATTAATGTCACAAATCTCAAATTTATCTTTTACTTATAATTTTATTGTATATCTCAAGAGCGAATTCTTCAGTTCGGTAGTGAATAAACTGATAATTCGCTCTTTTTGCTTTTAAAAAATGATAATTTGTTCACATTTTTGCAAGCAGAGACACAAATTATCCTATATAATTGCTTCATTAAAATTTTCTTAAAATAATTTTCCTTATTGTATCGTTTCTTTTTTAATTATTACTGTAGATCCATTCTTATTAATTTTTTATTTAAAAACAATTACTTATAATAAATTTTTATGTATAATTGCATCTCAATGAATTCTGGATTTTTCTTATTATTTAAAAATAGTGTGATGTGGTTTGCATTTTGTTTAAAAAGTGTTAGTATTGTCACATTACTTTTCAAGATGCCAAGCTCTGGAAAAGTAAGAAATTAAACTTTTATCCAGACTTTTTGAGAAAACACTATGAAAAAACTTGCTTTGATCGCTGCTCTTTCAGTTGTAGGGATTGCGAACGCTCAAGCGGCTGATGGTACAATTACAATTAATGGTTTAGTAACAGACAAGACTTGTGACATCGTTACACCTGCTGGTAAAGATTTCACAGTTACTCTTCCAACTGTTTCTAAACAAACTTTAGCTGCTGCTGGAAACGTTGCTGGTCGTACTCCTTTCCAAATTAAATTAGCTAACTGTTCAGAAGGTAAAGTTGCAACTTACTTCGAACCAGGTGCAACAGTTGACTTCAATACTGGTCGTTTACTTAACCAAGACGCTACTGGTGCTAAAAACGTTAACGTTCAACTTTTAGGTAACAACAACCAAGTAATCCCAGTTCTTGCTGCTGGTGCAAGTGGCGCTCAAGCAAACTCTCAATGGGTTGACGTTGCAGCAGCTGGTAGTGCAGACCTTAACTACTATGCTGAATACTATGCAACTGGTGCTTCTACTGCTGGTAAAGTGAACACTTCTGTTCAATACACAATTATCTATCAATAATTGATGGATGATAGGGTTTCTATATTCGTATAGAGGCCCTATTTTTGTGTAATGCTTTCCCGAACTTCCTTGGCTGAGAATCCTGAAATGAAATTGAACAGTTATAATTTTTTGTTAGGTCTGGCATTTGCTTCAGCGGTAGCCGCACCTGCCTCTCATGCAGAAATTGTAATTCATGGCACTCGTGTAATTTATCCATCGGATGCTCGCGAAGTTACGCTACAAGTTAGCAATAACGGTTCAAAACCAGCACTTGTCCAAGCTTGGATCGATGAAGGCGACCCAAAAAGTACTCCGGATCAATCAAAAGTTCCTTTTATGATTGCTCCTCCAATTTCTCGTGTTGAAGCAACAAAAAGTCAGACTTTTCGTATTACTGCTCTACCCACTGCTTCTCAATTAAATCAGAAGCAAGAAACTGTTTTGTGGTTAAACGTTTTGGATATTCCTCCAAGACCTACTTCAAAGAGTGCAGATACGACACCTGATAATTTTCTGCAACTAGCAATTCGTTCACGGATTAAATTCTTCTATCGTCCAGCTTCGATTAAAGATGACGCGAACTTAGCAGCAGATAAGCTTCAATGGGTTAAATCTGGTCAAAACTTAATGGTAAAAAATCCAACACCTTTTCATATCACAATGACGTCTGTTTATCAGAAAGTTGGTGATAAAAAAGTTGATTTGTTACCTGAAGGGCTCATGGTTAAGCCTTTTTCTGATGCATCTGTTCAGCTTAAGAATGGCAATGTTCAGGATATGAGTTTTATTAATGTGAATGACTACGGTGGTCGAGTCGAACACGCAATAAAACTTCAATAATCAGATTTATCTTTAATAAATTTTAAGCACCTATTATGTGAGTAGGCGGACTTAGCTATGCCAAAAAAAGGGCAAGAATCTTATAAATTATTAAAACGCCATATTTGTTATTACTTGGCTTCTGGTGTTGTTACAATGACAATGCCTGTATTCGTGCACGCTGAAGAAACAGCTGCGAGTGCTCCTGTTGAAGCTGAGTTTGATTCTGCTTTTTTAATTGGTGATGCAAAAAAAGTTGATATTTCTCGCTTTAAATATGGCAACCCTGTTTTACCTGGCGAATACAACGTTGACGTATATGTAAATGGTCAATGGTTTGGTAAACGTCGTATGGTGTTTAAAGCAGTAGATCCGCAACAAAATGCAGTCACTTGCTTTACAGGAATGAATCTTCTTGAGTACGGCGTAAAACAAGAGATTTTGTCTAAGCATGCTCCCCTCCAAAAAGAAAATAATACTTGTTATAAAATAGAGGAATGGGTAGAAAATGCATTTTATGAGTTTGATAACTCTCGTTTACGCGTAGACATCTCAATTCCTCAAGTCGCATTACAAAAAAATGCCCAAGGTTATGTCGACCCAAGTGTTTGGGATCGCGGTATTAATGCTGGCTTTTTATCTTATAATGGTAGTGCTTATAAGACGTTTACTCATTCGAATGATAGAAGTGAAACGACCAATGCATTTATGGGGATCACTGCCGGATTAAATTTAGGTGGTTGGCAATTACGTCACAATGGTCAGTGGCAATGGCAAGATACGCCTGCCGAAAATCAATCTAAATCTAGTTATGAAGAAACAAGTACTTATTTACAGCGAGCTTTCCCGAAATATCGTGGTGTTTTAACACTTGGTGATAGCTTTACAAACGGCGAAATATTTGATTCTTATGGTTATCGTGGTATCGATTTCTCAAGTGATGATCGAATGCTGCCAAATAGTATGCTGGGTTATGCTCCGCGTATTCGTGGTAATGCTAAAACCAATGCAAAAATTGAAGTTCGTCAGCAAGGTCAACTTATTTATCAAACAACGGTTGCACCAGGTAACTTTGAGATTAACGACTTGTACCCTACTGGTTTCGGTGGCGAGATTGAGGTTACTGTTATTGAAGCGAATGGAGAAATACAAAAATTTTCTGTGCCGTACGCATCTGTTGTACAGATGTTACGCCCTGGTGTAAACCGTTATTCATTAACAGTCGGTCAATTCCGTGATCGTGATATTGATCTTAATCCTTGGGTTGTTCAGGGTAAATACCAACAAGGTATTAACAACTACTTAACGGGTTATACTGGAATTCAAGCTTCTGAAAATTATACAGCTTTATTACTAGGTGCTGCTTTTGCAACTCCTATTGGTGCTGTTGCATTTGACGTTACCCATTCAGAAGCTGACTTTGAAAAGCAAGCTTCACAGTCTGGGCAAAGTTTCCGTTTAAGTTATAGTAAGTTAATTTCACCAACCAATACCAACTTAACGCTCGCAGCCTATCGCTATTCGACAGAAAACTTCTATAAATTACGTGATGCTCTACTTATTCGTGATTTAGAAGAGAAAGGTATTAATACCTATGCTGCGGGTCGCCAACGTAGTGAATTCCAAATTACCTTAAACCAAGGACTTCCTGAAGGTTGGGGTAACTTCTATATGGTAGGTTCGTGGGTTGATTACTGGAACCGTAGTGAAACAACTAAACAGTACCAGATTGGCTATAGCAATAATTACCACGGTTTAACTTATGGTTTATCTGCAATTAACCGTAAAGTTGAATACGGCGCAAGTACTCAGTCACGTGATACTGAGTACCTAATGACGTTGTCTTTCCCACTGAACTTTAAGAAGAATTCAGTCAATGTCAACATTAGTGCATCTGAAGATAGCCGTACCGTGGGTGCAAGTGGTATGGTGGGCGATCGCTTTAGTTATGGTGCTTCTATGTCGCATCAAGACTATACGAACCCATCATTTAACGTAAATGGTCGTTATCGTACAAACTATGCAACTGTTGGTGGCTCTTATAGCATAGCTGACTCTTACCAACAAGCAATGGTGAGCTTAAGTGGTAGTGTTGTTGCTCACTCAGAAGGTATTTTGTTTGGACCTGAACAAGGTCAAACAATGGTACTTGTACATGCACCTGAGGCAGCCGGAGCAAAAGTGAGTAATACTGTTGGTCTAAGCATTAATAAAGCAGGTTATGCGGTAGTTCCATATGTTACGCCGTACCGTCTTAATGACATCACGCTTGATCCACAAGAAATGTCTAGCAAAGTAGAACTTGAAGAAACGAGTCAACGTATTGCCCCATTTGCTGGTGCAATTGCTAAAGTAGACTTTGCGACTAAAACAGGTTATGCAGTTTATATTAATAGTAAAACTGTAGATGGCAACAGCTTACCGTTTGCAGCACAAGTCTTTAACCAAAAAGATGAAGCTGTAGGTATTGTTGCACAAGGTAGTATGATTTACTTACGTACCCCACTTGCTCAAGATCGACTCTATGTAAAATGGGGTGACGAAAGCAATGAGCGTTGTTCGGTTGAGTACAATGTGAGTAACCAGTTGCAAAATAAGCAACAAAGTGTGGTAATGACTGAGGCTGTCTGCAAATGAAAAAATTACTTTTAAATAGTGGTGTTTTAGTAGTATTAGGTTTTTGTATTAATACAGGTGTTCAAGCCGCATGTACGCCCAGCAGTGGTTTCAGAACAATTGATATTCCTATGCAGGTTGGACGAGTTGTGGTTCGTCCAAGTGATCCTGTAGGTAAAGTTTTGGTTAAATCACTTTTTGAGATCAGACCCGATCCTTATACTACATATACCTGTAGTCGTTCAGATATGATGGTCGCGCG
This sequence comes from Acinetobacter sp., assembly GCA_031277915.1. Taxonomy (GTDB): domain Bacteria; phylum Pseudomonadota; class Gammaproteobacteria; order Pseudomonadales; family Moraxellaceae; genus Acinetobacter. The sequence continues at coordinate 62,019 of JAITLL010000018.1, forward strand.
CTTATTACAAAATTATGCGATTAGTTCACTTGGGGATAGTATCTATTCAACAAATATCCCAGGTATTGGTATTCGTCTCTATCGTGAAGCTTTTAATGCCTCAACTTTCTCGGGCTATTATCCTTATACTCGTAGCGTTCCAGGGACTCTCATTAATCTTGCGGAAGGTTATTTTGTTGTAGAAATTGTAAAAACAGCTGAGAACACTGGTTCTGGTACTTATAGTACTTACTATGCTGGAACCCGAAGTGATCGCCCATTTTTAACAAGTAGTGTATATGGTAACGCAATTACCATTGCTTCTTCTTCTTGTGAATGGCGTGGTGCTATTAATAAAGTTGTACAGCTGCCGACTGTTACAAAAGCTGGATTTAAAGGAGTTGGTTCAACTCAAGGAGACCAGTCTTTCGATCTCAATATTTTATGTAATGGTGGTATCAACCCTACTGGATATGAAGAGAAAAACCTTATTAGCTTAAGCTTTGATTATCAACAAGATGGAACTAACACCCAAGTTTTAAAAAATCTTGAACCAAATGCAACTAAAGCAAACGGTGTAGGTGTTCAACTTCTATGGAATTACCAAAATAAGAATCAGGTTATTGGTACAGGCGATAAACTAGAGTTGGGAACAGTAAAATCAAACCAAACTGTTGAATATAGTGTACCGCTGACAACCCGCTATTATCAAACAGCTACAAATGTGACTGCTGGTAAAGTACGTGCAATGGCAACTGTAACGATTCAATATGATTAATCATATTGAATCGTTACTAACCAGAATAAAATTTTAAAATCAATAAAAAATTTAACTTATTAACACTTTCTAAAAATTTAATACTTAACTCGATAGGAATATTTTATGAAAAAAATAGGTATAGTTGCTGTTAGTACAGTAACTTTATGTTGGGCAATGTATGAGGTATCTTCTGATAATACCAATACAGTATCGCCTAACGAATCAAGCCAAAAAGCAGCATCTAAAAGCATTTCATTAACTACAAAGAATGAAAAATTAGCACCTCAAATGGTCTTGGCCCAAACTAATTCCCTTAATTCCTCTGCCCCAGTTTGCCAATATAATTTTAATGCGACTCAAGAAGATTTTGATCTTTGGAATAATCAACACCCTGAATATTTACCTATGAAAATATTTCCGTTGATAAATGGTCAAAAATTTGGTTTTAAAGTGGAGCCTGTCACAGAAGATAATTATGGTTATCTTGATTATAATGCAAAAAGCAAAACAAAAATGAATTCAACAAATTATGAAGGTGATTTTTTATTGCCTAATAAAGGTATTGTTGCTTTTGAGATGGAGCTTAAAGTACCCCTACTTTCTTCGAGCAGCTCCTCTTACTCAGCCGACATCAGTTTTAATGGTGTAACAGATAATAACTATACAATTAGATCAAATTATCATTTCGATATTGGTGCTCAGGATTTTGAGTTTGGTGAGAATCCACCTCGTTTATATCATAGCTTATCATCGGAGGTGGGAGATTATGAACTTATTGATAGTTACTTTAAAAACAAAAAAATGACAGATAATACAAATGAATATCAACGCTTAGGTGTTTACATTAATCAGGACACTAAGCAAGTCGGATTTATTTCTAATGGTGTTGATGAAGGATACCAATTTAAATTACCTGGTGCACTACAGAAAGTAGCTTTCTCAATGAATGGAAATATAAATATTCTTTCTACGAATTTATTTGGACAAGAATTGTTTAATGAGCTTATTACTGACCGTAATGCGCTACAGTTTAGTTACCCTCAGGGTACAACTGACATGTGCGGTAATGCCATTTAAAATATAAAACTATAAATTGAAAAAAAGGGCTGTGGATTCAGCCCTTTTTTTTATTTAGAAATGAATGACTGTACGAATTGATTTACCTTCATGCATTAAATCAAAAGCTGTATTAATGTCTTGTAAAGGCATGGTATGAGTGACAAAAGGCTCAAGTTGAATTTCACCTTTCATTGCATCTTCAACCATTTTAGGAAGCTGTGAGCGCCCTTTTACACCACCAAATGCAGTTCCTAACCATTTACGGCCAGTCACTAACTGGAATGGTCGTGTCGAAATTTCCTGACCGGCACCAGCAACACCAATAATGACTGATTGTCCCCAACCACGATGTGCACACTCTAAAGCTGAACGCATAACGTTTACGTTACCAATACATTCAAATGAGTGATCTACACCCCAGCCTGTCATTTCTACAATGACTTGCTGAATAGGTTTATCGTAATCTTTAGGGTTTAAGAAATCTGTAGCGCCAAACTGCTTAGCAAGTTCAAATTTATCTGGGTTAGTATCTACCACAATAATTTGCCCAGCTTTCGCTTGACGTGCGCCTTGTACAACAGCTAAACCAATGCCGCCTAAGCCAAATACAGCAACAGAGTCACCTTCTTGTACTTTTGCGGTGTTATGCACGGCGCCAATACCTGTAGTTACACCACAGCCTAACAAACAAACTTGTTCGTGATTCGCTTCAGGGTTAATTTTTGCTAAAGAAACTTCAGCTACTACCGTATATTCACTAAAGGTTGAACAACCCATGTAGTGGTAAATCGGTTCACCATTATAAGAAAAACGTGTAGTACCATCAGGCATAAGGCCTTTACCTTGGGTAGCGCGTACTGCAACACACAGGTTAGTTTTACCAGATTTACAAAATAAGCATTCTTTACATTCAGCTGTGTAAAGTGGAATAACATGATCACCTGGTTGAACACTTGTTACACCTTCACCAACTTCAACCACTACCCCCGCACCTTCATGACCTAAAATGGCAGGGAAAACACCTTCAGGGTCATCACCAGATAATGTAAAAGCATCGGTATGACATACACCAGTATGAGTAATTTTGATTAAGACCTCTCCCGCTTTGGGTGGTGCAACATCAATTTCAACAATTTCTAAAGGTTTTCCTGGGGCAAAGGCGACAGCTGCACGAGATTTCATCTTTGGGTTTCCTTTAAATCATTTGGTATGTATAGTTGAGCAAAATAGATGATGTAACTGTAGTACAAGAGCTTAATTTTGCTTAAATTAAAATTGGCTTTCATCGCAATCTACCACAGCATAGCCAGTCAGTTACCTCTAAGCAAGCTTGTATTCCAAAAAAGAAGAAGCCACTTTAAGAGGCTTCTGATCGAAACATTTATATATTAAATAGTGCATATTTACTTAAATGTAAATATCCGCAGGATATGGTGTGTTATCACTAATAGGTGCATACAACGTATTTTCAACAAAGAACCCATCTAGTGCTTGAGTGGTATCTATCGTAATCGAATCAAACATAACTTGTGGATAGGCCCATATAAACTGCTTCATCAGCCCAAGAGAATCATTATTTTTCATGTCGCCAAAAATCCGTTGCCAGATCGGTGTGCGATAAGGCTTATCTTTGTCAAACCCATATATATAAGCAATAGATGCATCTGGTACAAAACCAGATAAATAAGCAACTTTATTTGCGGGATAATTTAAATCTTGAGTCGGTATTTGAGAAACAGCCTGATGAGCTAAATCTAACTTAGCTTCTAGAAGCCAGTCGTATGCTTCCGTCATGATGTAATCAAAATTTGGATATGAATAGTGTTCACTTGGATAGTTGATATAAGTTGCAAGAGTTTGAATTGGAGAGCGAATAGATGGGAAAAAGATTAATGGACACACTTGGGCATTGGCATATTTTGCTTTAATCACTGTTCGGATATCTTGGCAGGTCTGGCCTAATTTATTTCGTAGCCAATTTTTAAACTCATCATACGGCGTACCAGTTTTATTCATTGCATCATAGATGGTTCCTAAGTCAGGTGCATACAAACCTGTATCTGCATTAAAAGCTAACTTCGTTGGATAGTCGTAAACACATGGTAAATTCGTATCGGTGTTATACCACCACCACGGCTCACCAATTTGCATATTGACATCACACCCACCACTAACCATTGTATCTGCAAATTCAATAAATACTTTATGCAAATATGCCAAAGCGTTTTGGTCACTTAAACTAAAAAAATAGCTAGGTGGCTGATAGCCTGTTTTACCTAAATTACTGTTCCAGTCACGTTGTGCCCAAAACTCATTTGCTCCAAGAGAATACATTTCAAAACTAACCCCAAAAACAGGCTGCATATTTGCATTATGTAAAGCTTGGGCATATTTTTCGTGCCATATACGAGTACATGGGTTAATCACATTCTGCCCAGTGACTAATGTGTCAGGAATCTGGAATTTATTAATATCACTTCTCCAGATCATTTCAGGATAATGTGACATTCCACAATAGTGATTAATAAAACCCTGATACCCCAAAGCAGCCATGTTATCGACTAGCCTCTGAGGATTAAGGTCATAATGATCGTCATAACTCGTACATAGGCCATAGTTATGCTGGGGTACAACTACTCTAGTTAGATTTAACTGGGGGGCTGCTCCTGTGACGACTGAATTTGTAATACGAATATAGCCGTCTTCTGCTTGACTTAAAGGCAGTGAAGAATTTCCGTTATAGCTGCTTGTGAAACCTGAAAATGCAATTCGCTGAATATTTGTGATTGGAAAGCTATCTGTAGCTGAGAAACCAGCCTTTACTGTATCCCAATTGATATGAATATGAGCAGATCTTGAAGATGGAGTATCGGCATAGTTGAATAGGACAATATAAGCAATTTTATCTATCCCATTCTCATTATAATAAACAGTCAGATTCGGAGTTAAGGATGCATTATTCAAAACGGGCATAGATGATGACAATTCAATATCAAAATCCCACACTACACCTGAGTAGCTATATTTAGTTTCATAAGCTAAAAATTTGTGGTCTTTAGAATCATAAGAATCCCAGCTAATTCCAACTAGGTCTGTGGTCATGCGTGAGCGAAAAGATGCTTCAAAACCATTACCATAATTCGTAATTGCAAAAGACATGGTTTGTGGACCATCTACTCTCCAATAGCTTGGACTGAACCGATCAATAAGTATATTTTGAGTAATGGGCTGAGGTGAAACAATAGAGTTATTTTGTGCATTTTCTGAATTATTAATCATGTCATCATGCTCTTAATGGCTTTAAGAAGTTTTATATTAAATAATAAATTTTTTTATATTGTTCAGATAAGTAACAATAGAGGCTAATCTATTAACAGTAGATCATTTATCATTGTCTTTAAAATAATATGAAGCTAACACATTATTTTAATTATAAAATGAAGTTTGCAATAAGGAGTAATTAATGCCAAATATTAAACATTTAAGATGCTTTAGAACATTGCTTGTTTTTACTCCGTTTATAACTGTATTAACAGCTTGTAGCGATACAGCATATTATAAAAATACTAAATTAGCGGTTATTTCTGCCTCTAACACAACTCCTTATCTTGAAACTGATGCATATTTAGGCGAAAAACTTCAGCCAAATGAAAAAATGACGGCTCAAGAAATATCTACCGTTATTGAAGAGTCAATCCGAAAAGAATACTCGGCTGGTAAGGCTTTAAGGGATGCGCATCCTAAAGCACATGGATGTGTTCGTGCTGAGTTTCATGTACTTAAAAATATTCCAAATCAACTTGCAAAAGGTATATTCATTCCAGATAAAACCTATCAGGCATGGATTCGCTTTTCGAATGCTTCCAATGATGCTTCTAGAGCTGACATTGAAAAAGATGCCCGCGGAATGGCCATAAAAATTTTAGGCGTGTCAGGTCAGAAAATTTTGGAGAGTGAAAAAGATGCTACAACTCAAGATTTTATTATGATTAATCACCCTGTCTTTTTTGTAAATGATGGGCAACGATATCTTTCTTTTATACATGACGTTAATAGTAAAAGTATTATTAAAAAAGTTCATATACCTTTCGCTTTAGGTCTTAAAGGAACAATGAATGCCTTAGAGACAAGAAATTCTAAAATTTCTAATCCGTTATATACGCGTTACTGGTCTATGGTGCCCTATCAATTAGGACTGGGTAATGACCGTCAAGCTGTAAAATATTCTGTGCGAAATTGCTCTACAGTCTCGAGTACCTTACCTAAAAAACCAAGCCATAATTTTTTAAGAGAAGCTTTAAAAGATACGCTGCAAAAGCAAGATGTTTGCATGGAGTTTTTAATACAGCCTAGAACTTCAAATAAAATGCAGGTTGAAGATGCAATGACGGAATGGAAGGAAACGGAAGCACCTTTTTACCAAGTTGCGACTCTTTATATTCCAAAGCAAAGCTTTGATACGCCTGAGCAAAACGAATTTTGTGAAAATCTTTCTTTTACTCCATGGCATGCTTTACCTGAACACAAACCACTAGGTGCAATCAATAGACTACGTAAAATTATTTATGAAAACATAAGCAAAGTTAGACACGATATGAACTCAGTTATCAGGCAAGAACCTTAGTCATTACTTTACAATGGATAAAAAACTGGCTTTAGATCTCAATAACTGAAAAGCCAGTTTATCCTTCTTTCAAGATGGAGTTCATTCAACCCTCTAAATATGCATAGTTACTCCAAGTTGAAAAGCTCGGCCTGGTAGTGGGGCAATATATTTTAGAGGAGAATTTTGTGGTCGCGCTTCCTCATCCAGTAAGTTAGTGCCACTTAAGAAAATGTCGAATGATGCATTTTTTAGATTCAATTTTTTGTTTATCTTAAACTCGAGCAAATTGTATGCAGGTAATGGAACTTCTTGAAAGACATTTTTACCTAAATATTCTGGCTCATCATAATACATACTTGAGACTCGTCCCGACCAAGAATCATTTTTCCATTCGAGATATGAACCATAACGATTTGTAGGCATATTAGGTAAGTAAACCCCATCATTAGATAACCTTATGCCTGAGGGATGAGTCGCCTTATTTTTAACTAAATCAGCTAAACCACCCACTTTGAGAGTTCCAATTTTATTAAGATTAAATTCATAGCTTAAATCTACTTCAAATCCTTTAACTTCTGTATCTGTTTGTCTCCAGTACTTCAACGGTAAGCGATTTTGCATTTCTACCCCGGAATGGGTTAAATACATGTAATTCTTAAAATCTATTTGATAGCCAACAATTGCTAACTCAGCATTTTTCCAATTTAATAACATACTTAATTCTAAATTTTTGGCTTTTTCAGGTCTGAGAGATTGGTTCCCTTCTTCTTGTGTCATGACAGAATAATGAGCGTTACTTGCATAGAGTTCATTAACCTCAGGAGCTCGCTCAGATATGGTGTAATTCGCTTTTAGATTTACATAATCATTAACCTTGAAACCAGCTCCAATATAGTAATGATTTAAATCATAATGTTGGTCATTTTGTTTTTTAGTACTTGCATTACTAGACAATTTAAAATTTTGATCTTGAATTTCGTGCTCAACTTTTTCAAGTCGATAACCTGTATTTACATAGAATTTTTTAAAATTTAATTCCTCTTGCAAAAAAATAGCTTTATTAATAGTGTTAACATTTGGCAAATAGCGTCGCTTGCCACTTCCTTCGATATCTCGATTTCTGATACTGAAACCCAGTGAGCCTTTTAACTTTTTAAATGGTTGCTGTGACATTATTACTTCAAATAGTTGATCACTAATCTTGTACTCATTTGCTTGTGTAGTGCCTAGATACTCACCTGATTTATTCGAGAGCTGTTGAAGTTTTATACTTATATCATCAACAAATGGAGTTGGTTGTAGCCATAAAGAATTCAATGCAAAGCGATTTTGTTCAATTTTGACACCAACAGGTATGGTTTCATACTTATCTTGAAAAGACTGATTCTGCATTGAAAAGCCTGGTACGCCATACTCACTTTTTTTTCTATCAGCGCTTAAGCCAATGTACCCTTTATCAAAAAAATATGTTGTCCCAATTCCAGCACTCTCATTCTGGGCATAACTATTCCCTAATTTTTTATAATAATTTGGTGTAACGTCACTATTAACCTTCTTTACTGTATTTTGTGGAGTATTGGGAATATATTCTGGATTTTTGGGGTTGATATAAGTTTTTCCTCCCCATTTAGATGATGGCTTATCGGTATAGAAAGAAAAGTCCCCATCTGCCCAATCCGGATTTTCAGTCATGAACTGATCTATATAAGGTTGCGATGTCTTATTATAAATATTTTGAATTCTACTATCTTTTTGACAAGATTCTGCTAACGCACTATTGGTCCCGCCCGTATTAAAAAAAACCTGATTTTCGCAGACGCTCGCTTTGCTATACCCAGGTATTGTATAAGACGATATTTCCTGTTCGGAATATCTTATGTTTGTTGACCAGTGATTTTGATCATTGATATTAAAATTAAAACCTTTTGCATCTAAGTCATTGAATCCTTTTCTATAAACGATGTCCATATTGTGGGGTTTATCCTCAATTGTTTTAGATATCAAGCCTGATTCTATTTGTACACTCCCTCCTATTGCGCTTCCACCATAACGAATACTATTGGAGTTTTTGTTTACAATAATTTCATCAGTAAATAGAGGGTCAAATGGGATATTAATATTTCCACTGATTGCGTTCATTCCATTGATAGGTTGATCATTTTCTAAGACAAGAACTCTATTACCACTCAAACTGCGTATCATTGGTACACCAGAATTTGGTCCAAATGAAGTACTTTGTATTCCTGAGATATGTTTAAGTGCATCACCCAACATATTGGTATTTTTAATATTTTCTTTAATTACAACATTTGATTTTTCCTCAGATGAATTCGCTCTAAAAATAAGTGGTTTTAGACGAGTTACATTTTCTTCGGCCTGTACCTGTTGAGTTACCAAGAAAATTAAAGGTATAGCTGTAAAAGATTTCATAAATTCCCCTTAAGTACTAAATGTAATGTTATAACATAACAACAAGAACATAGGAAATTATATTGAGTAATATACTGTGGGTATCGTGAGGACACATTGGTATAACAGGTTTCGCTACATTTAATTCGTTTTGAATACTTTATTTTTCTGGTGTAGATTTCTTTTTACTTTAACAATCTTGTGTCAAAAATAGCTAAATAAATAACCTTTCGGTGTAAATATAGATGGTCAAATTAAGGCTGAATGTAACCGGTTTTCTTATCTGCTTGTATTTTACAAATAATAAAAAAGATTAAAATCATATATGCTTAGTTTACATCAACTATATCGCCAATATAGTACTATGGCCCTAAGTGCTTGGGGCTTTGCTGATTTACCTTCTTATACAGATACATATGATCCTAATGAGAAAGATATAGTGATAAAGACAAATAATTGGTTGAATGATATTACCGCAGAAGAAAAAACGCGGCAGGGTCTTACAGCTTTTGTGGCTCTTGACGATGCATTCATGAGTATCGCTTCACGTATATATTTGATTAGGAATGCCAAGGAAACGATTGATCTACAATATTACATTTGGACTAATGATTTCGTAGGTAACCTCATCTTGCATGAATTGCTTAAGGCAGCAGATCGTGGTATTAAAGTCCGCTTATTAATTGATGATCAAAATGGTATAAAGCTAGACGGTATATTAAGAAGTCTTTTACAGCATACCAACTTTGAAATTAAATTATTTAATCCTTATAAATTTAGATACTTACGTATTTTTGACTATATTTTTCGCTTTAAGAAAGTGAACCACCGTATGCACAACAAGCTCATTATTGCAGATGCCTCGATTGCAGTAACAGGTGGTAGAAATATTAGTAGTGAATACTTTGAAGCAAGTAGTAAGTTTCAGTTTACAGATCTGGATATCTTATTCTATGGAGATGCAGTACGGCATGGCCAAGCTGTATTTAATGATTTTTGGGAAAGTACCTTAAGTGTAAATGCAACTGACATTCTCGGAAGCTGTGCTGAGCATCATTTAAAAGCTTTAAGAGAACATTATGAACAATTGCACCATGAAAACCATAGCCTAACTGAAGATAAGCTTTACGATGCTCAGAGTTACTTAAAAGAGCTTTTAGAGCACAACCCTATTCAGTGGTCTAAAGCACATTTTGTTGCTGACTCTCCAAAGAAAATTTTGGGTACAGCCACTGAAAATGAAATGCTTTATGGGCAAGTCATGTCTATTATGGGCAAACCTAAAAAGCACTTGGAATTAGCTTCTGCTTATTTTGTACCCACACAACAAGGTACTTATTATTTAAAGCAGCTAAGAGTTGAAGGAATTAAAATTCGTGCTTTAACCAACTCCTTTGCTGCGAACGATGTTGCAATTGTACATGCCTTTTATAGCCAATATCGGGTTGAAATGCTTAAAAATGGTATTGAGCTCTATGAGTTTAAACCTGTTTTGGAACGGCGCCGTAGAACATGGTATGAAGTTGTAACGGGTAGTGTTATTCCTGCGAAAGGCAAAAATAAATCAAGTTTGCATGCCAAGTTTTTTGACGTAGATGGCAAAGTATTTATCGGATCATTTAACTTTGACCCCCGCTCTACATATTTAAATACTGAAGTCGGCTTAGTGATCGAATCTAATCAATTACAAGACCAGATTTCTGTGATGTTAGACCAACATTTACCGCAAGTGGCCTATCAGCTTAAACTCAATAGCCAAGGGAAAATTATCTGGCTAGATTACCAGTCAAATGGACAAATTATTGAGTATGATAAAGACCCTGGTACGAGTCGTTTCCAAAGAACAATGATCAAGGCTGTTTCTTATTTACCGATCGAGTGGATGATGTAAGTTTTGAATATTACAAGAATCCAATTTCATTAAAGAATTTCTGATAGGCATCTGCTTTCTTCTCGAGTGCTAAAGGATATGCTCTTGATGAAGATGGTAAACGATATAAATTGATATTACGGTCAGCAAAATAAGTCGATGTTGAAGCTCCAATGGACGGTTTTTCCGTATTTTCAGGTAAAACAGAGATTAAGGTATCTGTGGCTTTATCACCTGTAGTCATAATGGTTTGACATAACGGAATTTGCTGAAGTAGAACGGCCAAATCTGTTGGAGTGACAATTTCAAGAAATTTGTCTGATGCATTGCCTTTTAGACGTTTAATTTGATAAGCCGTATCAAAAATAGCAATTCCCGTTTCAATTAAAAAGTTTCGGATGCGTTCCTCATTAAAACTTTTCTGATTTTCAGTTAAAAAGTGGGTCTTATCTTGGAAAAAAATTAAGCCAAAAATTCTCCACATATCATTTTGGAAATTTGGATAGTAAAAGTCCATTTTCCATTTATTACGTGGTGGTGGGAAACTACCTAGCATTAATAGACGAGCATTTTCAGGTAAAAATGGTTGTAGTGGATGGGTTTCTATCTCAATTATCATAAAAAATCGGTATTTACTTCCAAAAATTATAAATAACTTAACGCATTTTTAAATTAATCACGAGTCAAGAAATGCAAATTCTCTTAATTAAATGTGTAGAGGCGAGACGTTTTATCGTTTCACCTCAGAGATCTGCTACTACGAAGAGTTGAATACTTTAAAGACTTTCCCCGTTCTAGGATGAGCTAAAGTATTATCGCGATCTAAATTGATGACTTTATCTGAAATCATAATCTTAGAAAGTTGTAACCAGTTTTGCTCTATTTCAGTTAAAGCCACGTTTTTTCAAGCGCGTTTTCAAAAAAATGCTCAACCACACATACTTTTGCCACTAACTTATTTTAAAATATGATGCTTAGACATTTTAATCTCCATTTTTTATTCTTAACGTGAAAAATGATAAAATTTTTTTCTAACAATATGTAAAATTTAACATTTGAAGTGTTTTTTGTTTTAAAAATATTTGTATCTTAATTAAATGAATAGTGAAATAAATATTTAAATTATATCTTTTAAAGTTACTTATAAAATTAATAATTATTTTAGAAAAATATATTTAAAGGGTTCACGTATGAACCCTCTTTTTAAATTTTAAACTTGTACAGCATTATCGAGTGAATCATCATTTTTAACTTTGTGATTATCTTTATTAATCAATGAGTCAGTGTCACTATCTGTGCTAAAGCTTTTACTATTTTTCTGCTTTTTCTTGTACATGCACATGCCAATTGCAATACCTGTTCCTAATACTAAAATTGATTTTAACATTTTGCACCTCTTCAATTGACGGAGAAACTTTTCAGAAATCAGTTTAAATTAATAGCACATTATTTGTTATTTAATGGCTTTCATTTGAGTCGCTTTTGTAAGGTATTTAATTTTTATGTTAATTAAAGAATGTAATAGTTTCAAAAATAATTTTTGATACAAAGCAGAAAGCCTATTCTTAAAAAAGAATAGGCTTTCTACTGTATTTCAGGATTAAGCAGTATTATTAATTGCTTGAAGCAATCTTATTTATCTTTGAATACAACTTAAATGTATTTAATGATGAACTTTTAGTCAAGATGGGAAGACGATGATTTGCAGTTAATTGGTTATTCTTGTGATGTATTTCTCGTTTTTTGATAGGCAATAAAAAACGCCTATTTCTACTTCTCAAGAAGAAATGGGCGCAAGTGGAAACCACTAAAAACCTGAAATACCAAATGTTCTTACATTTAGTAATATCAATTCTAGTTAATTTACCAAATGGTTGACAATTAAATTGATTGTGCTTTTTTTAGTCATTTTTACCAATAAAAAATGCAAAATAATTCGCTATTTTCAATAAGTTTAGCGATAAATTATTCATCTAAAATACGATTTAGCACAGTTAACCAGTTAGAAAAGCAAATTTTCTCTATAAGATTGGTTGGGTAATTCCGCTTTTGCATTCTTTCAATGAGTAGGTATAGTCCCCTAACATCTTCAATTTCATGGCTAATCAGCGCTCCATCAAAGTCAGAACCCAAGCCAACATGATCTTCCCCCATTCGATCTATTAAGTATTCTAGATGTTCTAAAATGACATCAATTGGTGTGTTTGCATCACGCTGCCCATCTTTACGTAAAAATGCGACATCAAAATTTACCCCCACTATACCTTTAGAGTCTCTAATAGCTGTGAGTTGGGTATCTGTCAAATTTCTAGCTTGTGGACATAAAGCATGGACATTTGAGTGAGTCGCGACAATGGGCTGTTGAAGAATGTGAGCTGTATTCCAAAAAGCTCGTTCATTCATATGGGAAACATCAATCACCATTTTTTTATCAGCACAGCGCTTTATAAATGATTTTCCCTCATGTGTAAGACCAGCTCCCGTGTCAGGTGAGTGAGGAAACTTAGCATTTAAACCATGCCCAAAACGACTAGGTCTATTCCAGAGTGGCCCAATACTACGAAGTCCAGCATCGTAAAATACATCGAGTAAATTTGGATTGTGTTGTAATGCTTCGGCACCTTCCATATGCAATACCATAGCTAACTTTTGCTGCGCTATGCAGTACTGAATATCCTGAACCGATGTGCAAATTTTAATATCGTTAGAATACTGAGTAAGTTGTTTTGCTAAATCGAGTTGTTCCAGACAAATTTGTTCAATTTGCTGTTGTGTGAAGTTAGATAAAGTTTGGTCAAATAGTTTGTTGGGATGCTGCTGCTGAACATACTGAAAAGGCGGCAAGAAAATAGCAAACATTCCACCGACAAAACCCGCTTCTTGACAGCGTTTTAAATCGAGATGCCCCGCTAAACGGTCATGAATAAAAGCTTGGGCAGGATTGCTATGATTACTTAACCACAGGCGCGTTAGTACATCGTTATGACCATCAAAAACAGGAACTGAGCCATGATTCATAATTATTAAGTTCTCATCGCTATTCATCTGCAATATTTTGAACAGGAATGTTGTGTTGAACCGTAAATTGCTTTGAATTTTTAGTGTTACGGAATACTAGCTTTTCTAGAGTGGAATCGAGTTCACTCTCGGTACGTGCCTGTTCAATCAACTGATGATACGGCGATTTCCCACAGACAGGATCGGCATTAGCAGCATCTCCAGTCAGCATATAGGCCTGACAACGACATCCACCAAAGTCTCGGTCTTTATCTGGGCAACTACGGCAACCTTCTGGCATCCATGCATCACCACGGAAATGGTTAAATCCAGTTGATTTGTACCAGATATCTGACAATTTATGTTCACGGACGTTTGGAAATGAAATTGGCAATTGTCGTGCTGCATGGCAAGGCAGCGCCATACCATCTGGAGCAACTGTAAAGAAAATTTTACCCCAACCATTCATACAAGCTTTTGGTCGTTCTTCATAATAATCAGGCACTACAAAAATAAATTTGCAAGGATGATTTTGCGCTTTTAATTTTTCTCGATATTCATTGGTAATCTGTTCCGCACGTGTCAGTTGCTCTTGTGTGGGTAATAAACCTTGGCGGTTTAAAAAAGCCCAACCGTAAAACTGACAAATTGCCAACTCGACTGTGTCTGCATTCAGCTCAAGGCAAAGTTCAATAATTTGTTCAATCTGATCAATGTTATGCCGATGGATTACAAAATTAAGAACCATCGGATAATCGTATTTCTTAACGAGTCGGCACATTTCATACTTTTGTTCAAAAGCATGTTTCGACCCTGCCAAAGCATCATTAACGACTGGATCACTTGCCTGAAAGCTAATTTGAATATGGTCTAGGCCTGCTTGTTTTAAATCAGCAATACGTCGTTCGGTAAGTCCCATGCCTGAGGTAATGAGATTGGTATAAAACCCGAGTTGGTGTGCATGCGCTACAAGCTGTTCTAGATCTTGACGTACTAAAGGTTCACCACCGGAAAAACCGAGTTGTACAGCACCCATCTGACGTGCTTGATCAAAAACATCAAACCACTCTTGGGTCGTCAATTCATTTTTATGCTGAGCGTAGTCCAATGGGTTTGAGCAATATGGGCATTGTAGCGGACAACGATAAGTGAGCTCCGCTAATAGCCATAGTGGTAAACCAACACCGTGGGTCATATAAAATTAATCCAGTGTTGTTGCTGGGCAACTAGCATGTAATCAATGACATCATCATCAATTTCAGCTATATCACCAAATTGCTCTTTGAGTTGCGCAATAATGGCGGAAACATTATTTTTTCCATCAATATACTGCCCAATCGCCCCTGCACTTTCGTTCAATTTGATCATTCCTTCAGGGTATAAAATCACAAAGCTATTTTGAGCAGGTTCAAATTGAAAGCGATAACCTTGTCGCCATGTAGGAACTAGATTTACATCAAACTGTTCTTTATTCATTTAAATAGTCCTTTGTGCCATACCCGTTCTTTGGTCACGCTATGATACGGTGCTTCATTGTGTACATAAGCCAAAGTTAAGGCATCTAAAATGCTCCATAAAATATCCAGTTTAAACTGTAATATTTCCAGCATTCTTTGTTGTTGTTCATGCGTGGTAAATGAATCAAGCGTGATTGTTAAACCATGCTCAACATCACGGCGTGCTTGACTTAAACGAGAGCGAAAATATTCATAGCCCTTGTCATCGATCCAAGGGTAATGTTGTGGCCATGACTCAAGTCGTGACTGATGAATTTGAGGCGCAAATAGTTCGGTTAAAGAGCTGCTTGCTGCCTCACGCCATGAGGCACGACGTGCAAAATTTACATAGGCATCTACAGCAAAGCGCACACTAGGTAAAACTAATTCTTCCGAAATAACCTGTTCACGACTCAAACCAACAGCTTCTGCTAAACGTAGCCAAGCCTCTCGGCCACCACCGTCAGGATATTCACCATCCTGATCAATCATGCGTTGAATCCATTCTTGACGCACGCGTTGGTCTGGGCAATTTGCCATAATCGCGGCATCTTTGAGTGGAATATTGATCTGATAGTAGTAGCGGTTTGCAACCCAAGCCTGAATTTGTCGCTGGGTGGCTTTACCTTCGTACATCATTACATGAAATGGATGATAGATATGGTAATACTGACCTTTATCAATAATGGCTTGTTTGAATTGTTCAGTTGTTAAAGCTTCAGGTGTTTGTGTCATAGTGCACCTTAGAGTTCAATTTGCATGCCGTCATAAGCAACCTCTACCCCATTTGCTTTTAGTTTGGCAAATTGAGCGGAGTCTTCATTTAAAATTGGATTGGTGTTGTTAATATGTATGAGTACTTTTTTCGGTGTATTCAGTTGGTTCAAATAAAACAGCGAACCGCCTTCACCACTAATATATAAATGACCCATTTCACGGCCAGTTTTTTTACCTACACCGGTTTGTTGCATTTCATCATCTGTCCAGAGTGTGCCATCAATCATGACACAGTCAGAACGTTGCATAATCTGCATGATTTGATCATCAATCTTTCCAAGCCCTGGCGCATAAAACAACTGTTTTTGTGTTTTATGATCTTTGATGATTAAAGCAATATTATCGCCCTCATGCGGGTCATGGCGATGTGGCGAGTATGGTGGTGCCGCACTTTGAATAATTAAAGGTAAAAATTCTAAATTTTCAAAATTATCGATTTTAAACGCTTTTTTAGGGTCAATCTGGTGATATTGAAGACCACCATTCCAGTGCTTCAACATATTAAAGACTGGAAAACCGGTGGTCAGGTCTTGATAGACCATTTCTGTACACCACACATTTATTGGACAGCCTTCACGTAAAGTTAGTAGTCCAGTGGTATGGTCAAGCTGACTGTCCATTAAAATAACGTTGGTAATGCCCGTATCACGTAATTTACGCGCGGGTTGAACTGCTTTAAAGTCAAATAATTGTTGGCGAATATCGGGGGATGCGTTTAATAAAATCCAGTCTACGCCGTTTTCTGAAACTGCAATTGAAGATTGAGTACGTACTTTGGCATTAATTGTACCTGTACGAACACCATGACAATTAGGACAATTACAGTTCCACTGAGGGAAGCCGCCTCCAGCCGCCGAACCTAAAATATAAATATACATAAAATTAATATCTTATTAGAAAGACATAAGCCCTAGAACAAAGCTAGGGCTTATGACAGATTTGAATAGAAATAATTAACGTGCTTCAAAGTACATTGTTACTTCAAAACCAATACGTAAATCAGTGAAAGCTGGTTTTGTCCATTGCATAATTTTTTCTCCAGTCAGTATTAATCTTGTGAAATGAACCACTTGATTAAATCTTATAAAGCAATTAAAAATTTATTCTAAATAAAAAAGTCACGTTTGTAGATAAGCTTGGCACAAGATATTGTTCGATAATTGTGTTTTTTGTCCAAATTTTAAATAAGTACTTACTAACCAAAGAAAATTAAAAGTCATAACAGATAGATATTCTATTATGACTCATCTTTTATACGGCTAAGTTCATTAAGTATTGCTGGGCAATATAAAGCTCTTCACCTTGTCTAGGCTGACATTGCACCCATGTTCCATCAGCTTGTAATTCCCACGCTTGACGATTGTCTTTTAGATAATTGTTTAGCCCATCTTCAATAATTTGTTTCTTTAATTTTTTACTTTCGATTGGGAAACAAGTCTCAATACGAGAAAATAAATTACGTTCCATCCAGTCTGCACTTGCACAAAATGCTTTTGTGTCGCCATCATTATAAAAATAGTAAACCCGCGTATGTTCTAAATAGCGTCCAACGATTGAACGTACCCGAATATTATCGGACAGCCCTGCAACTTGTGGCCTTAAACAGCAAATTGAACGAATAATTAAATCAATTTGTACGCCTGCTTGAGAGGCTTTATAAAGCGCGCTGATGAGTTGTGGTTCAGTGAGTGCATTCACTTTAATAATAATATGGGCCTTCTTACCTGCAAGGCTGTTTTTAATTTCTTGATCAATAAGTTCTAACAACTGTGAGTGCAAGGTAAAAGGGGCATGAAAAAGTTTTTTCAGCTTTGCCATTTTGCCCATACCGGTCAGTTCTTGGAATATCTTATGTACGTCTTCACAAATTTCAGCATCACTCGTAAGTAAACCAAAATCGGTATAAATTTTGGCATTCACAGCATGATAGTTGCCTGTACCTAAGTGTACATATCGTTTCATTTTATCTTGTTCACGGCGAACCACTAAAATCATTTTAGCGTGAGTTTTATAGCCAACGATGCCATAAACCACAACTGCGCCCGCTTCTTGTAAAACGTTGGCTACTTCAATATTTGACTCTTCGTCAAAGCGTGCCCGTAATTCAATAACAGCAGTAACTTCTTTTCCATTACGTGCAGCTTCTGCAAGAAGTTGAACAATTTCCGAGTTAGCACCACTACGATATAATGTTTGTTTAATTGCCAAGACATTTGGGTCTTGTGCAGCCTCCCGAAGAAATTTAATCACAGGTGCAAAAGAGTCAAATGGGTGATGGAGTAAAATATCGCCTGCTTTTAACACATCAAAAATCGGCTTTTTACTATAGAGAAGCTTTGGTAAGACTTGTTGATATGGTTTATAGCGCAAGTCCGGTAAGTCAAAATTTGAAATAAAACGGGCTAAATTGACAGGTCCATCGACGTAATAAAGATGTTCAGCATCTAAATCAAATTGTTCTAATAAATAGTTAGCAATTTCTTCAGGACATTTTTTATCAACTTCTAAACGGACTGCTTGTCCAAAACGGCGTGAAGATAATTCACCTTTTAAAGCCACGGCCAAGTCTTCAACATCTTCTGAAACGGTTAAATCGGCATTTCGGGTGACACGGAACTGATGACAGCCTGTGGCTTTCATGCCAGGGAATAAATCTGAAATATGCTGATGAATAATGGCCGAGAGCAAAATGTAATGTTCTGCACCACCAGAAATATGCTCTGGTATTTTAACAAGTCTTGGTAAAGAACGTGGTGCTGGCACAATAGCCAAATCAATTTGGCGTCCAAAAGCGTCTTTGCCTTCTAGGGTCACAATGAAATTAAGGCTTTTATTAACGAGCCTTGGAAATGGATGTGCTGGGTCTAAGCTAATAGGCGTCACGACCGGTTGAACTTCTTTAAAAAAGTATTCTTTAATCCAGTCTTTATGTTTTTCTAATATATCGCCGTGTTGAATAAAATGAACACCATAGCCTTGTAGTTGTGGCAACAAAGTATAGTTTAATATTTTATATTGTTCTTCAACCGCTTCATGAGCATTTTTCGAAATTTGCTTGAGTGCTTCAGTTAAAGGTAAGCCTTCTGGTCCAGTTGCTTGACTCATTAGGCTAATTTTCTGGATTAAACTCGCCACGCGAATTTCAAAAAATTCATCCAGATTACGCGAAAAAATAATCAAAAAATTTAAACGTTCAAGTAATGGGTGTTCAATATCTTTGGCTTGAGCAAGCACTCGCTTATGAAACTCTAATAAAGAGAGTTCTCTATTAATATATGTTTCTAAATTATGCTGGTTTGAGCTAGATAAAGTAGGCAATGATGTCATTCTTGACTCTTATACGTAGTAAAAAGTTAAAATGAATAAAAAAGATTAATTTAATAATTTAAAAGCGATTTTATTCACTGGGTATTTTGTAACTATTTTGTTGCAAATTCATGAATTTTTTTATGAAAAATTAAAAAATAATCTTATATTCTACTGTTTTATTTACTCCCTTCCATTCATATTTATATAGCATTATCTTAGCATTTATTTTAAAGATCATTCGATTTTAATTAAGATTCAATTTTCATCAAATATTCATACTCAATGCGTATTTTTTATGCATCTTAATTCACCAATTGATAAAAAATGACGACTTTAAATTTATTATTTAAGACAACATCTTTATGTCTGGCAATGGCTTTATTAGCTGGCTGTAATGATAACAATGATAGTGATTCAAATACATCTGCACCACGAAGTAACCAAACTGTCGATATTTTAGCTTTTAATGACTTTCATGGAAATTTAGAACCACCTAAACGCTATGTTGATGCAGCTAACCCAAATGATGCATCTCAAACTGTACGAATTCCTGTAGGTGGTGTGAGTTACTTTGCTGATGCAATTAAGAAACTTAAAGCTCAAAATCCAAATAATGCTGTGGTTTCGGCGGGTGACTTAATTAGCGCTTCGCCACTCACCTCTTCACTATTTTTAGATGAACCAACCATTGATGTGATGAATGATATTCAAATCGACTTTAATGCGGTTGGTAACCATGAATTTGACCGTGGTACAGATGAGTTACGTCGTTTACAAAATGGTGGTTGTCAACAATATACCAGTACAGCACCCTGCCAAATTAATAAAAACTTCAGTGGTGCAAAATTTAATTTCCTTGCAGCAAACGTTGCAATGAAAAACGATGCGAGTAAAACTATTTTTCCAGCCTATAAAGTCAAAACTTATGGCGGGATTCCAGTCGCATTTATTGGTTTAACGCTTAAAGCGACCCCGAGTATTGTTTCTGCAGCTGGTATTAAAGACGTTGAGTTCCGTGATGAGGCAGATACGGTAAATGCCCTCATTCCTGAATTGCAGAAGCAAGGAATTCAAGCCTTTGTGGTGGTGATACACGAAGGTGCTGCACCAAGTACTAAGCTCAATGAAAAAACATGTGACGGTTTAAGCGGACCTATTTTAGGTATTTTAGACCGTTTAAATCCGGCAGTTGATATTGTTGTTTCGGGTCACACACATCAATCTTATATTTGTGATTATGCCACTAAAAATCCAGCTAAACCGTTCTTACTTACTTCCGCTGGCCAATACGGCACACTGATTACCGATATTAAGATTGAGCTAGATGGTAAAACTGGAGACATCATTAAAAAAGATGCTAAACAAATTCCGGTTCAAAGTGAGGCCTATACTTCAGGTACAACGACCGTAAGTCTTACAGATCTTTATCAAAAATTTAGTAAAACACCAAGTATCGAAGCAATTTTAGATAAATACCGTCAAGCGGTAACGACCATTTCTGGACGTGTTGTAGGAACTTCTACTGCCGTTATGAGTCGTACTCAAGTCGAAAGTGGTGAAAGTCCGTTAGGTGATATGATTGCCGATGCACAGCAAGCCTCTGCCCTGAAAGCAAGCGATCAAGGTTCGGACTTTACACTTATGAACCCGGGTGGTGTACGTGCTGATCTACTGATTAACAGTAATAACCAAATTACCTTTGGCGATGTTTTTGCGGTTCAGCCTTTTGGTAACTCTATTGTGACGCTAAGTTTAACAGGTAAACAAATTCGAGATGTGCTTGAGCAACAATGGTCTGGTGGAAATGCAAGCTCACCTAAAATTTTACAACCATCTAAAGAGTTAAGTTATCAATATTCAGCAAATATATCTGTTTCACCAAGAGCAAGCAATATTATGGTGGCTGGTTCAGCATTGGTTGACACCAAGGTATACCGTGTAACAGTCAATAGTTTCTTAGCAGATGGCGGTGACAACTTTACAGTGTTAAAGGATGGTCAGAACCGAGTTGGTGGCGGTCAAGATATTGATGCCTTGGAGAGTTATGTTGCTAAAAATTCACCGTTAATTATTCCGGCTACGACTCGAATTAAAGTTATCAAATAATTCATTTAATAAGGTATAAAGGACAGTACAAAGCTGTCCTTTATTTTGATATGAAAATTTAAAAAGATTTTTTATTCAGTATAGAGATTAAGTTCTACGCTGCTAATGTCTGCACCAGTGTTTGCAAAAATAATATCCATAACTTCGTACAATAATTCTTTAACTTTCTCGTGGTCATAACTGCTTGTTTCTGCAGTTTTCAAGCAAATGAGATTACAGCTCATTTTATCTTTTCTGAGTTTATAAATACTTTTACTTTTGCCTAAGAATACTCTCTGAACGAGTTTACGATTTTCAAATTCAGATAAAATTCGATAAATTGTTCCAAGCGTAATTTTATGTTCATTTTTAATTTGTGCATAAATACTCACAGCACTTAAGCCTTGTTGGTTTTGATTTAAAATCTCAAAAACCTGTATTCTCGATTTTTTTATGGGTAGTCCATTTAATAATGATTTTGAAGTTGCCGTCATGATTAATTAGCCTTAATGTAGAAAAGTATAGAAATTCTTAAAATTATTTTCTCTATGCTTACTTGAAAATTATGGGTATTTGTTTGTTAAAAAACTCAAAGCCTATTCCCCTACGAATAAGCTTTGAGCTTAGTTTTAACTTAGAAACTATAAGTCGCTTTTACAAAATAGTTACGTCCATATAGTTTGGTATTAAAGGTTTTATTCTTATCTTCTAAATCAACATCGGTCAGGTTTTTCACACCATAGTCTAGTGTTAAGCGTGGTGAAATTGGTGAGGTAAATGTAAGGTCATAGGTGGTATAGGCTGGTAACTCTTTAGTTGCAGAGTACATTTGTTTGCCCACATAACTCACGCCTGCATTTACACGGAAGTCTTCAACCGGTGCCCAAGAAACTGAACCATTAGCCAGCCATTCTGGTCGTTCAGTTAAGTCTTTACCTGTGGTTTTATTTTTTGCATCTAAGTAAGTAGCATTTGCCTTAACACCTAAATTATCCGTAAAGTCGTAACCACCTGTAAGCTCAACGCCTTTGAGTTCCGCACGGCTCACATTGGTCCAGATTTTTCTAAAATCCCCCACTAAACGCGGGTCTCCATCACTTAAGGTAATGGCTTCAATTAGGTTCTTCACATCATTTTGGAAAACCGTAACACCAACATTCCAGTTTGGACGCGTCACAATTAAGGATGCTTCATAATTTGTACTTTCTTCGGGTGCTAGGTTTGGATTGCCTCGAATATGACAACTCCCCCCACATGAAATCATTGAATAATTAATGTCTAACTGTGCAGGAGCCGGAACTTTATAAGCTTGTCCTACACCACCTTTAAGTATAACTCCTTGAGCAAGTTCATATGCTAGGTAGGCTTTACCAGTCGTTTTACCATCAAAGTCATCAAAATCGTCATAACGGCCACCTAGAATTAAGGTCAGTGCGTCATTAATATGGGTATCGTTTTGAACAAATACACCGTAACTTTTTTGCTGGTTTTTCCCTGTACCGATATAACTCACAACGTCTGTAATTTTCTGGTCTTTATAATCAAAACCAGCTGTGGTGTTATTCATGAGCCAGTCAAAGTTGGCAAAAGCACGGCCAATTAAATTTTCTTGTTTATAGTGACGGCTTTGAGGTGCATCGTATTCACTATCATAGTCATAAATTTTAGCGGTTTCTTTACCAATATAAGCTTCTGTTTTACCCCAAGCCCATTTACCACGGTGAGCAATGCCTACATTGGTACGTTTCATTTCCGATTCTTGAATTGAAGTCGCAGCATCTTGAGTAAGTGGGCGCTTATCGTTGTTATAGCCCAGATCTAGGTCTAAAGTTTGCTGATCATTAATGTTCCAGCTTAAAGTACCATTTACGTTCTTGGTGTCTTTTTCTACAAAATATGCACCGTCAGGATCTGGTTGGCCTTTTCTGTACCACGCATCGCGGTTATAGGCATCACCTGCTAGAGTAAAACTTAAATTATCGGTTAAACCACCATATAGGTTAAATCCATAACGGTACTGGTTTTTACCATCTCCGCGGTCTGCCCGGTTATATTGACCAAAAATAGAACCGTGTAGTTGTCCGTCTTCTGCTTTCTTGGTAATGATGTTAATGACGCCACCCATCGCATCTGCACCATAGAGTGATGACATCGGCCCACGAATCACTTCAACACGCTCAATGCTATTTAAAGGAATTGCGCTCCAGTCAAAGTCATTGCCTCGCCACATGGCACCATTAGACGACATGCGCTTACCATTTAAAAGAATTAAGGTGTAGTTCCCCGAAGTATTCAGCATTCCCCTTATAACGATTTTATCTTGCCCGCTGTTATAGTTATAAACCCCTGCTTGTTTTTGTAAAACGTCTGCAAGGCTGAGTGCTGCACTACGTTCAATATCTTCACTTGTGATTACACTAATAGATGCGGGTGCTTTATCTACATCTTGTTCTTTTAAAGCAGCAGAAACCACAATAGTTTTAAGTTTTTGAACAGGTTCATTTGTGCTCTGTTGCTCAATATCTGTATTTGCTTGGACTGCGAATGGAAGCAGTGTTGAGAGGGCGACCACCAGCGCCTTTTTCGTTAATGTCATTTCTCATTCCTTATATTTTATAACGATTACCATATGATAATTGTTATCATTTGTGATGTGCCGAGCATGATAGCTCCATGACTTTTATTGTTCAAGATAAAAGTAATTATTATTTATATAATGATAATCATTATTGTTTGTTTTGTTTAAAAAAGTTAATATTGCAATTTGGTGTGCCTAAAAACCTATTGAAAACAAGCTTAAAGTAGACATAACAATGCTCTCTCGATTTTTTATTTATCATCCGATTTTTGTATCTGTCATTGCCATCACTATTCTTATTTTTGGTTTTTTTTCTATTCGGGCAATGCCAGTTGAGCGTTATCCGAATCTAGCTCCTCCAAGCGTCACAGTAGTTGCTAATTACAGAGGTGCATCTGCTGAAACTGTTGAAGAAAGCGTAACCCAGATTTTAGAACAACAAATTAAAGGACTGGATAACTTACTTTATTTCACGTCAAATAGTGAATCTTCAGGAACGTCTAGTATTGATATTCATTTTAAAATTGGCACCGATATCGATAAAGCACAACTACAAGTACAAAACCGAATTAATGGCGCATTAAACCGCTTGCCGGAACAAGTCCAACGACAAGGGGTAAATATTTGGAAAACCACAGGTGACCTGTTGCTGATTGTGGGTCTATACGATGAAACAGGCAAAGCTAGTAATATCGAATTATCGGACTATATGGTGAATCACTTTGAACAACCACTCTCACAATTGCAAGGAATTGGTGAAGTGGATGTATTTGGTTCAAGTTATGCGATGCGCATTTGGTTAAATCCAAATCAGCTTAGAAATTATCAACTTGTACCGAGTGATATTGAAAAGGCCCTAGAAGATTATAATACCCAGATTGCTGCGGGTTCGATTGGTGCAATGCCCTCTGCTGCTGACCAAAATATTTATGCAAAAGTAAAAGCAGGTTCGCGTTTAAAAACAATAGATGACTTTAAATCGGTGGTGGTTAAAGCAAATGTTGATGGTAGCCTTGTTTATTTAAAAGATGTCGCGAGAGTCGAATTAGGGGCAGAAAATTACGAAAGTATTAATACGCTTAATGGCTACCCATCGTCAGGTTTAGGCATTTCTCTAAGCCCAGATGCCAATGCAATCGAGACTTCTGCCCTTATTAAAGAAAAAATGGCTCAGCTGAGCCAGCATTTACCAGCTGGATATAAAGTCGTTTATCCTCGAGACAATACACCATTTATTGAAGAGTCAATTAAGCAGGTCATAATCACTTTGCTTGAAGCAATCGTGCTTGTTGTTATTGTGATGTATCTCTTTTTACAAAATTGGCGTGCAACTCTTATTCCAACCATTACGGTTCCCATCGTCATTAGTGGCACATTTGTGGTGTTGTATTTGTTTGGAATGAGCATTAATACGCTTACGCTATTTGCCCTAGTTTTAGCGATTGGGTTATTGGTTGATGATACGATTGTAGTCGTGGAAAATGTTGAACGGCTTATGCACGAACAACAGCTAAGTGTACGTGAAGCTTGTTTAATGTCGATGCAAGAGATTAGCGGCGCATTGGTGGGTATTACGCTGGTCTTAACCGCGGTATTCATCCCAATGGCTTTTTTTAGTGGTTCGACGGGTATGATTTATCGTCAGTTTTCAATCACTTTGGCGGCTGCGATGTTGCTATCTTTATTGGTAGCTATGTTCATTACACCTGCTTTGTGTGCTGTCTTATTAAAAAAACATAATAAAAAACCAAAATGGGGAGAAATGCTTGAGCTTGCTCTTCAAAAAGTCAGATCAGCTTTTAGTTTTTTATCTGTTCGTTTAATCCAGTTTAAAGTATTTTTCAGTCTGTTGGTTGTGGGCATCACGGTTATTTTATTTATGATTTACCGCAGTTTGCCTACAAGCTTTATTCCAAATGAAGATCAAGGATTACTTGCTGTTCCCTATAGTTTGCATAACAGTGCATCTATGAGCCAAACACAGGAAGTGGGTAAACTGGTTAATAATTATTTCTTTGAACATGAGGCTAAAAATATTAATACCGTACTGGTCGTGAATGGACAAAATTTTTCAGGGAGCGGTCCAAATTTAGGTATGGCCTTTGTTTCGCTTAAACATTGGAATGAGCGTAAAGGAGAAGCCAATACGGCGAGTGCTATTCGTGAACGTGCCCAAGCATATTTACAAAAAAACTTACCAGCTAAAGTCATGGTGGGTATGCCGCCAAGTGTTTCTGGTTTAGGTCAGTCTGATGCCCTAGAACTTTGGCTCAGAGATGTAAATGGTCAAGGACGCGATGAACTCATTAAACAATATAAAGCCTTAGAAAAAGAATCTCGAAATTATTCGGCCTTTGAAAATCTAAGTCCTCTTGTGAGTGAAGATAAAGCCGAAGTATTTATTCAACTCGATCAAAATAAAGCCAAAATGTTAGGAATTGACCAACAAGCAATTCGTTCAACACTATCGACTGCTTGGGGTGGAAACTATGTTGGCGATTTTGTTGAACGGGGTCGAATTAAAAGAATCATTATGCAAGGTGATTCAGAGTTTCGTTCTAAACCCGAAGATTTAGCGTATTGGCATGTACGAAATAATACAGGTGGAATGCTTTCCCTCGCTCATTTTGCGCAAAGTCAATGGACAGGTGGCCCAGAAGCTCTTACCCGATTTATGGGGCTAGCTGCCATTCAACTTGAAGCAAATGTAAGTTCTGGCTTTAGCTCAGGTCAGGCAATGCAACAGTTAAGTGATATGGTCAGTAAACAGTCTGGTATAGATGTCGCATGGAGTGGTCTTTCTTTACAAGAGCAACAATCTAGCCGCCAAGCGATCTATTTATATCTCATTTCTATTTTGTTTATTTTCTTATGTTTGGCTGCCTTATATGAAAGCTGGAAAGTTCCTTTTATTATTTTATTAGGGCTTCCGCTAGGCATTACAGGCACTATTATTTTTGCTTGGATTTTTAAGTTACCTAACGATGTTTACTTTCAAATTGCCCTATTAACAGGTATTGGCTTATCTTGTAAAAATGCAATTCTAATTGTTGAGTTTGCAACTCAAGCACTCAAACAAGGAAAAAGTAAAATCGATGCAGCAAGTGAAGCATTAAAGCTACGTTTACGTCCAATTTTGATGACATCTCTTGCCTTTGGTGCGGGTGTTGTTCCTTTAATTTTTGCAACTGGTGCAGGTGCTGCGAGCAGATATGAAATTGGAATGAGCGTATTTGGTAGTGTCGTGTTTGGTACTTTACTGGTACCGTTATTTACTGTGTTCTTCTTTGTTGTAGTTCATAGTTTACCGAGTTTTCAGTGGTCAATGAGCAAACCATGGTTGAGTCGAACTTTGAGATTTAATAGCCGTATTAAAAAGGATAATACATCCTTTTAAAAGTTAGAATAAAAAATGGCAGATATTAAATCTGCCATTTTTTATTCTTTCAATTTAAGCGACTAGCTTATCAATCCAAACTTCTAGTGTTGGTTGTTCAGCTAAATCTTCAAAACTTACCTGTGCGCCGTAAGCTTGCCATTTACCCACTAATGTCATGAGTCGTACTGAATCAAGTCCAAGCATGAGTAAATCATCATTTAACTGAATGTCTGAAGCTGGAATCTGAAGCTGTTCACTCACTGCCAAAACAATACCTTCTTCAGTGAGTGGTGAGACTGCTTGTTCAAGCGCCCAAGCTCGTGTGACTTGCTGAGTTGTCATAACTTGCCCACAACGAGTACTTGTATATTTTAAAGCCATATCGTGTTCTTCACGGCTAAAATCAGCAAGAGCATCTCCACATAAAAACGGCTGAATATTTAGCATAAAGGCTTCTGCCGCACTCATGAGGCAACCAATATGTGCATAGACACCACAAATGATGAGTTGATCGCGGTTTGACTCACGCATAAGTTGTTCGAGTGGAGAAAATTTAAAAGCGCTATAACGCCATTTTGTTAAGACAGTATCATTTTTATCTGGGGTAATTTCTGGCAAAATTTGAGTGATTTTAGGGTCATCTTTTAGACCAGTTCCCCAAAAGTCCGTTAATAACTGGCGATGTTCTGGTGTCTGGTTACCGGGCTGTGCAGTATAAACCACAGGAATATTAAACTTACGCGCAGTTTCAATCAGTTCTTTGGTGTTTTTAATGAGCTCTGGAATAGGCGCTTGAGTTTGATCATAAAAATCTAAAAAATATTGCTGCATATCATGTACTAATAAAACAGCGCGATCGGTATGCAACTGCCAATGTGTTTTATTCGCTGTAAATTCGTGCGCTTGTGGCATGCTGTAACTGGCAATTTTAGGAATACTCATCAAATTTTTCCTTTTTATCTTTAAGCAAGAACATTGGTGTTGGTTTCAAATTGTTGACGTAATCTTTTTTTGTCGATTTTTCCAAAGGCTGTATATGGAAATTGCTCGATAAATTCGACTCGATCGGGAATTTTGTAGGTTGCAAGTCCATAGTCTTTCAGATGTTGACGAACTGACATTGCAAGACGAATTGGGCTTGGATCATCAGCGTGTGCTTGCCATGCAACAAACGCACAGCTCTTTTCACCCATGATTTCATCAGGCATAGCGACCAGTGCTGCTAAACGAATTTGTGGATGAGTTAATAAAGCTTGTTCAACTTCTTCTGTCGCAATTTTTTCACCAGCGCGATTGATTTGTTCCTTTGAACGGCCTTCCACAACAATGCAGCCATCTTCGCGAATACGTACTAAATCGCCTGTTCGATAAAAACCATCCGGTGTAAAAGATCGTGCATTGTGTTCTGGTGCTTGATAATAGCCACGAATGGTATAGGGACCGCGCGTTAGCAAATGCCCTACCTCTCCAGCGTCTACTGGCTGATCATTATCATTCAGTACTAAAATTTCATCATCTAGTGAGATTTTTAAACCTTGGGTATGGATAATTTGCTCTTTCGTCATGTCAGAATGGGTGTAATTCACCAGCCCTTCAGCCATGCCAAAAACTTGTTGTAGATTGACTTGGAACTCATCAATCAAGCGTGTGGCAACTGCATCGGGTAAACGCGCTCCTCCGACTTGTAAGCAACGCAGAGCCGACAATATTGGATCTTTATCTTTTGCCGCTTTATCCATCCATGGGCGAACCAAAGCAGGAACCAAGCAAGCATCAGTCACACCGTGTTTTTTGATCAATGAAAAAGCCGTTTCAGGGCTTGGGTCAGTGCCTAAAACCACAGCCCCGCCCGAATAAAAAATACCTAAAGAACCAGCTGAGCTCATTGAAAAGTTATGCGCCGCGGGTAAAACCATGAGTAAACGTGATGACTGATTGAGACGGCAGATTTTTGCGCTTTCACGTACGCTATATAGATAGTCGTCATGAGTGCGTGGAATCAGTTTAGGAACACCAGTACTTCCACCTGAAAGTTGTAAGAAAGCAACTTGATCTGCCGTAGTTGGCGAGATGGCTTCATCCACAATACTGGTTTCTTTTAATAGATCTTGAATAGCTACATATTTGTCGGCATTTCCGAGGACAAATATATGTTGTAAGCAAGGAGCAGTTTGCTGAAGCTTTTCGGCGAGCTCTCGGTAGTCAAATTTTTGTGCACCAAAATCAGCACAGAAATAAGCTTTTGCTTGAGTTTGTTTAAAAAAACTACTGAGTTCTGCAAAGCGATGTGCAGGTAAAGACATCACAGGTAAAGCACCAAGCCGAATCAGTGCAAAAAATAAAACATAGAACTGATAGTGATTTGGCATCTGTACAACTGCTTTATCACCCGCTCTTAGTCCATGTTGATATAAGTGGCTTGTGCAGTAATCAACTAAATGATCAAATTCAGCGTAACTAACGGCTTTATCACCATCATATACTGCAATATTTTGCGGATATTTTTGAGCACTTTCACGCAAGAAATCACTCAAGTTTTGCCCAAGCCAATAACCTTTTTTACGGTAAATCTCAGCAAATTCTGCTGGATATGGCACTGCACCATCCAAATAAACCTGTGTTGTCATGTGTTTGGTCCTTGTATTGGCAATTGATTGGGTGAAATCTGGAATCCGTCCAGCACAGTGCGAAATTTAGCGGCAGTTTCAGCATGTTCAGCTTGTGGACGAGAAGCTTCCACAATGCCTGCACCGGCAAATAAACGGGCAATGTTCTGATAAATTCGGGCACAGCGGACAGTCACCGACCATTCACCATTACCTTGTTCATCTGCCCAGCCCATAGTTCCTGCAAATAATTCACGGTTAAATGGTTCAAGTTGCTGAATTAGTTCTTTCGCAATTGGACTGGGCTCCCCACAAATTGCAGGTGTTGGGTGTAAACGTTCAATTAAGTCAAAAACATGAGTATCAGCTTGCTTAAGTTCACCAGTAATGTGTGATGCCAAGTGCCAAAGGCGTTTGGTACGAATGAGGGATGGTTGCTTAGGTACTTTTAACTGCTTACAAAAAGGTGTGAGCTCATCGGCAATCATTTCGATGACGAGTGCATGCTCATGTTGATCTTTTTGTGAAGCAAGTAATGCTCTAGCGTTATTTTGGTCTAGGGTTGGATCGTCATCACGGGCCAATGTGCCAGCAACCGGTTTACTCCAGATTTTTGTATTTTGCTTTGCAATTAAAAGTTCGGGGCTTGCACCGACAAACCATCCTTCACTTTGAGGATGCCTCGCGACTGCATAGTTATAGCCTTCGGGATTATGCTTAGCTAAGTTATAAAATAAGTCCGAGACGGGAATATTTTGTTCAAATTCAAGTTGTAAAATACGAGCAAGTACGGCTTTATCGAGTTTTTTTGCTTGCATTTGCTGAACTAAATACTCAACTTGCTGTTGGTAATGTTCACCTAAAGGGAAATAATCAGCCTTTTTTAAAGATAAAGAACCAAAATCAATATCAGATTGTGCATAGAGTACTTTCTGATAGATTTTTGCATTTTGCATCAACATTAAATTGACATCGGCTGCCGAGCAAAATGGTAAACCACCCATAATTTTGACGTCTTTATAACCGTCATTCATTGCAAGTTGTAATTGAGCTCGTGCTTCATCTAACCAATCTTTTAAAAGGCTATTTTTAGCGACTTGAATATCGCGTAATTTTTGATGACTATTGATGGTGTATTCTGGCGTGGTAAAAATAAAACCTGCGTCATTTCCACAATTCAAAATTTCTTGCGCTAGTGCAACGCGGCTTTCAGTAAAATTTTCTCGTTGGATAAAATACGGATGCTGTGCCGACATCTCGCAACTCCTTATACAGTTATTTTGTTGTAATGAATGAATGTTTAAACGCCTAAAGTGGCTCCTCCATCAACCACAATTTCTTGCATGGTAATTTGTGCAGCTTGATCAGAAAGTAAAAAGCTGACCGTATTGGCAATATCTTCAGGCTGGGCTAATTTTCTTAAGGGAATGCCTGTACGGTATTGGCTTAAATCTCCATCGATTACCGCAGGCGGAGGTGAATTATCTGTCCAAAGCTGCTGCTGCATTTGAGTTAGCGTAGAGCCTGGTGAAACAATATTAAGCCTTACTTGATGAGGTGCAATTTCAAGCGCAAGATTACGGCAGTAATGGCTCAACGCAGCCTTGCTGGTGGCATACATACCAAGTTGTATACGTGGCATACGTGAACTATTCGAGCTAATCGTGACAATACTTCCCTGCTTTTTTTCACAAAAATGCTTGGCAAGTTGTTGACTAATTGCAATAGGTGCCATGACATTTACAGCGAAAAGTGTTTGCCAGTCTTCTGTTTTTGCTTCAAGCATAGAACGCATAATCAATACGCCCGCTGCATTCACTAAACCCGTTACGCTATGTTTGTTTAAAATATCTTTAATGAGCTTCGCTGTTGTTTCTTGATCAGTAATATCTTGCTGAAAGCCTTCCCAACGTGTGATTTCACTGTCTTGTAGCTTTTGAGTGACTTCCCATTGTTCGGGTTTTTCCTGTCGGTCGATGCCGATGACTTGATACCCTTGCTGCAATAATTTTTTTGCAATAGCAGCTCCAATACCTCTTGCAGCACCTGTGACTACGATGGTAGAGCTCATGTTTTACTCCAGTTTGAAACGAATAGTAAATTTCGCCACATAATTGCAAATAATTATCATTATTATCAAGTGCGATAAATATCAAACATAAGATTACAATCTAAATCAAGTTATTTATTAACCAAGAATTCTACTTATTTAATTGATTTTTAATAGTTTTAAGAAAACCCATCTTTTTTTATTGATTATAATGATAATTGTTTCCATTTACTAATGAGAATCATTTTGTTAATTTGACCGCGCTTTCTTGTCGAGATGGACTCAAAATGAAGCCATTTTCTCATCCCTTACATCCCCTATTTCAACAACTCAATGTTGGGAGTGAGGTCTGGTGGAATACCGTTAAAAAAATAGGTAGTCCGCTAGTTAACCTACAAAAAAATAAAGCGCTATATACCTTTGTTTGGCATAGTCCTGAGCCTAAAGAAAGTATCTTTGTTTATATTGATATCTATTCACAGAGCCCTTCTATCTATCAAAAGTGGAATCGTTTTAGCCATATAACTGGAACAAATGTGTACTTCTTTGAAATAGAGCTGCCCCTAGCTTGGACTGGTAGTTATGTTGTAGTTACTGCTAGTGAAGAAGCGCCAGAAACAGATTGTGCAGCAACACGACGCTTATGGTGGCAAACACAGCTTAAACAAAATGCTCAAATTGACTCATTCAATCAACATGAGTTTTATACGGGACATCTGGCCCGATACATCAATCAAATTCAACTCGAAAACACAAAATCTTTCATAGACGATTGCCCAATTACAAAGACATTTCAATGGTCAAGTCGCTTATGCCAACAGGACTATTTAGTTGACATTTTTATTAGTCATCGATCGACTCAAGAAGTCTTGCCACTTGTCATATTGCTTGATGGCCAAATATGGAGTCGAGAGCTTTCAATTCTGCCCGAAATTCAACATTTAACTATTTCAAACAAGATTCGCCCAGCAGTTTATGTTTTTGTTCATAGTTTAAATAGTCAACAACGCCAACAAGATTATGGTTGTCATGATTCGTTTAGTCAGGCGTTGGTTGATGAACTCATTGAAATACTTATAAAAGAATATTCTTTTATTTCTAAAACAGACATTACGTTATGTGGTCAAAGTTTAGGTGGTTTATGTGCTTTACATAGTACTTTGTTGTTCCCGACCATTTTTACTTCCCTGATTTTGCAGTCTGGATCTTATTGGTGGTCAGATTTCTCAAACAGTATTTTAGGGCAAAAGCATAAAGGTAATCTTTTAGAACTGCTTCAAAACCTATCTCATCCATTATCAAAAACAACTCAAATCTATATCAGTGCCGGCACGTATGAAACCGATATGCGGGACGATGCCCTTCAGCTTTATCAACAATTGCAATCATTCAATCAAGTAAGTTTTCACAGTTTTTCAGGCGGACATGATGCTGTGAACTGGCGTACCGACTTGCTTAAGGCATTGCAACAAACTCTTTCACTATAACCATTTGTTTCATCAAGGATAACAATATCATGAGCAACTTACAGGAAAACTATATTAATCCTTTCGATAATGAAAGTTTGTCTTTTCAGGTTTTAAAAAATCAACAAGGTGAGTTCAGTTTATGGCCTGCTCAACATCAGGTGCCATCGGGGTGGGATATTCAGCATGGACCAGATACACGAGCTTCGTGTATTGCATATGTAGAAAAGCATTGGGTTGCTATTAACCCCTTTCAACAAGCGTAAAGGAGTATTGTCATGAATCAAGCATTAAACAATGAATTTACTCCAGATATTTCTCAACCAGCTCGCTTTGAATTGGCATCTACTCAGCTCGGTATTTTTCTTGCCGATCATTTAAGTTCAATTGAAGATTTATATACCATTGCGCATTGTTTGGAACTACCAAAAACTGTCGACCTCCCAACATTTAAAAAAGCAATTCAAATCGGCTTGAGTGAAGCTGATACGGTCATTGCTTCATATTCATCTGACCCATCTCAACCGTTTATTGAGCTTAGCAACCAAATTCAGTTTAAAATTGAAGAATTTGATTTTTGTCATTTAACTCCCAAAAAAGCTCAGCAACGTTTATGGGACTGGATGCCATCAGATCGTCAATGTGCTAAATCACTTAAAACGGGTGAATCTCAACTGTTTCGTCAGGTGTTATTTACGACGCATGATAAAGTGTATTGGTATCAACGCTATCACCACATCATGCTTGATGGCTTTAGCATGATTAACCTGACCAAACGTATTGTTGAACTCTATCAACAATTACAAGAAGAAAAAGACCTTTCAGCTTCTCCGTTCATTGGCGTCAATGATGTTATTTCTGAGCGTCAGGCTTATGAAAATAGCCATCAATTTAAAATAGACCAAGCTTTCTGGAAGGCATATTGTGAAGATTTACCTAGTCCAGTTAGTTTAAGTACTCATCATTTAGCAGCAAAAACCACAGCGACATTTATTAAGCATCAGCTGCGTTTTTCGACAGGGATTTTAGAGCAGATTCAAGCTTTAGCTGCGCAATCTAAATTAGCTTTGAATGACATGATGATGTCATTGTCATTACATTATATTTACAAAGTGACCGATAAAGCTGATTTAGTT
The DNA here is from genome assembly GCA_031277915.1 of Acinetobacter sp. Lineage (GTDB taxonomy): Bacteria > Pseudomonadota > Gammaproteobacteria > Pseudomonadales > Moraxellaceae > Acinetobacter. The sequence continues at coordinate 96,581 of JAITLL010000018.1, forward strand.
AATGGTATTCCATTCATGCGCCGTTTAGGTTCAAAAGCGATTCGCTCAACCTTACCTACGGTAAATGTGTTGCCTGTGAAGTTTAAAGTTGCTGAAAAAGACAGTTGGGTAAGCTTGGCTCAACATGTACAAGAGCAATTACGACAAATTCGTCCGCATCAGAAATACGATGCTGAACAAATTTTAAGAGATTTAAATAGTATCGATATTCATGAACGAATGTACGGCCCTATTTTAAACTATAAAGCTTTTGATCAAGACTTGATCTTAGATGGTGAAAAGGTCAAAACACACCATATTTCTACAGGACCAATTGATGATTTTGAGTTTTCTTTTATTGTTCAAGATCATGAACTCATTATCGAACTACGTGCAGATTCGCAGCGTTATACACAAGATGAACTATTTAACCATGGTCAACGCTTAACTTTATTGCTTGAACAAGCTCTAATTCGTCCAGAACAGGCATGTAGCAATTTTAATATTACGACACCACAAGAGCTTGCTACCTTGACTCAAAGTGGTATTGGTCCACGTGTTAGCCATCCTGAACAATATAATAATGTTCTAGATATTTTTTATGAGCAAATTAAAAAGTATCCCGAACGTACCGCAATTGTGAGTGGTGAACGTCCAAACCTTCAGCATCTTAGTTTTGCTGAGCTTGCGGTACAAGTAAATCAACTCACTCGTTTTTTACAAGAAAATGGGGCCAAAAAGCAAACTGTCATTGCTGGAGCTATTCCTCGTTCGATTGACTCAGTTGTGGTGATGTTATCTGTACTCAATTCTGGTGCGAGTTTCTTACCTCTCGATTTAGATTATCCAATCGATCGTATGCAAATGATGTGTGAAGATGCAAATCCACTATTTGTATTAACTACACAAGCTCTTGCACAGCAACTACCAGAAAATATTCAGCAGTTATATCTTGATCATGAAGATGTTCAAACGCAAATTCGAAAGCAAGATGCGAGTGATATTCCTGCCGAAAATCGTAAATTTGATTTCCAAGACGTTGCTTATGTAATTTTTACCTCAGGTAGTACTGGCCGTCCTAAAGGGGTAATGAACACACATGGTTCTTTGCTCAACCTCATTTTGTCACATAAACCAACCATTTACTGGCCTGTATTAGAAGCTGTAAATGAGCGTTTCCCTGAGCGTCCGTTACGTGCAGCGCATACACACTCTTTCTCATTTGACTCATCTTGGCTACAAGTTTTCTGGATGCTCTGGGGCCAAGAGCTACATATTTTTGATGAAAACATGCGTCGTGATGCATTTGGTTTAGTGCAAGAAATTCAGCAACGACAAATCGATACACTTGATTTACCGCCATCTTTTTGTGCGCAAATGATGACGAATGGTTTATTTGCTGAAAATCAGCATCAACCCAGTCTTATTTTGATTGGTGGCGAAGCTGCACCGTTAGCTTTATGGCAACAGCTGAATGCTCAGCCAGCGCTTTTTGCACATAACTTATATGGCCCAACAGAATATACGGTTGATACTTTCCGAGCAGAATTAAAACAGACAGCTCGCCCTGTCATTGGTAACCCTATTGGTAATACACAGGCCTATGTACTAGATCGCCACTTGCAACGATGCTCAACTGGTGTCATTGGTGAGCTTTATATTTCTGGTTTTGGGATTGCCAATGGTTATTTAGGTCGCGCTGACTTAAGTGCTGCCCGTTTTGTAGCGAATCCATTTGAACATGGACAGCGCATGTACCGTACAGGTGATTTAGTCCGCTGGAATAGCGCGGGTAAACTTGAATTTATGGGGCGCTGTGATGACCAGATTAAAATTCGTGGTTATCGAGTTGAGATTGGTGAAGTTGAAAATGCACTTTCGATTTTAGCCAATGTTGAAAGTGCAGTCGTGATTGCAGAACCGATTAATAACAGTCATCGTTTACTCGGTTATTGTGTGGTCAAAGACATTGAACTTGATGAAAAAACCAGTGAGCAATTAAGTCAGCAATATTTAAGTCAGTTACGTCAAAACTTACCTGAATATATGGTGCCTTCTGCCCTGACTGTTATGTCCGAATTTCCACGAAATGTAAGTGGTAAAGTCGATAAAAAAGCACTGCCAAAGCCTCAAATTCGTACCCATAGCCGAATGGCCGAAACGTCTGAACAACAACTTTTATGTCAAATTACTGCATCTGTTCTTAAGCTTGACGCAATTGGAATTGATGACGACTTCTTTATGACAGGTGGCGATAGTATTTCGGCCATTATGCTTTGTACTCAATTACGCCAACGTGGTTACGGCTTAAGACCAAGTGATGTATTCCAATTTAAAACAGTCGCCGCTATGGCACCGCAACTCACCCGTTTAGATGAACAACAAACGGCTGTTTCAAAACCGTTATTTTCAGCAGACCTAGAACAAAAGGTTCAAGAAAAATATGGAAAAAACAGCACTATTTTACCTTTGCTTCCTTTGCAAAAAGGCATGCTGTTCTTATCTCAAGTAGAAAATCAATCGAACTATAATGCCTTTACTCGTCTTAGTTTAAATGGAGATATTGATCCAGTACGTTTGCAGCAAGCGTTGATTACCGTATTAAAACGTCACCCTCAATTAGGCGGACATTTTGATAGTGAATTAACTGAAGAACCTGTTTTTATCTATTCATTACATCCTACTCAAGCTTGGCCAGTTCAGTTTTGCTCAGTCACTCCCGATCTGCTTGAGCAAACCATTCAAGAAGCATTGCAGCAACCGATTCACCTCGACCAACCCTATGGCTTAATTCGGGCAACCTTAATTCAACATGCTCCAGAACATTCAGAATTATTGATTATGGTGCATCATCTGTTAACAGATGGTTGGTCAACTCCGCTGTTTTTACAAGACTTTATTAAAGCCTATCAGCAAACTAATCAACAATTACCTGTGCTTGAATATAGTTATGAAACAGTAATTAAAGCTTTATCTGGACGTGACCATGAAACATCAAAAGTAATTTGGCAACGTGATTTAGCAGATTTACAGCCACTTATTTTATTTAATCAAGCACAGCAAGCTGTACAGGAAACTTCATATCGTTTAAGTGCTGAGTTGGGTGCGAAACTTCAACACAAATTACGCCAGCAAGGCATCACGCTCAATGTCTTCATGCAAATGATTTGGGCAATGACTTTAAATATTTATGCTCATCGTGAAGATATTGTGTTTGGTACTCCTGTTTCTGGGCGTTCAGCACCTATCAATGGCTTAGATCAGCAGATCGGATTGTTTTTAAATACGATTCCAGTGCGTGTAAAGCTCAACATGCAGCAAACACTTTGGGAACAATTGACTCAGTTACAGCAATTGCATGTTGAACATTTAGAACATGATGGTTTAGGACTGGGTGCAATTCAGCAATTGATGGCTCAAGGTAATCTTTTCGATAGTTTGTTAGTCGTAGAAAACTACCCTGATAACCAGTATTTACAGCAAAAACTTGGTGATGCTGCGATTTCAAAACTCACAAATCGTGGTTATAGCCATTACCCGCTTGCTTTGCTGGTTATTCCCGATCATCAAATTGAGCTATTACTCGAACAGCGTGGTGTAATTGATCAACCAGAACATTTTCTTAAGCGAATGGTTCAATTGATTGAAATTGCATTAAATGAACCAGAGACGTCTCTTGGTCACTATCGATTACAACTGGCTGAAGAGCACGAATTAATCCAGAAAACGAATCAAACCCAATACTATGTTCGTCAGAGCACGTTACAGCAATTACTCAGAGAACAAGCTCGAATTACTCCTGAACAAACGGCATTATCTGATGAAAATCATCAGCTCAGTTTCAGTGAAGTGCGTTTGCAAGTTTGTGCTTTAGCACAGCAATTACAAAGCGCGGGTGTACAGGCTGGAGATATTGTTGCGGTTGCCCTACCAAGATCAGTCAAACTGAGTATCGCTATTTTAGCAGTGATTGAAGCAGGTGCGGCTTATTTACCTATTGATTTACAACATCCGTCTGAACGCATCAAATTTATGTTGCAGGATGCCAAATCTAAACTTGTGATTGGTGAACAAAAAGATCTAGCTGCTATTGCCTCTACATCAATAACTACCTTTGCTTTTAATGAATTGTTTGATGAAACAAAAGTTGATTTAAGCAGCTATAAAACAACAGTCATTACGCCACAGCATCCGGCATATTTAATCTATACATCAGGTACAACAGGCCAGCCAAAAGGTGTTATGGTTTCTCACCAAGCCATTGTGAACCGTATTTTATGGATGCAATCAGAGTATCCAATATCAGCAGCCGATACAATTTTACAAAAAACGCCATGCACTTTTGATGTTTCGGTATGGGAGTTTTTCTGGTCATATTTAGTGGGTGCACGATTGGTTATGGCACCTATGGATGCACATCGTGATCCATTGGCATTATTAAGCCTCATTCAAAAATATCAGGTAACAACATTACATTTTGTACCGTCAATGTTGGCTGTTTTTGAAAATGCTGCTACCGAAATTTTGTCATCTGCTCAGCGTCAAAGTTTGCCAATCCGCCGAGTGTTTTGTAGTGGTGAGGCATTACCAACGGCTTTAGCAAAATCATTTACTGAACACTTTAACTGTGAATTGCATAACTTATATGGCCCAACAGAAGCTGCGGTAGATGTGAGTTATATGGATGTAACTCAAGAATTAGACTCTAAAGAAAACAGTATTGCTATTGGTTATCCAGTCTGGAATACCCAGCTTTATATTTTAGACCAATATTTACGCCCTGTTCCTGTTGGAGTGGACGGTGAGCTTTATTTAGCAGGTCATCAACTGGCCATGGGTTATTTACATCGAGCAGACTTAACGGCAACAAGTTTTGTGGCTAACCCATTTGCAGCAGGTCAACGCATGTACCGCACTGGTGATATTGCTCGCTGGCATGCTGACGGTCGTATTCAATATGTGGGCCGTGCTGATGACCAGTTAAAGATACGTGGGCAACGTATTGAATTGGGTGAAATTGAACAGCAATTACGCTTACTCAGTGGTCTTGATGTGGTTGTACATCCTATCTCTTCTGAGCAAAATAAAGCAGATGTTCAATTGGTCGCTTACTTGCAAACAACTGCACCTGTGGACATCGACCAGTTAAAGAAACAATTGGCGAAACAGCTTCCTGCATATATGGTGCCGACACACTATATGTTGGTCGAGCAATTTCCATTAAGTCATAATGGTAAGCTGGACCGTAAAGCACTGCCGCAACCACAACTTAACCCTTCAAATACAGAAAAACAGTACGCCACCACTGCTTTTGAACATGAACTGACACGTATTTTCCAGCAAATTTTAAATACAGATCAGAATATTGGTGTTAACGAAGATTTCTTTGCCATTGGTGGGCACTCCATTTTGGTGATGAAGCTTGCAATTGAAATCCGAAAAGTATTTAAGCGGACCATTCCAATTGGCCAATTGATGAGTCATGTCACGATTCAACGTTTAGCAGCTTTACTGCTTACACAAGAACGTTTAGCAGAAGTTGAACAAACTGGTATGCAACCTATTTTACCAATCCGTTCTGGCTCAGGGCATCCATTGTTCTGTTTCTTCCCTGGTTCTGGTTCGGCATGGCAATATACGGTTCTGAATCGTTATCTGCATTCTGATTTACCCATTATTGGATTGCAGTCACCTCGACCAGATGGCCTATTGGCAAATAGTACTGATATGGACGAATTGGTTGAAAAACAACTTGAGATTATGCGTAAGCAACAACCAACCGGACCTTATACTTTATTAGGTTATTCACTTGGCGGCACGGTGGCTTATGCAGTTGCAGCGAAGTTAACTGAACAAGGTGAAAAAGTTGATTATCTCGGCTTATTAGACACTTACCCTGCTGAAATTCATCAGTGGTTAGATTTATCTGTCGAGGAAATGAATGCTGAAGCTGAACAAGAACAGCTTCAATTCTTCAATGATATTTTAGCCGATGCAGATACGGCTTTAAGTGAAGAAACCCGCCGTTTACAAGAGGATATTTTCGCAAACTATCGCGATGCGGTCCGTTTATTAAAACCTTATAAAATGCCAAACTTTGATGGTGAACTACACTTAGTTGTCGCTGAAAAAGACTTGCTGCCGTATATCCAACCAGAACAACAATGGTCACCTTTAGTTAAAAAACTTAATATTGTTCGACTAAGCGAAGCGGACCATACCGATATATTGTCTCCACAGCAGCTTGAAACACTTGGTCCGATTTTAAACCGCATGATTTGTCAGGCGCGCGGTTTAGAGGAGCATACGCCATGAGCTTCAAATCTATATTGACCGATTTTAGTCTTTTAAGACGTAATGCTCATTTCCGACATGTATTTATTGCCCGCACATTGTCATTGTTAACAATTGGCATGTTGGTCGTGGCTATTCCAAAACAAGTCTACGACATTACGGGTAGTTCGTTAAATGTTGCAGTTGCAATGGCTTTTGAAGGCATTGCCATGTTTATTGGCTTGTTACTTGGTGGTTTGCTGTCAGATCGCAAAGATCGAAAATGGCTGATTTTATTGGCACGTGGTGTGTGTGGTTTAGGCTTTGCAGGCCTCGCCATCAACGCCATGTTTGAGCACCCTTCGCTCTATGCTATTTATTTTTTATCGGCATGGGATGGTTTCTTTGGTGCACTGGGTGTAACCGCAATGATGGCGATCATGCCTGTGATTGTAGGGCGCGAAAATATTGTACAAGCCCGTGCGATCAGTATGGTATCCGTACGTCTTGCAACTGTTATTTCACCAGCAATCGGCGGTATTTTAATTGCGGTTAGTGGTGTAGCAACTGTGTATTGGGTCTCAACCGTGGGTACTTTACTCACTGTGTTTTTATTAATGGGGCTGCCTGCACTTAAACCACAACATGCATCAAATGGTGAGAGTCCTCTTCGCCAATTAGCTCAAGGGTTTAAATTTGTTTTTAAAAATAAAGTGGTTGGTAGCACCATTTTAATTGGAACACTGCTCAGTTTTAGCAGTGCTATTCGTATTATTTTTCCGCAAATGGCAGATGAAATTTTTCACGGTGGCGCATTTGAACTCGGACTTATGTATTCAACCGTTCCGTTAGGCTCGACTTTAGGCGCCTTATTGAGTGGATGGACAACAAGGTTACTTCGACCCGGCTTAGTTATGCTCTATACGTGCTTAGGTGTTTTTAGCTGCATGATTATGATTGGACTTTCACCGTGGCTCATCGTGACTTTACCAATTTTATGTGTGTTTGGATATTTGATGTCGATTGCCAACTTGCTTCAATACAGTATTGTGCAAGGACATACACCTGATGAATATCTAGGCCGTATTAACGCAATCTGGCTCGCACAAGATGCGTTAGGCGATTCGATTGCAACCACAACTTTAGGTCTTTTAACTCGGTTTTTACCAATATCAGGAAGTATCCTCTTCTTTGGTATATTAAGCTTTGCAGTAGGATTTATGTTCTTATTCAACTCTCAAGATATGCGTGAAACAGGGTTCCAAGATCCTAAATTACAAGAAAATTAAACCCTAAATAAAAGAAGGCAATTCGTTGCCTTCTTTTACTTTAAGCAAAATTTCGTGCCTGAAAAACCCAAGTCATAATATGGTCCTGCTCTACAGTCCAGCCACCTTGATATTGTTCTAAGAGTTGATAGCGCTGTTGAATTTCTGGCAAAAAAGTTAGCGTTAATGTTTGATTTTCAAAATTAATATCAACTAGAGATGCTTCTAAGAAATCGATATATTGCTTTGCAGTGGGATAAACCGCTTTATATAGACTTTCCTTTATAGAAAAAATTAAGCTCACATAACGGGCAAAATCAAAAAACTCAGCCGCTTTACCTTTCCATAAATCAAACTCAGATGGCGTTAAAACAAGATGTGCACTCTCTTGAGCAAATTCTGAGGTCACCCAGTGCTCAATATCAATTCCCAAATAAATCGCATTACAAGATAACGCAACAATTAAATTATTTTGTGAATGACTAATACTCCCCAAAACATGGGATGGCCAAATGGGCAAAGGTTCGTACATTGAGGTTATTGGCTGATCTAAACCGAAATGATGATTTAAAACTGCCTGAGCTAATACTCTGCCACATAAGTACTCATTTTTACGTTCGACACGCGCTTGAGCAATTTTTAGGGGATGCTCTAATCGTTGGTCTATATGCAAATGCGTTGTTTGCGATAAATCTAGCTCATAACAAAATAGCTCTGATGTAAGAAAAATAGGACTCGAAATTTCATAAATTGATTTACTGATTTGTTCAGGAATGTATAGATAATGACTCACTGTATTCGACTTCAAAATAAATATTTTTAATGAGTTATCTTCTATCTTAACTTACTTACTGCAAATCAATAAATAATTATATTTATCATTTGATAATAATTATTATTTACTTATACTGTTGGGTGAATTTTGACTTTAATTTACTTATAAACATCGATTATGAAACTTATAGGACTTTTTTTGACCCTGTTGGGAGCGGTCAGTATCTATTGTAGTCATAGCAACCAAAATCTGTTGTCTCAACATCTTCCTACTTTCTTTAAGTATTTGGGTTTAGTGCTATTAGGCATTGGATTTATTGCGCTCTTTACAAGCTTACCGAAAGTGGTTGCCACTTTTTGCTGGTTCATGCTCATCATTTTTGCATGGTCTTTCCTCCCTTTTATGGCGCTTTTTAAACGGAAACTGATTTCATGAAAGCTAAAATTCAGTCTCCTATCCAGCCAGACTGGTGGAGTAAAACTTTTGCTGGTGGTGTTTTTGGTCTAAGTCTTTCTATCGCTATTGGTAATTTGATTGTTTTATTAGGCCAACCTTATGTCGCCATGGATTTATTGGTGCAAGTGGGTATGTGGAGTGTTCCTTGGGTTTGGATGCCGATTATGTTTGGCAGTTATTTTTTTACGACTGGACGAAAAGCGCTTATCTATTTATTCATTGCGAATGCCCTAGCGTATAGCTGTATTTTTGTCTTACGGGGTTAAACATGAAAGTACGTTCAGACATCATGAAATTAGCAAAAAGCATGCATACTTGGGTGGGTGTATGTGCAGGAATTTTGCTTTTTATCTGTTTCTTTGCTGGTGGGCTCAGCATGTTTCAGCACCATATTAGTAAGTGGGCTACGCCAACACAGCAAGTTTTACCGAAAGTCTCACCCAATCAATATAATGAGCTTATTCAAAAAGTACAGACTGCCTATCCTGCTGCGCAAAAGAACTTCACACTAAATTTATCGTCCAATGAATTTCACTATGCACCTATTACGTGGAGTGAACATGAACGTGGAGATGGCTTTAATGCGGCTCAGTCTACGTGGATGGCAAGCTTAGATGATAAAGGTCAGTTAATCGTTGCCCAAGAAAACCTATCTAAAGCTGGCTGGCTAATTGAACAGTTACATGAAACAGCAGGCATACCGGGCATGGCAGGCCATCACGGATTAGGTCTCTATGTGATGGGCGTGGTTTCAATTTTATATTTTCTTGCCCTGCTTTCAGGAGTGATCATACTTTTACCAACCTTGGTAAAGGATTACTTTGTTATTCGCCCTGGTAAAAATAAAAAGCGATTTTGGCTAGATGCGCATAACGTTATTGGAATTACGAGTTTACCTTTCCACATCATTATTAGTATTAGCGTTATTGTCTTTGCTTTTCATGACCTTTTTTATGATGCGATTGGACAACTTGCACTCAAAGGACAGCCTGTTTTTCAGCGTTCTCCCCCTGCGCTTATTCAGCCTAAACAAACACAGATTAATGTGCAGCAAATACTAGCTCAAGCTAAAAAAGTAGCACCTGAATATTCAGTTGACTATATCCAGTTCAGTGGCTTAGATAAACCTGAAAAAGCCAATGCACGTATTGCTCTCTATAGCTCAGATCAGATGTTGCGTGGTGCAAATCATGACTTTATGCGTATGAACCCATATGCAGTTGAGCACTTTAACCATAAAGGCATTAACACACAGACTGATGCTGGGAATAAGTTAATCAACGCCATGTTTAGCCTACATTTTGGAAGTTTTGGTGGTACGGGCGTACGTTGGATTTATTTTGTGTTAGGTGTCGGTGGCGCTTTCTTGTTTTATACAGGTAACATCCTTTGGGTTGAAACTCGTGCACGTAAGCAAAAGCGTGCTGAAGATCCTATTCCTGTTCAACGTAAAGATGTAGTGTTCCTTGCGAATTTAACTATAGGTGCATGTTTAGGGTGTGTTTTAGCTGTCGTAGGTACAATGTTGGCCAGTCGTTGGCTTTTCGCTACACTCAATATTGAAAGCATGAATCACCTCTTTATGTATGATTATTATGCGATTTTCCTACTGAGTTTGATTTATACCTTTGTGATTGGCTATGCAAAAGCTTTACCACAACTGCTGTTAACCTTGGTTTTGGTGTTATTTGCAATTCCGCTTACATCCCTTTTAGCCTACCTCATTCCTCAAAGTGGCTTATGGGTACATGGTGGAGAAATCTTAGTGGTTGATTTCTTAGCTATCATTTTTGCTTTCGCTTTCTGGCGTTTTTATCAACAAGCCCAAGATCGTCGAAAATCTGCTCCAACGGGCAGTTTATGGGCTAGCTAACAACCATAAATCAATATGGCTGAAATAATGTGTGAAATATGAAAAATTATAAAATCCACATTGTTTCAGTCAGTTGTTTAATTTCTTGAATATCATGACTCACATAAATCATCGGAATTTTTATTTCCTCTTTTACTTTCTGAAAAAAAGGAATAATTTCAGCTTTATGATTCGCATCTAGTGCTGATAATGGCTCATCAAGGAGTAACAGCTTAGGTGAATATAACAATGCTCGACCCAGTGCTACGCGCTGCTTTTCCCCTCCTGAGAGTTTGATGGGCATACGTTGTAATAAGTGCCCTAACTTTAATAACTCAATAATATAATCTGCTTCAAAGTGACGTTCTTGTTGGGAAAGATGCTTAAGACCAAATAATAAGTTTTGCTTTACCGTTTTATGCGGAAAAAGCTGAGCATCTTGAAAAACCAATCCAACATGCCGCTTTTGTGTACTCAAGTTAATGTTTTGATCTGAATCAAACCATGTTTGATCCTGTATTTTAATGAGCCCACTACGCGGAGTGTTCAGCCCTGCAATGGCATGTAGAATTGATGTTTTACCTGACCCAGAGGCACCAAATAATCCAATAACAGCAGCATCTGACTCGAAACTAGGTTCACTATGAAATTGACCCATGTGTAGCTGAAAACGGCATTCAATTAACATATTTCTACCGCCCTAAGCGCCTCTTTTGATAACGATGAAACCACTGTGCAAACCATAGGGCTAAAAAAGCCACGCTTAACGATAAAATGATAAGCCGTTGAATAGCGGCTTCTGTATCGGGTTGTTGCATTAGGCTATACATGGCCAAAGGTAAAGTACGTGTTTCATTTGAAATATTACCCACAAAGGTAATGGTCGCACCAAACTCACCTAAACTGCGGCAAAAACATAAAATAGCACCAATTAAAATGCCACTGCTGGCAAGAGGCATCGTGACATGAAAAAATGCCCCTAAAGATGAAGCACCTAATGTCTTTGCTGCCATTTCTAAACGCTGATCGACCAGTTCAATCGCTAGCCGAATAGATTGTACCAATAGCGGGAAACCCATCACTGCTGATGCAAGAACGGCGCCTTTCCAGTTAAATGCAAAATCAATTCCAAGCGGTGCCAAATATTGTCCAATAATGCCGCGGCTCCCAAAAACTTGTAAAAGCAAATAACCAGGTACAACTGGCGGTAATACCAAAGGTAAAAACACCAATGTTTCAATGAATGACTTACCCCAGAACTCTTTACGTGCCAAAAACCATCCCACACAAATTGCAGGAATAATACTGATTACAAGACAACTTGCTGCAACCTTACAAGAAAGTTGCAGAACGCTGAGTTCTTCTGGGGTTAAAGAAAACATCATGGTTTAACTGGAGCTAGCACACTAAAGCCATATTTTTTAAAGACTGATTTGGCTTGGTTGCTTTGTAAAAATTGATAAAACTTTGCTGAGTCAGGATTCTTTTTAACCATCCCTACTGGATAAGTAATTGGCGAATGCGTATTTTCTGGAAATACCCCAACTACCGTTACATCTTTACTAATCGCTGCATCGGTTGCATAGACAATACCAACCTGACATTCACCACGTGCAACAAAGTTTAGTGCTGCTCGAACATCTTCTGTTTCAACTAACTTTGGCTCAATACGGCTCCACCAACCTAAATTGGTAAAAGCTTGTTTAGCATATTTGCCTACAGGCACACTTTTGGTATCCCCTGTACAAATCTTTCCTGTAAACACTTTATTTGGATCGGTTGTTTTATCTAGTTTTATATTTAGTGACTGCCCTTTTGGAGTAATTAGAACCAAACGGTTGCCTAGTAAATTTATACGGTCATTTGTTGCAACTAATTTTTTGTTTTGTAGATAATCCATCCACTGTGTATCAGCAGAGATAAATACATCGGCTGGTGCCCCAGCTTCAATTTGTTTAGCTAAGGTCGATGAACCTGCATATGAAGTTTTGACTTCTATATTATTTTGTTTTTCGTAAATTTTTTCTAAATCACCAATCGCATTCGTTAAGCTCGCTGCTGCATAAACAGTAACCGACTCAGCCTTAGCTGGAATATTGAAAACCAACCCTATGCTGAGTATGGAACAAGCTAAAGCCAACTTTTTTATCTTCGTATTACTTACCATTATGTTTTACCTTTTTTATCTTTTTTTGCAGCGATATGTGCCCAAGAATATAGCGCTACACAAAGATTATGAAAAGCATAATTCATTAAATATAGATGACCGGAATGAAGGTAAATAGTGCAATTCGTATTTTGATCTTCATTTTGGTGCACTCTGTAGTGGCGTTAACCATTTAAGAACACTATATAAAACTCATTTTCTTTAAATATTAGTGAATAATTTCATTAGTTTTATGGTCATCACCATGCCAAAAACCACATAGCGATGACCATAAAGATCTATAGAAAGATCAGTCGTTTATGCCAGCCACTTTTTAGATACACAATAAAAACGCCTATCCCAGACTACCTTTTTCGATAGTGCAGAATAGACGCCATTGTCTGTGTAACTGAAAATTGCATCAGTGCTTTTTCAGCGTGCACTTTGTATTAAGCAAAAGCTATACAAAATTAAAAGATTCAGTCGCTATAAAAGCTTTTAATTTAGTTTTTTAAATAGCTACTCATAATTTGATAATCACGTTCTAAAGCTTGTCGAGCATTAACTTCCATTTGGCGATAGTGATGTAAGACTTTCTGGCCCAAAGCTGTAATGGCTGCCCCACCACCATGTGTTCCACCCGTTTGAGTTTCGACTAGAGCTGTTTCGAAGCATTGATTCATGGTGTCTACCAACTGCCATGCACGGCGATAGCTCATATTCATAGATTTTGCGGCTTGTGAGATCGAACCTGTTCTCTCAATTGCCTCAAGTAAGTCTGCCTTTCCAGGGCCGAATGCGATGTTCTGCTCTAAAAGAATTCTAATCTGTAATTTTAAGTTTTGTTCTTTCATCGGCTTAATTCACAAGATTTGATTTTATTCTGGTTAAGATTATATGGAAATTTAAAAAGATAGGACATATACATTTTTAAAATGCGATTACATCTTAAAGATCGTCTTATTAAAAAATCAAAACTGCACAAAGTGGATAAAGATCTGGAAAAAACGGATAGAGGCCAAAACCTAATCGCGGTTCAATCAGTTAAAAGCTGAATGAATAGGATTGAGCAAATGACCTCATCTAATTTAAAACAATGGAATGATTTTGTAGATGGATGTATCGACTTCCGTCCTAAAGATGGCGTGTTTCGTATTGCACGAAACATGTTTACCGAGCCTGAGCTGTTTGACTTGGAAATGGAATTCATTTTTGAAAAGGTTTGGATTTATGCATGCCATGAAAGTGAAATTCCAAACAATCATGATTTCCTAACAGTTCAAATTGGTCGTCAACCGATTATTGTGAGTCGTGATGGTAAAGGCGAACTACACGCCATGGTTAATGCTTGTGAGCATCGTGGTGCGACTTTAACACGCGTTGCTAAAGGCAACCAATCTACATTTACTTGTCCATTCCACGCATGGTGCTATAAGTCAGATGGCCGTTTGGTTAAAGTCAAAGCCCCAGGCGAATATTGTGAAAATTTTGATAAATCAAGCCGTGGCTTAAAACAAGGCCGTATTGCCAGCTACCGTGGTTTCGTATTTGTAAGCCTCGATACACAAGCAACAGATTCTCTAGAAGACTTTTTGGGCGATGCAAAACTGTTCCTTGATTTAATGGTTAACCAATCCCCAACAGGTGAACTAGAAGTACTTCAAGGCAAATCATCTTATACCTTTGCAGGTAACTGGAAGCTACAAAATGAAAATGGCTTAGATGGTTACCATGTAAGTACTGTTCACTATAACTATGTATCTACAGTCCAACACCGTCAACAAGTGAATGCATCAAAAGGTGCAGAACTCGATACGCTTGACTATAGCAAGTTAGGTGCGGGTGATTCAGAAACTGACGATGGCTGGTTCAGCTTCAAAAATGGCCATAGTGTTTTATTCAGTGACATGCCGAATCCAACAGTTCGTCCAGGTTACAGCACAGTTATGCCTTATTTAGTAGAAAAATACGGCGACAAATATGCTGAGTGGGCAATGCATCGTTTAAGAAACTTGAACTTGTACCCAAGCCTATTTTTCATGGACCAAATTAGTTCTCAGCTTCGTATTGTTCGCCCTGTGGCATGGAATAAAACTGAAGTCATCAGTCAATGTATTGGTGTTAAAGGTGAATCTGTTGAAGCACGCCGTAACCGTATCCGTCAGTTCGAAGATTTCTTTAACGTATCAGGCCTTGGTACACCAGACGATTTAGTTGAATTCCGTGAGCAGCAAAAAGGTTTTCAGGCACGACTTGAGCGTTGGAGCGATATTTCTCGTGGCTGTCAGTCTTGGGAATATGGCGCGACCAAAAACTCACAAGATTTAGGCATTCAACCAGTCATTACTGGCCGAGAGTTTACCCATGAAGGACTCTACGTAAACCAGCATGGACATTGGCAACGTCTAATGCTCGATGGCTTAAATAAGAAAGCATTGAAAATGCAAGATATTACTTTCGAAAACAATGCCCTAATGGATGAGGTGTAACCATGTCACAAGAACTAAATTTTGCTGTATCTCAGTTTTTGTACAAAAAAGCAGAACTTTGTGATGCTTATGACTGGGATGCCTATCTAGAACTTTACGATGAAGATAGTGAATATCATATTCCACAGTGGATTGATGACCATAACTATGTTCAAGATCCAAATCAGGGTTTGTCTTATATTTATTATGCGGACCGTACTGGACTCGAAGACCGTGTATTCCGTATTCGTACAGGTAAAGCTGCATCTGCAACGCCGTTACCACGTACGTTACACAGCATGAATAACATTCGTGTAAAAACACTGGATGACGGATTAATTGAAGCAAAAGTCGTATGGCAAACGCTCTATAACCGTCAAGGCTTAGAAGGCTGTTTTTACGGACACGCTACTTATCTTTTACGCCAAACAGCAGATGGTTTCCGTATTCGTCGTCAACACAGCATTTTGCTCAATGACAAAATTGATTCCGTTTTAGACTTCTATCACGTTTAAGGGGAATGAAAATGGGACATTCAGTTGCACTTAACTTTGCCGATGGTAAAACCTTTTTCATTTCGGTAAATAACGACGAATTGCTGCTTGATGCAGCAGTTCGCCAAGGAATTAACCTACCGCTAGACTGCCGTGAAGGTGTTTGTGGTACCTGTCAGGGACAATGTGAAACTGGTCTTTATGAACAAGAATATGTTGATGAAGATGCATTAAGTGAGCGTGATTTGGCTGAGCGCAAAATGTTAGCTTGCCAGACGCGTGTGAAATCAGATGCAGCTTTTTATTTCGATCATGATTCTGCTATATGTAACGCTGGTGATACTTTAAAAATTGAAACCAAAGTGACTGCGGTTGAGCTAGTTTCTGAAACGACAGCAATTTTGCATCTTGATGCGAGCAGTCATGCTGAACAACTTCAGTTTTTACCGGGTCAATATGCTCGTTTGCAAATACCAGATACTGAAGATTGGCGCTCATATTCATTTGCAAACAGACCAAATGCAACCAATCAATTGCAATTTCTAATTCGTCTTTTACCAGACGGTGTGATGAGTAATTATTTGCGTGATCGTTGCAAAGTTGGACAAAGCCTACTGATTGAAGCACCTCTGGGTAGTTTCTATTTACGCGAAGTACAGCGACCACTTATTTTTGTGGCAGGTGGAACAGGGTTATCGGCTTTCTTGGGAATGTTAGATAACTTAGTTGAGCAGCCTAACTCACCTGCAGTTCAGTTGTACTATGGCGTAAATAATGAAACTGATTTGTGTGAACAACAGCGTTTACATGCCTACGCAGAACAGCTTCCAAACTTTAGTTATCACCCAATTGTGACTAAAGCAACAGAAGCTTGGCAAGGCAAAGCGGGTTATATTCATGAGCATTTAAATAAAGATCAACTGGCTGAGCAGGCTTTTGATATGTATTTATGTGGTCCACCGCCAATGATTGAAGCTGTTAAAAATTGGTTAGATGAACAATCTCTGCAAAACTATCGTATTTACAGCGAAAAGTTTTTACAAAGCAATACATCACGCTAAAAGTATAAATAATTAAAAAAACCACTAAAACCTGAAATGATTCAATATACTCTGCAAGGGGTATATTGAATTTTTGCACTTAAATTAAAAGTTATTATATATCAATATCATAAAATAATTTATTCCGACAAAATAAATTGACCAATTCACTCGGATTTGCTATAAATTTTGATAGATCTTAAGGAATAAGATCATGATGAGATTAAGTTATAGCGCCTTTTATATCCCTCTATTCTATTTCTCGAATTTATTAAATTGATGGACTAGATCCGAACTAAAAATTTGAGAAAATCACATTAATTAGCGGATAAATTGGTCTGCATTTTGCTTATATCTCATTGTAATTTGCGAGTAACTTAATTTTTTAAGTGCCGTATTTACTTGCTGCACAGTGAAGGTTTAAAGCTTTTGCAACACAGGTAAATACAGGAGTGAGCCAAAAGGGATATATATGAACCAAGCCAACTCCCCGGAACTCAGTGGACGTCATTTTCAAAATGAGTCTATCTTTACCAATCATAATTTGGTATTTGATCATCACGATTTAAGCGAAACCTGCCGCAATGTAGGACAAATTTTTAAACCGCATGATCTTAAAATCTCTCAACAGAAGCGAGATTTCAGTGCAACCATGCACCATGTTAAAACAGGCGCATTGTCTATTAGTCGCTTGGAATATGGCGCGGATGTCATTATTGAACCAGATCATCTTGATAACTTTTACCTCATTCAAATTCCAACTCAAGGCTACGCAGAAATCGAGTTTGGTTCACAAAAGTTTATTTCTTATTCTCAAGTTGCTTCTCTTATTTCTCCACAGCAATCTTTACGTATGCGCTGGCACGCGAACTCACCACAGCTCATTCTAAAAGTTTCAAAAGATGATTTTACTTACCATTGCCGTCAACACATTACTGATTCAGAAAATAACTTACTCGTTTTCGACCCAAAATTAGACTTTGCTACACAAAGTGGTGGCTACTTTTTACAGCTCGTCAGAACATTGATGGATGCTTTGGCATGCGAGCAACACCCTCTCCATCATCCTTTAGCCTTTAAACAATTTGAGTCAAATCTATTTAATGCACTTATTTATGGTCAACCCAATAGTGCATTACATAGAATTGATCATTATAAAGAAAAAACCGTCTCTCCTTATTTCGTGAAACGTACAGAAGCCTATATTAAAGAACATTTACATGAACCACTTAATGTCGAAATTTTAGCTGAACATGCGGGCGTGAGTGTGAGAACACTATTTACTGGCTTTAAAAATTATTTGGGGACTACCCCAATGTCTTATCTTAAAGAATTACGCTTTGAACAAGCTCATTTAGAGCTCATGCACAATGAAAATCTATCAGTCACAGACGTTGCATTTAAGTGGGGATTTACACATTTAGGCCGTTTTTCTCAAGAGTACAAACGCCGTTATGGTAAGTTACCCTCTTCTACACGCCGTTCAGGGCAAGTCGACGGCTCGGGCTTAATTACTTCAATTTTTTCTTAAACTTAAAATAGATAAAAGCCTTTTATATTTATAGATATAAAAGGCTTTTTTTATGACTTAGAAATGGTGAACATAGCGAACTTGCAATCGTGTTCCCTCTGGACGATTTTCAGCATCTTGCTCAAAATAAGCATTTGCGACCAAATGATCATTTTTAGAAAAGCTATACATTGCACCTGGGCCAATTGCCCAGACTTGTTCACGTCGGCCTTTGACTTTTTCACCATCCACTTCAGTATCTGTCACTTGTTTTAGCCAATAGCCATTTAGTCCTAAACGGAACTGTTCAGTAATGGCATAGTCTGTTGCGAAGTTTGCATGAATTGCTTGCCCAGCTTGCATATCATTTGCTCCAGCAAATGCATAACTTGGGTCATCATTTTTAAAGTTATAGAGATAATGGATACGCGTTGAAGCTGTCCACTTTGGATTAAACCAATACGTTGCAGCCCAATAAGGATCAAATGAAACAGCATTATTACTTGGGTTAATATCTTTTTGTTGATCGTATTCACCAGTAGGTAAATTCACCTGAAACTCAAAACGATGTACAAACTTAGGCCCTTGTGAGCCCATGACTGGATCGAACTGAATAAAAGGTCCGATCATAATGTCCCCAAAGCCACTTTGGGCCTTAATAGCAGCATTATTCAAGCCATCATCCATGTCCATTTTGCTGACAAAAGGAATTAAAAAATTCATACCTAGGCTAGCTTTATCTTTTACTCGGACATTCGATAAATAACTAATCTGTTCAACCAATACTTGATAATTTAAATCTGTTTTAGGTAAACCTAATTTTTGTCCATTGGCATCGACCAGTTTATTGCTATCGTAATTTTGAAAATAGGTTTGAGCATACCAGCCAGGCCCTGCGGGTAATCCACCATCGAGAAAGCTGGTCATACCTAAGTTTACGGTCGGTAAATCATAGGCATGTGTAACCAATGGCAAACCCAACAATGTCCCTGTTAAAAATCCATGTTTAATTAAAGTGCTTTTCATCTTCTTATTTCCTATAAAAAAAATCACGACCAGATTGATCGTGATTGTGGTGAATTAATGTGCTAATTCTGGATGCTCTGCGGCAATCCGATACTTTCCTGCGTGGAATACCAATGGTTCACCTTGGCGTTGTTGGTATTGTTCAATTTGACCAATAAAAATCAGGTGATCTCCCCCTTCATACTGATTTACATTGCGGCAAACCAAGGTTGCGAGTGCATCGGACAAAATTGGAACGCCTGCATTGCATTGTTGATGTGCAACGCCTGCAAATTTATCTTCTGCACCTCGAGCGAAATGCCCAGAAAGCTGATGATGCTCCTGCGCCAACATGTGGATGGCAAAATATTCAGCTTCAACAAAATCAGACAAACTTGGCGCTGTTTTTGAAAGGCTCCACAAAATTAATGGCGGGTCTAAAGACAGTGATGAAAATGAATTGGCTGTCATACCTATTTTCCGACCATCTTTACCACGGGTTGTAATCACTGTAACGCCAGTTGCAAACTGACCAAGTAAATTACGAATTTCTCTTGGGTTTTCAGCATTAATGCTTTGTAAACCTTGAGTTTCAATTGTGTCCATTTTTAATTCTCCCTTTGATATTTTGACCTTAAGCCACTTTTGCTGCGGTTTTTGAGGCCATGAATGCCTGAGCTTGATCTGCATCAAACCACCACGGGGCAAAAGAGCGCGGGTCATCAAAGTTATTGGCCATAATGGAAGCAATGCTTTGGTTTTGGCTTGCGGCTGCTAATAGTTCAACAACATGTGGCTGCGGTGGTACTAACAGGCTATTGGTCCAAGCCACGACTTTTTCTGCATAAACCCAATAACGTTCAAAGGTTTGAACCATCCATTGTTCGCTAAAACCTTGATTATCATTGGCTAAAATGGCATCGAAATAAATTTTGCTACACTTAGCAGCGTTGTTTGAGCCTTGACCAGTAATCGGGTCATTGACTACCAAGGCATCTGCCATACCAAAAATTTGCTTGCCAGAAGGTAATGTCAAAATTGGTTTGCGTACGGTCGGTGGGAACCGTCCTGCCAAATATCCGCCAGCATCGGTCAACTTAACATTTGTGCAGCGTTCATATTCCCAAGGCACAAATTTCTTGAGTAAGTCCAAACTACACTGCAAATGCTGTTCTGGTGTTTTGACATCTTGCCAGCTGTCCATTGGCCCATTTGGAATACCTTCAAACACCATAATGTCGCAAGGACCATTCACAGTCAGTGCTGGAAATGAAAAGTATTCGCCAACTTCTGGAATAATGTTAAAAGTCACACGTGAATAAGGTGAAATTGGCTTCATGTTTTTGACATAGGTCAATGCCAAAGCACGCTGTGGTTTATCAAACACACTGCGTACATCATCACGCTCAAATTGTTTAACGACTTCACCTTTACCAGCCGCGAGTAATACAAGCTCGTAGTCGTTTGCGAGTTGTTCTAACTCTTCTATTCCCACATCCTGAATTACTAATCGACCGCCACGGCGTTCAAATTCTTCCATCCAATATGGCATTTTGACGCGTTGATCGACCGATTGAGCGTAGCGCTCAAGACGAGCACTCCATTCAAATGCTTTACCACCATTTTCAGGATTGACTAAAGCCAGCCCAATGCCCTCTACCGCTGGACATTCTTCTTCCCAAAAATTCAGTCCCAAGTCACGTTCAGTTTGTAAAGCGGTATGAAACATACACTGGCTTGACATGACTTTGCCTTGGCGGATTTCATCGGCAGTTCGGTTGGTGATCATTGTCACGTCATAGCCTGTATCTAATAAGCCTAAACCAAGCTGTAAACCAGACTGTCCTGCTCCAACAATTGCAATACGGCGCATAATATTCTCCATAATTTTCTAAATGTGCTTTTAAAATGCTGTGCTATTCGGCTAAACGTGGAATAGCGGGCTGTGATCCTTCAGGGCCCATCACTGAATATCCGCCATCGACCGCATAATCTGCTCCGGTGACAAAACTCGCAGCGGGTGACAATAAAAACAAAACAACATTGGCAACTTCTTCGGGATGACCCAATCGATCTAGCAAGTGATAATCGGCTGCCACGCTATCGGCTTTTTCACGGTTATTACCACTGACTTCTGAAATGACACGAGACCATGTCCAACCCGGTGAAACGGAGTTGACACGAATACCATCGCCAGCAAAATCCATTGCCATGCTTTGTGTGAGTTGACGTATCGCGGCTTTAGAAACTGGATATAACCAGCGCCCTGTTTGTGCCACTTTGGCCGAAATTGAAGTGAAGTTAACGATTGAACCTTGCTGTTTTTTTAGGTCATTGTATAAAGTACGGCTCAGCTCAACTGTAGAGACTAAATTAATATCGAGTGCTTGTAACCAGTCCTGACGTGAAGATTTAAAACCGTCATCTAAGTAGGTACATGCCAGATTGACCAAGTAACTCACTTCACCTAAATGTTGGTGAATATCTGCCACAGCTTGCTGAATAGCCGCATCACTGGTTAAATCGGTTTGAATAAACATCACATCATGGTTAAAGCTTTCTGCAATTGCCTTGCCTTTGACATCAATATCTAAAATAGCGACATGAGCACCCGCACCCACCAAAGCTTGTACAACAGCTTTACCAATCAGTGTTGCGCCGCCGCTCACTACAGCGACTTTTCCTTTTAAATCTATATTCATTGCAGATACTCCTTAATTGACTGGCTTGCCTTCACTACTTGACCAAGATGGCATCAACGTATTTGAAGGAAGGTCTTCATCAAGAAGTTTTCGTGCTGTCTCGACACCTGCAACTGGTAAGCCTGTCGGATCTAATAAACCAATTTGAACGAGTACCGACGCTTGGTCCCAGTAAATATGCTCATGGCACAACTTTGAACCTCTGAACTGAATTACACCTAACATTGGAATTTCGACATATTTACCAGTCGGTTTTACACCCGGTAATAGCCAGTCAATTTCAGCATCGTGAGTAAAGCTCATAATGAATTCGTCGACCACTTGCGTTGAGCCAACCGTACGAGAGATCGAGGTGATCTTCATATCTTTCGGGTTTTGGTGAACAAAGTGATATTGATAAAAACGGGCAAGCTGGCTTTGGCCTACACCACCAGTTAAGGTTGGAATATGATTGACATAAGGTTCTGCGACCATTGTTGCCATGGTTGCTGGTACGTCACGCGTATCGAACTCATGACGAATATGTTCTTCCCATAGCGCGACTAGGTCGTATTTCGGTCCAATCGTGTTATGTAGAGCTGTTACTGTACGCTCGTGGGCAAAGCGTGCTGAAGGTTTGTGATAATGATTGCTTTTTGGGCGTGCAAAAGCATGATCAACACCTTCATAAACATAGGCTTGTACATTTGAATATTGGTTGGCTGCATCAACAATCGCTTGTCTCGCATCTGGTGGTGTAAATTGGTCCAGTTCTGCAATATGTAAAACCAAACATCCTTTTACGTTGGCTAACTCATCTAACGCTTTTTCAATGCCTACACCGTAATAACCTACAGCACATGCCACTTCCGAAAGTCGACAGCCTGCAAGATACGCAAGCTTCCCACCTAAACAATAGCCCACCACACCGAGGCCTGTAGAGGTGTCACATTCTGGTCGGGTCTTTAAAAAAGATAAGCTGTCCTGAATATCTTCAACCCCAAGATTTTCATCATATTGCTGATAAAGCTCGAAAGCCTTTTGAAAATCTTCTGGTGTGTAACCCAGTTCGATATTAGGCGCTACACGCCAAAATAAATCAGGAACTAAAACGGTATAGCCTTCTTCTGCAAGAAATTCTGCTTTTTCTCGCATGGCTGCATTCACCCCAAAGATTTCCTGACACAACACCACTCCAGGCCCTTTTCCTGTTTCTGGTGTTGCTAGATATGCACTGAACTGCTTTCCAGATGCAGTTTTAATTTGAACGGTTTGACCAGCCATAGTGTCAACTCCTGACATTGTTATGGCTTTATCTTCTATCCGAATATTTTTTTAGGCTGTCCAAAAGCTGCAAGCACTATCCAATCTCTGCGCAATTATTAAAATCAATAAAAATGAATAGAACACTAAAAATAAAAAAACTAATAAATTTCATAACTTTAAAATAAAAATAAAATTAATACATTTTATCTAATTTGGAAAAAAAGGATGAAGATTAGGACTTATTGGATAGTGACGATTGGCTAAAAATAGTTCAATTAAAAACGTATGTTTTGTAACGAACGTAGTGAATTAATAAGGGAATTAAATAATTTTAAGAAGGAATACATATGAAAACGATAGATGCAAACACAATTATCAACCGCGAGAAACTTTCTCCATTACAGTGGACGGTTTTTATCCTAGGCTTTTTTGTCTTCTTCTGTGATGGTCTAGACACAGGAATTATTGGTTTTATTGCTCCTGCATTATTAGATGATTGGAGAATTACCAAGCCGCAACTTGCTCCTGTTTTAAGTGCTGCTTTAGTCGGTATGTCGATTGGTGCAATCATTTCGGGGCCTCTGTCCGATAAATTTGGACGTAAAGGCGTTATTGTTTTTACAAGCCTTTTATTTTCAATATTTACGATTTTGTGTGGGTTTGCCAATTCAACTCAAGACTTGATGATTTATCGCTTTATTACAGGTGTTGGTTTAGGCGCAGCCATGCCAAACATCAGTACCATTGTCTCTGAATATATGCCTGTAAAACGTAAAGCATTCCTGACAGGTCTTGCTGGCTGTGGTTTTATGCTCGGTATTTCTTGCGGTGGTGTGTTGTCAGCTTATCTATTAGAAAGCTATGGCTGGGCTAAGGTGATTATTATTGGCGGAAGCATTCCCCTCATTTTAGTGGTTGCTTTATTACTTAAATTACCTGAATCAACTCAATACTTAATTACACGTCATCAACAAGATAAAGCTCAGCGTATTTTAGAAGATATTCAAGGTCATTCTTTTCAAGAGCCTGTAAAACTTGTTTTAACTCAAGCAGAAAATGCCTCTAATGAAAATCCAGTTAAAATCGTTTTAGGTAAATACCTTTGGGGTTCAAGCATGCTTTGGCTCTGCTGCTTTACCAGTCTATTGGTGTTTTATCTTTTGACAAGCTGGATGCCAACGATTTTAAAAACAGCAGGTTTTAGTACGCAACAGTTTAGTTTAATTGCCGCGATTTTCCCTTTTGGTGGTGTAATTGGTGCAACCATTATGGGATGGTACATGGATAAACTGAATCCAACTACAGTGATTAAATATTCATATCTCATCGCTTTCGGACTATTCATTGTTGCAGGTCTAGTGAGCTCAAATATTTTCTTGTTAGGTCTTACTATCTTCTTAATTGGTGCTTTACTCGCAGGTGCTCAGTCTTCATTACTGCCACTTGCAGCTATGTTCTATCCAGCAGTGTGCCGTGCAGTTGGTGTTTCATGGATGCATGGTATTGGCCGTATGGGTGCAATTTTAGGTGCTTTCTTTGGCTCACTAATTTTTACTTTTAACCTAAGCTTAAGTAGCATTTTCTTTATTCTTGCACTACCAACCTTCATCTCATTTATTGCACTTAGTCTGAAAGTGATTTATGAAAAATCTAAAAGCAAACAAGTGTTAAAGCTCGAAGAAAGTATATAAATATTAATTGATAAATAAAAAACTGATTTAGGTAGCACTAAATCAGTTTTTTATTTGAAATCATTAAATATCAGAAAATTTTGCCCTTAGTCTCACTTGGATTTTCGCCAAATTCTTCACGATATTCTTGAGAAAAACGACTTAAATGGTTAAAACCCCAGTCATAGGCAAGCTTTGAAATAGAAACTTTTCTATCTGCTCCTGTGGTGCTTAAGATTTTATAAATTTGTTGGAGACGATATTTTTTTAAATACGACATTGGGCTTGTGCCATAGTATTGTTGAAATTCATCATATAATTTTGACTTTGAAACCCCAGCCAAACGTTGCAAGTCTTCTGCACAGATTTCTTCATGAGCATGTGCAATAATAAAATTACGAACCTTACGGATATAAGCTGGCTCATCCTGATGTGAGAGTAACTTTAAGGCTTCAGAGTAGTTATTTTCTTGAGACAACAATAACGCTTTAATTACAAAATTTTCATAGTCTTCAGACAACATCTGCAAACCATAAAAATTGCTATATTGCGATTTTAGCTGTACAAAATTTTGAATATTTTTCCACCATGCACCAATCAGTTGCTCCGAATCCAGATGCATTTCAGGATTAAAAATAATGGGAGTTTCTGTGGGTTTATTCAGTAAATCTGCGAGGGCAATATGCATACTCCGCTCAGGAATAACCACCTGAAATTTTCTGCAATCTTTATCGATAATCAAATCTTGCTGATCGTTATTTGAAACAATAAGGCCTCTGTTTTCATCAGATTGATAATGAGCGCCGCGTATGTTGAGAGCTTGTCGACCCTGTATAGGTAAACTAATGCTATAAGCTTTTAAATTTGAGATGTTGATGGCTACGTTTGCACCATAGCTGATTGTACCAATTGCCATTTTTTTATTAGGCAAACGCATTCCGTCATAATGAAAATCGAGCGTATCTTTGTAAATGGTATCTAGACGGTGTTCACCACAAATCGTGGACATCAAATTCTGCGCAAATTCAGCTTTACGTGAATAATGATTGAGTTCCATCTGTTGGCTGAGTGATATCATATCCTTTTCACCTAGCTAAAAACTTATTGCTTTAAAAAGCAACTTGTATGCCAATTAATATCCTGTAATTGACGAGTTTTCCTAAAAAATATCGAATTAAGAAAGAGAGTAAAGATTACTTTCTCACACTCTATTAGATTTTAAAAATGGAAATAAGTTAAATACCTTTAAAGTATAATTTCATACTTTAACAAACTTATTTTATTAGATTTTTTATAAACAAATAGAGTAGAGATAAATCATTATTTTGAACATTAGACTATCGTAAATTTTAACGAATAAAAAACCGCCTATTTAAAATAAGCGGCTTTTATAAAACACTTAAATTATTGTGCTGTGTAGCCACCATCCATAACGACAGCTTGGCCTGTTACCCCACCAGCCTTACCACTCGCAAGGAAAATTGCATAGTCAGCAATTTCTTCAACAGATAGCAAACGCTTTTGAGGAACCATTGCCAAAATTACATCTTCAAGTGCGCTGTCTAAACTCACATTACGAGTTTTAGCCAAATCTGCAATTTGACCACGAACCAATGGTGTGTCTACGTAACCTGGACATAAGGCATTTACCGTAATACCGTCACGTGCACATTCCAATGCGGCTACTTTTGTTAAGCCAATCACTCCATGTTTCGCACTGTTATAACCTGCTTTTCCAGCAAAACCAATTAGGCCATTAATTGAAGCCATATTAATAATACGGCCATATTTTTGAGCTTTCATGATTGGAAAAACGTGTTTAATACCAATAAATGCCCCAGTTAACATGACCTGAACTAGCTTTTGAAAAACAGCCGTTGGAAACTCTTCAATAGATGCAACATGTTGGAAACCAGCATTGTTAATTAAGATATCAACTGTACCAAAGGTCTTTTGAGTGAGCTCAATTGCTTGTTTATAAGCATCCTCATCAGTCACATCACATGGTGCAGATAATGCTTCAAAACCTTGCTCTTTGAGTAGATTTGCTGTTTCTTGGCACTTTTCGGCATTCATATCAGAAATAACAACTTTGGCACCTTCGTGAGCAAATTTCTTAGCAATCTCTAGACCGATACCACTTGCAGAACCTGTAATAAAAGCGACTTTACCGTCTAAAAGTTTAGTCATCTATTTACTCCTTAATACTTATAACGTGCTGATTTAAACAATACCCGTTACGGTAAAGACCGTAATCACCACAAATACTGCTAACGTTTTAATTACTGTGACTGCAAAAATATCTTTATACGATTGTTTATGGGTTAACCCTGTAACAGCAAGTAAAGTGATTACCGCACCGTTATGTGGAAGTGTATCCATACCACCTGAGGCCATCGCAACCACACGGTGCATGACTTCTGGTGGAATACCGGCGGCTAAAATCGCAGCGTTATAGTGTTCAGCCATCGCACTTAAAGCGATACTCATACCACCAGAAGCTGAACCGGTAATACCTGCTAAAACGGTTGTGGTCACCGCCCCATTCACTAAAGGATTTGTGAAGGTACTACTCATTGCATGACTAATCATGGCAAAGCCCGGTAATGACGCAATAATTGCACCAAAGCCATACTCAGAAGCCGTATTCATCACTGCTAAAAGTGAGCCACCAATACTGGCATTAATGCCCTCTTTAAAGTTTGTCACTACACGTTGATAATCAAACAAAATTGCAGTAATAATCCCGACAATAAGCGCAAGACCAACCGCCCAGATCGCACCAGTTTTTGCAACATCTACTGTGTAATCAGCTAAACCGACCGTGGCAAAATCAAAGCCATTTGGGTACCACTCTTTAATTGCTTTAGATAAATATTTGTTCATTACCGCAACAAGAATAAGAGGTACAAACGCTAAAAACTGACGTGCCGTACTTCCATTATTTTGTAGAGTCATATCAGCTTCAATTTCTTGAGATGAGGTATTGTCTACCCCAAAACCAGAGAACCCTTCTCCAGCTTTTGCAGCAGCGCGGCGACGCCATTCTAAGTAGCTCAATCCCATACATAGAACAAAAATAGCGCCAATAATTCCTAGAAATGGTGCGGCATAAATATTGGTGCCAAAGAATGTGGTTGGAATTACGTTTTGAATTTGTGGCGTACCCGGTAATGCATCCATGGTAAATGTAAATGCACCCAGCGCGATGGTTCCCGGAATTAAACGTTTTGGAATATTGGCTTGTCTAAATAGTTGGTTGGCAAAAGGATAAATTGCGAATACAGCAACAAAAAGACTCACACCGCTATAGGTTAAAATTGCACCTAGTAATACAACCGTTAAAATTGCCTTTTTTGCCCCAATCCATCTTACAATGGTTCTTGCAATAGACTCCGCAATTCCTGACATTTCAACGACTTTACCGAAAATTGCCCCAAGTAAGAATACAAGAAAGTAATCTTTAATAAAGTTCACCATTTTGGGCATAAATACACCCGAATAAAACGGTAAAACATTGGCTGGGTTAATGAGTAAAACTGCAAGTAAGGCACAAATTGGTGCCATGAGAATGACTGAAAAGCCCTTGTAAGCTGTATACATTAACAGCCCAAGCGAAAGTAGAATTACAAATAATTCCCACATATATTCTTTCTCCATAAAGAATAAATATTTTTGAAATTCCATATCTATTTGATTAATTTTAAGTTTATTAGATTTACTTCTATGTCCTGCAAAATAAATGCAAAATTCCTGCAAAACAGTTAAATCTAATAATCATTTTACTGACATAAGTGACAACATCTATTTTGAAGCTTTCTATAAAGATTTCTTTTTTTAGATGTTGTAATTTTCATGTAAATAACCATTTAGACATTACATCTATTAGAGTTATTTTTGTACTGATATTTGAGAGGAATTACAAAAGCATAAAAATATTAATTTTCTAGCTTTTATATGCTCATTACATAAAAAAGCCCTCCGTAGAGAGTTTTTAAAGACGCGGGTTCAACTCCCGCCATTTCCACTGAACTATTAGTTTCTATTTAGCAAATGATAATGGTCCATTGGGGGCCGTCAGGCTCCCTCAACTCTGCTTTAGTCAGGACGTATATGATAAGTCAGGCTCAACAGCTTGCGTAAATTGGATTGCACCAGCTAAATCTCGGAAATCCACTGTCAACACTTTGGATGCAGGGTCAATATTCACCTCACCAAAAAATTGGTAACCATCAAGCGGGGAAAGATTGCTCTTGCCTGCTGGTGGTGTTTTTTGGAATATCAATTGTGGACCAAACGTTTTATCCAGCGTATTGGGACCAAAGGTGCCTGCATTCAGTGGCCCAGCTACAAACTCCCAGAATGGTTTAAAATCTGTGAACTTAGCTTTGTTATTGTCATAATAATGTGCTGCACAGTAGTGTACGTCTGCGGTGATCCAAACTGTGTTTTTAACCGCTTTAGTAGCTGACAACAAACGTGCGATTTCTAACTCACGACCCAAAGGTGCACCGTCATTTTCATTCGCTATGGCTTCAAACCAGCTTGCATTGCCAGTGGTGTGATCCTCAACGTTGAGACTCAACGGCATATCAGAAGCAATCACCTTCCATACTGCTTTGGAGTTAGTTAACTCATTAACCAACCAGTCTACCTGCTCTTTACCTAAAAATGCCGAATTATTATCAAGTGTGGTTTGTACGTTAGTGCTATTGGGGCCACGATAAGAGCGCTCATCCAACACAAACACATCTAGCAATGGACCATAGTTTATTTTTCGGTAAATTCGTTGGTCTTCAATCGCTTCTGTACGCCATTGCATTGGTGAGTTTTCTAAAAATGCTTGTCTACCATATGCCACTAGGCTTTGCAGGTCAGCGGTTGTACTATAGTGTACGCTCCCGTCTGTTCTATTAGCCAACACTGTGCTTGGAGACCAGTTATTCAGCACATCATGATCATCCCACTGCCAGATTTGCGGTACTTCAGCAGCAAAGCGACGTAAGTTTTCATCCATAAAATTATAGCGATGACGACCACGATACTCTTTCAGTGTTTCTGCCGGCTTACTCACTTCTTCCGTCACAATATTTTTCCAGATACGGACTTCATCTGGTTTTAACGAATTCATAGGTTGAATGGTCACGGACTCTTTAATCGCACCATCGGCATAAATGGCATCACCACTATGAATAAAAAAATCTGGCTTGCGCTGACGCATGGTTTCCCAAATTTTCATGCCGCCAATTTCAGGGTTAATGCCCCAACCCTGACCATTAACATCCCCGCCCCAGACGAATCGAATCGGGGTTTTATCATTAGCTGGCATAGTACGGAAATGACCAGCATATGGTTCACTGATCGCATTATTATTGCTAGCATCCTCAAAGGTAACGCGTAAAAAAATATCCTGCCCTTGAGGTAGCCCAGTCAGCTCTACACGACCAGTGAAATCACTTGCATTGGTAACCACCCTACCAACAGCCAACTTAGATTGTTTAAAGCTCTCATTAAAAGAATATTCTACCCGCAGCTTTGCTGTACGGTCAGCACGCGCCCAAATGGTTGCATTACCATTACTTACATCACCAATTTGAATTCCGGATGGCAGTTTTGGACGTAGGTTATCAGGTACTATAATGGCTGGTGCAGACTCGCCTGTATGACAAGCCGAAAGTATATTGGCAGATGCGACACCTAAAGCCACTTTTCCACTATTAATCAAGAATTGACGGCGCGATTGAATAAGCTTTGACATTCAAATAATCCCCTAGTTAGATAGTGAGGCTCTAGCTACTTCGAAAGTGTTAATGTTCTAAAACTGCACATAAGCCATACTTATAATAAATTGTGATTTACTCAGCAAAAAATAATGAAAAAGTGTGACAAAAGCATGAATATCCATCTTTTAATAATTAAGGATGAATGGATCTGCGCCTAGCTATCCTACAACCAAATTTTTGAATCGAGTAATTGGAGTCGTAACTTTTAAATTTTATAGTTTAGAACGCCCTTTTGAGAGAATTTCACACAAATACTTACATTCATGTTGCTATTGATCGTATGAGCTGAGCATTTTCAACAATAAAGTATATATAGAGCTGTCTACTATCTCTTTGCTATCATTTTGCAACTTTATGATATTAAGAAGGAATAAAGTTAGCTACACCAATAATTTAAGTCTTCGTTCTTTTCTATAGGAGCTAAGAAACCTATTGAAGCTCCGTTATTTATAGAATCTTCTAACAATAGCGATAAGCCTTCTTCATATTTCCCAATTTCTTTTATTTTTAATATTTCAATGTATTTCATATTTCTTCTCAGAGTTATTTGAATAAAATTTCATTAAATCTTATTTATAAAATCATTATCAGCTAAGTGAGCAATTCAATATAGATTTCTTGTTCACAAAATGCTCTGATTATAGAAATAAAAAATGAATCATTTTATTAATTTAATAGAAGAAGGAATACAACTTTCAGTATAAAAGTTTCCCTAATTCTAGGAGACGCCAATCATGTAATTCCATATAAATAATTTAAAGTCCCCATCCCAAACATATCAGCAAAAGCATGTGCTAGAAAAAAAGGGAAAAGGTTTTTGGGGCTTATAATTATGTAAAAAAAATAAAAACCGCCACCTATAACTAAGGCTATGCTAATTGCAGCTATTTGCCCTTGATAAGTATGGAAGGCATAACGAATTAGTAAGCTGTATAAAATAAACAAAAGTCGTTGATCGCGAGTGACCGCTAAACAAATTCCCAAGAAAAATATTTCTTCATAAAAGCCATTTAATGCAGAATAAAGCAAAAGAGAGAAATCTAGCTTAGGTAATGCTGCTGTATATATAAGATTTTCACTTGGTGGAACCAAGTAGTATGCAGCTAGAGAGAACAAATCCATGGCTAATGCTACTACTAAAAAAATTCCAACTCCCTGAACAATGGCTTTTAAATTAATCGTAATGGGCCATTGCGCAAAGTTAAAATTACGTAGCCAAAGATAAAGCATTGCAGAGACTAGTAGTACCATCTGAAAACTTAGCATATCCCAGTTCATGTCATTAGTAGACTCGATTACCTCCCCCATTAGTTTATCTGTTAAATTAATATAACTAATCAATGAACTATAAATAAAGTAAGAAAACATAATGAGAGTAAGCACTAATATGTCCCACCAAGCTAAGTTAATTAGTTTTTCATTATGATGACATGTCATTTTATCTCCTCCATATAAAATCAATTTCACTTTTTAAATAAAAATTCGTGTAGGTCTTTTGATATTTATTATGTAATTCCAATCTACAAGAAGAGTCATAAAATTTGCTCTTACTATTTCTTTTACCTCGTTATAACAAGTAAGCATGCTTTCCAAACTAAAATATATCTGCAACCACACCATATATAAGGCTCTTACTAATATATATTACCCAAGCGCCATAATTGAGACTAAATATTTTTATTGTCTCATTAAATTAATCAAACCCTGTCTCGAACCTAATGCATTTTAAGCGTACACTGCTATATACTTTCATATTTAACTAATTGTTTTTAAAATTAATCCCGTTAAAATAATGTAAATAAAATGTATTTAACTTGACAAAAAATAAGTTTATAAAATAACCTATAGCCAAAATAATAATTTAAGACTGTAACCTAATTCTTTGACAAGAAGAAAATTCATATTAATTAATAGAGAAAATGACAATTACTACAGATCAAAGTTAAACCTGAAATAATAGTTTGAGAGATATAAATGTAAGCTTTAAAAATAGTGGTAAACTTATGAAAGAAATGAAGAAAACATCTCCATTTAAAAAAATTGTTATTACTTTAATTGTTATTCTTTTAGCTGGTTTCAGTGTTTTATTCTTTCTATTCCCTAAAGAAAATAAAGAACCAGAAACTTATGTCGTTAAACGTGGAGATATTACAGAAGTAGTTAAGGCTACTGGTGAAGTGTATGCTCTACAACTTGTTGATGTTGGTGCTCAAGTATCTGGTCAAATTAGAAAATTGAATATAAGGTTAGGTCAAAGAGTACAAAAAGGAGATTTAATTGCTGAAATTGATTCAACAACACAAATCAATGAATTAAATACATCTAAAGCAAAATTAGAAGCAGCTAAAGCCTTATTGGAATCAAAACAAATATCTGTTCAAGTAGCAAAAAAGCATTTTGACCGAACGAAAATTATGTTTAATGCAGATGCGACATCAAAAGAGTCCGTTGAAGCTGCTGAAGATAACTATAAACAAGCTAAATCTGCAGTAGATGATCTTATTTGGAATATTAAGCAAATTCAAATAGCTTTGAATACAGCCCAAACGAATATGGCATATACACAGATTAGATCACCTTTAACAGGTACTGTTGTTTCCTTGCCAGTAGAAGCGGGTCAAACAATAAACTTTGCACAAACAACACCCTTGATCGCAAAAATTGCAAATCTTGATCAAATGGAAATTCGAATGCAAATACCTGAAGGTGACTATACAAAGATTAAAATTGGAATGCCTGTTAACTTCTCAACACTTTCTGATCCAAATGAAATAAGAACGAATAAAATTTATAGTATTGACCCTGCGCTGACCTCATTGACTAAAGGAACTTATACTTCTAACAATGATGCTACTAATTCAGCAGTTTATTATTACACACGAATGATTGTGCCAAACATTGATAGAAAACTGAGCATTGGAATGACAACCCAAAATAATATAATTATAAATCATAAGAAAAGTATATTGATGATACCTAAATTAGCAATTTATCAATCAAATTTAGGGACTACAGTTCGTATTCAAACTGAATTAAAAAAGATTGAAAATCGTCAAATCAAAACAGGAATATCAGATAATAATAATATTGAAGTAACCTCTGGTCTTAAGTTGGGTGAAAAAGTCATACTGGAATTACCTGAAACTGAAACTTCTGGAGTTCTTTCATGAGTTTTATTGAACTTAAAAATATTAATAAATTTGTTGGAAGCCAAGGTCATGAACAGATTATTTTAAAAAACATTAATTTAAATATTAAACGTGGTGAGTTCATTTCTATTATTGGGCAATCAGGATCAGGTAAATCCACTTTAATGAATATACTCGGCTGTTTAGATACAGCATCTTCGGGAGAATATACTTTTGATGGAGAAAATATTTATAACTTTGAAGCCGATCAGTTATCTGAGTTGCGATTAAAAAGCTTTGGGTTCATTTTCCAGCGTTATAACTTACTCAACTCCCTCACTGCCCTTGAAAATGTTGCATTGCCAGCTATCTATTCTAACTTAAATACAAAATTACGACTTGAACGAGCGCAACTTCTTCTAAATGAGCTGGGTATGTCTGACAAAGTACATAATAAACCTAGTGAATTATCGGGTGGCCAACAACAAAGAGTTAGTATCGCTAGAGCATTAATGAATGGTGGAGAAGTGATATTAGCAGATGAGCCTACTGGAGCTTTAGATTCTAAAAGTGGAGAAATGGTATTAAAAATTTTAAAAGATTTACATGAAAAAGGTCATACAATTATTTTGGTCACTCATGATGCTAAAATTGCTCAACATGCAGAGCGTATTATTGAAATTAGAGATGGTTGTATTCTTTCCGATCATTATAAAATAGACAGTGTGATCGTCAAGAACGTGTTAGATAAATATATATTAAAAACAAAACCGAACTTTATGATTCCGCTCTATGAAGCGTTAAAAATGTCGATTCACTCAATTTTTTCCAATAAATTACGCTCCCTCCTTACGATGCTTGGGATAATCATAGGTATTAGTTCTGTTTCCATTATTTTAGCAATTGGTAAGGGAGTGACACAAAAAATTATTGGTGAATGGGACGGATTAAAACTTGCAACACTTTCTATCTATCCAGGGGAAGATGTATACAATCCAGCACTTAGTGCCGCAAGCCGTTTAAATATTGATGATGCTACTGCATTAAAGGATAAAAAAAATATTGCCGCGGTATCCCCATCTATAGCTGCGTCTGGCAATATGATCTATCAGAATAAAAATGTTAAAGCAACTGCTAATGGAGCAGATAAAGCCCAATTACAGATTGCTAATTTAAAATTAGAATATGGCCGTTTTTTGACATCTAATGATATTGAGAAAAGAACCCAAGTTACCGTCATTGATTTAAAGACATCAAAATCATTATTTGGTAAAGCTGAACTGTCTATAGGTAAAAGTGTGCTCTTTAACAAGCGACCATTAGAGGTTATCGGTGTTGTAAAAAGCAAGTTTGATAATCCTGGCAACACCGCTGAAATTTGGCTTCCTTATACAACTTTGGAGTCGCAAATTTCAGGAAAAGCGCAAATTAATTCAATTACTGTCCTTATTGATTCGCGATATAATTCTAAACTTGTTGAAAAAGATATAGAACATTTCTTATCTGCTCGGCATGGTGTCAAAGATTTCACCATTTTCAGCAGTGAGGAAGGCAAAAAGAGTGCAACCAAGGTATTAGGAACAATCACTTTTTTTGTCTCAGCAGTTGCTTTCATTTCCTTACTTGTTGGTGGAATTGGTGTTATGAATATCATGTTAGTCTCTGTCACGGAACGCATTAAAGAAATTGGTATTAGAATGGCTGTTGGAGCAAAACAACAAAATGTGCTTACACAATTTCTTATTGAAGCAGCAATCTTATGTTTCTTTGGCGGATTATTAGGCGTCTCTATCTCTTTCATTATCGGAATAATTTTTAATATTTTTAGTCCAGAATATAAGATGGTATTCTCGATCTGGGTAACATTAATGGCTTTATTTTTTTCATCAATAATAGGTTTAATCTTTGGATATCTTCCAGCTAAAAGAGCATCTAACCTAAAACCAATCGAAGCTTTAGCACATGAATAAATTTAAAAATACATATATAAAAGCAAAGTTTATTCACTTATTTTTTAAATAGGAATATTTAGAATATTCATTATCTTGAATTTCCTCAAATTGCCACCCATTATATTTAAAAAACTTTATTGCCGTAATATTTTCTAAAGAAATTATAGCTTTCCAACAATTAGAATCATTAAAATAATAATTATAAATAATTTCATTTAAAAATTTACTACCATAACCCATATTATGATAATCTGGATTAACAGCAAAGTCTAAGATAGCATAATAGTCAAAATCAGATATAGGTAAGTAAATTCCACAGACAGCTATTAATTTTTCATTATCAACAAATGAAAATTGCTTAAATCCCTCTGTACCAAGCACGAAGTCCAACCACTCTTGATCTATATAACCTAAAGTAGAAGAAATACTCTCATGATCAAACCAACTATAATATTTTAAAAAATGTTTATTGGTAAAATCTTTAATTTTAGATTCATTTAAAACTCCTAAATCAATAATTTGATTATTACTAATTGTTTCATGTTTATGCATTATGATAAATAAAGTAACATGACCATTGAAAAAAATATTAAATCTTTAAAAAGCTCATCACCCCGTTTATCTAAAGCCGAATTTATCTCATCCATAATTATTAAAATATATGACTCAAATGTTAAATATATTTTAGACATAAGAAGCCTTTGCCACTGTCCTCCAAAAAACCTATACTATTTTCAAAATTAGAATCAATAACCTTATTTAAGTCTTCTGAAGACAAAATATCTAATTCAAATTTATTTATTGATGTCATTATTTCATTATTAGAAAAATTATTAAATGGATCTAAAAAATCTCTCATATTTAATGGAATTTTTTTTATTTCTTGACTTAGATATAGGATTTTATCAATATTTTCAAGATAAACATTAGATCAACTGATAAATTTTTACTGATCTTACGTAACTCCTATACATGTTCAAATGCACATAAGGGTTAATCTAACTGAGCAAAATTTTGCTAAAAATATGTGCGTAAAGTATCAATCAAATTTTAAGCAAGCATGTATTAAACATGCTCTCAACCCATCCCCCTCAAAAACACCTCTAACACCCGATCATCAACTTCATTCGGGCCTAAACGCTGAATGACGGCGCCATCGATCATATACACAAATAGCTTGGCATCAGTAAAAGAAGCATCGGAGTTAAGCGCTCTAAGCTGGCTATATATTTCATTGGTGAGCCATGTTCTATATCGCAGGGCGATTGTGTATGCGTTTGGGTAGTTATTCTTCGTTTCAAAAATGGCTTTAAATAACAGGTAGTACAGCCCGTCTATGTCTGTATGTAAATCATAGAATTTTTTGAGTTTATCGACTGCGCTTGTGTTGTGGTCGTATTCGACCATTTCAATCACTTGGTCTTGGAGTCGTTCTTTTTGCACCATTAGGCAAATTTCAATAAAGCGTTCTTTAGAGTGAAAGTAGTTGTAAAACGTCATTTTGGGTATTTCGGACTCTTTCACAAGTCTGTCGATGCCGACAATATGAAACCCGTTGTAGTGAAATAGCTCAATTGATTTATTTACGACTTTTAATGCACGTGTTGGAAGAACTAAATTTTGCATATTTTTACCGTTATAAATTAAATTTTTGTTGTATATAAATGAGATATAAAAACTGTGCCCTTTCTGGGAGAAAAAAAGGCACAGCAAAGCCTATAAAGACTGTGCTTGGCACATCTCACGTTTTAGTTGTTGAAGAAAGTTTTAAGTAATAACGAGCTAAAGCCTGAAAAGCCTTACGGCGATCAAGCTGCGTTAAATGTTTTAAGCTGTGTTGTTATAGCTTTTGGCAAAGGTTGCCAAGAAATAATGGATGTGCAAAGCCAACTCCTTATATATGGAGTTCTGCCAGAGCATAAAATTATGGTGGCAGAACGGAAGAAGGTTAGCAGACTGGTTAGACTCCAGCACACCCGAGGGTGTCCCTCTCCCGTCCTACCGCTACGGGAGGGAACTAGGAGTATGCGCACAAAACTATTCCTCAGAAGGAATAACTCTGATGCGGTCTAAACGGTCTGCTAAAACCGACTGGCGATGTAGGCCAGCCCGCAAATGGTAATCTTCAATATTTAAGGTGTCAATGCAAAATTGGCTAGAAATTATTTAAATAGTTATTATTTTTCATTCAATTACATATTTAAGGAAACTCTTAAGTAATATTTACAATCTGCTTTTATATCATTAAGTTAAAGTTTAAAGTTATGCGCTGAATCCCAAATATAAGATGCAACGAAATCAGCCCTTAATAAAATGGCAATATCTGCAATGATATTTTCACGTAAATTGTATTGCCCTTTCCCTGAGCCAAGTTTCCATAATATTTCAGAAAACAAGGTGAACTCAGACAGGCTTAAATCTTTTCTAAAAGTGCAGTCATAGTCTGCCTATTTAACGAAATCCATCGATTTTTAAGAAGATCGGTTAAGCGCCTCTTTTGAGCTTATTCTTATGTCCGATCCCACCCTTTTCTATAACACATATTTTTTGATTTGGTAGGTATGAGATGTTGTAATTTTCATGTAAATAACCATCTAGACATTACATGTGTTGGAGTCATTTTTGTACTGGTGTTTGATAAGAATTACAAATTAATAAAGTTTTTGATTTTAAGAAAAATAAGTTAAAGAAGACAAAGTTATGTGTGCGAATTATTGAAAAATTAAAATAACTGCCAATAAAAAGAATATACATCCACTAATCTTATTTAATTTTTCAAAATTATTTCCGCTAAGTATTTTTTCTTTAAAAATAGAAGAGAAATTTGCATAAGCCAAATGAATTAAAAAACCAATAAAACAAAAAGATAGTGATAAAATCAAGAATTGATAAATAATATTTTTTTTAATATCGATAAATTGAGGAAATAATGCAATAAAAAAAACAATAGTTTTAGGGTTTAATAAAGATGCAAAAAGTCCTTGATAAAACAGCCTAGCCTTACTAATCTTGGATTGTATTGACTCTTCATTTAAGATTGTTTCAGAAGAAAATTTTTTTATAAAATTTTTATACCCCAAATACATTAAATAAAAAGCACCAATATATTTTAAAATAGTAAACATCTTAGGATTGCTAGTAACAATTAAACCAACCCCACTTGCTGATATAACAGCAATTAAAAACATTCCAATTATTAAGCCAAAAATACCAAATAATGAGGTTTTTACACCATAATTTATAGAGTTGGTGACTGTAAATAGAACACCTGGACCCGGACTAGATAATGTTAAAAAAGCAATTGTAATGAATACTATAATCCCACTCACCGATTACACCCTATAAAGTTATTAATTTTTTTAAATTTCTAAGGGTCTCCTACTAATTAAAATAGGAGACCCTTAGCGATTATACTGTAATCATTGATGCATCTGATAACTCTTTAATGGAATCACTAGTGCTTTTGTCTCGTATTTCAAATGCAATAATCCCCTTCCATTCATTTTTATTTAAAACATTAACAAACTCAGTAAAGTTCACAGTACCACGTAAAATACTAAAGTGTTGATCTTGTTCACCATTATTATTACTAAAAGATATTGCCTTGATCTTTTTATGATATTTTTTTATAACTTCTATTGGATCACCCTCACCAATATTTGCATGACCAGCATCTAAGAAAAAGTAGACATTATCATTATTAATATTTTCAAACACATAATCGTACTCATCCATATGTGTAAACACATAATAAAAAGGGCGATAATATTTATAATTGGATAAATTCTCTAAATAAATATCAACAGATTTATATTTAGCATATTCTGCCAGCTCTTTTACTGACTTAATAAAATTATCTAAAGCTTTCTTTTTGGCTAAGACAATTTTTTTTGGTTCAACAATTCCACCACCATGAATAATTAAAGGCGCTCCAATTTTCGCGGAAATATCAATTTCTTGTTTAACATATTGCACAGCCGCTTCTCGTAAATAATCAACATCACTACCTAGCGGAGCTTTAAAATTACCATGAAAAATTGGTTGTACATTGTATTCTTTTATTAAATTATTTAAATTATCAATTCTTTCAAAAGACCAATCGGCAACCA
This sequence comes from Acinetobacter sp., assembly GCA_031277915.1. Taxonomy (GTDB): domain Bacteria; phylum Pseudomonadota; class Gammaproteobacteria; order Pseudomonadales; family Moraxellaceae; genus Acinetobacter. The sequence goes on from JAITLL010000018.1 coordinate 136,436, forward strand.
TTTCACCATGTAAACTTCCATCCACATACCAATGAGTACAACCATCTTTTGCGGCTTTTAGAATACCTTCTTCAGCTGGAAGGTAATGTTGATGAGCAATCCCAGTAGCGAAACTTGGATAATTTGATGTGTTCATGATTTTTTCCTATTTCAATACTAATATTTTGTTCACAGTCAAAGATTTAAATTAATAACCCAGGCTAATAACTTATCCCTATTAATAATGGCAGATATGAATTAACCTTATTATTAGGAGCAACACGACAGATCTATACGTCTTTTTTTATACGTTTTAAATATTACAATTTAATAAAATGTTTTTATATAATATGAATTAATCAAGATCTATATCCCCATTGCTTATCTTATAAATTTTTCACAATTATTCAAATAGATAGTGCTAATCAAAAGAATATTAAACTGGTCTAAAAAACTAGCATATTAATAAATTTTTACGGATATGATTCATTCAAGAATTAGCACCACTTATAATTAATAAAGGTTTTTTTAAAATAATCTCTTTTGAAGCAGGTTTTTGTTCCATTTATTTGAATACGGTTTACTCATTTTTTATAGTTAAAATCCAATTTTTTATAAACCCAAAGTGGATTAATTATGAGTGAAGATAGATTAGTAACTATAATTGGCTGGGTAGCCACTTTAACCGCCGTATGTATGTATTTTTCTTATATACCGCAAATTATAGACAACTTACATGGCTCAAAAGGTAATCCTATTCAACCTTTTGCTGCATCTATTAACAGCTTGCTATGGGTCACCTATGGATTAAAAAGAAAAGATTACCCTTTAGTAGCAGCAAATAGTTCAGGAATAATTTTTGGTATCGTTGCTGCTGTAACTGCTCTATAAGTATTTTGAATTAACATAACCACTTTCGCATTTAATAAAACCCTCAAAATATCATTCAATATATAGTTATCAACAACTCTAAGAAGTGACCGCTTATAGCGGTCTATTTTTTGTTTTGAAAATAATTTTAGACATCATAAATAGAAAAACCCAACTCTATCTTCTCCATAGAGTTGGGGCGGCATTTTGCCAAACCTGAAATGCAAAACATGGCCAACCTTATGTTTTGCACGTACGATATTTACATGAGTTCCTCATTACCTCATTGGCATAAAATTACATAGATTAAGTAATACAATATTAACAAAAATTTAAGTCAACGGAGTAAAATAAGTTTTAATTATATTTACACACATAGTTAATTTATAAAAAATATTTAATTATATTATAACCTTAAATATAAATTCACACAGCAATCCATATTAAAATAAACTTTAAAATATGAAAACTCATAAGAGTTAAAATGTAAAATTATAGGCAAAAAGTTTCAAAACCATACATTTCGCAGAGAGAAATGAGACATAAAAATAAGATTAAAAGCCCCGCCAATAATTGATATTTAGCGTAGCTTTATATATCACAATACGTCATTTAAAATAAAATTTATTATTAATATGAATAGACTACTGTTTATTTTTTTCTTACCTGACTTTTCAAATTGATTATGCGTATCATCTGGATACCCATGCTCAAGTAAATAGGTCAACTTTTCATCTGTAGATGTATTTGCTACATCACTCAAAATATTATTGCGTTTTGTAGATATTTCATAATCCGCAGTTGTTGGTTAGACAGTTTGGCATCCTATCAAAATGCAAGCAACTAAACATGATACTGTAATTGATTTTATATTTTTCATACAGCTATCCATCTTATTTTGAAGTTTATATATTTTTTATAAAAATTATTTCAGTACTATTTGCCACTTAAAACAGCTATTAATATGCTACCCAGCCAATTATAGATTACTAATCTATCCTCACGCATAATTACTCCACTTTTTTAGCTTCTGAAAAAATTGGATTTTAAATTTAAAAAATGAGTCAATCTTATTCAACTAAATGAAACAAAAAACCGCTTTAAAAGAGATTAATTATAAATATTGATAATTCCAGAATGAATCATATCTGTACAAAATTTACTGATATATTGAGCTTTCAAACCATTTTCACATCCTTCTCTAGAAATAGTAGAATAGTGAACTGGCTTTCCTAATAATAAGTCATTAAAAGAACTTGAAATTTCTTTTGGTACTATCCACTTCTTTTTTCCATTACTAATAATTAAACCGTGTTGATGCTCTTTTTCATAAGTAATAGAATGATTCAGTACAAAAACTTCATTAGTAAAATATGACTCAAATGAATCGATACCAATATAGGGGAAATTTAAAATAGAATTGAATTTAAAGTTAGATTTTAGGTGAGACATAACATTATAAATTTTATGAGAATTCCAGTGAACTTGAGATAAATTTATAAAGAATTTTGCAACAAATTTTTCCATTTGATCTTTATCATTTATATTGGGCATTCTTTTTCTAAATTCAGGAAGTTTAGATAAATCATCTTTAAGCCAGTCTAGTAAATCTAGTGCCGTATGTCGATGAATGCCAACAGTAGCATGTAGCGAAATATTATTTCCAGTTTCAGCCAAATGTATTTGTCCCATTGGAATATATAAAATATCTCCTTTTTCTAAAGTCAACTCCGCAAGTAGTTCTTCATTTTTATTTAATACATATTTATGATTTATAGGATCTATATCGGCAAAGTCATATATCTTCCATTTTTTTGAACCTTCTAACTGAATTATAAAGATATCTCGCTCATCCCAATGAGGTCCAAAAGGACTACTTGAGTCTTTCCATGAAGCATATAAATTAGTTTGCGTATTAGTACATAGAAATTGAGATAGATCGGAACAGAACTTAGCAATTTTAACATGCTTTGTATGAGCACCATTTAGTACAAAAGTGTAACCATTAAAAATATATTTATTAAAAAGATTTGTTATTTTTCTGGCCCTTTTTTTCTTATCTTTAAATAAATTATATGGAGAAACAATCTCTCTTTCACCAAGCATTAAAACATCATTATAAGAATCCAACATAGAGATAATATAATTTAGTTCAGACCAATTGCATAATTGATTTGGATCAAATATATCTTTTTTATAGAACCAACTAGACTGGTTGTAATTATTAAGAAATTCATCAATAAATTCTTGATCAAAATAGTCTAAAATCATAGGTGCAACCCTTTAATCAACTTCATCAATCAGTACACGAACTAAAACTTTCTCATTAATTTGCCATGTTTGGCTTTATCCTACCCCCCGATTAATAATCGGTCACTGTACACTGCAACTCTCTAAGCAGCTTAACCACCCCTGCGACTTCTTGAGCCAATTGCTCATCGCTTATATCACTTACTCCCCGTATCAGATACGGTGGCAGATAATCCATACCGGTTAGATTGGCCATTGCGTGAAAAGGAAGCAGTAACTCCTCTACCGAGTAACGGTTGTATCCTTCTGGAGTATAGGCTTGCGCGTTGCCTCCAGTACTCACTATTAGCTGTAGTGGCTTGTCATGTAGTTTAGTTCCGTGACGACCATAAGCAAAACCGTAAGTTAATACTGCATCCTGCCATTCACACAGGATGGCTGGCGAACTATACCAGTAAAACGGAAACATCATCACTACCGTATCATGGCTTTGTAGCAGCTCCTGTTCACGAGCCACATCAATGAGATAATCTGGGTAAACTCGGATCAGTTCTTGTACGGTAACGTTGGGTAGCTGGTGTACTGCTTCTATTAGTATCTTGTTGATGCGCGACTCATCGGGATTACGGTGGGCAGTTAATACTAAAATACGCGACATAATAATTCCTAAGACCTATAGAAGGTCAAGCCTTTGACAATAAAACGGATGCATCAAGAATAGAATTGGAAGCAAATAGAATCTATAACCATTCAAAGATCCGAGATAAAATATTGATAAAAAAGAGACTTTATTGAAATATATTCACACGACTATTCAAATAGTTCTTAATGAAATCTAGTTAGTATCCAGCCAAAGATGATGATAGTAAAAAGCGCTTTATAGTTCCTAATACAAGGTTGCATAGATAAAAGTGCATTAGCATCGCTTTATGAGAACAATGAGCTAATCCTTTATTTTAAAAATAACAATATTGAAGACTTAAATCTTTAGATAAAAATATTGCAAAATTAGGCAAGTAGTGTCAATAGCTGAGCCATAATTACTATCAAAGCTCTATTGGCCTTAAAATATCAAACTAACTGAATGGGAAGCTTTTATAACTATGCCAGCCCCCATACAGTCATGAATCGTAAAACTTATATTAAATCTTAATGTCTGTAAAAGTACTCACAGTATTAATTTTGAGTAAAATCAAATGCGTTAGTTAGGTCACCAGTCGCTTGACGGAAACCAGCTAATGGTTTCAAGTTAAAACGTTTGGTAATGAATTTCAGAATAGAAACAGTGTCATAATAGGTGTGATCCACAAATCCTTTTTTAGCATACGGAGAAATCACAACTGCAGGGATACGAGTACCTGGACCAAAACGATCACCTTTAGGCGGTGCTACGTGATCGAAGAAACCACCGTTTTCATCTGTAGTAATAATCACAGCCATATGACCCCATTGTGGGCTTTTTTGCAGTGCTCCAACAATTTTTGCAACTTCTGCATCAGAACTCTGAATATCTGAATAGCCAGGGTGAGCATTGATGTTCCCAGCCGGCTTATAGAAAGAAACTGCAGGTAAAGTACCAGCTGCAGCATCAGCATAGAGGTCAATTGCATCTTTTAAATGAGCAGCACGCTCATTTTGACCAGACGTTGTTGTTGGATCAAAACGAGTATAATAGTTGAATGGTTGATGATGTGGCTCGAAATCTTCTTGACCTGGTTTTTCAGCCCAAATGATTTTGTACGGGTTCGCTGTAGTACCGATATTCGCGGAGGTACCTTCTTTCAAAGCATTGTTCCAAGCACCGGCATACCATTTCCAACTAATGCCACCATTACTCAACGTATCACCAATAGTAATGGTTTTGCTGGAATCAATCGGAGGTAATACTGGATTGTTAGGGTCGGCAGGGTTAGCCAGCATTGGGTTAGCACCTGGTGCAGCTGCCGTAGCTGAAGGTTGATAAGGAGGCAAAATGGTATTCACAGCATAACCGTCATCAGTATATTGACCATCTTGGACAAACGTAGCCTGACCATTTTGTATACTGTTTGGTGTTTTAGTAGCATTAATCACTAGATTAGAACCGCCTGGCGTAGTCACTATAGCACGCATACTAGCAGGTGCTGCGGGGTTATATGGCGCACAAGCACATACAAAATATTGATGATTTAGGAACGAACCACCAAATGCACCCATGAAGAAATTGTCAGCCAATGTATATTGCTGAGCCAGTTTGAATAGGTTCAGACCTGAGCCATCGTAGGTGCCCATAACCAGACCACCACGGTTGGAATAAGCAGCAAACATGTTATTTGCTCCACCATTGATCTGCATCTGATTTTGGTAAAAACGGTGAACAAGGTCAGGCCCTGTAGCAGATTGAGCAAGACCAACTGGTGCAGCATCAATGCGGAAAGGTGCGTTCGTTAATTTACTGACTAAACCCAAATTTGGATCGGTTTCGCTTCCCCATACTGGAGGCAATGTTGCCAGCACTGTTTTGCCATCAAAATCAACCTGTGCATTGGCAGTTGTGTAGTTATTTATACCGTTGGCACCTGGGAAATTACCGAACAAGTTATCAAATGAGCGGTTTTCCAAATAAATCACCACTACGTTTTGTACTTTACTAATATCATTAGGTGCTACCGAAACGCTAGTGTCACTTGATGATTTTCCTACATGACAGCCAACCAGAAACATAGGTCCGATGGCCAAAGCAGCAACCAATAGTCCTCGCATCTTTATAGTGTATGTTTTCATTGTAAGCTTTCCTTAATCAGAATAAATTTAAAAGTATGTCACTGCCGTTACCACAAAAATTAATAGCTAAATAAGTCAAGATAATGACTAACCCAAAAAATAACCAAAAGCTGGATCACTGACAGAATGTTTGCCATTTTCAACACGCCCTGCAAATCGACGACGGAAGCTTGTTGCTTCTTTACAACTTACTTCATAGTCATACCATTGCCCCGAATCTTTAAGTGCAAAGTGGATTACTTCTTCAGTATTGGGTTTAACCGTTACTATTTTTTCTGCAAGTTTAAAATAAGCTTTGTCCTTGATTGTCAAGGTACATGGCACGGTGCCTGTATTGTGTAGTTTTAAATAGACATCACCCGTAACATTGTCATAGCACACTTGAATTTCAGGCAAGACATTGGCTTTGGCAATCTCAGCCATATCGCCTTTAAAGTAGCGATGGAATCCATTATGGCTGAGTACCCATAAGTCATATTGGTTATGAGTCAGATCCCAAACATCATCTAGCTGTTTGTTAGATTCAACTACATACCGACGCGGATATTGATCTAAGTTAAGTTTGTCATAAACATGGAATAAACCGCCTTGACCTCCTACATTGGCAAATTTTAACTGTATCGAGGTAGCACTTGTGACAGCACTGGTATGTAAAATATAAGGTAATGCTCGAGAAGGGCGAATCCCTTTTTCTTGTTGCGGCATTTGTTGATTTGCGGGCACAGTAATTGCTGGTAATTTACCTTGCTGTTTTGCAATTGCATCAACTTCAGCTTGCGTCTTACGGCCATCCAATGTAGGTAAATTTAGATCATTTGGATTTTTAAAATCAAAAGCTGATGTCAAATCACCACATACTGCTCGTCTAAATGCTCCAATATTAGGTTCTGGGACATTAAAGCGTTTTTCTAAAAATTGAATTACAGATGTATGGTCAAAGCTTTGAGAATTTACCCAACCACCGCGACTCCATGGAGAAATGATATACATTGGAACACGCATTCCTGGACCAAAAGGTTGTCCATCGCCATAACTTAAACCATCTTTACGGCTCAGTTTGGGTTGTGCTGCTGTTCCTTCTGGAAATGGATAATTACAATATTCATAAGCCATTTCTGTGCTGTTAATAGTACTTTTTCCATAGGTTTTTCCAGTTGAATTGTCATAAAATGGTGCTGTTGGCGGTGCTAAATGGTCAAAATACCCGTCATTTTCATCATAGTTAATGATCAGTACCGTTTTACTCCAGACTTCAGGATTTGCAGTTAATGCATCCAGTAACTCTTGTACATACCAGCCACCTTGAACTGGTGAAGATGGAAATGGATGTTCTGAATATAATGCTGTTGGTACAACCCATGAAACCTCTGGTAAGGTATTACTTAAAACGTCTTTTTTTAGCGTATCAAATAAACCATTATTAGGAAGTGAGTTTGCAATACCTTTAAACAATGGATTATTGAGATCATCAATACTTGGGTCATACGCAGCATATATAGCAGAAGAGCCATAGTCATTTGAAACACGACGACTAGCAGGCGCTTTTTCGTTTGCTGCACGGAATTGACGAAATGAAATGAGTTGATTACAACCAAAATTATCGGGCATATTTTGATAAACACGCCATTTTACTCCCGCAGCTTCTAAGCGTTCAGCATAGGTAGTCCACGTTAAGCCTTGACTAGACGGCCCCATCACGTCAAGCTCATTGTTGAGCAGATTGACACCAGCAGGTTTTGCACCGTTTGAACCAGTGTAGAAAAACAACCGGTTAGAATGAGTTCCTGTATGCATCGCACAATGATTATTATCACAAAGTGTAAATGCTTCAGCTAGAGCATGTTGAAAAGTTAGTTCTTTGTTTGGAAAATAAGCCATAGAATGGTCTTTTTTAATTTTTGGCCAATTTCCCATGCGCCCACCATCCCATGCTTGATGTGAGTCGATCCAGGTATGCGGTGTACTCATTAAACGTTGAGCATTACCCTTTTCACTATCAAGTTCATAAGGTAAAACTTGATTATTTGATGCATTTAGTTGTTGCCATACATTTCGACCATTTGACAGAGGAATGGTAAAACGGTCACCAAAACCACGATATCCTTTACGTGTACCATAATAACTATCGAAAGAACGGTTTTCTAGCATCAACATAACCACATGTTTTACATCTTGAATGGTGCCAGTTTTGTTATAAGCATCAATGGCTAATGCTTTTTGAATTGAAGCAGGAAATGCAGCCAAAGCCCCTAGCCCGGTTAATCCTTTTAAAAAATTTCGTCTATTCATTTTAATATTTTGCATTTTAGATTTCCTGCAGTTATGGTGCGCAATTCAATTTGGCTTGTTCTGGTTTTTTTTGATCATTTGCAGAATCATGACTATCGTTACATGCAGTCAATCCAGCACAGAATACGAAACATAAAAACAACCTGTAGAGCAGGTGTTTTTTTAAAAAGAATATGGAATATTTCATAACATTTTCTTAAAAATTAAATATTCAATTTAAATAATATATATTACAATATTATTGATATTTTGCTTAAATAATATTACAAATAAATTAATTTTCTTAATCATTATTATTTAATTAATTTAATATTTTTATACATTTACTAAAATATAAAACAAACTCAATCAGTAAAATATATTTGAGATACGACCAATTCAACACATCATTTAATTGATAGTCAGATTGATCCACACTATTGTATTATTAAGTTTATTTAAAAAATATTCATTAAAAGTTCAAAATACAAAATTGCTGAACTATCTTCACTATTTTGGGTAAAAATCACTGTGCCCAATAGCCTTTTATTGGCTTAGCCATTAAGGCTAGTGTAGCAATAAGACTTATTTCTATCGAAAATGACCAACATATATGACCGATCATTTCGCTCCAAAATTCATATCCATTTAAATTCAATAACCATCCTGTTTTCCCATGGAGATAAGATGGATGTCTAAAGCCTAAAGCAGGAATTAATATTCCATGCATGAGTAATGTAATAAAAACACCATAAATAACACCATATCCCACTCTTATCTTGGGTGTAATTGCAGATATTAATATATATATAAACGCGAAAATAAAGCTAAAAACCCAGTGATAAAGTATAACTGCCCCTGGAAGATTGACTCCTTGGTATACGTAGTCAAGGGAGTGAGAATTAAATCCCAACCATCCTAACCAGGCATCTATGTTTGCTGCGGGAGGTGATATTTCGCCAATTACTCTGGGAGGCAGATTAGTTTCTGTACCCGATTTCACTAAAGAGCTAATACCTCCACCAATGAGAGTGGATATGACTAAAACCGAAATATTTTTTTTACAACCATTTTTATAAACTCCATTTGCCACGTTTAGTTTCCCCCTATCCAATTAACGATGACCACCGTGTGATTCTACAATTCTCCTCATAGTTTCAACCTTTTGAATAAATTGCTCATTGTGTACCCTTCGTGCTAGATGCGGTGGACAGTTAACACCCAAATAAACGATATAATCATTCCTTAAATCTCTAGAAAGTAAACATTTGGCAATAGAATAGAATTAGGAGCGAATAGAATCTATAAACATTTAGAGATGTGGGATAGAAACCTGCTCTAAAAGAGATTTTTTGAAATACTTTCACAAATAGCAACATTCTTATTTATTAATCGTATGAGCTGTGCATTTATATGTGGAGCAAGATTAAGAACTTCTCAATGAAATTCAGTTGGTAATCCTACCTTAGGTGATGGAACTAAAAAGCTCTCTGCTAGACTTATCTATGAAACCTTTACTAAAGACAAAGGCTAGTTCCCAATACAAAGTTATACCGATAGAAGCTGATTAACGGCACTATTTCTATAGAATTATTTTAGTAGACCTTTTCAAAGTGAATTGAACCAATTTAGAATTATTTGAAATTTTTTATAAAGGTTATTCCACTACTTGAGAAGGTGAATAAAACTTATTGCTTGTTAAAATGGTACACCTGAAATATTCAAACTGGTTTTTACTCTTATAATATAAGGTTATTTGATAAAGCAGATATGTAGGGCTTGCTGATATAATTTTTACCTCCCTACGGTCTTTGTCTGAAAGGAAAAGAATGAGTGACTCGTTGTGAAATCTAAGTTTAAGTTTGGCTTTATTTTCATATCTCTTTTAATGATAGCTTGTAGCCAAAAAAATACACCTAAAGCGAATACCATTACTGAAAAAGATGTAACAAAAGCTAGTGAGGCTTCCCTATACGAACAGTTTAATCGGCTTTATTACACAAAGTTCTTGTATAAATCAGCATATACCATTACCGAGGAAGATGTTGCACAAGATAGTGAAATTTCTCTATATGAACAATTTAAACGGCTTTATTACACAAAGTTCTTTTACAAATCAGCATACCATGAAGCTAACAAGGTAACTGAAACCAATGATCAGTTGCTAAATTATGCGACTTTTTTAATACACGCAATAAATACAACTTACGACTCATTAAACTTAAAGCTTAGTGATGATCTTGATTTAATGGCTGCTGGTAAGAAAAGTAAGATATCTATTGATGCTCTAGACTCACTATGTGTAAATAATAAATACATTGAAAAATATTTACAAATTAAGGAAAAAAGCGGAAGTAAAGTATCTACTGAAGCTAAGAAACTATCTAAAGAGGCTTTGGTTCTTCAACCGAAAGTTGAGAAAATCATAATGAGAACTGATCTACCATTGAATGATATTGAATGTAAAAAATTAAAGTAAATTGAGATAAAATAGTAACTGTGGCTGATACATACACATGATCAACTATGTTTACTTTCCTTAAGGTAGGAAAACCCCACTAATGTGAGGTTTAAAGCCTGAAAAAGTTATTTAGCTAAGAAGTTTGTCTACATTCTTTTCAATTAATTGTTTACTTTGATTATTGAGTAAATAGAAGTAACCAATCAATCCAAAGAATGCTACAGCATAAAGAATAACAATCCATATATATTTAAATATGTTATCAAATAACATATGATTCATCATGTCTACATCAATATCGATTCCAAAATTGTGTATATACCGACTTAAGAATAAAGCAATACAATAAATCAATATAGGAACTGCAAGAACTCCTGTCCAGACATTAATCTTATTTTTCTTCAGTTCAATTTTTCTAAACTCATCTTCACCAAAAAACTTTTCGACCTCAACAACTTGTTTATTCAAATCATCTTTTAGTGATATAGGTAATCTCTTATCTTTAATATGATATTGAACATCTTTTAATATTTCTGCATTTTCTAGGGTTTCACCTAAAATTCTTAAATTTCCCATAAAAAACTATAATATATTCAGTAAAAATATGGATTTTAGAATAAATTAGAAGTTTAAAAGCTTTTTTTAACATAAAAGTAATAAATTGAATCACTTTTAACCATTTCCACTGCTATCTTTAGTTTTGATAATCCATTCCCATATCACGAATGAATATATGAATTGACTTCAACCATCTGCATTGGCAACTGAAATAAAATCAATGTCCGTGAAAAATACAATGAGCGATAAGCCATAACCATGAATTGTACTTTGGCTATCTTCTTCTGAAGGCCTGTTGAGTTTGTATATAAACTCAACAGGAGCAAGCTTGTACTTATCATGCATTGGGTATGTCAATGCTAGTGAATATCGGTTCTTTTATCTTCCGTGGCCGCTCTGGCTGCTACAACGTTACCCAAGTTATTATTAGCGATTTTAAAATCGCTCCAATCGCCATTTTTCACATAATCTTTTACACCACTTTTTAAATTTTCAGCAAAAATTCCTTGGATACAGTAAGATAACAAACCAACTAAAAACAATTTTTTCATGAATTAACCTATGAAATCTCAATATATAATTTAGGCAATTTATAAATTATTATAAATATCTACACTTCGGTTTTTAAAGCAGGTATTGGTGGTAAAAACTCTGGTTTTATCAGTTGGTCTGTATGATAGAGTTCTAAACTCACCGGACCTGCGGCATATGGAGCCAATTCGTAAAGCTGAAAATCAAATGTAATAGCACCTGATTGATTGATATAGAAATTTTCACTTACTTTAAAGTCTTCCTTAGTAATATAAGGCTCCATATCTTTTTCTTGACACCAATATTCGTATTGTTTCCACAATTCATCTTTAAGTGCATTCATTTTTCCATTAACTATAATATCTTTTAATACAATGCGCTTTTTACTTTTTAAGTCAAAAACATAATCTTCAAAAGTTGATATACCATGTGCTCCGCCAGAATATTCCGAGCTAACTTTTGAAAGTTGCACATATTGACCAAACTGTCCATTAAAGCGATAAACTACACTATCTGACCAGTTATTAAGTCCCTCAGCTTGAGTTTGATTTAATTGCTTTTGCTTTTCTGATGGAAGACTAAGAGCATCCGCATAATCCTTACGAATTTCCTTATCAATTACTTGATCAATCCAATTAATATTACTTTTAAGTGCAATAGCTTCTTTAGAAGTACATACAATTCCCTCAACATCTGGATTAGGCCCACAAATTTTTGGCTGTTCAAACTTTACAAAAAAATTGCGCGCTATCATGGCAGGAATAACATTCTCTTCTTTTGGAGGTGGTTCTTCCGTTTTTGTAGTTGGTGTTTTTTCTACTTTTTCTGTAGTTTTTTCTTCTACTTTTTTGACACAACCACTCAATATAAATGGTATCAACACTAAGCCAAGAACATTTTTATTCATCAATTTTACCTTTGCACAATTTCATTTATCTTTTAAATTAAGTTCTAAAGAATTTAAAATTCACAAACATTTTAATTGAAATAAGGGAGACTTTATATGTAGATATATTTTTTGCACAGTAGTATTTATTTTATTTTTATAATTCAATAGAATGCCCACATAAATGTTTATAAGAAAATGAAAAACTATGTGGCTTAAATTTGTTTTGTATCCTCTTGGTATGTTTGTACTTTGGCAAACTATTTTCATCATCGAACAAACTTCCTTAGAAAGCTTAAATACACCAAAATTACTTTTGACTATAATTACACTCATTATAAATTGGGGAATGCAAATTTTGATTGGATATAAAATTGCTCAATTAGCACCAAAACATAAATTTATAGTAAGTACGACCTATATTATCTTTTTCACGTTTATGATCACGATCTATTCTATAACTATATTATTAGAGGGTTTGAAAGTTGCCCCTCAAAAAATTTGGATGGGTTATTTATTTTTTCATCTAATTGGTATGTTCATATATTTTGCAAATAATAAGGATGAATTTTGCTGGGACAACTTACTAAAGTAACCAGTATTTTTAATACCTATTTCTTATTCTATATTAAGTAAGAACCTGATCATTTTTTTCTTAATTTTTTGTCAAAAAACATCATATTAGACAAATTTTCGTATAAATTACACGTCTAGGTGAGTTGAGTAATCTAAAGGAAAGAAATGACGCTTAAACAACTAAAAGCTTTTTTAGCGCTTGCACGTACACTCAACTATGCCAATGCTTCTTTAGAGCTACATCTCAGCCAATCTGCTTTAAGCCTCACCATCAAAAGCTTAGAAGAAGAATTAGGCGGTAAACTATTTAACCGTAATACACGCCGTGTTGAACTTACCCAAGAAGGAAAATCTCTCATTCCCTATGCTAAAAAATTACTCGCCAATTGGGATGAAATGGAAAATGATGTCAAACAACGCTTTAAGCTTAATCGGGGAACTTTAAGCATTGCTTCAATGCCTTTTGTGACTCATGCAATTCTGCCTGAGGTCATTCATCAATTTTTAGCACTTCACCCCAATCTCAACTTTTCAATTCACGATATTCCAAATGAGACCATTATAGAGAAAGTACAGGATGGTATTTTCGAACTTGGCATTTGTTTTGAACCAGATCTCACAGAAGGCTTAGAGTTTAAGCCTCTATTTGAAGAAGACTTCTTAGCTCTATTGCCAAAGACTCATCCACTCGCTCAATCATCTTCTATTACATGGCATGAGCTTTGTTCAAACCCATTTGTAACTTTGCAAAAACCCTCCATTGTTCGTTATTTAGTTGAGCAAAATTGTTTGCGAAATAATATAACTCTCGATTTAAAAGTTGAATGTCATCAAATTTCATCACTTTCAAGTTTCGTTGCTTACGGAATTGGAGTAAGTGCGATTCCTAGACACTTTGCTAAACATATTGATAAAGAACATAATGTGTTGATTGAATTAAAAGACGAAACTATTCATAAGACAGTGGGAATTGTTTATAAAAAGAACTTTGAAATTTCAAATATTTCTACTCAATTTATTGAGGCTCTGGTTCAATATAAATTTTAAAAAATTAAAGACTGCATTTTAGTGTGAGCTACGCGCTCGCTTAAGCTAAATTTATTAATTTATATAATTTTCAATACTTTAAAACAAATCATTAAAGATTTTAGCGTTCTATACGTCTGTTTTTTTGTTGTTAATTTGATAGCATTCATTGAATATACTCATTAATCCTTTAAAAAAATTAACTTCTATAACACGAATTGAGATGCTAAAACTAAGATTACTAAGGGATATAGGATAACAATAGAATGAATAAGGTTTATGCCAATGCAGAGGCAGCACTGAAAGACGTTATTGCAGATAATCAAACACTTGCCGTTGGCGGTTTTGGTTTATGCGGAATTCCTGAAAAACTGATTGTTGCAGTTAAGCAAAGTGGTGTGACTGGTCTTACTTGTATTTCGAATAACGCAGGTGTAGATGATTTTGGTTTAGGTATTCTGCTTCAAACCAAACAGATCAAAAAAATGATCTCTTCTTATGTTGGTGAAAACAAAGAGTTCGAGCGCCAATATTTAAATGGTGAACTCGATGTGGAGCTTACCCCTCAAGGCACTTTAGCTGAAAAGTTACGTGCTGGCGGTGCTGGTATTCCTGCTTTTTATACTCAAACTGGTGTAGGTACACTCATTGCTGAAGGTAAAGAAGAACGTACTTTTAATGGCAAAAACTACATTTTAGAAGAATCCTTAACAGCAGATGTTGCTCTTGTTAAGGCTTATAAAGCAGATAAAGCGGGTAATTTAGTATTCCGTAAAACTGCTCAAAATTTTAACCCTGAATGTGCGATGGCTGGCAAAATTACAATCGCAGAAGTTGAACAGGTTGTTGAAATTGGTGAATTAGATCCGGATGAAATCCATTTAGCGGGTATTTATGTAAACCGTATTGTACTGAATGCATCACCTGAAAAGCGCATTGAGCATAAAACTTTAAGCACGGAGGCAGTATAAAATGGCTTGGTCACGCAATGAAATGGCACAACGTGCTGCAAAAGAACTTGAAGATGGTTTTTACGTCAATTTAGGTATTGGCTTACCTACTCTAGTTGCCAACTATATTCCTGAAAATATTAATGTTTGGCTTCAATCTGAAAACGGTTTATTAGGTATTGGTGAGTTTCCGACCGAAGAAACTGTTGATGCAGATTTAATTAATGCTGGTAAACAAACAGTCACTGCTCGCCCTGGCGCTGCTTTTTTCTCAAGCTCAGAATCTTTTGCCATGATCCGTGGTGGTCATGTCAACATTGCAATTTTAGGGGCAATGGAAGTTTCTGAAAATGGCGACTTGGCTAACTGGATGATTCCAGGTAAGAAAGTCAAAGGTATGGGCGGTGCAATGGATTTGGTTGTTGGTGTCCAAAAAGTTGTTGTTCTAATGGAACATTGTGCAAAAGATGGTACGCCAAAAATCGTGAAAAGCTGTAGTTTACCTTTAACAGGTAAAGGTGTAGTTCACCGAGTCATTACTGACTTAGGCGTAATGGACATTACGCCTCAAGGCGTTGAGCTGATTGAACTTGCTAAAGATGTTACGCTTGAACAGATTCAAGCTGCTACAGGTGTCGAGTTTTATAAAACCTTAGTCGCGTAAATTCTAAGATTTAGTTAGCTGTACAGGACTCAAGTTAGAAAGTGAGCTTGAGTCTTAGCCCTTTTAAGCACCGGATGTGCTGTTTATAAATAAGAATGAGAAGGATTTTTCAGCTATGGAAAAACAGCAAGGAATTTTTGAAAGATTTGCTCTTCGGATTAGTGACTGGTCTGAAAAATGGTTTCCTGATTCATATATTTTTGCGCTACTTGGCGTCATTATTGTTTCAATTGCCGCTTTAAGTATTGGTGCCCCAATTCACGATGTAGCAACTTCTTTTGGTAACGGTTTTTGGAGTCTTATTCCTTTTACCCTGCAAATGACCATGCTCATTATTGTAGGTTATGTCGTTTCTGTATCTAAGCCCGTCAAATACATCATCCAAAAAATGGCACGTATTCCAAGTTCTGGTCGTGGTGCTATTGTTTTAGTAGCAACCGTCAGCTTATTAATTTCACTGGTCAATTGGGCTGTTAGCACAATCCTTACAGCGCTTTTAGTGATTGCTTTAGCAAAACGTAAAGAGCTAAATATGGATTACCGCGCAGCGGCTGCGGCAGCAATTATTGGTATGGGTGCAACTTGGGCACTAGGAATCAGTTCTTCAGCAGCACAGCTTCAAGCAAATAAAAATAGCTTACCTGAGTCAATTTACAATCTGACCGGTGTTATTCCATTTACCGAAACGATTTTCCTTTGGCAATCAATTGCGATGACCATTATTTTGGTAATTGTTTCAATCGCCATTGCATATTTTTCAGCTCCAAAAGGTAATAATGTTAAAACGATTGATAGTTTTGATGTGCAGTTTGAAGAAGACAAACCGCATGAGGAGAAATCAACGCGTCCGGGTGACTGGTTAGAAAACTCACCTATTTTAACGATTGTTGTGGTGGCTTTAGGTCTAATCTGGATGTTTTTTGAGTTTTCGAAAAGTAATCCAATCATTGCCATTTCAAGCTTAAACACATACAACTTTGTATTTTTAATGCTAGGTTTAGCATTGCATGGAACACCACGAAACTTTTTAAATGCTGTTGCAAAAGCAGTTCCAGCTGTATCAGGAATCTTAATTCAGTTTCCATTGTACGGAAGTATTGCTTTTATTATGACGCAAGCTTTAAACAGCCAAGACTTATCACTATCGCATTACGTAGCCGATTTTTTCGTTTCAATTGCCTCAAAAGAAACCTTTGCCATTGTAATGGGAGTTTACTCTGCAGTACTTGGATTCTTTGTTCCTTCGGGTGGTGGGAAATGGATTATTGAAGCCCCATATGTTATGCAAGCAGCAAATGATTTAAAGGTTCATTTGGGTTGGTCTGTACAAATTTATAATGCAGCCGAAGCTTTACCAAACTTAATCAATCCATTTTTTATGCTTCCAATGTTGGGCATTTTAAAACTAAAAGCAAAAGATGTGATTGGGTTTACAGTCACTCAGCTCGTTGTGCATTTTCCATTAGTTTTATTCTTGCTGTGGTTCTTTGGAAGAACACTCAGCTATACCCCTCCAACTTTTTAATTTAGTGGTGCCTTTGGTTTAGGCTAAAGGCAAATTTAGCAAAAACATCAATAAGAGATATTAAGATGAGTTCAATAGTTATAGTTTCAGGTAGCCGTACTGCAATGGGTGGTTTTCAGGGTAGTTTATCTTCTCTAACAGCACCAGAACTTGGCGCTGCTGTCATCCGTGAATCAATTCAACGTGCAGGTGTTGCACCTGAACAAGTAGATGAAGTTATTTTCGGTTGTGTACTGAGCGCAGGTATTGGTCAAGGCCCTGCTCGTCAAGCCATGCGTAAAGCTGGTGTACCTGATCATGTCGGAGCTGTAACCATTAATAAACTTTGCGGCTCTGCCATGAAAGCAGTGTTAATTGCATCAGATACTTTAAAAGCAGGCAGTGCCAATATTATTGTGGCGGGTGGTATGGAATCTATGACCAATGCACCTTATATATTGCCGAAAGCTCGCGGTGGTTACCGTATGGGTCACGGCGAAATTAAGGACCATATGTTTTTAGATGGTCTTGAAGATGCTGAAACAGGCCGTTTAATGGGTTCTTTTGCTCAAGATATGGCAAATACCAAAGGCTTTACCCGTGAGCAAATGGATAACTTTGCGATTTCTTCACTTAAAAAAGCGCAAACTGCCATTACAGGAGGTTACTTCAAAGAAGAGATCGTTCCTGTTGAAGTAAAAACTCGTAAAGGTGTCGAAGTTATTGATCAAGATGAACAACCATTAAAAGCTAATCTTGAGAAAATCCCAACTTTACGTCCCGCTTTTAGCAAGGACGGTACAATTACAGCAGCTAACTCAAGCTCAATTTCAGATGGTGCTGCTGCATTAGTACTTACTACTGAAGAATATGCACAAAGCCATGGTTTAAATACCATAGCAAAAATTGTTGCAACTTCTACGCACTCACAGCATCCAAGCGAATTTACCATTGCTCCAATTAGTGCGATTCAAAAAGTGCTTGAGCGTGCTGGTTGGTCAGTTGACGAAGTAGATGCTTGGGAAATTAATGAGGCTTTTGCAATGGTGGCAATGGCACCAATTCATGAACTAGGAATAGATGAAGCAAAAGTTAACGTACATGGTGGCGCTTGTGCTTTAGGTCATCCAATTGGTGCTACAGGTTCAAGAATTATCCTTTCTCTCATTTATGCATTAAAACGCTTAGGTAAAAAGAAAGGTGTTGCTACTCTATGTATTGGTGGCGGTGAAGCAACTGCTGTTGCGATTGAAATCTAATTAAAAAATAAAAGAAGATGTAAGGACTTTCCTTGCATCTTCTTTTTTATAAATAAAATTCTTAAGCTGTTTTAAATAGCTCATAACAAGTTTGACGGAACCATTTATGGCTACTCTTGTGATGACAAGACATATGCCAATGTTGCTTAACGTCATAAGTTGGAAAATCAAGCGGTGCAGGTAAAATCTGTAAGTTCTCTCTAACCAATAAAACTTGGCTTAAATAATATGGAACAGTGGCAATTGCATCTGTTTCCTGAACCACTAAACCTACCCCTAGATAACTTGGTAATCGAATCAAAATGTTTCGATCCAACCCTTTATTTTGCAGCTCGTTTTTAATGTGATAATGCCCAATACCTGCATCAATATCGATATGATATTCACGCATATAATCTTCTAAAGTAAAGTTATTCGGGTCTAAACGAGGATGGCTTTTTGAGCTAATCACAACATAGTGCTGACGGAAAAACTTCTGTTGATAAAAGCCTTCTTCTAGTTGGGGTAAAAAACCTATCGCCAAATCAATTTCACCATTTGCCATTTGATAGCTGGTTTCTGGCGTAATCGGTCTAATATTTAAACGAATGAGAGGTGCTTTTTCTTTTAAATAATTGGTTAACTGAGGCAATAAAACCAAATGTGACACATCGGTCATTGCTATCGTAAATAATTGATCTGAAGTCAGCGGATCAAAGTTCACATTAAAATTATTAATGCTTTCCACTTTATCAATGACTTCACTGATAAGTGGAAAAATTTGCTTTGCAAGTTCAGTCGGAATCATTTCGTTTCCAACTCGAATAAACAAAGGATCATTAAAATGTTGGCGGATTTTGTTTAGACCGTTACTTACACTCGGCTGTGTTAAACCAATAGCATCTGCGGCCATTGAAACACTTTTGAACCGATAAATATGATAAAAAATATTTAATAATCTACTATCTAGATCAAACAAAATTGTCTCCGCTTGGACTCAATAATCCATTGAAATAAGTTCAAAGCAGGTATAAATGATAGAAAGATTTTTATACCCTACTTTTGACTTATTGAAATTTACTCTAAATTAGCAAAGAATTTAGACGAGGGGCAATGCTTTATAGTGCCTTTCATCATAAAGACCCAAGCATAATCTACTTATTTGATTAATTTATATATGAATATCGTGTACATCACCTTTTGAGTGAGTATCCGTTATTGTTCTTGCTGAGCTTTAAAGCCATTCCATATTTGTTGTACCGATTTATTATCACTCAAATTGTTTTTAAAGATATAAATATCTTGAGCAAGACAATAATCTTGCTGGTCTAAAATGACTAATTTTCCAGCTGCAAGGTCTTCTTCAACGTTAATTTTTGGAATCCATGCAACACCTAACCCTTGTAGAACAAGCTCTTTTAAATTAGTGGCATTGTCTGTTTCATATAATGTTTTATATATCAATTTACCCTCAATGAGTTGGTCAACGAGCTTCCTTAAATAAGCATGTTTACTATATGCAAGCAGAGCAAAATTACTTTGAATTGTATGTTTGGGGCTATGGTCAGGCTCAGTTGCAGATACAGGCACAATGACTGTCTCAGCAATTTTAATACCGCTTAAAATATCATCTCCGACTTTTCTAATATTACTTTTATCCGCATAGCAAATCATGAAATCACAGGCACCCTCTTTTAATAAGGATAAGCCTTCGCCACTATTGGTTGCGACGATTTCAATTTTTAAATCCCGAATAAGTGTAGGAAATTTCTTTAAAAAAGTAGTTAAAAAGCCCGAAGCTAATGAATGAACAACACAAAAACGAATAGTAGATTCAGTTTCATTCTTGATATTCTTAATAAGTTTTGCAGTCTCCTCTACCTGTTTTTCAATGTTCTTAGACATCACTAACAAGATTCGTCCAATGTCAGTAAATTCGATATTATTTTTGTTGTTTCTAATAATGACTTCGGCGCCAATCATTTCCTCAATTTGCTGAATTCTTCGAGTAAATGCAGACTGACTAATAAATCGTTTCTCTGCGGCTTTTGAAATCGAACGTTCACTTTCTAATGTGAGGAGATCCTCTACCCAACGGACTTCTAAATTCATGTTATCTATTCCCTTTTTAGATTTATAATTTTATTAATTGATATTTTGGGGGAATAGTCTGAGCAAATGGAGTGGTGGATAGAAATGAGAAAACATAGGGAGTACCTGCAAAAATGGGAGAAGCGTAAGGACAAAGCCAAACTATGAAATTAAGTATTTAATAATTCTGACATAGAAAAGAAGATAAGAAAATAATAGTATTTGTTTTAAAGTGACAGGAAATAAATTTAAACAAAATTAAAATAAAAACACTAAACCAACATCATTAAAATAAATCAAGTCTTTAAATACAATAAATTTCAGAAATAAAAGTTGTCTTTTATTTAAACATTTCATGAGGGAAATAATAGAAATTTTAGATATTAGAAGAGATAAAAAAAGTCCGCACCTTGGGGAAGAATGCGGACTGTGAACTGTTTCAATAACTCATCCTTGCGTCATTGATTAAACTTTGAAGCACCTAATTTCTACACTATTCTAGTATTTAAAACTTATTCCTCTTGCAGCACCGCCCAATCAAAAAGTTATTCGCTCTTAAGAGAGTGGTAAGGTAATAATTAATAAAAAAACTATTACCTTACCTCATTTCAGGATTTAAGCAGTCATAATAATTCATTGTATTTAAATACAATATTTAGAATATATTATATGGTAATAAAATAATCCCGACTATTATACTAAAGTATCTATTTGCAGACACAATTCATTGAATCAACTTTTTAAAAGCGATCTTCACTCAGCATAGACTTATGTAAAGTGCTCTAATATTCGCCAATTAAATAGTATAACTTTCTTGAAATTTCAACCATCATGTTTGAGGTGTACTGGCTAATTTCAAAAATCTGTTTTTTCTGTGGATTAAAAACCATGTTATCTTTTTCATCACTATAAAAAACATAAGTTGTGTATTTATCCATGTGATGAATATGCTCTTTTAGGCTCAGTTTTTCACCAGAGTTAGGGTCATATGCAGTAAACTTCATTCTCATGCATTTGTCTCTTTACAGCGCTTACATCTTAAAAAATTACATTCTAAAAACTAATGAATAAACAATAATTTCTATAAATTAAGATTGATAAGATGCCAAAGGAATATTCTGTTTTGCTTTTTGAATAGATAACTCAGCATTATGAATAGATTGCTTAGCCTCTTTAAGCATGTGTGAACTTTTGGATTCAGGTTCTTCTTCATGTCCGAAAAGGATATAACAAGTAAAACTTCCCAGTATCAGTAAAGCAGCAGTTACTTTTAACATAAACTTAATAAAACAAAATTTTCTGTATTATATGTATTTTTATGTGAAATGCATCACAATTTTATTAAAAATAATTAAATAAAACTCATTATTTGATCATAAAAATTAATATTCACATGATATTTCAAATAATCTAATCAATCTTTCAGTCAAAGACTATTGAATCAGGTCGTATCTACTTTTAAGTTCTATCATTTTCCTCTCCTAACTTTTAATGCAATAAAATCAAATAAGATTTTGAATATATTATTTATTTTATAATTTCTATTCTATTTTTAGCAGCATGCAGTGAAATTGATTTCGACATACTATAATCTTTGATATGCAAAAAATGCATAATTGCTTTAATAAATGCATTAGAAGTGAAGCATTTCGAATTCTAAGATGAATCATCTTTAATGATTCGAAGTTTAATGATGAACGCTGATATTACTACCCGTATTGAGAAGGATCTTATTGGTTATAGAGAGATCAATAATGACCATTATTACGGAGTTCAAACATTACGTGCTTTAGAAAATTTCAACTTAACAAATAGCAAAGTTGGAAATTTCCCTAATTTAATTAAAGCATTAGCTATGGTCAAACTAGCCTGTGCTGAAGCGAACTATAATCTTAAAAACCTAGATCAAACTAAATTTGAAGCCATTGAATACAGCTGTAATCAGCTTATTCGTGGTAATTTCTACGACCAGTTCCCAATCGACATGTTACAAGGTGGTGCTGGTACTTCAACCAATATGAATGCAAATGAAGTATTAGCAAATGTTGCTTTAGAATATATGGGTCATGCAAAAGGTCAATATCAATATTTGCACCCAAACAATGACATTAACATGTCGCAGTCAACAAATGACGTGTACCCTACTGCAATCCGTTTAGGTCTGTTACTTAGCTTAGATGAGTTAAACCTTCCATTTAACAATTTGATTCTTAGCTTCCTTAACAAGTCTCAAGAATTTGCACACATTTTAAAAATGGGTCGTACTCAGTTACAAGATGCTGTGCCTATGACTTTAGGTCAGGAATTTGGTGCCTTTGCTGTAACTCTGCAAAAAGACCTTGAGCAAATTAATACACTTATTCCAAATGTTCTAGCTTATATGAACCTTGGTGGTACAGCGATTGGTACTGGTATTACCACTGAATATAGTTACCGTGAACTCGCTATTCAGGCGCTTGCAAGAATCTCTGATAAGAAAATTAAATCATCTCCTGATTTAATCGAAGCAACTTCAGACATGGGTGACTTTGTTCTTTTATCTGGTTTACTCAAACGCACCGCGACTAAGATTTCTAAAATTGCGAATGACTTACGTTTACTTTCAAGTGGTCCACGTACTGGCATTAATGAAATTAACTTAGAAGCACGTCAGCCTGGTAGTTCAATTATGCCAGGTAAAGTAAACCCAGTTATTCCTGAAGCGATGAACCTTGCTTGCTTCCAAATTATTGCAAACGATTTGGCTGTAACTTTAGCAGCTGAAGCTGGTCAGTTACAATTAAATGCAATGGAACCACTTATTGCATTCAAACTATTTGAGTCTATGGACTTACTTGGTAGAGCAATGGCAATGTTCCAAAGCAAGTGTATTGATACCATTACAGCGAACCCTGAACACTGTAAAGCTTTAGTTGAAAACTCAATTGGTATTGTGACTGCACTTAACCCATACCTAGGTTATGAAACAACAACTCGTATTGCTAAAACTGCAAACGAAACTGGCCAAAGCGTATTGGCTTTAGTTCAAAATGAAGGTTTATTATCAGCACAAGTGCTTGATGATATTTTGTCGATTAATAATATGGTTAAACCAAAAATGTCGGCTTAATTCCTGAAATAAAAAAAGGAGCTTTTATAAGCTCCTTTTTTTTATTTGTTCTATATTTTAAAAACTGAAAGTTGTAGAGAACTGAGCTGTACGTGGATTACCTAAAAATAAATAGTCATCACCCATAAATGCACCTACATCACGCCAATATTTCTTATTAAATAAGTTATCAATGTTCAATCTAAAAGTTGTGTCATGCCCAGCAAAATTTGTTTTATAGGCAGCACCAATATTAAAGACACTGTATCCGCCTACTTTTGCAGTTCCCTCTTTATTTGCATATTTACTGCTACTGTATTGCATACCACTGAGTAATCTTAACCCTTCAACTGAAGGTACTTTATAAGATAACTGCGCAGTTGCTCGTACTTTCGGTACATTTTGAGTTTGATGACCTTTGTAGCTATCGGTGTCAATATCAACAAGACGAGATTTGGTATAGGTAACACCTGAACTTATATCGAGCGTATCGGTTAAGGCACCTGATAAACCTAACTCAATACCTTGGTTGTGTTGTTCACCTTGCTCAATAAACTCTAACTTCCCTTCAGAATTTGTAGTCGTATACTGATTATCCTGTTTTAAATCAAAAATAGCTGCCGTTACCAAGAAGTTTCGTATTTGTTGCTTAATACCAATTTCATATTGTTCAGAATTTCTAGGTGATAGAACTTGATAAGCATTCGCTTCTGCATACCACGGAGCTTCGCCACCATCTGACAAACCTCTGGCATATGAAGCATATAAATTGGTGGTAGCAGTTGGGCTATACATGAGGGCTATTTGCGGTAAAAACTTATTTAAATCTGTATCTCGGCTTTGCTGCCCATCTGAATTATAGGCTTGCTCATCAAGATGAATAAGTTTTCCACCTAGTAGAGTTGACCACTGATCATTAAATTGAACCCGGTCAGATACAGTAAATGCCGTTTGATCACTCTCTAGAGCTTTGTAACGATCGCCTGGACTTTCCAATGAAGGATTGTAGTCGACCGTATCTTGATAAATATTGCCTGTTCCTACCGCTACATTTAGTGGTGTATGGTGCTTTAAGGTTTTATATGTACGTTGTAATTCGAAAGCTACTTGATGCTGAATGTTGCCAGTGTTGAATTGACCATTTAACCCAGCAGCGAACTGGTTAGTAATACGTGTATCATCTGGGCTACGGAAATCGTAAATATCATAATTACCTTGTTTATCAAAAGTATTGCCCAAACCCGTAACTTCACAAATGTTGCTATAACATCCCCATGGGAAAGCACTATTATCATCAATCACAACACGGCTTTGAGAGGCACTTAAACTACCATTCCATTGATCATTAAATGCATATTGATATTTCAAACTCGCATTTAGACTGTTATTTACAACAGGCTTACTCCAAGACTGATAACCCAATAAACGGTCTTGGTCTACATTCGTTGGTACTTCTTGCCCATCAAGTAGTTGATAACCTGGTACCGAACGTTGGCTTTGACGCTGAGCTTCAATATCAAACAGTAATTTAGAGCGATCATTAATTTTCCAGTCTAAAGCAACTGAACCAAACTCACGCTTACCATTTGCATGATCAACGTTTGGGTGAATACTTTCATGCGCTAAATTAATTCGATAGCCAAAGTTATCATTTAAAAAGCCACCTACATCCGTTGCTAGTGTATAACCACCTTCTGAATTTGCATCGACCGTAATAGTTTTAATATCGGCAGGTCTTTTGGTCACGTAGTTAACCACACCACCGGGTGTCGACATTCCACTTTGAATCGCAGAAATACCTTTTAAGATTTCAACTTGCTCTTTATTTTCTAAAGCAACATTTTGCTCACCACGTATAGTGTGGCCATTAATGAGATAACTTGAACCTAAATCGAGTGCGAAACCACGAGCGACAAAGTTTGGATAATAGCCAATAGCAGCGTAGCCATCGCCTAATGATGAATCATTTTTAAAAACATCAGTCAGCGTTTTTGCATGCTGATCTGCTAGACGCTCAGAAGTAATGGTTGTAATGGAGGCAGGAACTTTCTTTACATCGCCCGTTTGAAAACCAGATAGATTAACTTTCTTTGAGGTGTATAGCGCATCAATATTTTGTGTAGCGTTCACGGTAATGGTTGGGAGCTGTGAAACCTCCGCTTCATTTGCATAAACTACAGATGTTATAAGTGCAATAGATGAAGCCAATGCTGTTTTAGAGCATGTCATGAAGTGAAGATTTAACGCGCGTCTTTCCATTGAATAGTTACCTGCCATAGCGAGCATAATTTATAAAGCTAAAAAACGGTTATGTGCCCTATTTTTCAGCCACGCAAGAATACAGGCACCCATATTGAGAAACAACACATTCTGTATTTTTTCGATTAAGTGAATTTGATGCAACTTTTATGCACTTACTTATCAATATATAAATTTCTTTTATTTTCTTTGAAATTGAGGTTATAACTTTTTAAGTATTACAAAATAGCAAAAATGAAACTAAGCTCAAAACTAGAGGAGTCAGGAGAAATTTAACAATAGATATATTTTTAAAATTAGCTCAATGATTTTAAATGCAATTCATTATCAAATTGAATGAAAGGAAATGTTCGATCATTGGTTAATTTATCTTTAAATCGAACAAAAGGACGTAATCGTACTAGAATTGAATTTTAAAATTAGAAAAAATGAATTGTTAGGAATTTTAAGGACATGCTCAGGATTGAGTGATATTTAAAGGTTCATTCTATTTTCTATTCAGCATAACCAAAAAAATTCCTCGTTTTTGTCTGCAAAATGATGGAAGAAATATGACATATACTCAGGAAGAAAAACGTAGCAGGATCGGTGGGATTGTAAGTGCAGCTTCTGGTAATTTAGTTGAATGGTTTGATTTTTATATTTATGCAGTGTTTGCTACCTACTTTACTCAAGCTTTAACCGCACCAGATATGGATAGCACGACCAAATCAATTTATGTTTGGGGTGTATTTGCTGCAAGCTTCTTTATGCGCCCGATTGGAAGTTGGTTATTTGGTCGTATTGCAGATCGACATGGCCGTAAAAAGTCGATGATCATCTCAATCTGTCTCATGGCATTAAGTTCTTTTTTATTCGCAGCCCTACCGACTTATGAACAAGTTGGCTTATTTGCACCTTTTCTTTTACTCCTTGTTCGTTTGCTTCAAGGTTTGTCTGTAGGTGGAGAATATGGTGCCGTTGCGACCTACATGAGTGAATTAGGCTTAAAAGGTCAACGCGGTTTTTACTCCTCTTTCCAATATGTCACCCTCTCTGGTGGCCAGTTACTCGCAAGCTTACTCGGCGTAATTTTATTAACGTTTTTAAGTGAACAACAATTACTTGATGGCGGTTGGCGTATTCCGTTCATTATTGGTGGTATTGCTGCAATTCTATCTTTACTCGCACGGAGTCGCTTAGAAGAAACGCTTTCTCATCAAGACAGTGAACGTAAAGAGTCTGGCAGCTTAAGGGAACTCTTTAAAAAGCATTGGAAAACCTTTTTATTGGTGGTCGGATATACTTCTGCTGGTTCATTAACATTTTATGTAGAAACTGTTTATTCAAAAACTTACTTAACTAATTTAGGGATGGATGGAAAAACAGTTGGTTATATCATGACCTTCGCACTATTTGTCTATATGTGTGCTCAACCTGTATTTGGTGCAATTTCTGACCGTATTGGCAGACGTTCTTCAATGTTGGCCTTTAGCTTATTATCTGCAATTTTTATCTATCCAGTCATGGTTATCGGAATGCGTAGCTATATTGACTCGCCGATTATCATTACATTGCTACTTATTTTCATGATGATGTTACTCAGCTTCTATACTTCCATTAGTGGTTTGGTAAAAGCTGAAATGTTCCCACCTCATGTACGAGCTTTAGGTGTAGGTTTCTCTTATGCCGTAGGCAATGCGCTGTTTGGTGGCTCAGCACCTTCTGTTGCCTTGCAATTCAAAGCCGCTGGAATTGAAAACACATTCTTTGTTTATGTTATTGTTATGCTCATTATCTGTTTCTTGTGTAGCCTTGCGCTTCCGAAAAATCCAGATTATTTAGAACATGATCACTAAAAACTAAAAGATAGATATTCTTCTAAAGTTTTTTAGAAGAATATCTTTTTAAAATAATAAGAAATTCATTTTTGTTCTGTATCTTATAACTACATAGTACATCTCTAATCTGCTCAATTCATTCGCAATTACTAATTTGTACTGCTGAACTATATAAATCAATTTTTTGATGGGATAAAAAATGCAAAATGAGAAATCCCCTTTACCTGCAAGTGTTAAGCAAGTTAGCTTCTGGCAAGCCTTTTTATTTTGGCTCAAGCTAGGCTTTATTAGCTTTGGGGGGCCAGCTGGACAAATCGCTGTAATGCATCAGGAACTGGTTGAGCAAAAGTGCTGGATATCTGAAAAAAGATTTTTGCATGCCCTTAACTACTGTATGTTGTTACCCGGCCCTGAAGCACAGCAATTAGCAATCTACATTGGTTGGCTCATGCACAGAACTGCTGGAGGATTAGTTGCAGGTATTCTATTTGTATTGCCCTCCTTATTTATTTTAATTGGACTGTCTTGGGTCTATATAAAATTTGGTGACGTTCCTGTTATTGCTGGCATTTTCTACGGGATCAAGCCTGCCGTTACCGCCATTGTTTTTCATGCAACTTACCGTATAGGCAGTCGTTCACTTAAAAATAAGTTTTTATGGTTGGTCGCAATTGCTGCGTTTCTTGCGATATTTGCTTTAAAACTTCCTTTTCCTCTTATTGTTTTAGCAGCAGGTATTGCAGGTTATTTAGTTAGTAAAAAATATCCTGAGCTACTTTTTTCAGCCGCTAGTCATAAAACCAACTCAAAAGATTATGGTATAGCTTTAATTGATGATAATACCCCGACACCCGAGCATGCTAAATTCCATTGGTTGCGGTTAGCTAAACTTATTTTTGTGGCATTCGCTTTATGGCTATTGCCAATTTTAGCTTTAGGCGCATATTTTGGATGGCATCATTCTTATACTCAAATGGCTTGGTTTTTTACTAAAGCTGCATTGCTGACTTTTGGGGGTGCATATGCAGTTTTACCTTACGTGTATCAAGGTGCTGTAAATCATTTTGGTTGGCTTTCACCTACTCAAATGATTGATGGATTGGCACTTGGGGAAACAACACCCGGCCCACTCATTATGGTCGTTGCCTTTGTCGGTTTTTTAGGTGGAGTAAATCATTCATTACTTGGCGCTGAACATCTATTTTTTGCTGGAGCACTCGGTGCTGTCATTGTGACTTGGTTTACCTTTCTTTTTTCATTTATCTTTATTTTTGCTGGTGGTCCTTTTATTGAATCTACGCATAATGAAATTAAGTTTACGGCGCCACTCACTGCGATTACCGCAGCAGTAGTCGGTGTCATTTTAAATCTGGCATTATTTTTTAGTTATCACGTGCTATGGCCACACGGCTTTTCTGGTCACTTTGACGCTATTTCAGCCATCATTACCATTGCAGCATTTATTGCTCTATTCCGCTTTAACGTTAACGTGCTGTACGTCATTTTTGTATCAGCACTGATTGGCTTAATTGTTTATCTTTTATAAAAAATTATAAGGAGTCCTTTACCTTAATTGTGAAGGGCTCATACCATAAAACTGTTTAAAGCGATGACTTAAATGGCTCGCTGAACTAAAACCACACACTAAGGCAATATCTTGTAAAGAAAGCTGAGATGACTGAATTAACCCCTTTGCTTTAATTAAGCGTCTTTGCATGACATATTGGTGAGGTGCCATATTCATGGACTGTTTAAACATATGAGCAAAATGGTATTCGCTTAAATTCACAACATTTGCCAAGTCTGATAAAGTCAGCGCTTGATCTAGATGACCTTCAATCCATTCTTGAATATATTTTAGTTTATGAGGAGCAAGGCCTCCTTTAATGGCAGGCTGTTGCCATTGAACATTGCTATATTTTCGAATTATATGATTTAGCAATAAACTGGCAGTGGTACTCATTTGCAAATGATTTGAAGAATCTTGCCAATCACAATCTAGCAAAAAGAACTGATATAGCGCTCGAATCTTTTCGTCATCACTAAAGGCAACTTCGTTTAGTTCAATTTGATTAGGTTCTTTGTCCCATATTTTTTCGGCGACATCACGCAAATGTTGGTCAGTATAATACAAGTGAACGAATTTAAGCCCACCACGGATGTCCCAAGTCGACTCCTGATGCTCAGGCAACAAACAAAAACGACCCGGCCCACCGCCATTTTTCCAGCCCGCAGGTGTTTTTTGATAGCTTTCATAGCCATCTTGAATATAAAGACTTAAAGTGTGATGATCACTACAAACACTTACACGATCTTGCTGATTAGACCAAAATGCAAGTTGCATATTTTCATCAAGCACCACGGTTTCGTGAAGCTTAGCTTTAGATTGCTGTAGCTGTTCTAAAGTTTGATAGGTCATGCAAAATTAAAACGAATATCATTGAGCTTAAGTTAACCATATTCAGCACAATTCAGCTAGTTTAGATCTATAAAAACGCAAGATCTTGCATGTACAACACAAGAATATATACGTGAAAAATTAAGTACTCCTAGATACTTAAATTTGGTAATCGAGGATGAACTTATGAATATTTTACTCTATGTTGCAGTGGTGTTGATTTGGGGAACAACATGGATTGGAATTGCCGTTCAGAGCCATTATGCAACACCTGTCGTCGCAATTTTATGGCGTTTTGCCATTTCAGCCTTGTTACTTTGGGTCGCTTTACTATTTTCAGGGAAATTACAGCGAATTGCTTTTAAAGACCATTTGTTCTGTATGCTGCAAGGACTTTGTGTTTTTGGTCTAAACTTTATTTGTTTTTATACCGCAGTTAAATATGTAAACAGCGGTTTAGAGTCCGTCATTTTTTCAATGGCTGTTTTCTTTAATGCCATTAATGCGCTTATCTTTTTTAAACAGAAGCCTTCGCCAAACTTTGCTCCAGCTGCACTTTTAGGCTTAGGTGGTATTGTTTTACTCTTTTGGCATGACCTCATTAATAGCCAGTTTAATGCGCAGTTATTAATGGGTATTGGGCTGTGTGCAATAGGCACGTACGGTTTTTCTTTAGGGAATATGATTAGTGTTAGGCACCAAAAACGTGGTCTAAATATTTTTTCAACGAATTGTTATGCCATGACCTATGGTGCACTAGTGATGTTAAGTCTAGCTTTATTTACTGGCCAAAATTTAATGCCTCCGATGAATTTCCCATTTTTAAGCTCGGTACTTTATTTGGCTGTATTTGGTACGGTTATTGGGTTTTCTGCTTATTTTTCTCTGGTTGGGCGAATTGGTGCAGCCAAAGCAGCCTATAGCACGTTGCTCTTCCCTTTAGTTGCTTTAACAGTTTCTACTTTCTTTGAAGGATATGTATGGACTTTAAATGCTGTATTTGGAATTTTATTAATCTTACTTGGCAACTACTTAATGTTTAGTAAATTTGAAATTGGAAAAAAGTTATTTAACAGTCAAAAAAATTGTGAGAAGCAGGCCTAAGCCTGCTTTTTTACAAATCATAATTGATTTTAACAGCCAGTTTTTAGCATCAACTCGAAATCTTTTAAAGCTGCGGCCGCTGTGGCTAAGGGTGCAGATGCTCCTCCACTTACAACAAGTTCACCCATTTCTTGAGTTAACACCCGAATGCATTTATTTGAACCTTGCAAATGAGCAAAAGGATGATTTGTCGGGACTAGTCGTAATTCAACACCTATTTGAATTTGCTGATTTTTAATATGAATAAAACCAACCAGACGAGGAATGAGATTTTCATTTTTCCAATCACGTATATGATCGGCAGTCACATGACTGATTCCTTGTCTTGGAATATCCTGAATTTTTATATCAGTTCCCAAAACAGTATTTGCCAGTATCGTAATTTTGGCTGCAGTATCCCATCCATCTACATCGAAAGAACTGTCAGGTTCTACAATACCTTTTGCTTGAGCTTTTTCAAGCGATTCTACAAACTCACATTCATGTTGCAACATATCATTTAAAATAAAATTTGTGGTTCCGGTAAAAACACCCTCAACTTCTAAAATTTGACAGCCCGCCAAGTTATATTCAAACAAATCAACTGTCGGTAGAGCCGCAGCCGTCGCTCCACTAAAAAATAATTTTTTATTGTGTTGATGTGCCAAGTTAATTAATTTTTTGCCCTCTACAACTAAAGCACCTTTAGATACAGCAATCGCGTTCATGTTATGTGTTAAAGCATAATTTAAATAAAATAGGCCTTTTCCACCTGTCACGTAATCACTAGGTCCAGTCTCAATAATGACATCTGCTTGAACGTGCTCTAAAAACTTTTGCTCTGTTAGGCCTAGTTGATATTGTGTTTTATCTAACCATTTATCAGCTTGTAAACCTTCTTGATCAATTAAACCTGATGATGAGTTACAGACACCCACTAAACGGACATCAATTTGATATTTTTGTTGATAATATGCCGATCGATTTGAAAGAAGCTCTGCAATTTGTTGCCCAATACGTCCAAAACCACAAATTGCCACGTTAACTCGCTTCATTTCGCTTTCTCAAAAATTTAAATGGTTTAAATCAATTTTCCTAAGATAATTTTAACATCTTGTCTTTAGAAAATTGCTATTTATATAGATGGTTAAAATACTATATCTCTTAGATATTTGTTAGATTAACTATCTTAATGACCATATAAATTGCGACAGCAAAAACCATTAAAGCAAAGACTTTTTGTACAATAGGAGCTGGAATAAAACGAATAGCTCTGCGACCTAATAACATACCTGCCATACATGCTAGAGCAAATGCGCTGGTAATGGCTACCGGATAGTGAAAACCCTCTGCAATATGCATCACAATACTTATGCCACTAATGAGAAAAATAATCATAAGTGAGGTTGCAACAATACTATGCATATCCAAATTTGTGACTTTTCTAAGCGCTGGTACAATTACAAAACCACCACCAACACCTAGCATACCAGTTAAAAGCCCCGCAATAATTCCAATGCCAGCAAGTACACCGCCAGTTTTAAAATTCCAGATAAATCGCCCAGTACTTGGGTTAACCTGACAAGGTGGGTTATGGAAATCGGAAACTCGGTTACTAATAAGTCGATAACCTACTGTAAACATGACCAAGCTAAACATTAACATGAGCCAGATAGGTGAAATCGTGTTAGCTATTAAGATTCCAATATGGGCCATTGGTGTACCGATAATAGCAATCCAGATAGCAGCACGATAACGCACAATCTTTTTAAATAAGCCTTCAATGGTTCCAATCAGGGTAGAGAGCGCAACAGCGAGCAATCCTATCGGCGCTGCTTGAGCCACTGTCCAGCCTTGACTTGTCATGAGTGCAGGTACGGCAAGAATACCGCCACCCGCACCAGTAAGACCAAGTAAAAAACCAATCACAATGCCTTCAACGATAAGTAATAACATATCAAAAGCCTAAAATTGCATATATTTCATTTGCGGTGGACTGCCATTTGATGAGTGAGCAATTTCTCATCTTCTGGCGAAGCTTCAACCACATCTCCAGGTAAAGCATTGCTTAGCCTTTTAACTCGAACATAGTTATCGACTTCTTGCGAAGCTTTAGTCGCTTCTCAGGACAAAGGTTGCTTTGTTTATCCTCTTAACTCGAGCACAGCTCTCGTCTTGCGCTCGGGTAAAGCGTTGCTTTACTTATCCTCGCTCAGGTTTGACCATCCATTCACGGCCCTTGAGCATGCCTTGCCAGTAAATCGGCGGTAAAATCTGCTCTTTAAGCAGCCAAGCCAAACGAGATGGTTTTTGCCCATCAATTACCCATTTTGGAAAACTTGGAAGTAATTTACCGCCGTAACCAAACTCAGCCAGAACGATTTTTCCACGTTCTACCGTGAGTGGGCATGAGCCATATCCATTGTATTCACAGAAGTTCTGCTCACCTTTGAACTGGGCTATAACATTCACAGCAACGATTGGAGCTTGTGCCCTTGCCGCAGCAGCAGTTTTAGCATTAGGCGCATTCATTACATCACCTAAAGCAAAAACATTGGCATGTTCTGTGTGCTGTAAGGTTTGAGGATTCACACTCACCCAGCCTGCGTCATCAGTAAGTGTACTGGCACGAATAAAGTCTGGTGCTTGTTGGGGTGGAACAACATGCAACATATCAAAATCTGTTTCGACCAATGCTGCATTTTCATCATTCACCACCTTAAACCATGCTTTTTTTGCAGGTCCATCTACTTTGACAAGTTGATGGTTAAAGTGCAGTTCAGAACCATATTTTTCGACATATTGCATGAGTGCGGGTACATACTCCTTCACACCAAACAAAACAGCACCAGTGTTATAAAAATGGATAGAGATATCTTTGAGTTTGCCTTGCTTTAACCAGTAGTCGGCTGAAAGGTACATTGCTTTTTGAGGAGCACCCGCACATTTAATCGGCATAGGCGGTTGGGTAAAAATTGCCGTTCCACCGTTTAGTTGTTGCACCAATTCCCATGTATACGGCGCTAAATCATAACGATAGTTAGACGTCACACCATTTTTACCTAAGGTTTCGACTAGACCTTCAATTCCATGCCAATTCAGTTTTAAACCAGGACAGACGACCAATGCTTTATATTGGATGGGTTGGCATCCTTCCAAAATTACTTGATTATGTTCAGGGTCGAATCCGGCAACTGCTGCTTTCATCCATTTCACTTTTGCAGGAATCACAGTTGCCATAGGGCGTGCTGTTACTTGTGGTTTAAAAATACCACCACCAACCATGGTCCAACCCGGTTGATAATAATGCGTGTCTGCCGGATCAATAATGACAATATCAAGGTTAGGTTCACGGCATAAAAGACTAGACGCAACAGAAATTCCAGCTGCTCCAGCACCAACAATCACAACGCTATAACAAGGAATTGTGGCTGATTCATGATCTCGTTTTAAAATACGTGGAACTAGGCCTTTTAAGTTAAAACCAAGTTTATTACCCGATTCAACTAACAGTGCTGCATCTTTTGGAGCAACTTCGGCCAAAGCCCATAAACTGATTGCACGCATACCAGAACGGCAATACGCTAAAACAGGTTTCTGGGCATTCTGATAAAGCTGCTTAAACTCGGCAACTTGTTGGTCAGTAATTTTGCCGCTGGTCACAGGCTGATAAATCACTTTTAAGCCATATTGCTGAGCAGCTTCTTCAATTTCAATTACATTGGGTTGATCTGCACCTTCCCCATCTGGACGGTTACATATCAGAGTTTTTATTCCCTGATCTGCAATTTTTGCAATATCGTCGGCATTAATCTGGCCAGCAACATAAAAATCTTGATTAATTCGTTTAAGTTCCATATTGCCACCTTATAATTGTGAAATTGAGCCACAGGCCTGATTGGCAGGTAGTGCTTTATCGATTTGTTTTGGATATGGCAGATTTAAGTTATTCATTAATTTAACAAAATCTTCACGCGAGCGATTTTGACCTAAGCGTGAGTTATTTAAACGTTCATAACCAATTGTTGAAGACAAACGACCTTTGTAATCATGTCCCGGATACACAAGAGTGTCGTCAGGCAAGCTAAAAAGTTGTTTATGAATACTGTCAAAAAGTGTGCCTGCATTACCTTGCTGGAAGTCAGTTCGACCACAGCCATCAATTAATAATGCATCACCAGTGAAAACCATTTTTCCTACCAAATAACTCGTACAAGCATTGGTATGGCCTGGGGTATAGCGTGCTTCAATACTATGGTTGCCCAGTTTAAGCGTGCAACCATCTGTAATTAAAATATCTCCGCAATTTACATCAGAGTTTCGGTGTAAAACCGATTTGCAATGAAAACGTTCACGAAGTAAGTTTGCAGCAGTAATATGATCTGCATGAACATGTGTATCTAAGGTATAGATGAGCGTAAATTGATGCTGCTCTAATTCTTTTGCATAAATCTCAATATCTGATGCAACAGGATCAATTAAAACAGCCTCTCGTGTTTCTTCACATCCAAGCATATATGTATAAGTCGAACTTTCTTGTTCAAAAAACTGCTTAAAGAACATGATTTATACCCTAATAATTTATTTCTTTCCTATATTTTGCAAATAAGATGCCAATTATTTAAAATTAAATAATAAATATAAAAATCAAATACTTAATAAAAAAATAAAATTATATTAGGAATATAAACATCAGCTTGATGTTCCTTTGAAACTCGAGTATGTTTCAATGAAACGATAGTGAAACACATGAAATGGCAAAGTTAAATTTTGAGTCAGAACAGGATTTTTATATTTTATTTGAGCAGCTTAAAGCTCTATTTCCAAGTGCGAGTCTGTTTTTAGCAGACACATCGACTCACGCAATTCACTATAAATTTAACACAGACGATATTTCTGTTGAGAGTATGGCAGCGCTTACTCAGGATCATCACAATCAATATCTTGAAATCAATACTCCTAAAATGAGAAAGCGATTTATCTATCAAGAACATGATATTTACATCGCAGAGCATCGCATTATCGGGAAATTGCATATTCTACAGCCCGTTAGTATAGAGAATGACCTTGCTGAAACAGAGTTAACAGACCAATTGCAAGACTTGGCTAAAGTTTTCAATAGTTGCTCACCAGAAATGGCTCGTATGTTTTCAATTATTCAGAGAGTAGCAATTACTGAGTTTCCAGTGCTCGTCCGCGGCGAATCTGGTAGTGGGAAAGAACTTGTAGCACAAGCAATTCATGATTATAGCCAACGTAAAAATAAGATTTTTGTAGCGATTAACTGTGCTGCTTTAAATTCTAATATTTTGGAAAGTGAACTCTTTGGGCATGTTAAAGGTGCTTTTACAGGAGCAATTCGTGACCATAAAGGCGTGTTTGAGCGTGCCGCAAGCGGAACACTATTTCTGGATGAAATTGCAGAGATTCCTTTAGAGCTTCAAGCTAAATTATTACGGGTTTTAGAAACAGGTGAATTTACTCCAGTCGGTGGTGAAAAACCGATTCAGGCCAATGTCCGAATTATTACAGCAACACATAAAGCTTTACGCGAAGAAGCTAAGGCTGGGCGTTTCCGTCACGATCTACTCTATCGTTTACGCGTAATTCCAATTTTTATACCACCACTTAGAGAGCGGAAAGTCGATATTCCTCTCATTGTCGATCAAATTTTAAAACAAAGCTCAACCCAACTCGACACGATGCCTCGACACGTCAATCAAAAAGCTATGCAGATTTTGCTTAACTATGACTGGCCGGGAAATGTTCGTGAGCTTAAAAATACATTGCTTTATGCTTTAACCATGGCCAATGGTAAGGTTGAAATTGAAGTTGAAGACTTACCGAATGAGCTCTTAAATGCTGAGGATTACGTTAAATTACCCGACACAAATACGGAACTTAATCCGGAAAATGTACAAGCAGCTTTAGAAAAATATAATCACAATTTGAATATGGTCGCCAATATTTTTGGAATTAGTCGCACGACTCTTTGGCGATATAGACAAAAACATAAGCTTTAGGCAGGTATTTAGTTCATCTCAGGCGTATCATATTGCACTTGGTTGTGTCTGTTAATTCAAAGGCTTCGTATGATTGTTCGTGATAAAAGTAATGTGTTTAAACTGTTATTTGCATGGAAAGGAACAATTTTACCCAAGGTTTTACCTGCACTGAGTTTTGTTGTCCTTATTTCAGCATGTGTAGTCTGGCTCTCTTATTATCATTGGATTCAAATTCCTACTGTACCCGCAATTGGTTTTACGATCTTCGGTGTGATTCTTTCGATTTGTACAGGTTTTAGAAATAACGCGTGTTATGACCGTTGGTGGGAAGGCCGCAAACTTTGGGGTGCTTTAATTGCCAATGCCAGACATATCGTCAGAGATAGCCATGTTTTATCTAATGAACAACGTGAACATTTAATTCATCAGGTATTAATTTTTAGTAATTTATTGCGTGATCGTTTACGTCAACAAACAGTTGAACCAACCAAATTTCTTGAGCATGCCTATTTAAATAACTCTTCACTTAATTATTTAAATGAGCATATTAATGCGCCTCAGTTTGTACTCGAAAATATTCAAAAAGATTTAGTTAAAGTACTAAAAGATGGTGAAATTAGTGACATTATCTATAGCACACTTAATCGCCACATTGTTGAATTAGGAAACATTCAGGCAGGTTGTGACCGCATTGCTGGTACGCCTTTGCCCTACTCTTATTCAGTACTTTTGCATCGTGCTGTTTACTGTTTCTGTTTCATATTACCGTTTAGCCTTGAAGCAGCTTTAGGCATCTGGACACCACTTATTGTCGGCTTAATCGCTTATATGTTTTTAGGTTTAGATGCCTTAAGTGCTCAAATTGAAGAACCTTTTGGGTTGCAAGAAAATGATTTACCGCTCGATTCTATTGTGCGTTTAATTGAACGAGAGTCTCTAAGCTCTTTAGGACAGCCATTACCCCCTATTATTGAAGCCCAAAATAACAATTTACTTTAATAAAAAAAGAGCGAATCATCGCTCTTTTTTATAGGCTTAACTGTCTATTTATGGATGTACAATAATCTTAACGGCTGATTCATTGTTATGAATTAAGGTTTCAAAACCTTGTGAAATCAAATCATCAAGTTGAATACGCTGGGTAATAAAAGGTTCCAGATTTATTTTACCTTCTTCGACCAGTTTAATGGTTTCTTGATGATCGTTTACATAGGCAATGGTGCCTCGTACATCAAGCTCTTTCATTACCACGCTGTGCACATTAATTGATGCTGGGTGGCTCCAAATCGAAACAATAACTATAACGCCTGTTGGTTTCACTGCCGCAACCAAGGTATCTAATACTTTATTAACGCTACTACATTCAAACGCGACATCGACACCATCGCCATTGGTAATTTTCATGACCTCAGAAACGACATCAACTTCTGACGGGTCTAAAATATAATCTGCGACTCCCGACTCTTTGGCTTTTTCTTTACGTTTTGCACTTAGCTCAGTAATGATGACTGTAAGCCCTTTCGCTTTTAAAATTGCTGAAAGCAATAACCCGATTGGTCCTGCACCGCCAACCAGAGCAATATCACCTGCTTTAGTGCCACTACGTACAAAAGCATGATGACCAACCGATAACGGTTCAATTAAGGCTGCCTGATCTAATGGAATTTTATTGGAAATTGGATGCACCCAACGGCGTTTAACCGCAATTTTTTCCGATAAACCACCACCACGACCACCTAAACCAATAAAGTTCATATTTTTGGAAAGATGATAATTATCGCCCGGTCCAGTCGGTACATCATCCGCCACAATATATGGCTCTACGACCACATGTTGACCAATTTCAATATCATCAACACCTTCACCTACGGCATAAACCACACCTGAAAATTCATGGCCCATGGTAATTGGCGCAGATTCACCTGAAATAGGATGCGGATGTCCACATGGTGGAATAAAAATTGGCCCTTCCATAAATTCATGCAAATCTGTACCACAGATTCCACACCAAGCTACCTTTATACCTACAGTGCCGGGAGTGACTTCTGGTTCAGGGATATCTTCAATACGAATATCGCCTCTGTCATAAAAACGTGCTGCTTTCATTATTATCTCCCTCAATTCAGGATGTTGTTTTAGCGATAGACTATTCCACCGTCTGTTAAAATGGATTGACCTGTAATATAGTCCGAATCTTCACTTGCCAGAAAAGCAACTAATGCGGCTACATCGTCTGGTGTTTGTGCTCTACCTAAAGCAATGCCTTCCACATACTTTTTATAAGTTTCACCAATTGCAGCACCCGTAATTTCAGCAAAACGTTTATCGATTTCAACCCACATGTCTGTTCCGACAATTCCGGGACAATATCCGTTTACCGTAATACCATGACTGGCATATTCTTTTGCCGCAGCTTGAGTGAGTGCACGTACTGCAAATTTGGTTGCCGAGTAAATACCGAGTAAAGCAAACCCATCATGGCCTGCAATTGAGCAAGCATTAATGATTTTACCTTTATGTTGGCGTTGTTTAAATTTTGCAGCAGCAGCCTGTATTCCCCACAGCACGCCACCAATATTAATATCAACAATTTTTTGAAATTCATCCGGTGTGATATCAGCAATCGCTTGAACTTGTGCAATTCCAGCATTATTAATCATGACATCAAACCCGCCAAGTGTCTGCTCAGCATGATTTATAGCAGCATACACTTGCTCGCGGTCACTTACGTCGGCAATAAATGTGCTCGCATTTACACCTAAAGCCTGAATTTCCCGCTGCACATCGTTCAATCGATCTTGTTTCATATCGACTAGTGCAATATGTGCTCCTTCTTGCGCCAAGCGCAGGGCAATCCCACGGCCAATGCCTTGAGCTGCCCCAGTCACTAAAATGACTTTATTTTTTAATCCCTTAACCATGTTCAACTCCTGTAAATGTAGAATTTCTACATATGAATCGCTCGTTGCATTGAGTCCAAAATGGATTCATGCATGGCTTCTGATAATGTTGGATGCGGGAAAATCACTTGAGCTAAACTTTCATCAGTTGCTTCTAGATATTTGGCAATCGCAAAGCCTTGGATGTGTTCGGTCACTTCATGACCGACCATATGTGCACCAAGTAATTCACCCGTTTCTGCATGTATCACCGTTTTAACGAAACCAGATGCATCGCCAATTGCCAAAGCTTTGCCATTTGCAGTTAAAGAAAACTTACCAATTCGTATAGGTAAGTTCTGTGCTTTTGCTGCACTTTCCGTTAAACCAATACTCGCCACTTGTGGATGCGTAAAAATACAACCTAGTATCTGGCTACGGTCGAGTGCATGTACGTTTACCACGCCAGCAATTTTCTCGACACATATCATGGCTTCATGACTTGCTTTATGGGCAAGACACGGTGCACCAGCAACGTCGCCAATGGCATACAACCCTGCTACGTTGGTTTTACAATAGTCATCAATTGCCACAAAACCTTGTGGATTCAGTTCTACACCTAAACGTTCTAGCCCTAGCCCCGTAGTATTAGGCTGTACACCAATTGCCGAAAGCACACGGTCAAAAACAAGCGTTTGAACATCATTTGCCGTTTCAATCACACAGTGAGCTTGCTCATTTTCAATTTGAATACTTTGAACGACAGCATCGGTTAAGACTTTCATTCCTTTTTGTTCAAATTGCTTTCTGACAAATTGAGCAACTTCTGCATCTTCGGTTGGTAAAATTTGTTTAGCTAAATCAATAAGCGTGACCTGACACCCCAAGTCTTGATAAAGGCTGGCAAACTCACTACCAATTGCACCTGAGCCTACAACCAGTAAACTTTTTGGTAACTGCTCTGGAACAAGCGCTTCTTTATAGCTCCAGACGTACGTTCCATCGACAGGAAGCTGAGGAACATGTCGAGCTTTAGCTCCAGTTGCTAAAATGATGTGGGGCGCACTCAAAGCCTGACTGTTACCTTGAGCATCAGTCACTTCAAGTTTTTCCTTAGCCGTCAGCTGAGCACGGCCATTAAACACAGTTACCTGATTCTTCTTCAGCAAGTAATCGATGCCTTGTACTAATTGAGCTGACACTTGTCGGCTATGCTGTACAAGCTTTTGAATATCAAAATCGAGTTGGGATACCTGAAAACCAAACTGTCCGGCATGTTTAAACTGGGTTGCAAGCTCTGCGCCTGCAAGCAAAGCTTTAGTTGGAATACAGCCCCAATTTAGGCAAATTCCACCTAAATGTTGCTCTTCTACAATTGCGGTTTTTAACCCGAGCTGGGCTGCACGAATTGCAGCCACATACCCACCCGGTCCCGCGCCAATCACAATTAAATCAAATTGAGCTTCTGACATGCGGGGTCTCCTACACCAAAATTAAAGCTGGGTTTTCAACAAACTGCTTAAAGCTGGCCAAGAATTTCGCCCCAACTGCACCGTCAATGACTCGGTGATCGCAAGACAACGTCGCTGTGACAATCTCACGAACTACTACATTGCCATTTTCAACAACAGCACGTGATTCAGAAGCACCTAATGCCATAATTGCACCTTGCGGTGGATTAATAATGGCATCGAACTGTTTAATACCTAACATTCCTAAATTTGAAATGCTAAAACTGCCTCCCTGAAACTCGTCAGGTTGTAACTTGCCAGTCTTGGCACGGGTTGCCAAATCACGCATGTCATCAGAAATCTGCGCTAACGATTTTTGATTTGCGGCTTTTACAATGGGTGTAATTAAACCATTTGGAATCGCTACAGCCACCGAAATATCCGCTTGAGAGAACTGTAAAATTGATTGAGTCGCCTCATCAAATTGAACGTTTACCTCAGGTACTTTAATCAATGCCGCGGCAGCTGCTTTAATTAGCATGTCATTAATTGAAAGTTTGACTTGTGGAACAGTCTCATTAATCTGTTTACGTAAATTTTGCAAAGCCTCTACGTTTAGATCGACCACTAAGCGGAAATGCGGTGCATTACGTTTTGCAGCCTGTAACCGTGAAGCAATCGCTTTACGCATACTATTCATTGCGACAGTAGTGATTGTCGATTGTGGTTGAGCAGCACATTGTGCAGATTGTTCATTTACCGATGCAGGGTTATTACGGTAGTAAACCGCCTCAACATCTTCTTTACAGACCCGACCACGAGTACCTGAGACACGGCAATCATTTAGATTAATGCCCCATTGTTTTGCTAAACGGCGTGCCACAGGTGTCGCTGAAACTCGACTATCGTCAGCAGTAGATTTAACCACTTTAGCTTGAGTTTGTTGCTTAATATCTGGCCATTGACCTCCAGCAGCTTGCACAGCTTTCTGGATGTCTTGAACACTAATGCGTCCTTCACGCCCCGTACCTGTGACTTTTGCCAAGTTTACATTGTGCTTTTCTGCAAGCTTTAACGCATGCGGTGTTGCAAACAATTCATCAGATGTTTGATAGCCTTGTAATGACTCCGGTACAGCATAGTCACCCTTAGCGACCTTTACAGGATTTGAAGCGCTAGCTGCTGGAGTCTGTGGCTGTTCTGCTTTTTCAACAACAGGTGCAGATGTTGCCACTGCGCTTTGTTCCAAAGGTGCTTCAGGGGCCTTAGCCGCAGAACCGCCTAGTGAGGCAATAAACTTTTCAACTTTTGCATCAGAAATTTCACTATCAGCACATACCGCAATAAGACCACCGACGGGTAAAGTATCCCCGTCTTTCGCCAAAATTTTACGGAGCGTTCCTGCAAAAGGCGCTTCTAATACATTGACGATTTTTGTGGTTTCAATTTCACAAATTTCATCGCCCTTATTAAAGCTATCGCCTTCTTTAATCAGCCATTGGGCAATCGTGCCTTCTTCCATGGATAATCCCCATTT
The DNA here is from genome assembly GCA_031277915.1 of Acinetobacter sp. Classification (GTDB taxonomy): domain Bacteria; phylum Pseudomonadota; class Gammaproteobacteria; order Pseudomonadales; family Moraxellaceae; genus Acinetobacter. The sequence continues at coordinate 179,571 of JAITLL010000018.1, forward strand.
CGGGATCTCCAGCGTTTTAATTTCGCTCATCCTAAGCCTCCAATGTTTTTCGCACAGCTTGCTCAATACGCTCTACACTTGGAATCCATTCTTTTTCTAAAACTGGAGAGAATGGAACAGGCGTATGTGGTGGCGTTACGAGTTCAACAGGTGCTTT